>NZ_JCADBN010000001.1:0-764830 GCF_059359135.1 Pseudonocardia sp. OZ21
GAAGGTGCTGGCGCGGGCGCCGCAGCAGACCACCGGTCAGTTGCGGGCCGCGCTGCGGCGGGCGGTGCTGCGCGCCGACAGTGAGGCGGCCGCGCGGCGGCGGGAGCGCAAGCGGCGGGACCGGCCGTGGTGCTCTACCCCGAGCGCGATGGGATGGCCACGCTGTCGGCCACGTTGCCGGCGGCGGAGGCGGTCGGGGTGTTCGCGGTGCTCGATCAGCACGCCCGCGGCTGCGGCAGTGCCGATGAGCGGCCGATGGCGGCCCGGCGGGCGGATGCGCTGGTGGATCTGGTGCTGCGCGAGACCGGGTTCTGCAGCACCGCCGGACAGCAGGCCGCCAGTAGTCCCCCGGCCCCCGCTTCCTCGGCCACCACTACTCAGACTCACCCGGAAGCCGGCACCTCTGCCGCCGCCCCTCGGTCGACAACCACCGGCACCGGCACCGGCAGTGCCGGCACCGGGAACGGTGACACCCGGAGCGCCGGTCGACTGGTGGCCGCAACCGAGCCTGATGCCACCAGTCCCCCGGCAGGGACCGGACCAGCCGTACCCGGGTCCGACCGGCTACCCGGGGTCGCGCCCCAGGGTGGTATCCCCACCGTCACCAACACGGTCTCGGTCCACATCCGGGTCACCGTCCCCCTCGACACCCTCCGCGGCACCTCCGACGAACCCGGCGAACTCGCCGGCTACGGCCCCATCCCCGCCCAGACCGCCCGCGAGTTGGCCGCCGACCCCAACAGCACCTGGCGACGGCTGGTCACCGACCCCCTCACCGGCGCCCTGCTCGACTACGGCACCACCCGCTACCGACCCCCACCCCACCTCACCGACCACGTCACCGCTCGCCACCAGTACTGCCAAGGACCGGGCTGCCGCGTGCCCGCAGACCGGTGCGACCTCGACCACAACGTGCCCTTCGACCCCATCGCCGGGGAGGGCCCGACATCGGCGGCCAATCTGGGCCCTAAATGCCGGCCCCACCACCGACTCAAAGCCATGCCGGGCTGGAGCGTCAGCCAGTACCCCGACGGGTCGATCCTCTGGACCACACCCAGCGGCCACACCTACCGCGTCGACCCACCACCACTCACCGAACCCCGCCCCCAGAAGAAGGCCACAGCTCTCAATGACGAGGAGCCACCGTTCTGAGCCGGCCGGAACGACGGCGAGGCGGTCGGTTCGTGCGCCGTCACCCGCCGGCCGGCATCGGTGGGGCGTCGTCGGGAACCAGCGCCGCTCCGATCCTCCGCCACAGAAGATCGCCGGAGTTGCTGTACGCACCGGTGACCGGGTCGAAAGCGGCCTCGTCGAAGGTCACGGCCACGGCGATGGCGACCTTCCGGGAGGGGAGGTAGGCGAATGCTCCGGCTTCTCCGCTGAAAAGGGGGTTCTGCATCAGCCAGTTACCGGACGAGACGATTCCGAGCCCGTAGGTGTAGCCGGCGAACTGGGGGAGGCAGGTGGTGCATCCGTCCAGCGTCGTCGTCCTGCCGATGAGATCCTTCGTCACCATCTTCTGGTAGGACTCGGGCGACAGGAGCTGTCCGGTTCCGATGGCGATAGCGGTGGTATGCAGATCACGGATGTTCGTGGTCTGGATGGCGCCGTGGGTGATGGTCCACGACGGGTTCCAGAAGGTCGATTCCTCGTAGAAGGGGGTGCCGGTGGGAATCTTGAGGGTCTGCCGGCGCTCGGAGGTGAAGGAGTGCAACGCAGGCTGGGTGACCGCCGGTGTTCCCGGGTCGGTGGTGTTGTTCAGCCCGAGAGGGCCCAGCACCTTCTCCTGCATCAGCGCGGACATGTTCTTCCCGGTGATCTTCTCCAGGGCCAGCCCGAGGATGACGTAGTTCGTGTGCGAGTAGTTCCAGTTCGTTCCGGGCTCGTAGAGGAGCGGGTGTTTCGTGCTGATCGCGATGAGCTCTTGCGGGGTGACGCTCCGGAACGGGTTCGCGTACTGCTCGTCGGTCAGCTCGGGAGTGCTCACGTAGTCGACGTAACCCGAGGTCATCTGGGCCAGCTGCCCCAACGTCACCCTGTCGGTGTACGGGATCTCGGGTAGCCACGTCGACACCTTGTCGTCGAGGGTCACCGTCTTCTCGTCGACGAGTTGCAGCAACAGCGTGGAGACGTAGGAGATGGCCACCGCGCCGTTGCGGAAGTGCATATTCGTGGCCGCGGGTACACCTGTCACGGATTCGCCGGTGGCCTGGGTGAGGATCTCCTTGCCGTCGACCGTGACTCGGACGATCACCGCTTTCAGATGGTCGTTCTCCATCGTGTCATTGACGACCTTCATCACCATCTCGGCGGCGGCCGGGTCGGCCGAGGACGGTGGGTGCGGTCCGGCACTCGCGACATCCGTCGAACCTGGCGACGAGGACGGCGAGGAGGCGATCGGGGACATGCAGGATGTGCACATTCCGACGAGGCAGAGGAGGGCGAGAACCGCCCGCGGAACCCGCACGCTTCGCGGTGGAGGCGTCGGGGCGCGTGCTACGTCCATGGCCGTCTCCCGTCCACTGCGGTCGGCGCGCCGGCGCCGCAAGAAGGGGCGATTCGGCACTTCTCGCGCGTACCCGCTCGACCTTTCCCAACGCGTGATGAGCTACCAAAGGCGCAGTGCACGAAGTCTCGTCGACCGGCCCACGAACGTTACCGGCAGGCCTTGGGGCCTTCTGTCGTCCTAAGCAGGATCACCCGGGCCGGTTCGGTGCGGGGGCAGCGGGGCCGTGTTGGGGGCGTCGGAGTACTCGCCGATCCATTCGTCGCGCCAGGAGTTGTCGTACTGCTGCTCGTTGCAGAACGGGTGGTACACCGCCACCAACTCGTTGGTGATCATCTCCCGGTGGGAACGGTTGCCACCGGGCACCTCCAGGAACGCGATGTGCACCTTCCACTTCGAACCGGCCCGCTGCGTCCAGCAGTGGGACCGCCGGTGCCGGAACGGGAAGCCCTCCGCCGCGAGGTCGTCGGCGTGCCCCACGTAGATCACCGCGTACTTCTCGGGCTTCGTCTCGGGATCGGGCTTGTAGAGGATGGCGTAGACCCCCGGCCGGGCGGGCGGCGTCCAGCCGCCCAGCACGCGGGGCCCGGAGAACGCGTATCCCGCGAGGGAGCCGAGGCGGATCATCCGCCCGCAGCGTCCAGGTCCGGGTCGAACTCCCTGCCCTCGTCCTCGCTCACCGCCTCCACCCGGACCACCGGGTAGCCCGGCAGCCCCGCCTTGGCCACCGCCGCCGCGAACTCGGCGCGGCCCTTCTCGACGGCCTCGTCGCGGGTGTCGGCGAGCACCACGAGCTGTGCGCCGTAGCGAGTGGTGCCGATCCCGGTGGCGATGCCCCCGCTCGGGGCGACCGCATCGGCCAGTTCGACGACCTCCTCGAGCTCCATCACGCGGTCGCCCTCGGCTTCGATGCCGACGCTCCACCTGACCATGTCCGCTCTTCCCCTCTCACCGCGCCAGCTTCGGGAGCAGCACCGCGAGCTCGGCGAGGCTGCTCAGGTCGTGCCCGGACAACAGGACGTCGATGTGCGGCTCGGCGACCATCATGCCGACCGTCTGCGGCCGGTAGCCCGCATCGTCGCCCTTGTGCGGGTTCATCCAGACGATGTGGTGGCACAGCCTGCCGAGCCGTTCCATGGCGGTGGCCAGCGTGTCGGGAGCGCCGCGGTCCAGCCCGTCGGAGCAGATCACGACCACTCCCCCGCGGCACACACCGCGCCGGCCCCAGCCCCGCACGAACTCGTCGAGCGAGTCGCCGATGCGGGTGCCGCCCTCCCAGTCGACGACCAGTTCGGCGGCCGCCGCCAACGCCTGGTCGGGGCTGCGTCTCTGCAACGGCACGGTGATCCTGGTCAGCCGGGTGCCGAAGCAGAACACCTCGACCCGCTGCGCCGCGCGCCGTGCCGAGTGGGCGAACTGCAGGAGCGCGCGCGAGTAGTCGGCCATCGAACCGGAGACGTCGAGGATGAGCACCAGCGGCCGGAGCTTGACCTGCCGCCGCTGCCACCGGAGGTGGACCGGCTCCCCGTGCATCCGTAACGACTCCCGGACGGTCCGGCGCAGGTCGGGACGACGACCCCGCGACGACGGGCGCGTGCGACGGGTACGGCGCCGCGGTGGCGTGAGCCGCACCTGCTCCATGATCCGCCGCAGCGCGGCGAGCTCGTCGGGAGTGCAGGCGGCGAACGACTTGTGCCGCAGCGTCTCGACGTTCGACGCCACGAGCCCCATCAGGGCTTCGTCCTCCTCCTGCTCGGATCCGGGCGGGTCCACAGCAGGGACCTGCAGCACCGCCTCGGCCTCCGCGGTGGACCGCGCCGTGAGCTGGAGGAGCTCCTCGACGGGGTTGCGCTCGCCGAGGAAGAACTCGCGGAAGACCTCGTCGTAGCCTGCGATGTCCTCCCTGCGGCTGATCAGCGAGGTACGGCCGGCCCAGTAGAGATCGACCAGGTCGGTGGGGTCGAGCGGCCCCATCGCCGCGCAGTAGGTGGAGATGTCGCCGGAGCCCACCGCGATCCCGTGGGCGCGCAGGGCGCGGCCGAAGGCGACGAGCACCCGCACGAGCTCACGGTCACCGGTCATGGGCGTGCACTCACCCGTGTGAGGCGATCTCGCCGAGGCTCTCGCGGGCGAGCTCCATGTCCTCGCGCTCCTTGAGCACCGAGCCGAGGGTGAGGTCGGCCGCGTCGGCGGTGAGCGTGATCTCGCCGAGGAAGTCCAGCGTGCGCACCCAGTCGATCGTCTCCGCGACGCCGGGCGGCTTGGCGAGGTCGAGCTCACGCAGGCGGTGCACCGCGGCGACGACCTTGCGAGCGAGCTCCTGGCCCACGCCCGGCCGGCGGACCATGACGATCTCGACCTCCCGCTCCAGCGTCGGGTAGTCGATCCAGTGGTACATGCACCGGCGCTTCAGGGCGTCGTGCAGCTCGCGGGTGCGGTTGGAGGTGAGCACCACGAGCGGCGGCGCCGCTGCCGCGATCGTGCCCACCTCGGGGATGGTGATCTGGAAGTCGGAGAGCATCTCCAGCAGGAACGCTTCGAACTCGTCGTCGGCGCGGTCGATCTCGTCGATCAGGAGCACGGCGCGGTCACCGGACCGGACCGCCTGCAGCAGCGGCCGTTCCAGCAGGAACCGCGGGCCGAACAGCTTGTCGACAGCCGCGTCCTCGTTCTCCCCCCCGGTGGCGCGCTCCGACATGGCCCGGATGTGGAGCAGCTGCCGGGCGTAGTCCCACTCGTAGAGCGCCTGGTTGGTGTCGATGCCCTCGTAGCACTGCAGGCGGATCAGCTCCCGGCCGAGCACGGTGGCCAGTACCTTGGCGATCTCCGTCTTGCCCACCCCCGGCTCGCCCTCCAGCAGGAGCGGGCGCCGCAGCGAGAGCGCGACGAACACCGCCGTGGAGAGGCCCCGGTCGGCGAGGTAGTCACCCCGGCGCAGCGTCTCGGTCAGCTCGGCGACGCTGGTGGGTGGGCTCACGTCTGGGTCCTCCGGCTGCCGAGATGCGAGCAGGCTGGTGTTGTCAGCGGGCGGGTGCGCTGGGTCAGGGTTTCTGCTGCCCCGACGGCTTCATGACGAGGTCGCGCACGCTCGTGGCGCCGGGAGCGAGCTTGCCCTCGCGGGCGAGCCGGTCGCGCCACGCGCTGCGCAGCTCGTCGCCGACCGGACCGGCAGTGGAGTCGGCGTCGGCGCCGCCCTCGGCGATACCGCCGAAGCCGATGTTCTTCATGTTCTTGCAGACCTTGGTGGTGCTGGGCGCCTCGATGTCGGCCCCGCTCTGGCGCTGCGCGTTCCAGATCCCGCGCAGTACCGGGAGCGCCCCGCCCTCGGGCGCGTCGTGATGGTCGTGGGTCATGTCCGAACCCCCCTCGCGGCACTGCGGGAAGACACCAGGCTAGTCGGCTGGTCATGGTGCTGGACCTGCAGACGAGGGGCAATCGGCGAATAACCCTTTGCTTAGGCGTGTGCGGGGTCACAATCAGGCCATGACGTTGACGCAGCTGAGCGCCTTCGTGCTGGTCGCCCGGCTCGGGTCGGTGAAGGCCGCCGCCAACGCGCTCGGGGTGAGCGAGCCGGCGGTGTCCCAGGCACTCGCCGCGCTGCGCAAGTACCTCGACGACCCCCTGCTCACGCGCAGCGGCGGCGGGATGGCGATGACCGCGGGCGGGAGCAGGCTGCTGACCATCGCCGCGCAGATGGTGTCGCTCGGCGCCGAGGCCGAGTCGGCGGTGCGGTCGGCGCAGGGCGCGGCGGAGCAGCTGCGGCTGGTCGCGCCCAGTGCGATCGTCGAGTTCGTCGCAGGCCCGCTGGCCGACGCGTTCACCGCCCGCTCGGCCGGCTCGATCGAGGTGTCGGCCGGGGTGTCGGCCACCGCGGAGATGGCGGTGCTGGTCTCTCAGCGGCTCGCGGACGTGGCACTCGGCCCCTACCTCGGCACCGACCGCAGCCTCGGGCTGGTCAGTGAACCGATCTTCCGGTGCCGGCTCGTGGTGCTCGCGGCACCGGACGCGCGGCTGCGCGGAGCGCCCGCCACCTGGCAGTGGCTGGTCGAGCCCGGTGCCACCGATCCGGGCAGCGACGTGAGCAGGTTGCTGCGCGGGCTCGGCGTCCCCGAGTCGCGCCTCAGCGTCTTCCCCAACCAGACCGCGGCGTGGGACGCCGCGGCGCGCGGGGCAGGCGTCGCCCCGGGGATCGCGCACCTCGCCGTTCACCAGTTGCGCCGACGCGAACTGCAGGTCATGGACGTGCCGGGCACTCCGATGGAGCTGTGCTGGCATGCCACCACGCCACCCGTCGACCGGCGTTCGGTCGCCGCCGCGTCCCTGCGGCACTTCCTCGGCACCCCCGAGGCGATGAAGCTGCTGCGCTCCCCCGGTGCGGGCGTGCCACCGTCGCGGTTCCGGCCACCGGTGTACGTCACCATCTGGAGCTGACCGACCCGGCCGGGGGTTCACATCTCCCCCGTTCCCCCTAGCCGCACTACTGCATCCAGGGTGCGAACGATGGGCCGGCCGCGTGCAATTTCGCCTGCATTCCGTGAGCGGTTGCTCACATGGCGTCAGATCGTTGTAGCCTCCCCGCTCGTCCGCCGGCTCCCCCGGGCGACTCCCCAGTGACGAGGTCTCAGAAACGGTGCAACGCACGATGTGGAGATCAGTCCTCGATACGCTCCCCCGCGGTCACAACATCGGCGAACGGGACTGGCAACGCCGCCACCGGCTCCTGCTGGTAGTGCTCGCCGCGCACGTCCCGGGCCTCGCACTGTTCGGCGTGCTCCTCGGACATCGTCCGCTCACGGTGCTGTACGTGCTGGTCACGCCACTGGCCTGCCTGCTGCTCGGTTCCTGGCTACGGCAGCGACGGCGGACGGCGTCGGTGCTGGCGACAGCGGGTCTCGTCTACTCCTCGGCCGCGCTGGTAGGGCTCTCCGGGGGCGCCATCGAGGCCCACTTCCATTTCTTCATCATCATCGGGTTCATCGCCCTCTACCAGGACTGGGCGCCTTTCCTTTTCAACATCGTCTTCACGGTGATCAGCCACGGGATCGGCTCCGGCTGGCACCAGAACCTGATCTTCAACCACCCGGCCGGGCAGGGAAATCCGTGGCTCTGGTCGGCGATCCACGGCATCGCCGTTCTGTTCGCGTGCGCGGGAATGATGTTGTTCTGGCGGATCACGGAGGAGTCACAGCGGGAGAAGGACATCCTGTCCCGCCGGCTCGCGAACGCGGAGATCGGACGCCGCCAGTTCACCTCCGACCTGCTGGTGAACCTCGTGCGGCGCAACCAGAGCATGCTCTACCGGCAGCTCGACATCCTCAACCAGCTCGAGGAGTCCGAGCGTGACCCCGACGCGCTGGCCGAGCTGTTCAAGCTCGACCACCTCGCCACCCGGGTCCGGCGCAACGCCGAGAGCCTGCTGGTGCTCTCGGGCGAGAAACCGTCCCGCACGTGGAGCGAGCCCGTGCCGCTGCGCGACGTGCTGCGGGCGGCGGTCGCGGAGACCGAGCACCTCGACCGCGTCGTGCTGGTCGTCGACGAACTGCCGTCGGTGTCCGGGCAGACCGTCACCGACCTGACGCACCTGATCGCAGAGCTCACCGAGAACGCCGTGCGGTACTCCCCTCCCGACACGGTGGTCACCATCCGCACCTGTCCCGACCGGGGCGGGCGCGGCGGTCAGCTGGTCACGGTGGAGGACTGGGGTGTCGGGATGCCCCGGGACGAGCTGGCGTCGGCGAACGGGCTGCTCGCCGACCCGCCCGAGGTCGACCTCTCGGTCGCCCAGCGCCTGGGGTTCCACGTCGTCGCCCGGCTCGCCGCGCGGCACCGCATCCGCGTGTCGCTCACCGCCAGCCCCGGGTCGGGTGTCACCGCAGTGATCGCGCTGCCCGCCGGGGTGATGGAGTCGCCCCGGCTCGTCCCGGTGGTCGCCCCGCCGCCGCTGCCGGCCGAACCCGGGCCCGTCGGACGCGGGGGAACCTGGGAAGGCTGGTGGGACGAGAACGCCGAGGCCAGGACGGAGCCCGCACTGCTGGCCGTCACCGTCCCGGCACCGCGCCCGGCAGTGGCGACCCACGTGATAGCTCCGGGCCTGTACGCGGCGTGGACCATTCCCGACCCGCAGCCTGCGGCGCCGGCCCCCACCCCACCGCCAGCCACCCGAGCCGCGCAACCCGCAGCACCGATCCCGGCGCCGCCCCCGCCCCCGGGCAGCCCCACTCCCCGGCCGGCGGCGCCCGTCCCGAAGCCACCGCCCGTCCCCACCCCGCCGCCCTCCCGCCCGACCCCGTCCCCGCCCCCGGGGGCGCCGCCCGCCCGGCCTGCACCGCCTGCCCCACGCCCTGCCCCGCCTGCCGGCCCACTTCGCGCCGATCCACCCGGCCCGATCCCGGCACCCCGGGGAGCGCAGGACCCCAACCCCGGTGAGCGCGTCCTGCGTCGGCGCGTCCCGCAGGCCAGCCTCGCGCCGGAGCTGCGCCACCCCCTCGAACCCGAACGCGACACGGCCGTCCCCGAGCGCAGCGCCGAGGCCGTGGGGGCCCTGTCGCGCTACCAGGCCAGCCGGCTCGCCGCGCTCGCCGCCACCGAGAGCGGGGGGCGGTCGTGACCGACAGGTCGCTCGACTGGCTGCTCGTGGAGTTCGCGCGGGAGACACCGGGCGTCGTGCGGGCACTCGTCGTCTCGGGCGACGGCCTGCGGCTCGCCACCTCACCGGGAATGGACGAGGGCCTGGCCGACCAGCTCTCCGCTGCGGCGTCCGGGCTGGTCAGCCTGGCCAAGGGAACGGCTCACCTGCTGCACGCCGGCCCGGTCACGCAGACGATCCTCGAGATGGACGACGGCTACCTGTTCGTCACGGCGATCAGCCATGGCGCCACCCTCGCCGTGCACGCCGGGCGGCGCTGCGACATGGGGATGGTCGGCTACGAGATGACCATGCTGGCCTCCCGGGTCGGGCACGCGCTGACCCCGGCGGCCAGGGCCGACGCCGGAGCTCCCCCGCAGTGATCCCGGACGAGCCGACACGGCATACCGACTCGGGGCGACACGACGACCGGGTCGTTCCCGTGTACGCCGTGACCGGCGGCCGTACCCGGTCCTCGGGACGCGACCTGCCGGTCGAGTCCCTCGTCCTCGCGACCGACCGGTGGGCCGGTGACCTGCAGAAAGAGCATCGGATGATCATCGAGCTGGCCGTGCGGCCGGTGTCGCTCATGGAGGTCGGGGCGGCACTGCGCGTCCCGGTCGGGGTGGCCCGGGTGCTCGTGAGCGACCTGGCCGACTCCGGCTTCCTCGTGGTGCACGCCCCGGCACCGGCAGGCGTCGGTGGACGCCCCGCCGCGGAGGTGCTGGACCGGTTGCTGGCGGGTCTCCGTGCACGATGACAACGGGCTGATCCCGCTGAAGGTCGTCGTGGCCGGTGGCTTCGGGGTGGGCAAGACCACGCTCGTGCGCGCCCTGTCGGAGATCCCGCCGCTGCTGACCGAGGAGCCGCTGACCGCGGCGTCGGTGGGGGTCGACGACATCGCGGCGGTCCCGGGCAAGACCACCACCACGGTCGCGATGGACTTCGGCCGGATCACCGTCGACGACGCGCTGATCCTCTACCTGTTCGGCACACCGGGGCAGGACCGCTTCTGGTTCATGTGGGACGAACTCGCCCGCGGCTCCGTCGGCGCCGTCGTGCTCGTCGACCTGCGCCGGATCGAGGACTGCTTCCCTGCCGTCGACTACTGCGAGAACCGGCAACTGCCGTTCGTCGTGGCGTTGAACGACTTCCCCGGCACCACGGGCTTCTCCGCGGAGACCGTGCGCGAGGCGCTCGCCCTGGCGCCCGACGTGCCGGTCGTGCGGATGGACGCCCGCAGCGACGGCTCGTGCCTCGCGACGATCATCGCCCTGGTGGAGCACGCACTGGAACGCACCACGATCGCGGGTTGACGGTTCCGGCCGCGATAGTCGCACTCACTACAACTCACGGCAAAAGCGAGTAAACGCCCGATTCCCAGAGTATTCGGCGCTTGCGGTGGCCACCCTTCCGAGATAGATTATCGACAGAATCAAACCCCACAGTCTCCGCTCCCCAGCCGTCGGACTACTGTTCTCGACCGACGATGAGCACCGCGCACATCCCGTCACCACGCCTACCCCACCTACGAGGTCTCCGCGGCAGCCTGGCACACCATGCCCCGCACGTACATCACATACACGGCCGACAATGCAATCCTCCGTTCACCCAGGAAGCAATGGTTCAGCGAGCCGAACGGGTGCACCAACTCGACTCCTCCCACTCATCTTTCCTCTCCATGCCGGCCGTGCCGGCCACACTCCTGAAGGAAGAGCTCACGTCATAAGCAGCGGTTGCGCGCCCGGCGCCACTCCGGAATCCGGCCCGATTCAGCAGCTTTCCGGCGTACGTCATCATCGTCGCGTGGCAGGCACCCCGATGATCGACACGGCGCAGCGGCGGGCCCGGCTCGGGCGGCGCCATCGCCTCGCGCGCGGCCACGCCGCCCCGGACTCGGTGGCCGGGGTGGTGGCTGTGGCCGACGCACTCGTCGCGCTGCACGCCACGGACCCCGCGTCCGTCGTGCTGGCGGTGCTCGCCCGGTCCGACGCCGGCGTTCCCACGGTCGAGCGGGCCCTGCACGACGAGCGCGCGCTGGTGCGGATGCTGTCGATGCGGCGCACGGTGTGGGTGACGGCGCTGGACGTCGCACCGGTCCTGCAGGCCGCGTGCACGCTCGACGTGGCCGCGGTGCAACGCCGCAAGCTGGTGCAGCACATCGAGCGCGCCGGGGTGGCCGAGGACCCGGCGGCGTGGCTCGCCGACGTCGAGGCGTCGGCGTTGCGGGCGCTGGTCGCGCGGGGCGAGGCCACCGCGGTGGAACTGGTGGCCGACGAGCCGAGGCTGCGCACCCGGATCGTCGTGCCCCCCGACGACACCCCGCAGAACATGACGAGCCGGGCGCTCCTGGTGCTCGCGGCGGACGGCCACATCGCCCGCGGCCGCCCGCTCGGCGGGTGGACGTCCACGCAGTACCGCTGGTCACCGACCTCGGCGTGGTGGCCGGGTGGGATGCCCAAGCTGGACCCGGCGGCCGCCCGCGCTGAGCTCGCGCGCCGCTGGCTCGCCGCGTTCGGCCCCGCCCCGGTGGCCGACCTGAAGTGGTGGACGGGCTGGACCGTGGCGCGCACCCGCGCCGCGCTCACCGCGGTCGGCGCCGTCCCGGTGGACCTCGACGGCATCCCGGGCGTGGTGCTGCCCGACGACGTCGAGCCCGTCGCGCAGCCCGAGCCGTGGGTGGCGCTGCTGCCCGGACTGGACCCGACGGCGATGGGCTGGCAGGACCGCGGCTGGTACCTCGGCCTCCACAAGGCGGCTCTGTTCGACCGCAGCGGCAACATCGGTCCGACGATCTGGAGCGACGGCCGGATCGTGGGCGGCTGGGCGCAACGCGGCGACGGGACGGTCGCGCTGCGGCTGCTGGAGGACATCGGTAGCGAGGCGACCACGGCCGTCCACGCCACGGCCGAGCGGCTCGCGGCCCGGATCGGCGACGTCCGGGTCACCCCCCGCTTCCGCACCCCCCTGGAACGCGAACTCGGCGCCTAGGCCCCCCGAGATTGCAGCAAAGCCACTTTCATGCAACGTCGTTGCGTGAAAGTGGCTTTGCTGCAACGGGGTGGGGCTTCAGGGGAGGCCGCCTGCCTGCGCGGCCAGTACGCCGAGAGTGAGCAGCAGCCGGTCCCGCGGGTCGGCGATGGAGCGGCCGGTGGCCGCCTCGATCCGGCGCACCCGGTAGATCACCGTGTTGCGGTGGCAGAACAGCGCCGCAGCGGCATGGGTCGGGGAGCCGCCGTTCGCCAGTAGCTGCTGCAGCGTCTCCAGCAGCGTGTCGCGGTCGGCCGGGGGCAGATCGAGCAGGCCGCCGAGCGCGGTGCGCACCACCCGTGGCACCAGCTCCGGGCTGTCCACCAGCAGTGCTTCGGGGAGTCGCTCGTCGAGCACCGCCAGGCCCGGTCCCACCAGCGTGCGGGCGGCCGTGTGCGCCATCCGGTACCCCGCGTCGATCGCGCCCAGCCCGTCCACCACGGGGGAGACGCCCACCCGGCCCGCCACGCACGGGCGCAGCGCGTCGACCACCACTTCGGGCGGCCGGGAGCCGAGCGCCACCACCCCGACCTCGTCGCGCGGCCGCAGGAACCAGGACGAGACGATCCCCAGCGGCGCCAGCGCCTCCTGCGGCGACCGCAGCGAGTCCTCCCCCGACGGCTCCACCGGCGTCACCACGCACAGCATCGGGCCGCGCTCGGGCAGTCCGAGCACCGTGGCCGCGTCCCGCAGGAACGTCGGGTCGCCCCCGCGGCCCTCGATGAGACCGTCGAGCACGGCGTGGCGCCTGCTCAGGTCGTGGCTCTGCAGCCGAAGCTCCTCCAGCCGGTAGGCCTCGACGAGCGCGGTGGCACTGCGGTCGTTGACGCGCCAGACGTAGCTCGCGGCGTCCAGCAGCGCGGTGTCGTACCGCCCGGAGAACCGGCCGCGGGAGGTGGTCAGCAGGGCTTCCCACATGACGCGCCCGCCCAGCCGGTAGGCGCGCAGCACCACCTCGAGCGGCACGCCCTGACGGGCCCGGCGCCTCCCGGTCTGCCGCGAGGTGTCCTCGGGGTCCACCCCGCCCGGCACCTGCTCGGCGAGCGTCTGCACCCCGCGCTCCATGTTGGCCCGGCAGGCACCGCGCAGCTCCTCCACCATGTCCAGCTCGGCGTAGGTCGGCTCGCGTTGCAGCACCATCACCGTCAGCCGGTCGGCCAGCCCGTCGACCTCGTCCATCAGGACGCCGCCGAGCACCCGCAGGGCGTCGGCGGACTCGGGCGGCAGCGGCCGTCCCCCGGTGCCGGGGCGGGTTCCGGTACCGGGGCGGCTCTCGCCGGCGCCCTGCCGGGTGGGCAGCATTCCGGCACTGTGCAGCAGCCCGCACAGCGCCGTCCACCCATTCGGGCGCTCTGCCCAGTCCCGTGGCCACGATCCTGGGCGCCGCGCACATGGTGCGCGCTGGGCGCTGCGCCCAAAGTGGGGCCACCCCCGGTGATCGGGGTCACCGCCGCCCGCACCCCGGGAGACGCCCCACATGTCACTGTCGACATCGCCCACCGGGCCGACGGCGTCCCCGGACGCCTCGACCGTCTTCGCCGTCAGCGGGATCGGGGTCCGGTTCGGTGGCCTCGTCGCGCTGGACGACGTGTCGTTCGCCGTCGGCGGCGGCCAGGTGCACGGCGTGATCGGGCCGAACGGTGCGGGCAAGACCACCCTGTTCAACGTCTGCTGCGGCTTCGTCCGCCCCGACACGGGCACCGTGCTGCGCCACGGGCAACCGGTGCGCGACCTGCGTCCGCACCGGCTCGCGGGGATGGGCATCGCCCGCACCCTGCAGGGAGTCGGGCTCTTCCGCGGGCTCACCGTGGTGGAGAACGTGATGGTCGGCGCCGACCGGCACCGCCGCGCGGGCTTCGCCTCCACCCTGTTCGCGCTGGCCCGATCCGACCGCGACGAGCGGGCGCTGCGCGAGCGCGCGATGGCCGCCCTCACCGAACTCGGCGCCGACGGCTACGCCGGCCGGTTGCCCGGCAGCCTCCCCTACCCGGTGCAGAAACGGGTCGCGCTGGCCCGCGCGCTCGCAGGAGAACCCGACCTCCTGCTGCTCGACGAGCCCGCGAGCGGGCTGGGCAACGACGAGATGACCGAACTGGGAGAGCTGATCCGGACCTTGACCGACCGCATGTCGGTGGTGCTGGTCGAGCACCACATGGACCTGGTGATGGCGGTCTGCGACCGGATCACGGTGCTCGACTTCGGCAAGGTCGTGGCCGACGGCACCCCCGACGAGGTCCGCGACGACCCCGCGGTGATCGACGCCTACCTGGGCGAGGAGGCCACCCACTCATGAGTGCCGGCACGTTGGAGATCTCCGGTCTCACCACGGCCTACGGCCCGGTCACGGCGCTCGACTCCGTCGACATCACCGCGGAGCGGGGCCAGGTCACCGCCGTGCTCGGCGCCAACGGGGCAGGCAAGTCGACGTTGCTGCGCACGATCTCCGGCCTGGTCCGGCCCGCAGCGGGACAGGTTCTCCTCGACGGCACCGACCTCACCCACGCCCCCGCCGAGGCCATCGCGCGCGCCGGGATCGCGCACGTCCCCGAGGGCCGCGGGGTGATCACCGAGCTCACGGTGGAGGAGAACCTGCGCCTGGGCGCGATGCTCGGCGCGTCCCGCCGGCGCACCGAGCGCGGGCTGGCCCAGGTGTACGAGATGTTCCCGCCGCTGGCGCAGCGCCGCCGCCACGACGCGCACGTGCTCTCGGGCGGCGAACGGCAGATGCTCGTGATCGGCCGCGCCCTGCTGTCCGGTCCGGACGTCCTGCTGCTCGACGAACCGTCGCTGGGTCTGGCGCCCCGGATCGTCGCGCAGATCTTCGGGATGTTGCGCGACCTCGTCGACAGCGACGGGGTCACCGTGCTGCTCGTCGAGCAGAACGCGCGCAGCGCCCTCTCGATCGCCGACATCGGCGTCGTGCTCAACCTGGGGCACGTGGTGGCCCGCGACAACGCCGCCGCGCTCGCCGCGGACGACGGTCTTCGTCACGCCTACCTCGGCTTCTGAGCAGGAGAGGAGAGCAGTGCAGCAGTTCCTCAACGTCACGCTGACCGGTCTCGGTCAGGGAGCCGTCTACGCCGCCTTCGCGCTGGCCCTGGTGCTGATCTGGCGCTCCACCCGGGTCGTCAACTTCGCACAGGGCGCCATGGCCATGTTCACCACCTACCTGGCGCTCACCGTGATCGAGGGCGGCCAGTCGTACTGGGTCGGTCTCGTCGTCGCGCTGGTCGCCGGGCTGGTGCTGGGTGCGGTGATCGAGCGGCTGGTGATCCGCCCGGTGGAGGGGGGTCCTGAGCTCAACGCCGTGATCGTGACGCTCGGGCTGTTCGTGGCGCTGCAGGCGCTGGCCGCGATCCTGTTCGGGTCCACGTTCCGGTCGTTCCCGGCGCCGTTCGACCTGCGCGGGTTCACGGTGGGCGGGGTCAACATCGCGTTCACCCCGAACAGCATCTACATCATCGTCGCCGTCGTGGTGGTGATGCTCGCCCTCGTCGCGCTCTTCCGCTTCACCGACCTCGGCCTGAAGATGCGGGCCGCCGCGTTCAGCCAGGAGGTGTCGCGGCTGCTCGGCGTGCCCGTCGGGCGGATGCTCACACTCGGCTGGGCGCTGGCCGCGGGTGTCGGGTCGCTCTCCGGCCTGCTGATCGCGGGCGGCAGCCTGGTGTTCCCCGCCTACATGGACGCCGTGATCGTCTACGGGTTCGTCGCCGCCGTGCTCGGCGGTCTCGACTCGCCGGCCGGTGCGGTGGTCGGCGGGCTGACGATCGGGCTGCTGCTGTCCTACGTCAGCGGCTACCTCGGCAGCGAACTGGTGGCGCTGGCCGCGCTCGCGATCCTGGTGGCGGTGCTGCTGGTGCGGCCGCAGGGCCTGTTCGCCCGCACCGCGGCGCGGAGGGTCTGATGTCCCAGCAGACCGACGAGCCTGCCGCCGCGCAGGCGTCCTCCCCCGTCGCGACCGGGGCTGCGAGGCCCGGGCCCCTGGATGCGATACGCCGCAGGCTGCCGCGCTCCACCTTCGGCAGGCACGCGCTGGTGGTGCTCCTCGCGCTCGTGGCCGTGGTGCTCGTGCTGGAGCTGACCAGCCCGTTCCGCAACTCGCAGTTCGCCACCATGTCCTACTACGCGATCGCCGCGGCGGGGCTCACCGTGCTCACGGGTCTCAACGGGCAGATCTCGCTCGGCCACGGCGCGCTGATGGCCGTGGGCGCCTACACCACCGGGCTGCTGCTCGGGGACGACGGCACCGGCCTCCCGCTGCTGTTGGTCATGGTCATCGCGGCCGCCGTCACCGCGCTGGTGGGAGCCGTGGTCGGGGCGGCAGCCGCCCGGCTGCACGGGCCCTACCTGGCGGGCGCCACGCTCGCGCTGGCCGTCGCGGTGCCGGGCCTGGCGATCTACTTCGACCACACCCTCGGCGGGGAACAGGGGCTCCCGGTCGCCTCGCCCGACGTGCCCGACTGGTTCGCCGACGCCGTCTACTTCCTCTCCGCCAACGAGACGCCCACCGCCAAGTACCTCGCCTATCTCGGCTGGGGGACGCTGCTGGTGGTGCTCCTGCTGCTGGCCAACCTGATGGCCGGGCGCATCGGCCGGGTCTGGCGGGCCGTGCGCGACGACGAGGTCGCCGCGGAGCTGGCCGGGATCCGGCTGGGCCGGGTGCGGGTGCTCGCGTTCGTGGTCAGCGCGGTCTGCGCGGGGCTGGCGGGCTCGGTGCTCGGCATCGTCGTGCGGCTGGCCGCGCCCAGCGGGTTCACGATCGTGCTCTCGCTCGGGTTGCTCACCGCAGTGGTCGTCGGCGGCCTCGGCAGCCTCGTGGGTGCACTGCTCGGCAGCGCGCTGCTGGTGTTCCTGCCGCCTGCCGTCACCAACCTCGGCATCGGTGCCGGGCTGGACGGGACGCAGGCCGCGCAGCTCGCGCCGTTCGTCTACGGCGTGGTGCTCGTGCTCGTGATGCTGCTCGCGCCGTCGGGAGCCGTGGGCGTGATCAAGAAGAACTGGAACCGGAGCAGGACGAACCGCCGGGGACCCTCGACGAGGAGGACAGGATGACCAGGAGGAGCAGGCGCTCGGTGCTCGCCGCGACGGCGGTCGCGGCGGCGCTGGTTCTCAGTGCGTGCGGTGCGGGCGGGCGTCCCGACGGGGGGTCCGGGGCCGATGCCGCCCCCGCCGTCGGCATCACCGACACGTCGGTGAAGATCGGGGCGCACTTCCCGCTCACCGGCGTCGCGGCGCCCGGCTACAGCGAGATCCCGACCGGCGCGAAGGCCTACTTCGACTTCGTCAACGCCGCGGGCGGGATCAACGGCCGGACGATCGACTACATCTTCCGCGACGACGCCTACAACCCGACGCAGACCAGCCAGGTGGTCAACGAGCTCGTCCTGCAGGACCAGGTGTTCGCGCTGCTGGGCGGCCTGGGCACCCCCACCCACTCGGCCGTGCTCGACTACCTCAACAGCGAGGGTGTGCCGGACCTGTTCGTCTCCTCCGGCTCCCTGCTGTGGGACCAGCCGGCCAAGAACCCGCAGACCTTCGGCTGGCAGCCCGACTACGAGATCGAGGGGAAGATCGTCGGGCAGTACGTGGCGCAGAACTTCCCGCAGGCGAAGGTCGGCCTGTTCCTCCAGGACGACGACTTCGGCCGCGACGGCGAGCTCGGCGCCCGCCGCTTCCTCGACAAGCAGATCGTGGCGGCGGAGCGGTACACGCCCGGCAACACCGACGTGGCCCCGCAGATCGCGGCGCTGCAGGCGGCAGGCGCCGACCTCGTGATCGGCTTCAACGTGCCGTCGTACACGGCGCTCTCACAGCTCCAGTCGCTGCGCCTGAACTACAAGCCGCAGTGGATCTACTCGAACGTCGGCTCCGACCCGGGGCTCGTCGGCTCCCTGCTGGCCCGCTTCTCCGAGGGCGCCGTCACCGACGCCGGGCTGCTCGACGGCGTGATCACCACCGAGTACCTGCCCGGCGTCGATGCGCCGGACGACCCGTGGATCCAGCTGTTCCAGCGGGTGTGGGACGAGCACGGCGGCGACGGCGAGCTGACCAACTACCGCATCTACGGCATGTCCCAGGCGTACACGTTCGTGCAGGCGCTGCAGGCGGCCGGTGCCGACCCCACGCGCGAGGGCATCGTGGCGGCCGTCGAGCGGTCGGGCGCGCAGTTCCAGGGCCCGTGGGTGGCGCCGTTCCGGTACTCGGCCGACCGGCACGCCGGCGTCTCCGGGGTGGAGGTCGCCCGGATCACGGGCGGCACCACGGAGAGCCTGACCCCCGTTCTCGTGACGGACAACGGCGACGCCCCCATCACGGAAGCCACCGGCGAGACGGCGGCTCCCCCGGCGAACGGCATCCCGGCAGCACCCCCGGCGGGCTGAGCGCCGGCCTCGAGTTCAGGAAAGCCACTTTCAGGCCCGCACAGGGCAGGAAAGTGGCTTTCCTGAACCTCGGCGGTGAGTGGCTGCCGGCCGGACGCCGATCCCTCAGCGTGCTTCGAGCACCTCGATCGCCGACGCCGTGAGGCTCAGCCGGATGTGGTTGCGCATCAGCTCGGCCGCACCCTCGCCGTCACCACGGATGACGAGGTCCATCATCTGACGATGTTCGTCGAGGTCGCGGGTGCGCGGCTCGTCGCCCGGCGGCAACACGAGGCCGATGCGCCGGTAGCGGTCCGACTTGTCCCACAGGTCGTCGAGCAGCCGCACCATGACGTCGTTGTGGGACGCCCGGTACAGCGCCTGGTGGAACTCCCGGTGCGCGGTGAGCGCCTCCTCGCCCCACTGCCTGGTCACGGGCAACAGTCGTTCGACGGCGGCCCGCATCGCGTCGATGTCGGCCTCGGTACGACGGGTCGCCGCGAGCTCGACCGCTGAGGGGTCGAGCGACATGCGCACCTCGAACAGCTGGCGGGCCTCGGCGGCGTCCATGCGTGCGACGCGCGCGTCCCGGTGCGTGTCGAGGTCGATCAGGCCTTCGCTGCTGAGCCGTCGGATGGCCTCGCGCAGCGGCGTGATGCTCATGTGCAGGGACTCGGCGAGCTCGTACTGCGCCAGCCGTGAACCGGGGGGGAGAGCTCCCGAGAGGATGCGGTCGCGGATCTCGGCGTACGCGACCTCGCTCTTGCTCGAGAACACGTTCGTGCTGGTCATCGGCCCACCACTTCTGTCGAGACCACGTCGCCCTTGCGCTCGGACTCGCACGGAGCCTAGCGTCTCTCACATCTTATAAGTTACGAGGAGCTCATGAAGATCGTCTCCGTGCACGAGGGTGTCGTGCCGATCAGCTCGTCGATCCGCAACGCGTGGATCGACTTCAGCTCGATGGACTGCTCGATCGTCGCGGTCGTCAGCGACGTGGTCCGTGATGGTGAACCCGTCGTGGGGTACGGGTTCACCTCCAACGGTCGCTACAGCGCGGGGGAGATCCTGCGTCGGCGCATGCTGCCTCGGCTCATGCAGGCTTCCCCGGACGACCTCCTCGCCGACGACGGCACCTTTGTCGACCCGGCGAAGGCGTGGGACGTGATGATGCGGAACGAGAAGCCGGGCGGTCACGGTGAACGTTCGGTCGCGGTCGGCGCCGTCGACATGGCGCTGTTCGATCTCGCCGCGAAGATCGCCGATCAGCCGCTCTACCGGTTCCTGTCCGAGCACTACGGCGACGGCCGGCCCGACGAGTCCGTCTTCGTCTACGCCGCCGGTGGCTACTACGCGCCCGGCAAGGGCCTGCGCGAGCTGCAGGACGAGATGAGGGGCTTCCTCGACCTCGGCTACCGCGTGGTCAAGATGAAGATCGGCGGCGCCGGGCTGGCGGAGGACCTGCGGCGGATCGAGGCCGTGCTGGACGTCGTCGGCGGCGACGGGTCCCGGCTGGCGGTGGACGTCAACGGTCGTTTCGACCTGGAGACCGCCCTGGAGTACGGCCGCGCGATGGAGCCCTACGGCCTGTTCTGGTACGAGGAGCCCGGCAACCCGCTCGACTTCCACCTGCACGCCACTCTGGCCGAGCACTACCGGGGCCCACTGGCCACCGGCGAGAACCTGTTCTCGCTTCCGGACGCCCGCAACCTGGTGCGGTACGCGGGGATGCGGCCCGACCGCGACACCATCCAGGTCGACCCGGCCCTCAGCTACGGCCTGGTCGAGTACCTGCGCATCCAGGACATGCTGCGGCAGCACGGCTGGGACTCCCGCCGGTGCATCCCGCACGGCGGCCACCAGTTCTCCCTGCACATCGCCGCCGCGCTGAAGCTCGGTGGCAACGAGTCGTACCCCGGGGAGTTCAAGCCCGCCGGAGGCTTCGCCGACGGCGCCGTGGTGCGCGACGGGTACGTCGGCCTGACGGATCTGCCGGGGATCGGCCTCGAGGCGAAGGCCGAGTTCTACCCGGTGCTGCGCGAGCTGCACAGCTGACGCGCCTCGCCTCCTCCCCTGGCTGAAACGCCACACACTGCTGTGCAAGGAGTTCGGTATGTCCCAGTCGAACATCGCCGACCATCCGCCTCGGTCCCGCCCCGTCCGGCTGCTGGGTGAGCTGTGGTTCCAGGTGGTACTGGGTGCCGTACTCGGCATCGCCGTCGGCGTTCTCTTCCCCGGCTTCGGCGCCGCGATGAAACCTCTGAACGACTGGTTCATCGCGCTGGTCAAGATGATCGTCATCCCGGTCGTCTTCTGTGTCGTCACCACGGGTATCGCCGCGATGGAGGATCTGCGCAAGGCCGGGCGGATCGGGATCAAGGCGATCGCCTATTTCATCGTCTTCTCGCTGGTGTCGATGGTGATCGGCCTCGTGGTGGCCAACGTGTTCCATCCCGGCGCGGGGATGAACATCGACCCGGCCACCCTCGACGCGGGAAACATCCCCGGCGTGAGCGGAGGCGGACACGCGAGCTTCACGGACTTCGTGTCGAGCCTGATCCCGGAGTCGCTGTTCGGCGCGCTCACCGGGGACAACATCCTCGCGGCGCTGCTGGTGTCGATCCTGTTCGGTGTGGCGCTCAACGTCTCGGGAGAGCGGGCGCAGATCCTCACCCGGGGCATCGGGGCGCTGTCCGACGTCGTCTTCACGATCGTCTCGTGGGTGATGCGACTCGCGCCCATCGGTACGTTCGGAGCTCTGGCCACGGTGGTCAGCACCTACGGAGCAGCCAGCCTGCAACAGCTCGGCTACCTGGTGATCCTGTTCACCGCGACGTGCGTCGTCTACATCCTCGTGGTGCTCGGGGCGATCATGCGTGCGTGCCGGCTGAGCCTGTTCGGGCTCATGCGCTTCCTGCGGGCGGAACTGCTGGTCGCACTGAGCACCTGGTCGAGCGAGGCGGTGCTCCCGCAGATGGTGCAGAAGCTCGAGGCCCTCGGCGTCGGCCGCCCCGTCGTGGGCATCACGATTCCCGCCGGCTTCTCCTTCAACCTCGACGGCTCGGCGATCTACCTGACAATGGCCTCGCTCTTCCTCGCGCAGGCCGTGGGGATCGACCTGTCGTGGCAGCAACAGCTGACGATGGTCGGGATCATGATGCTGACGAGCAAGGGAACCGCCGGGATCGCCGGTGGTGCGTTCATCGTGCTGGCCAGCAGCATCACCGCCATCGGGCACGTGCCGCTCGCGGCGCTTGCGCTGATCGTCGGTGTCGACCGCCTGCTCAACGAGGGCCGGGTCTTCATCAACGTGCTCGGCAACGCCGTCGCGGCGATCGTGGTGGGGAAGTGGGAGAAGGACTTCGACAGCACCCGGGCCCGGGCCGTTCTACGGATGCGGCCGGAGGTGACCGGCGGCGACAGGTCGCCCGCGAGCTCCGCCGGAGCGGGTACCTGACTCCCGGGTTCAGGAAAGCCACTTTCAGGCCCGCACAGGGCAGGAAAGTGGCTTTCCTGAACTTCGGTGGTCAGCTCCCGGCCACGAAAGCGCGGAGGGCCGGGAGGGTCCGCGGGTCGATGCCATGGCCGCCGTCGTGCGGGAACTCCACCACCTCCGCGCCGTGGTCGCGCAGCTGCGCGACCAGGGTGCGGGTGTGGGCCGCGGTCGCCATCGGGTCGCGGCGGCCGTTGGACACGGCCACACGCTTCCCGGTGAGGTCGACGTCGGGGTCCGGCCCGTCGCGGAACGGCACCATCGCCGCCAGCAGCACCGCGCCGGCCAGCGCCTCCGGGCGGCGGAACAGCAGCGCGGACGCGATGTTCGCGCCGTTGGAGAAACCGACCGCGACCCACGACCCGGCCGCGACGTCGTGCTCGGTCTCCGCCGCCGCCAGGAACGCCGCCAGCTCGTCCACCCGCGCGCGCAGGTCGTCCTCGTCGAAGACGCCCTCCTGGAGCCTGCGGAAGAACCGCGGCATGCCGTTCTCCAGCACCGTGCCCCGGGGGGAGAGCACGGGGGCGTCCGGCGCGAGGTGGTCGCGCAGGGGCAGCAGGTCGTGCTCGTCACCGCCGGTGCCGTGCAGGAGCAGCAGCGGCGGGGCGGCGGTGCCCGGGACCCACACGTGCGGACGCGCCACGGCCGGGTGCCCCTGCGCGGCCGTCACGGCGTCACCGGGGCGTCGACGTGCAGCGGCGGGAGTGCCCGCGCGATCTGCTCACGGCTGGGCTCCAGCCACGGCGGCAGCTTCAGGGACCGGCCCAGTTCCAGCAGCGGCTCGTCGATGGCGAAGCCGGGCTGGTCGGTCGCGATCTCCAGCAGCACTCCCCCGGGTTCGTGGAAGTAGATGGAGGTGAAGTACTGCCGGTCGACGATCTCGGTGACCCGCAGGCCCGCCTCGACGAGCTCCCGGCGCCACCGGGCCTGGGTCTCCTGGTCGGGTGCGCGGAACGCGATGTGGTGCACGGTGCCACCGGCCTGCAGGCCCCGCGGGCGCGCGTCGGCGGCCACGTCGACGACGGCGCCTGCGCCACCCCCGGCCAGGGCGAAGCGGGCGCGGTCGCCGTCCTCGCCCTGCAGGTGCATCCCGAGCACACCCGCGAGCATCTCCGCGGTGGCGTCGGGCAGGCGCTCCGACATCGTCACCGAGTGCAGGCCGCGCACGGCGTGCTCGGCCGGGACGCCGGCCACGCCGTCCCAGCCCGAGCGGGTGTCGCCGGGAGCCGCGACGATGTCGATCACCATGCCGTCGGGGTCGCGCAGGGTCAGCACCTCCTCGCCGTCGCGGGTGCGCGGGCCGTCGAGCTCGAGCCCGGCACCGGTGAGGTGGCGCTGCCACCAGCCCATCGACTCCGGCGGCACGCTGAACGCGGTGGCCGTGGTCAGGCCGCTGCCCTGGCGCCCGGCGGGGACGCCCCGCCACGGGAAGAAGGTCAGGAGCGTGGACGGCGCACCCCGCGCGTCGCCGTAGTACAGGTGGTAGGTGTCGGGCGCATCGAAGTTCACGGTCTGCTTGACCAGCCGCAGTCCCAGCACCCGGGTGTAGAAGTCGACGTTGCGCTGCGGGTCCGACGCGATCGCCGTGACGTGGTGCAGGCCGTGCGGAGCGATAGTGCTCATCTCGTTCTCCCCTTCATCGACGGTGATAGTAGTTGCGAACGCAAGCAGATGTACATCTGTTCCCTAGAGTGCGACGGGTGAACGCTCTCCCTCTCGATCTGACCGCCGACGTCGTGGGCGGCTGGCTGCAGCTTCCCGGATCCGCCTCCGCCGAGCTCATCGGCTCGGTGGGCTTCGGGTTCGTGTGCATCGACCAGCAGCACGGCCTCATCGGCGACGACGCACTGCTCCCCATGGCCCAGGCGCTGGACTCGACCGGCACTCCGGTGGTCGTGCGGGTCACCGGCAACGAGGCAGGCGCCATCGGCCGGGCACTGGACCGCGGCGCCGCGGCCGTCATCGTGCCGATGGTCGACACCGCGGCCGATGCGGCCCGTGCCGTCGCCGCCTGCCACTACCCGCCCCGCGGCGGACGCAGCTACGGTCCGACGCGAGCGGCCTGGTCGCCCGGCCGGCCGGACCCGCTGTGCATCGTCATGGCGGAGACCCTCGCGGCGGTCGAGGCGCTACCCGACATCGCGGCGGTCGAGGGTCTGGACGCGGTGTTCGTCGGACCGTCGGACCTGGCGTTCAGCGCCGGCCTGCCGCCGAGCGCCCAGGTGGACGACCCGGGTTACGAACGCCTGCTGCGCGACGTCGTCGCCGCCTGCCGGGCGCGGGACCTCCCGGTCGGCATCTACTGCGCCTCACCGGCGCACGTCCACCGCTTCCGCGCGCTCGGGTTCACCTTCTTCGCCCTGCTGTCGGAGGCGGCGATGCTCCGCGCCGCGGCACTGGCGCATCTGGCCGACTCGCGGCAGGATGCCGCAGTGAACTGACAGCTGTAATGGCGTAATCAATGGAGAAGTCTCAGTGTCAACCACTCCCGTCCCGACCCTCTACGACTGGTGCGGCGGTTCCGCGGCCCTGCACCGCCTCACCGAGGTCTTCTACGACCGGGTGCTCGCCGACCCGGTGCTCGAACCCGTGTTCCGGCACATGGGGCCGGATCACCGCGACCACGTGGCCCGCTGGCTCGGGGAGGTGTTCGGCGGCCCCACCGACTACACCGACGAGCTCGGCGGCTACCCCGCGATGCTGCGCCACCACATCGGCCTCGGCATCACGGAGGAGCAGCGGGTGCGGTGGGAGACCCTCATCGCGTCGAGCGCCGACGAGGCGGGGCTCCCCGATGACCCCGAGTTCCGCTCCGCCTTCGTCGCCTACGTGGAGTGGGGCACACGCATCGCCCGGGCCAACGCGGCGCCGGACGCCACCCCCATGCAGAACGCGCCCACCCCGCGGTGGGGCTGGGGCGAGGCCCCGCCCTACCTCGGCTGATCGCGGGGAGCCAGCGCCGCCGACGCGCCTGCCGCGCGGGCGATGCTGGTGAGGTAGGCGATGCCGAGCTCCTCGAGCAGGTCGATGCCGGCCTGCCCGGGGCGCGTGTAGCTGTAGATCACCAGCGGCACCGACGCGGCCAGCGAGGACGGGCTACTCCCGCTCGCGTCCGAGCTGCTTCTGGCCGGCAAGCGTCGCCACGAGCACCACGGCGTCGACCTCCCCGCTGTCGGCGAGGATCCGCACGGTGGGTGCGGGCGTAGACGATGCCGTAGCGGGCGGTGTCCGCGCCGCTGATCCACCTCTTGTGCCCCGCCGATCCGGTGGACGTCGCGGGTCAACGGGGTCGGCCGAGATCTGTCCCGCCAGGTTTCCGCCGTCGGTGGAGCTCGTGTGCGGGAGCTCAGGGAGTGGGCAGCGCGTAGCCCGCCACGTTCTTGTACCCGTCGGAGATGGCGGCGAGCTCCTCGGTGCTGATCACGTCCTCGATGCGCTCGAAAGGCCGGTCGCCGCTGCGCCTGCTCACCTCGCGGAGGATCGCGTCCGGCGGGTTGGTGCGGTTGGTGCGCACCACCAGCGCCGTGGCGGGTCTGCGCTCGCTCTCGTAGGCCTGGAGCGCGGCGGCCACGTCCGGCTCCGCGACGAGGGCCCGCCGCAGCGCCCCGGCGTCGAGAACGGCCTGCCCGGCACCGTTCGAACCGCGCGGCACCATGGGGTGTGCCGCGTCGCCGAGCAGCGTGACGCGCCCGGCCGTCCACCAGGGCAGCGGCTCCTGGTCGACCATCGGGTACTCCAGGACGGTCTCGGACGCCTCCAACAGTGCGGGTACGTCCAGCCAGTCGAAGTGCCAGTCGGAGTACGCGTCGGCGAAGTCCGCGAGCTCGCCACGACGGACCCAGTCGCGCTCGCTGCGCTGCGGGGTCTGGCGCTCGGCCACCCAGTTGACCAGCTGCCGCCCCTGGCCGTCGACGTCGTCCCGGATCGGGTAGACCACGAGCTTGCCCCGGTCGAGCCACCCGATGCGCACCATGCTGCCGCCGGACAGGAACGGCTCCCAGGCGGCGACCCCGCGCCACATGGTCACCCCGGAGTAGCGCGGCGGGCCCTCCTCGGGGTGCAGCTGCCTGCGGATCGCCGAGTTGACCCCGTCGCAGGCGATCACCGCGTCGCCCCGGACCCGGACGACGGCACCGTCCGCGGTGCGGAACTCGGCGACGGCGACGCCGTCGGCGTCGCGGACCCCGGTGCAGGTGTGGCCCGTGACGACGGCGTCGGCGCCGAGGCGCTCGCGCACGGCCGACAGGAGCACGGCCTGCAGGTCGCCCCGGTGGATGGAGTACTGCGGGTCGGGGTAGCCGGCGAGGCGGCCGGCGGGCTCGCGGTAGGCGAGCTGGCCGAACCGGGTGAAGAACACCGACTCCTGCGTCAGCACGGCGGCCGCCGTGAGGTCGTCCTCGAGACCGAGCCGCCCGAGGACGGCCGCGGCGTGCGGCAGGACGTTGATCCCCACCCCGAGCGCCTTGATCTCGGACACCGACTCGTAGACGCGGCACGGGATGCCGGCGTCGTGCAGCTCGAGAGCCAGCACGAGGCCGGCCACTCCGGCTCCGACGATGACGATCTCGGGGTGACCGCGGTGCGTGGGGGTCATGACGGGGACCGGGCTCCTGTCGTTCGGGTGGTAGACCAGGCGGACGGACCGAGCTCGCGCAGGAGGCGCCGGGTGGTGGCCCAGCGCTCCAGGACGGCGTCCGGATCGGTGAGCCGGAAGCGGATGCCGGACTCGAGCACCGCGTACGGCGCCGTGTCGGCCCTGGCCTCCACGACGCGCCCGTCGACCACGGTCAGCGGCGACGCCGAGGACGCGAGCTCGCCGTGTGGCACGAGGGCGAGCAGCACGGTGTAGGCCACGCCGTCGACGACCGCGGTGAGCGTGCACCGTCCGGTTCTCGCCATGTTGCGGGTGGTGGTGCTCGCCGGCCACGTGGCGAGGCGGATGTGCTCGTGGTCCAGTACGACGATCTCGCCGACGCTCAGCAGCGCCTGGTGCGGGAACGCCTCCTCGGTGACGGTCAGCAGCTCCACCGTGAAGCCCACGTCGTCGTCCCGGTCCAGCACCTCGCGCAGTGCCTGCGGCACCGTCGGCTCGAGCCGGGTGCTCATCGGCCGGTCCGGTGGTGGTCCATCTGCTCCCCCTCCCGCGCGCGGGTCAGCGACGTCGGCAGCCCGCCGAACGTGAGCAAAACGCTACGAGCTGGTTCCTCGGAAAGGAAGGAGAGATCGTCCTATTCCGTACTGCGGAACCCCTTCCTCACGGATCCGGCGGCATGAGGGCGCCCACGGGCCGCGAGCTGCGCGGTGACGGCCGCCGTCGTGACCAGGAGGGGTCCGCTGAGCCGGTCGAGCGAACGGCCCTGTGCCCGCGAGCTGGGTGCGGCGATGACGATCGCGGCGACCGCACGATGGCGCCCCTCGCGCACGCACGCGCCCACCGCGCTGACCCCGCGCTCGGTCTCCTCGACGTTGCGCGCGTAGCCCCGCCTGCGGATGGCGTCGAGCTCGCGGCGCAGCACGCCCGCTGCCGGACCGGCCGCGTCCGGCGTGAGCGGCAGACCGCGTGGATACAGCTCCCGAAGCTCGTCGACGGTGAGCTCGGCGAGCAGCGCCTTCCCGCCGGACGTCAGGTGGGCGGGCATCAGGAGCCCGACCCGCGGGGCGACGCGCCAGGCGGGGCCGCCCTCCACCACCGCGACGAACCGCGCGCTCGCCCCTTCCAGCACCATCAGGTGCACGGTCTCGCCGACCTCGGCGGCGAGCGCCTCCAGGTGCGGGCGGGCGACGACCGCCACGGCCGCCGCTTCGGCGCCGGCCGACGGGGCCGCCGGCGTGCCGGGGAAGTACTCGTGCCGCACGTCCCGGCGGGCGAAGCCGTGCCGCACCAGCGTGGTGAGCAGCCGGTGCGCGGTGGACGGGGCGACGTCGAGCGCCCGTGCCGCGTCGCGCACCCGGAGCCGACCGCGGGCGTGCAGGAGCGCGAGCAGCTCCAGTACCCGGTCGGCGGAGCTCGGGCCGGGCGGCATCCCCGAGATTCTGCAGGACCGAATCTCGAGCGCGGGACGGGACGAGGCCCGTGGCGGTTCCTAGCGTCGGGAGAGACACCATGATCCGGAAGGAGCACCTCGATGACGAGCACCGACGCGCACGCCGTCGCCGAACCCACCGCCGAGGAGGCGGCGGCGCTCGAGCAGCTCTACGCCGACTTCGCCGCGGCCGACATGGCGCCGCTGTGGACCCAGCGGGCCGGGCTCATGCCGGAGACCCCGCAGCCCGCCGCTGTCCCGATGCTCTGGCGCTGGTCCACCCTCTACCCGCTGGCCGCCCGCAGCGGCGAACTGGTCCCGGTGGGACGCGGTGGCGAGCGGCGGGCGATCGCGCTGGCCAACCCCGGGCTCCCGGGCACGGCGTACGCCACGCCGACGCTCTGGGCGGCGATCCAGTACCTCGGCCCGCGTGAGGAGGCACCCGCGCACCGGCACGCGCAGACGGCGTTCCGCTTCGTCGTCGAGGGTGAGGGCGTGTGGACGAACGTGGCGGGCGACCCGGTCGCGATGCGCCGCGGCGATCTCCTGCTCACGCCGGGCATGCACTTCCACGAGCACCACAACACCACCGACCACCCGATGGCCTGGGTCGACGGCCTGGACATCCCGCTGGTCCGCCAGCTCGACGCCGGGTTCTTCGAGTTCGGCCCGGACGAGCTCGATACCCGGGCCACGCCTGCGGCGTCGCGCAACGAACGGCTGTGGGGACATCCCGGGCTGCGGCCGATCGGGGCGCCGCCCGCGCCGGCGTCGCCGCTCATGGCCTACCGCTGGGAGCACACCGACACCGCACTCGCGGCCCAGATCGAGCTGGAGCGGGAGGGGCACCCCGGTGTGGTCTCCCCCGGGCACGCCGCCGTCCGGTTCAGCAACCCCGCCACCGGCGGCGACGCCCTCTCGACGATGCGCTGCGAGATGCACCGGCTCGCTCCGGGCGCCCGGTCGGCCACCAGGCGCGTGGCCGGTTCGGCGGTGTGGCAGGTGTTCTCCGGCTCCGGGGTGGTGACGGTCGGCGCGCAGCGGTACGAGGTCGCGACGGGCGACCTGTTCGCGGTGCCGTCCTGGGCCCCGGTGACGATCACGACCGACGACGGCCTCGACGCGTTCCGGTTCGGCGACGACCCGGTCTTCGAGGCGCTCGGCCTCTCCCGTACCGCCGTCGACGACGAGCAGGAGCAGGCATGAGACTCGCCACCGTCCGCACCGCCGAGGGCACCCGCGCCGTCCGCGTCGAGGACGGGGACGCCGTCGACCTCGGCCATCCGAACCTCGGCGCGCTCCTGCGCCGGCCGGACTGGCGGGCCGAGGCCGCCGCTGCCGACGGCGCCCGCCACGACCTGGCCACGCTGGACTACGCGCCCGTCGTCCCGTTCCCCGAGAAGATCGTGTGCGTCGGGCTGAACTACCGCGCGCACATCCTGGAGATGGGCCGCGAGCTCCCCGACGTTCCCACGCTGTTCGCGAAGTACGCGCGCTCACTGATCGGCGCCTTCGACCCGATCACGCTCCCGGCCGGGTCGGAGCAGGTGGACTGGGAGGCCGAGCTCGGCGTCGTGGTCGGGGCCGAGGTGCGCCACGCCAGTCCGGAGCAGGCCGCGGCGGCCATCGCCGGGTACACCGTGGTCAACGACATCACCGCGCGGGACTATCAGTACCGGACGCTGCAGTGGCTGCAGGGCAAGACGTTCGAGGCGAGCACGCCGGTCGGGCCGTGGCTGGTCACCACCGAGGACGGCTCGGTGCCCGGCGAGCTCAGCTGCACCGTCGACGGCGAGCTGGTGCAGAAGGCCGACACCGGTGACCTCGTGTTCGACGCCGCCGCGCTGGTCGCCTATGTGTCGTCGATCATCACACTGGTTCCCGGCGACCTGATCGCCACCGGCACCCCCGGTGGCGTCGGCCACGCCCGCAAGCCACCGCGCTACCTCGGGGCAGGCTCCGAGGTCGTCACCCGGGTCGAGGGGGTCGGCGAGTGCCGCAACACCTGCCGCGTCGAAGGCGCGACCGCGTGAGCACCCTCGACCCACCGATCCGGCACGACGTGCTGACCACCGGTCGCTGGCTGGGCACGGGCACCGCGTTCTTCGCGACGGCGCTGGAGCGGGTACCGGACGGCGGGTTCCGCGCGCCGTCCCGCCTCCCGGGCTGGACCCGGGCCCACGTCACGGCGCACGTCGCCCGCAACGCCGACGCCCTGCGCCGCCTGCTGGCCTGGGCCGCCACCGGCGTCGAGACCCCGATGTACGCCGACCGCGCCCAGCGCGCGGCGGAGATCGAGGAGGGGGCCGGGGCACCGGACGCAGAGCTGCGCGTGGACGTCGCCCGCACCGCAGCGCGCCTGGACGCGGCGATCGCCGGGCTCCCGGACGAGGCCTGGCGGGCCGAGGTCCGCAGCGCGCTGGGACGGCGGATCCCGGCCGCCGAGGTGCTGTGGATGCGGGTGCGGGAGGTCTGGCTGCACGCGGTCGACCTCGACACCGGCGCCCGGGTCACCGAGCTGCCGGTGGAGGTGGTGGAGACGCTGCTCGACGACGTGACGGGCGCGTTCGGCAGCCGGGACGGCACACCAAGGCTGGAACTGGTCGCCACCGACCGCGACCGCCAGTGGCGGGTGGGCGAGAACGGCGGCGCCGTGCGTGTCAGCGGGGAGGCCGCGGCGCTGCTCGCCTGGCTCACCGGCCGGTCCGGCGGCACCGAACTCGGGTGCCCCTCCGGGTTACCCTCGCTGCCTGCCTGGCTCTGAGGGAGCTCACCCGGAGCGCGGGGGCAGCACGCAGAACTCGTTGCCCTCGGGGTCGGCGAGCACCACCCACGGGTGCTCTGGCGCGTCCACCACCCGCGTGGCGCCCAGCCGCACCAGCCGCTCGGCCTCGTCCTCCTGCGACCCGGTCGCGGGGGCGATGTCGAGGTGCAGCCGGTTCTTCCCGGCCTTGGCCTCGGGGACGGGCTGGAAGACCAGGATCGGCCGCCCGTCGCCCGTGCCGATCTCGACGTACTCCACCTGATGGGCGTCCCGCCATCGGCCGCGCACCTCGGCGCCGAGTGCCGCGCACCAGAACTCGGCGCACCGCTCGGCGTCGAGACAGTCGACCGCCACGGCCACGACTTCGCTAAGCATGTCGGGCACTTCGCTACGCACGGCCGGATCCTCGCGCATCAGCCGGTCCGGTAATCCAGCCGGAGGGTGTCGGTGCGGTCGGCCCAGTGCAGGTCGAGGGTCCAGCAGCCGGGCGCGGGCAGGTCGATCGTGGACGGCCCGGGGCCGCCGGGCACCTCCCGCACGACCGGGGGCTCGTCACCACGGTGTGCCACGATCCGCAACGGGCCGGGGGGCGCGGGCTCCCGGGCCACCCAGAGGATCTTGTTGGCGCGGTCGGCCGCGGGCGGAGCGCTGTAGGGGGCGCCGAACAGGACCGCGAGGATCCGGCCGCTGTCACCGAGCACGTACGGCGCCGCCGGCTCGGGTTCGCTGAAGCCGGTGCGGGCCCACTCAGGCAGCACCGCGGGTGCCACGGTCGCGACACACGCCGGCGGGGCCGCCGGTTCCGCATGCCACGCGCCCATCCCGACCGGTACGAGCACGGCGACCGCGGCAACCGCCGCGACCGTGCCGGTCACCTGCGCCGCCAGCCGGGTGCGGGCCCGGCGGCGACCGGCCCGGACGATCTCGTCGACCGGCGCGTCCCGCACGTCGAGGCCGGACGCGGCACGCCGGAGCAACGTGGTGATGTCGTCCTCGGTCATCCCGGCTCCCTCTCGGCGGTCGGCAGGAGGTCGGCGAGCGCGGGGTCGGCGGCGAGCACCGCGATCGCCCTGGCGGTACGGCTCTTCACGGTGCCCGGCGGGACACCGAGGACGTCCGCGGTGCGGCGTTCCCCGAGGTCGGCGAAGAAGCGCAGCACCACGACCTGCCGGTGCTCGCGGCTCAGCCGCCCCAGTGCCGCACCGACGGCGGCGCGCAGCAGGATGTCGGGCTCCGGATCGGGCCGGGCGGCCGGCTCGGGAAGATCGGCGTGGGGCACCTCGCCCCGCCAGCGCCTGCGCCTGCCCCTGGCGACGCCGTTGACCAGCACGCGGTAGGCGTAGGCCTCCGGGTCGTCGGCGGCGCGCACCCGCGACCACGCCGCGTAGCAGCGGCTCAACGCCTCCTGCGCGGCGTCCTCGGCGTCCGGGCGGCTGCAGCCCAGCAGCACGGCGGCCCGCACGAGCGGCGCGTACCGCGCGGCGGCGAAGGACCGGAACCCCTCGTCGTCGCGCCCCACTCTGTCCTCCTCGCGAAAGTTGTCTACCGGGAGGAGTACCTGGCCGTGCCGTCCGGTTCCGTCCCGGCGGCGCCGATCGACGCCGCCGCCCGCCGCAGTTCGGGCAGCAGGGAAAGCACGGCATCCGTCCGGGCCGGCAGATCATCGGGGCCACGCAGGCCCAGCAGGTCCTCGACGGCGTCCCGGAACGCGGCCGCGCCGCTGCGCTGCACGGCCACCGGGGCGTCCGCGCTGAGGATCTGCAGACAGCGGGCGAACGTCGCGATGATTCAGAAGACGGCCTCCCGGTGGTCACCGCCGTCCACGAGGTGCCGGCTCCCGTCGACGGCGATCGGCCGCGCGGCGGCGGTGATGTCACTGGAGAAGAAGAACGGGGTGCGGGCCACCGCGGCCGCCTGGTCGAACACCGTGGCCAGCCGATCGAGGTGGCGCCGCACCGTCCCGGGACGGCACCCGGCGCAGCCGAGCACCGAGAGCAGCCCGTCGTAGAGCGCATCCCGGCCGCAGGCGGCCAGGACATCCCGCGCGGCGAGGTAGCGCAGGCGCACCGTCGGGTTGCGGCACGCGGCCACCAGCACCACGTGCGTGGGCAGGCTGGCGGGGAACATCCACGCCGTCACCTGCTCGTGCCAGGCCAGCGACGGGTCGAGCGCGGAGAGCCGGGACTCCAGCGTCGCGATGACGTTCTCGGACCGCCGCCGCACCGCGGCCGGATCGGCGAAGGTCGGCGCGATCGTCTCCCGAAGCAGCCGCAGGTGCCCGGTCGGATCGAGGATCACCTGATCGCGGGCGAAGCAGTGCGCGAGGTGGTAGGAGGTGGCGACCGCATCGACGTCGGCGACGAGGCTCCAGGGCAGGTAGGTGACGTCGAGCAGGGCGCCCCGATGGCGGATCTTGCCGAGTTTCGGTGGCACCGGCTCGTCGGCCAGCACCACCATCACGTCCACATCGGACCACAGCGCGTGCTCGGCCGTTGCGGGCCGGGAGGCGACCGAGCCGCTGAAGAAGGCGCCACGGAAGCCGGGAACCGTCGGCCCGTGAGCGAGCACCCAGCTCCGCCCGGCTGCGAGCGCGTCCGCGACCAGCACGGAGGTGCTAGTGCTCGTCGAACAGCACGCTGACCGACTCACCGTTGTGGATCCGGCGGACCGCCTCGGCCAGCGCGGGCGCGATCGAGAGCACCGTCAGCTTGGGAGCCAGCTCGGCCCCCGGCACCGGCACGGTGTTCGTGCAGACGATCTCCGCGACGTCGTCGCGCTCCCCGATCCGGGTCAGCGCGCCGTCGGTGAACAGGCCGTGGGTGCAGGCCACCCGCACCGATGCCACGTGGTGCTCGGCGAGCCGGTCGAGCAGCTCCAGGATGGTGCTGCCGCGGGCGATCTCGTCGTCGAGCACCACGACGTCCTTGCCCGCGACGTCGCCGATGATCGAGCTGATCACCACCTTGTCGTCGGCGAGCCGTTCCTTCGCGGCGGCCGCCACCGGCAGGCCCAGCAGGCGGGCGAACCGCGACGCCTCCTTCGCGTTGCCCAGGTCCGGGGAGACGACGACGGAGTTGCCGAGATCGCTGCCGCGGAAGTGGCCGGCGAGCTCGTGCAGGGCGTGCAGGTGGTCGACGGGCACCCCGAAGAACCCGTGGACCTGCGGTGAGTGCAGCGTCATCGTCAGGACGCGGTCCGCACCCGCGGTCTGCAGGAGGTCGGCCACCAGCCGTCCGGCGATCGAGATCCGCGGGGCGTTCTTCTTGTCCGCGCGGGCGTAGGCGTAGTGCGGCATGACCACGGTGATCCGTGCTGCCGACGCTCCGCGCGCGGCGTCGAGCATCAGCAGCAGCTCGACGAGGTTCTCCTGCACGGGCGGCACGAGCGGCTGCACGACGAACACGTCGCGCTCACGGCAGTTGGCGAGCAGCTGTACTTCGAGGCAGTCGTTGGCGAACCGCGTGACCCGCGACGGGGCGAGCGGCACGTCGAGGTGGTGGCAGATCGCCGCGGCGAGCTCCCGGTGGGCGGAACCGCTGAAGATGGTGATCTCGTGCATCGCTGCCCCCCGGCGACCATCGGGCTCAGGGACGGTTGGGATCAGAGCTTCGCACAGGTGCGGGTCAGGCCGGCTGGGGCATCCAGGTGTCGCGGCACCCGTCGAGCAGCGGCGCCTGCAGCCGGGCCCACGGGGACACGTCGGTGTCGGCTGCGCGCGCGTCGGAGACGAACGACTCCCAGCTGCACCACTCCCAGGAGTCCACCTCCGCAGGCTGCGGGCGCGGCTCCCCCACCAGCGTGCACACGAACACCGGGCACAGCTCGTTCTCCTCGACCCCGCCGGACGACGCCCGGTAGGCGAAGTCGGGCAGGACCAGCCGGAGGTCCTCCGCACCCATCCCGAGCTCGTCGGCCAGCCGTCGCCGCACGGCGTCCTCGGCCGCCTCGCCCGGGGCCGGGTGGCCGCAGCAGGTGTTGGTGCGGACGCCGGGGAAGGTCCGCTTGTCCCGGGCCCGGCGCGTGACGAGCAGGCGGCCCGACGCGTCGAAGCCGTAGCAGGAGAAGGCGAGGTGCAACGGGGTGCTGGCGCTGTGCACGGTGGCCTTGTCGGCCACTCCGATCGGGCGTCCGTCCTCGTCGAGGAGAACTACCTGCTCAGGCGGTGCAGAAGTCACGGCATTCACCTCCGCCAGTTTGGCTGATCGTCCGGTCTCGCGCTCGGAGCTTCACCCCACTAGCGGGCGGCGGCGCCGCGGCCGGGCACGAACCGGCCACCGCGGGCACCCACCGGCTTGCCCTCCTCGGCGATCAGGTTCCCGCGCAGGTAGGTCCGCACGGCCAGGCCGCGCACCCGGCGCCCGTCGAAGGGAGTCCAGCCTGCCTTGGACAGCACGTCCTGGTTGCGCAGCGTGCGCTCGCCCGAGGGGTCGACCAGCACGAGATCCGCGTCGGCGCCCGGCGCGATCCGGCCCTTGCGCGGCCACAGCCCGTAGGTGCGGGCCGGGCTCTCCGCGTACACCCTGACGACGTCCTCGTAGGACAGCTGGCCGCGCGCCACCGCGTCCAACAACAGCGACATCGTGCTGTCCAGGCCCGGGAGCCCGAAGTGGACGTTCCAGATGTCGCCCGCCCGCTTCTGCTCCAGGGTGGACGGCGCGTGGTCGGTCGACATGTGGGTGAGCGCGCCCCGCCGCAACAGCTGCCACATCTGCGTCTCGTCGTCGTCGGTGCGGGCCCGGGCGGGCGGGGTGAACTTGCGCAGCGCGCCCTGCTCGATCACCTCCTCCTCGCGGAGCAGGAAGTACTGCGGGCAGGCCTCGGCCGCCAGCCGCCCGCCACGGGCGCGCTCCTGCGCCACGTACTCCGCCACCTCGGGGTGGCTGACGTGCGCGATCGTGGCCGTGGCCCCGGTGCGCCGCACGAGCAAGGCGGCGACCGCCGCCGCCACCACCTCGGCGTCCCGGTTGCGCCACTCGGGCAGCAGCCCGCCGTCGTCGCGACCGGCCTCCCGCAGGAGCTTCTCGGCGGCTCCGGTGAGCGACTCGTCCTCGCAGTGCATGAGGCTCACGGCGTCGACGAGCGCCGTCTGCGTGAGGTGCTCCTTGAGCGCCGCGGCGTCGTGGCCGGGCACGCCGTGGGTGGTGCACGTGAACACCTTGAAGAAGGCCACGCCGGCAGCCGCGAGGTCTGCGACGGCCGATGCGCGCCCCGGCCACGCGTGCGCCGCGAGCCCGTAGTCCACGTTGGACCGCTCACGCAGGTACTCGCGCTTGGCGCGCAGATCGTCCACGCTCACCACCGGCTGGCCGTGGCTGTGCTCGATGATCGTGGTCACGCCGGAGGCGGCCGCGGCGCTCGTGCCGGTCGGGAAGTCCTCCCGGTCGGTGCTGCCCGGGTCCATGAGGTGTACGTGCGTGTCGACGCCACCGGGAAGCACGAGCAACCCGGCGGCGTCCACGGTCTCGCGGGCCGACGGCTGGTCCGGTCCGACATAGCTGATCCGGCCGTCCTGCACGGCCACGTTCACACGGCTGCGTCCCTGTGCGGTGACCACCGTTCCGCCGGCGACGACGAGGTCCATGTCGGGCATTGGTCCGTCCTTGGTCGTGGGGCCGCGGCTACGAGTAGCGCAGGTCCGCGCTGCTGGCGAACCAGTCCGGAGAGCCGGCCGCCGAGTTGATGATCACGCTCTGGGTGCGGGTGTAGCCACGGTAGGAGTCCCAGCCGTTCTCCGAGCCGATACCGCTGTCCTTCGACCCGCCCCACGGCGACGCGGGGTCGATGCGGTGGTGGTCGTTGATCCACACGATGCCGATGTCGAGCTGGTCGGCGACGCGCACGGCACGCCCGACATCCCTGGTCCAGACGGACGCGGCGAGACCGAACGGGCAGTCGTTGGCCTGCGCGATCGCGTCGGCCTCGTCCCGGAACGGGCGGACCAGGGTGACCGGGCCGAAGACCTCGTCGTACCAGAGGTCGTGGGCCGGGGTGACGTCGGCGACGACCGTCGGCTCGTAGAACCAGCCGTCGGCGAACCGCGGCTCGTCCGGTATGCGGCCACCGCACAGTACCGAGGCGCCCTGCTCGCGGGCGCGGTCGACGGCCGCTGCCACCTTCTCCCGCTGCGGCCCGGAGACGAGCGGGCCGATCTGCGTCTCGGGGTCGAGCGGGTCGCCCAGCCGCAGCCGCGCGGTGCGTTCGAGAAGGCGCTCCACGACGGCGTCGTACCGGTCCTCGGCGACCAGTACGCGGGCTCCCTGCACGCAGGTCTGGCCGGTGGCGATGAACGCCGCGAACAGCGCGCCGGCTACGGCGTCGTCGACGTCCACGTCGTCGAAGACGATGACGGGCGCCTTGCCGCCGAGCTCCGCCGTGACCGGGATGAGCGCGCGGCCCGCGTTGGCCGCCACCACCCGCCCGGTCTCGGTGCCGCCGGTGATGTCGAGCTTGTCCAGGCCCTGGTGCTCGGACAGGAACCGGCCGGTGGTGGCGCCGAGGCCGGTGACCGTGTTGACCACGCCTGCCGGCACTCCCGCCTCCTCCAGCAGGCCGACGAGCGCCGTGGGCACCGCGGGGCCGAGCTCGCTCGGCTTGACCACGATGGAGTTGCCGGCCGCGAGCGCCGCCGAGAGCTTCTTCATGGTGATCAGCAGCGGGTGGTTCCACGGCGTGATCAGGCCGGCCACGCCGAGCGGAACGCGCCGCACGACGTTGAGGTAGTCGCTCCCGAAGTCGGGGGCGGTCCCCTCGGCCGACTGCGCCACCGCACCGAAGTACTCGAGCCACTCCGGCAGGCGACGCAGCTGGGCGCGCATCTCCCGGATCGGGCGCCCGATCTGCAGGGTCTCCAGGCGGGCGTAGGAGTCGATGCGGTCGGCGAGCAGCGCGGCCGCGCGGTTGAGGATGCGGGCCCGGTCCCGTGGCCGCATCCCGCTCCAGCGCCGGTCCTCGAACGCGGCCCTGGCCGCGGCGACGGCGGAGTCCACATCGGCGGCGCCGGCGTGCGCGACCTCGCACAGCTGCTCCCCCGTGGCCGGGTTGCGCAGTGGGAACGTCGCGCCGTCGGCGGCGGCAAGCTGCTTGCCGTCGATGTGCAGCAGGAGGGGGCCCGCCAGGATGCTGTCCGTCACTTCTCGTCGTCTCCCTGCGGCCTGCCGAAGAGCCGTTCGGCGTTGACGTGCGCGATCGACTCGATCTCCGCCTCGCTCAGGTCCAGCCCCGCCAGCTGGTCGTCGATGCCGCCCGCGCCCATGTCGAACGGCATGTCGGTGCCCAGCACCACGCGGTCCGAGCCGACCTGCTCGATGAGGAAGCGCACCGCGGCCGTGCTGTGGGTGAGGGTGTCGAAGTGGAACCGGCGCAGGTACTCACTCGGCGGGAGCTCGCAACCCTTCGCCTCCGGCCGCACCCGATGCCCGTGGTCGAGCCTGCCCACCTGGTAGGGCAGATGTCCGCCGCCGTGGACCAGCACGATATCGAGGCCGGGCAGGGCGTCGAGGGTGCCGGAGAAGATCAGCCGGGACGCGCAGACCGCGGTCTGCCACGGGTTGCCCTGCAGGTTGGTCAGGTAGAAGTCGGTGAGCCAGTCACCCGTCGCGCCCACGTAGTACGGGTGCACCAGCAGCGGGACGGACAGCTCCTCCGCCGTGGCCAGCACGGGCCGCAGGCTCTCGTGGTCGAGCGGGAGCCCCTCGATGTGCGGGCCCACGTGGGCGCCGCGGAACCCGTACTCCGTGACGCACCGGCGCAGCTCCGCCACCGCCGCGCGGGGATCCTGCATCGGCAGGGTCGCCAGCCCGGTGAACCGGTCGGTCGCCTGGGCGACCATCCCCGCGATGGCGTCGTTGACGACCCGCGCGGCCTCGACGGCCTGGGCGGCCTCGATCCAGTAGAGGAACATCGTCGGCGCCACGGACAGGACGGCGGCGTCGATGCCGGCGGCGTCCATCGCCTTGAGCCGCACCTGCACGTCGTGGAACTCGGGGAGCAGCGGGTAGCGGTAGCCCTGCGGGTGCACCACCCAGGGCGCGCCGTCGCGCTCCGCGATCGCGATGCCGTCGGGGGCGCTCCCCTCGTACATCGCGTCCACCAGGGCCGGGGGGATGACGTGGGCGTGGGTGTCGACAGATCTCACAGTGCCTCCAGAACTTCCCCAGCCGGGGCGACCCAGCCGAATGCCTGCCGGATGACGGTCAGCGCCGCCTCGTGCGCCTGCCGGTCCATGGTGTCGACGCAGTCCTCCACCACCACCGGTGCGTAGTCGCGGGTATTCGCTGCGACGGTGGTGGCCAGGACACAGCTGTTGGTGTTCACGCCCGTCAGCAGCACGGTGTCCAGCGACCGGGAACGCAGCACGTGGTCCAGATCGGTGGCCGCGAAGCAGTCGTAGCGCTTCTTACCCGTCACCACCAGGTCGTAGTCCTCGTCGTAGACCTCGGGCATCAGCTCGAGACCGGGGCTGCCGGGCAGTTGGTGACGCAGCACGTTCGCGCGGCTGGCGTCGGTGTCGGCGACGGCGACCCACCAGGGGTTGGACGCGATCTCCGCGGCGGACAGGTAGGAGGTGACGACGTGCACCACCGGCACCTCCCGCCGCCGGACCTCGTGCAGGAACTCGGCGTTGGCCTTCGTCACCCGGGCGGCCGTCTCCGCGGGCAAGGGCATCGTGGCGACCTCGGGGTCGAGATGGCCGCGGTGCAGGTCGATGGTCACGACGGCAGGGCGCCGGCCGGTCAGTAGGGGGAGGGTCATGCCGCAGCGGCCTCCTTCGGGTGGGAGCGGCGTTCGATCCGGCCGGAGGGCAACACGTAGTCGACGACGTCCTCGGCGGGCTTGCCCTCGGTGCGTTCGAGCAGCCAGTCGGCGGCGTAGGTCAGCCAGTTGGGCCCGAGTGCCACCGACGGCGTCGGCAGGGACAGCGCGTGCCTGCCCTGCTGGTAGACCAACATCGGGGCAGGGCTGGGGCAGCGCCGCGCCAGGTCGTAGCTGTGCTCCATGGGCGAGAGCTCGTCCTCGTCGCCCGCCACCACCAGCCACGGAGCCGACATCTGCCCGATCAGCGGCCGCAGGTCGATCTGCTCGGCCATCTTGTCGAAGGCGGCCTCGTCGCGTTCGAGGCCGGACATCCACATGTAGCGGGCCTTGAACGACGGCGAGGCCATCTCGAAGATCATGTGGCAACCGGGTTCGTGGCAGACGAGCCCGACAGCCGAGCCCCGCAGCGCGGGCTGGGTGGCCGCGATCTGCGACATCCAGTACGAGCCGAAGGAGAGACCGAAGCCGACGATGCGATCGGAGTCGACCTCGGCACGCGAGCGGCACCAGTCGACGATCTTCTCGCCCGCCTCGATCCAGGCCGTGGGGGTGAACTTCACGCCGCGCACCGGCGCCTCGCCCTGGCCCGGCCCGTCGAACGCCAGCACCGCGAAGCCGCGCTCGAGGAACTTGTCGCCGTACAGGTTGACGTTGAGCTCCTTCGGAGCGTCCATCCCGCCGCAGGAGATGACGGTGGGCAGCGCGCCGCTCGTGTAGCCGCGGGGCAGGTGGAACCAGGCCGGGATGGCGCCGCCGTCGAACGGGATGTCCACCCGCTCGACGTGGTGGTCCGCCAGCTCGGCGTATGCCTCGTAGCAGGCGTTCTTGCGGTCGTCGAGATCCACGAGCTGCGGGCAGTCCTGCCAGATCGGCCATTCCGCGGTGACGTAGAGCAGCGCGGCGTGGAACCAGTGCTCGCGGGCCGCCACCGGGTTGGCGGCCGCCTCGGCGAGCCGCTCGCGGCGCTGCGCCAGCTCCGTGAAGACCGGCACCATGTCGGCGAACTTGTGGATGCGCGACTCGGCCACCCGGAAGTCCGGCACGGCGTCCACGCCCATCGGGCGCAGGGTGTAGGCCACGCGCGGCTGGTCCCACTCCAGCCCGTCGGTGCGCAGCACGGAATCGGTGATCCAGCGCTGCTCACGCCACCGGCGCGGGCCGAGCTGGTGCTGGTCCATGGTCACGCCATTCCTTCCGATGAGCGCGGTGCCCGCGTCCGGACCCGGGCGTTCGCGAACTTGCCGACGTCGACGAAGAGCAGGGCGACCACCCCGACCAGCGGCAGCACGGTGAGCTGCCAGACCGCGGCGCCACCCCAGCCCGCTGCGGCGACCAGCGCGGAGAACAGGTAGCCGGCGAACGCGGCCGGGATGTAGAACGCGCTCACGTAGACGCCCGACGCCCGGCCGATCAGGTGCGGGCGGACCGCGCGCTGCATCGCCGAGTAGATGTTGACGAACAGGAAGCCGCTGGCGATCGCGCCTTCGGCGAAGGAGAGCACGTACTGCGCGGCGGCGCCGGTCGGCCCGTTGAACAACAGGTAGCCGACCACCGCACCCGCCACCAGGGACACGATCATCACCGTGCGCTGGTTGAAGCGGTCCCCCAGCCAGCCTGCGGGGATTCCCAGCAGCGCGCCGAGCCCGAACATGCTCGCGGCCAGCGCGGCCTGCCCGCTGGTCCAGTGCAGCTGGGTGACCAGGAACGTGGGGTAGAGCCCGATGTAGCCGTACATCGAGATCCCCACCACGACGCCGGTGGCTCCCAGCGCCACGATGTTGCGGTTGTAGAGCCGTACCGGCACGTGGTCGACGGCGGGCCGCCGGTCGAGGTCCCCGGCCACCTCCTTCCGCTCGGTGAAGGCCTTGCGGATGACCACCCCGATGAGGACGCAGAACCCCAGCCCGATCAGGCCGTAGACGATGAACGGCACGCGCCACTGGTCGGTGCCTGCCAGCTTCGCGCCCACGACCGGGCCGAGGAACCCGCCGAGGCCGTAGGCGAAGTTCAGGCTGCCCAGCGCCAGCGAGCGGTTGGCGAAGAAGTAGGCCCCGACCGCGGCGAACAGCGCCGCGTTCTGCAGCGCCTCCCCCACCCCGGACAGCGCCCGGTAGGCCAGCATGTCCCAGAAGCCGGCCGCAACCGCCGTGAGCAGGGTGAATCCCGAGTAGATCAGGACCCCGACGATGATCACCGTCTTGCGGGAGAGCCGGTCGAGCAGATAGCCGGCGGGAACGCCGGAGACGCCGATCCCCAGGGTGAAGATCGTGGCCAGCAGGCCTCCCTGGTCGAGCGAGAAGCCGTACTCGCCTCGGATCGACGTCAGTAGGACCGGGAAGACCTGCCGGTCCATCGCATTGACGACGTAGGAGCCGGCCAGCACGACGAGGCTGGTGATCGCGACGGCCGTGGTCAGGCGGGCGGCGCCGGCCGGCCGGCCGACGGCGGGGTCTTCCACTTCGGTACGAGCCACGGCAACGCCCTTCTTCGCGACAGGCTTCGATTTTGCATCATATAAAGTGCACACTGCAGGGCGTCAAGGTGAGGAGAACGTGGGATGACCAAGTCGTGTCTGGCGGTGGGCTCGCTCGGGGGCACCATCACGATGACCAGCGCCAACGGCGCGGGAGTCACTCCCTCCCTCGCCGTGGCCGACCTGCTGGCCGCGGTGCCGGCGCTCGCGGACTCGACCGAACTGCAGACGCGCACCCTGGCCACCGCACCGGGCGCGTCCCTGACCTTCAGTGACCTGTTCATCGCTCTGGACTGGGCCCGCTCCGCCGTGGACGCCGGGGCCGCCGGAGCCGTTCTCGTCCAGGGCACGGACACCCTGGAAGAGACCTCCTACCTGCTGGACCTGCACTGGGACCGGGAAGAGCCGCTCGTGCTCACCGGGGCCATGCGCTCGCCCCGGCAGGCGGGCGCCGACGGTCCGGCCAACATCCTCGCGGCCTCTGCGGTGGCGACCGCTCCGTCATCCCGCGGCCTCGGAGTCCTGGTCGCCATCAACGACGAGGTGCACGCCGCGGCGCGCGTCCGCAAGGCCGACAGCACCGCGATGGACGCCTTCACCTCGGCGCCGTTCGGACCGCTCGGGCGCATCAGTGAGGGGAACGTCACCTACGCGAACCGGCCCCGGCGCTGGGCACCCCTCCCCCGGCCGGCCGGCGCCCACGTCCCGCGGGTGGCGCTGCTCGAGAGCAGCCTCGGCGACGACGGCACCCTGCTGCGCATCGTGTGCGAGGCGGGATACGACGGTGTCGTGCTCTCCGCCTTCGGTGCGGGCCATGTGCCTGCCGCTGTCGCCGACGTCGTGTCCGAGGCGGTCGAGAACGGCCCGGTGCTCCTCGCCAGCCGTACCGGGAAGGGCTCGGTGCTCTCCCACACCTACGGGTTCGCAGGCTCCGAGGAGGACCTGCTCGCGCGGGGGGTGATGCCGGCCGGCTGGCTGGACGGGCGCAAGGCGCGCATCCTGCTGTGGTCACTCCTGGCGGCCGGGAGCCCACTGAGCCGGATCCGCGAGGTGGTAACCGCGCGAGGCGGACATCCCGGTGGTCCGGATCAGATCTAGAATCGCCCGGACAACCGCACAGGGTGGAGGCATCGTTGACTCTCGGTAACCTGAGGCCGGTCGGACGGTCCAGGACGGCTCACGAGTACGTGCTCGGGACCCTGCGGTCCGCGATCCTGGGCGGCTCGCTCGCCGGCGGCACCCGGCTCGTGCAGGCCGAGCTCGCCAGCCAGCTGGGAGTGAGCACCACGCCGGTGCGCGAGGCCCTGCGGGACATGGCCACCGAGGGTCTGGTCGTCTTCGACCCGCACCGCGGAGCGATCGTCCGTCCGCTCGCCATCGCCGAGGTCCGCGAGATCTACGAGCTGCGGGTCACGCTCGAACCGCTGATGGTCCGCCGCGTCGTCGACCGCATCACCGACGAGCAGCTCGACCGCGCCGAAGCGCTCGCGTTGCGCATGCAGACCGAGACGAACCTGTCCACCTGGGTCGAGCTGAACCGCGACTTCCACGCCGTGTTCAGCGAGATCGGCGAGGGCAGCAGGCTGGCCGGGATGCTGGCGAGCCTGCGCGACAGCGCGTCGGCCTACGTCAGCCTGTCGCTCGAAGCCCGGCCGGAGCAGGTGCCCCAGGCCAACCACGAACACGACGCGCTGGTGCGGCTCTACCGCGCGCGCGACGCCGACGGGGCGGTCGAGCTCACCGTGGCCCACCTGCGCTCTACCCTCGCCGCGATCGAGGAGGCCCACGAGCGCGGCGGCATCCGCTGACGCGGCAGGCTCAGAGCCCGCCGCGTGACACCAGCTGGCGCACGATCACGTTCCGCTGGATCTCGTTGGTGCCCTCGCCCACGATCATCAGCGGGGCGTCGCGGAAGTAGCGCTCCACGTCGAACTCGGTGGAGTAGCCGTAGCCGCCGTGCACCCGGATCGCGTCGATGGCCACCTGCATCGCGGTCTCCGAGCAGAAGAGCTTCGCCATCCCGGCCTCGAGGTCGGCCCGCTCGGCCGAGTCGTAGCGCTGCGCCGCATGCAGCAGCAGCTGCCGGGCCGCGGTGATCTTCGTGCCCATGTCGGCGAGGAGGTTGCCCACCGACTGGTGCTGCCAGATCGGCTTGCCGAAGGTCTCCCGCTCCTGGGCGTAGCGCAGCGCGTCGTCGAACGCGGCGCGGGCGACGCCGGTGGCCCGGGCGGCGACCTGGATCCGGCCGATCTCCAGCCCGCGCATCATCTGCGCGAAGCCGCGGCCCTCCACCCCGCCGAGCAGCGCGTCGGCCGGCACCCGGCAGTCGTCGAACGACAGCTCGCAGCTCTCGACGCCCTTGTACCCCAGCTTCGGCAGGTCCGCGGACACGGTGAACCCCGGGACCTTCTCCACCAGCAGCACGCTGACCCCGCTGTGGGCGGGCTGCGCCTGCGGGTCGGTCTTGCACAGCAGCGCGACCACGCCCGCCCGGCGGGCGTTGGTGATCCAGGTCTTGCCACCGTTGATCACGTAGGAGTCGCCGTCGCGGCGGGCGACCGTGCGCATGGCCTGCAGGTCCGAGCCGCCACCCGGCTCGGTGAGCGCCATCGTCGCGCGCAGCTCACCGGTGGCCATCCGCGGCAGGTAGCGCTGCTTCTGCTCCTCCGTGCCGTGATCGAGCAGCAGCTTCGCCACCACGGTGTGGCCACCCATCGCACCGGCCAGGCTCATCCAGCCCCGCGACAGCTCCTCGGTGACCATCGCGTAGCACGGCGTCGACACGCGCACGTCCCCGTAGGGCTCGGGGATCGCCAGCCCGAAGATCCCCAGCTGCTTCATCTGGTCGATCAGCTTCTCGGGATAGGTGTTGCTGTGCTCCAGCTCCCGCACCACCGGCCGGATGTCGCGTTCGACGAAGTCGCGGACCGTGTCGACGATCGCCGACTCCTCGGCGTCGAGTGTGTGCATCGGGACGTCCTCCCCGCTCGTGGGCCAGTCACAGCCAGACAACCACGAGCGGGGGCGCGTGGCTCCCGTCAGCCGGCCTGTGCGCGTCGCTCCACCACCACGACGCCGTAGGCGCCCAGCTCGACCTCCGTCATCGCGGCGCCCGTGTCGTTCACCAGGATCTGCCCGTCCACCTCGGGCTGGACGACGAGCGGCTCGGGGTGCTGGCTGACGAACCAGGTGAACCGCCTGCCGTCCTCGTGGTGCAGCTCACCCACCAGCACGCGCGGGTCGTCCACGCGCACGGCGGGCCGCACCCCCGCCTCGGCCGCCAGCGCGTCGTAGAGCCGCCAGGTGGGCTCCGGATTGGACCTCGGCGTCACAGCCGCCATGTACTCGACGGGGTAGGTGCACAACACCAGCGCGCCCCGACCGACACCCTGCCCGACTCTGCGGCGCAGCAGCACAGGGCGCCCGTGCGCGTCCTCGGCGAGCACCTCGGCGTCGACCGGGTCCACCGGCAGGAACGCCCGCGAGTTCTCCGTACCACCCACCGGGAAGACGAGCTCCTCGCCCGCACGGATCGATCCGAAGGCGGTGCGGAAGGTGACCCGCAGCTCGGCGTCCTCGATGGGGTCGACCAGGCCGTAGCGCAGCCGCTTGCGTACTCCGAAGGTCGTGTCGAGGTCGGGCCACCACGGTCCGCGCTGGTTCGTGTGGTCGCCCACGAAGTACGAGGCGTAGACGGTGGCGCCGCTCTCGGCGAGCTCGACGAGCCGCCGCCAGGTGGGCGCGGTGAGCTGTTTGGACGACGGCACGAGGTAGAGCCGGCAGTCCCGGGGCAGGCCGTCGGCCTCGCGCGCGACCCCGACGGGCAGGTCCGCCTCCCGCGCGGCCACGTACGCCTGACGGCACACGTCGAAAACGACCGTGGCGTCCCGCGGAGCGGTGAACGGGTACTGCTTCTCCAGGAACGACGAGACGACCATTGCCACCTCGGTGTCCGGTCGCGTGCACCGGGCGAGGTCGACACGCTCCACCGTCGCCGCGAAGCCGCGGACCTCCAGCGCCTGCGGCTTGGGGGCCCCGAGCGAGTCGGTGAGCCCGAAGTGCATCTCGAACGGATGGTGGCGGTACGGGTCCTGGTCGGCGAGGTCGTCGTAGTCGGTGTTGTTCCAGGTGATCCACCCGGTGGCCCCGGCGAGCAGCGAGTTGTGCAGCACCTGCCGGTAGTAGTGGGCCGCGTTCTCCAGCCCGAACTCCTCCAGCACCACCGGGAGCCCGGCAACGTCCAGCAGCTCGCAGATGAACGCAGCGCCCAGGTGCTGGCGCACCGGGTCGGTCTCCATCCGATGGACGTGCGGGCCGAGGAAGTCCACGAGCTGCGCCATCTCGCGCACCCGGAACCCGTTGTCCGCTCCGGTCACCTCGACGCCCCAGGCCCCGTCGCCCACCGAGACCGGCTGCCTGCCACCGCCCGCGCACCGCGTCGATCAGGATCTGCGCCCAGCTCGCGACCTGCTCCGGGTCGAGCGTGCCGATACCTCGGGAGCGCCAGTCGCCGTAGATCGGGATCTCGTTGGTGAGCAGCCAGCCTCCCACCGCGGGATGATCGGCGAACCGGGCCGTCAGCTCCCGGACGTACCAGGCCTGCCGCGCGACGAACCAGACGTCACCGAAGATGTCGCGCCCGTTCCGCCACGCCGGGTCCCAGCTCGCGCCCGACATGTGTCCGACGATGAATGTCGGGACCGAGGTCATGCCCAGCCCCTCGTGCTTTTCGAGGAAGTCGCGGAACCGCTCCACCAGCCTCTCGTCGAGGGGGTGATGGACTCCTCGCTCGGAGGTCAGAGGCCGGACGGCAGGGCATACCAGCGGACGGCGGTGCCGCCCCGGACCTCCGCCAGCTCGGCCGGGGTCAGTCCGCAGCCCGCCACCGCGTCGTCGAGATCACGCAGTGCTCGGCCGTAGCCGGCCCGCAGCGTGACGACCGGCCAGTTGCTGGCCAGCATCAGCCGGCGCGGCCCGAACAGGTCCACGGCACGGGAGACGTAGGGGACCAGGTCCGCCGGTCGCCATTGCGCCCACGCGGTCAGTACGTCGATGCCCACCGACACCTTGAGCGCGACGTTCTCACAGGCAGCGAGCGAGGACAGCCTCCTCCCCCAGCCGGCGGGATCTCCGGTGTCGAGCGGTGGCCGAGCCAGGTGGTCGACGACGATTCTCAGCTGCGGCACCCGGCGCGCCAGCTCCACCACCGCTTCTGCCTGCTCGTCGGTGACCGGGACGACGTCCCAGGCGAGGCCCTCGGCCGCCAGCTCGCGCAGGAGCGAGACCGTGCCGGGGGCGGCCAGCCAGCCGAGAGGGGCGCGCCCGACGAGGCAGCGCACGCCGCACCACCGGTCCCGGTCGGCCCTGCTCAGCTCGGCGCGCGCGACCTCCGGATCGTCGAGGGGCAGCCAGCCGACGACGCCTGCCACGCGGGAGGACGCGGCGGCGTACCTGGCGAGCCGGTCGTTCTCCTCCGGCGTGTCCACGGACTCCACGAGCACGGTGGCGTCGACGCCCGCCCCGTCGAGCAGGGGCAGCAGGTCGGCCGGCTCGAAGTCGCGGGCGAGCGCGGCGTGGGCGCCGATGCGCCACGGCTGCTCCTGCTCGTCGGTCCGCCAGAAGTGGTGGTGCGCGTCGACGGCGGGGACGCGGTCGACGGGGGTCACCGGCCGGTCCGGTCCGATGCCGCGGCTCCGAGCACCTCGTCGGTGTGCTCGCCCAGCAGCGGCGGCGGCCGCCGCACCGTCACCGGTGTGGTGCTGAGCCGTAGCGGCGAGGCCAGCACCGGAACTGTGCCGTCCACCGGATGCTCGACGTGGGTCACCATCCCGCGGGCCTTCACGTGCGTATCCTCCTCCAGAGCACCAAGGCTGCCGCGTCAGGCGAAGCAGCCGATCGGACCGCCGTTGAACGTCACCATGTCCGGCCACACCGCCGCCAGCGAGAGCGGAGCGCCGAGCGGGTGGCCGTCGAGCTCGGAGTAGGCCCGGTGCAGGTTGCCGACCAGCCGCTCACTCTCCTGCCAGGCGGCGAACCGGTTGTCCCGGGCGGCCGTGGCCGCCTCCAGCGGTGTGCGTCCCGCGCCGTGCCCGTCCCGCGCCACGGAGTCGACGAACGCCACGTACTCCGCCATGTCGTCGAGCAGCTCACCGACCTGGTCACCCCGCCGGACGGGCCCGTGGCCCGGCACGAGCACCTCGGGCCGGAGGTCGCGGATCACCCCGAGCGCCGCCGGGTAGCCCGCGACGCTGCCCTCCGCCAGGAACGGCTGGCCGCCGGCGAATGCGAGGTCGCCTGCGAACAGCGTGCGCTGCTCGGGCAGCCAGACCAGGACGTCGCTGCGGGTGTGCGCCGGTCCGACGTGGATGAGCTGCACCTCCCGGGCGGCGAGGTGCAGCGTCATGCCACCGGTGAATGTGACGTCGGGCGGGCGGACCTCGATGTGCCCGTAGTCCGGCCCGGTCAGTACCTGGGCGGCGAGCAGACCGGCGGCGAGCGCGTCCTCCCGGCAGGTGACGTGGCCGATGATCGGGGTGCTCGCCGGCATCAGCCAGTTGCCGAAGGTGTGGTCGCCGTGGTGGTGGGTGTTCACCAGCGCCCGCGGCGCCTCGGCGCTGATCGTCTCCACCGAGGCCAGCAACGCGCGGTTGCGGGCCTCCGTCGAGGTGGTGTCGACCAGGAGGTAGCCGCCGTCCCCGCCGGTGACGACACCGGTGTTGTTCACCATCCAGCTGCCGTCCGGCTGGACGTAGGCGAAGGCGCCGGGCGCCACCTCGACGAGCTCGGGTGCCGGCAGCGATCGGGATGTCATGGCGTCATTCTGACCGTGCCGGGTCGCGCGCCGAGTGGCTAGGCGGCGTCCAGCATGTGGAAGAGCAGCAGGAGCTGGGTGATCGCCAGCGGTTCGCTGCGCTGCCCCTCGCCGAGCACGCCCAGCCCGTCGGGCACGTCACCGGGCTGGTCGAGCAGCGCCCACATCGCCTTCTCGAGGCTGCGGCTCTCCTCGGTGGGGACGTAGCCGTGCACGTGCAGCGTGTCGACCGGCCTGCCGTCGGTGTCGCGGCACAGCTTCACGTGCATCGTCCGGTGGTTGGCCAGCACGCCACCGAGGTCGGGATGGCGGATGGTCGGCCGGAGCACGAGCTCGGCGGAGAGCGGGGTGCCCGGCGGATCGTCGCGCACGGCGATCGGCGCGAACCGGACCACGATGTCGGCGTGGCTGCGCTGCGGGCGGATGTGGGCCTCCGACTCGTTGGTCCGCCGGTCGAGCTCGGCGAGCACCTGCCGGCGGGAGTAGCCCCGCGCCGTGGTGTCCCGCGACAGCTTCCAGCTGCGGCGGATGTCCTCCGGCGGGTCGAGGAACACCGTGACGTCGAAGCAGGCGCGGGAGAGCTTGCTGTGCAGCGGGAGCAGGCCCTCCACGATGATGTACCGGTTGGGCTCGACGCGCTCGGGCCGGGCCAGCTCCCCCGTGGAGTGGTCGTACACCGGCTTGAGGATGGGCTGGCCACTGGCCAGCAGCTGCAGGTGCTGCTCCATGATGTCGAGGTGGTTGCAGTCCGGATGCAGCGCGGTGAAGGGCAGGTCGCGCCGCTCGGCCCGGTCGTACCGGTGGTAGTCGTCCACGCAGATCGAGACGCAGTTGTCCGGGCCCAGCGCCTGCACCAGCCCACGGGTGAGGGTGGTCTTGCCGGCCGCGCTGTCCCCCGCGATCGCGAGCATCACCGGGCGTGAGCCCGGGCCGGCACGCACGATCCGGAACGCCTTGTCCGCCATGGACCGACCGTAGGCCGGTCAGAACCTGACCGAGTCCCCCGCAACGGGGGTAGGGCGGGGGATCCGCACGTGCGAAGGCTGTTCGGCCGGGGGCCACGGACCTATCGTCGGTAGATGCCCGGGCCGCTGCGCATCGTCCTCGTGGACGACCACGAGATGGTGCGCCACGGCCTGAAGGCGATGCTCGCGCCGTTCCGCAGCCGGGTCAGGGTGGTCGGCGAGGCCGAGGGCGCCGACGACGCGGTCCCGCTGGTCGACGGCCTGGACCCCGACATCGTGCTGTCCGACGTCCGGCTGAACGGGGCGAGCGGCCTCGACCTGTGCCGGCGGCTCTGCCAGGAGCGGGCGGGGCGGCGGGTGGTGCTCCTGTCGGTGTACGACGACGAGCAGTACCTGTTCCAGGCACTGCGGGCGGGCGCGGCGGGCTACCTGATCAAGCGCATCACCGGCGAGGACCTGGTGCGCCACCTGGAACTGGTGCACGCCGGGGAGACCGTCATCGACCCCGGCCTGGCCGGTCGCGCCGTCGCCTCCGCGGCCCGGCTGCACAGCGGGGAGTTCTGGCCCGGAGCGCGCCACGGCCTCACCCACCGCGAGAGCGAGGTGCTCTCGCTGATCGTGAGCGGCCTGTCCAACCGCGCGATCGCCACCCGCCTGATGGTCGGCGACGAGACGGTGAAGAGCCACCTGCGCTCGATCTACCGCAAGCTCGTGGTGAACGACCGTGCCGGTGCCGTGGCCGCCGCTCTGCGCGAAGGCATCTTCCAGTGACCACGGCACGGCGGCCCGCCCTCGGCGGTCTCGCCGACCTCGAGGCGGAGAACGCGCTGTTGCTGGCCATCGTGGAGGCGACCTCGTCCGGCCCGGAGGTCGAGCCGCTGGCCGCCGCCGTCGCCCGGTTGATCGTGGAGGCCACGGCCACCGACGTCTGTTTCGTGCACGTGCTCGACGACGCAGGCCGCTCGCTCACCCTCGCCGGTGCGACCCCGCCGTTCGACGCCGAGGTCGGCAGGGTGCGGCTGCCGATCGGCATCGGCGTCGCGGGCTGGGTCGCCGCGCACGGCGAGCCCGCCGTCATCGTCGACGACAAGCACGCGGACGCGCGCTACCTGCCGATCCCGGCCCTGCGCGGCGCCGACTACACCTCGATGGCCTCCGTGCCGATGACGAGCGACCTGGCCGGCCTGGTCGGCGTGCTCAACGTGCACACGGTGGCCCGCCGCGAGTTCACCGCCCGCGACATCCGGCTGCTCACCTCGATCGGCAGGCTGGTGGCGGGTGCCCTGCACTCCGCCCGGCTGCACCGCAGGCTCGCCGCCAGGGAACGCGCCCACGAGCAGTTCACCGAGCAGGTGATCGCCGCCCAGGAGACCGAGCGGCGCCGGCTCGCAGGCGACATCCACGACGGGATCTCCCAGCGCCTGGTCAGCCTCGGGTACCACCTCGACGCGGCAGCAGGCACGCTGCGCACCGACCCGGCGTACGCCGAGCAGCAGCTGATCCGTGCCCGCGAGCTGGCCGACATCACGGTGGACGAGGCACGGCTCGCCGTCGGCGGCCTGCGTCCCCCGGTGCTCGACGACCTCGGGCTCGCCGGCGGCCTGGCCAGCCTGTGCCGGACGGTGCCCGATCTCGACTGCGAGCTGGACCTCGGTGACGAACGCCTGCCCGAGCACGTCGAGATCGCGCTGTACCGCATCGCTCAGGAGGCCCTGCAGAACGTGCAGAAGCACGCTCGGGCCACCCGCGTGGAGCTGCGGTTCGCCGTACGGGACGGCACGGCCCGGCTGGAGGTCGGCGACGACGGCTGCGGGTTCGACACCGGGCCGGGCGGGTTCGAGGCGCGTGACCAGCAGCCGGACTCCGCGGGCTACGGGATGCGCAGCATGTCCGAGCGGGCCGAGCTCGTGGGCGGCACCCTGACCGTGCGCTCGCGCCGTGGGGCGGGCACGACGGTCACCGTGACGGTGGCTGTCCCGACGCTGTAAGGGCTCTCCCGGGTCAGCGCGGCGGTGGCGCCGTCCAGCCCAGCTCCGGGTGCGTCAACAGGTGCTTCACGAACATGTCGGTTGCTGCCGTGGCGTGCCGCTGGCTCACGGCGTGCCACGGGCGGTGCAGGGGGGTGCCCGGCATCGGCAGCTCCACGAGCTCTCCGCCGTCGAGCTGCCGGGCGACGGCCTGCCGGGACGCCAGTGTCACGCCCAGCCCCGCTTCGGCCGCCGCGATCACCGCACCCGGCGAGCCGAGTACGAGCTTCGGGGGGTCGGCCTCCAGGGCGGCGAGGAGCGCCTCGCAGGTGGCGCGGGTGCCAGAACCGGCTTCGCGCATCAGCCACGTCGTGTCCGCCGGGGAGAAGCCATCGGCCGACAGCGGTGCGCCCACCACGACCAGGCTGTTGGCGCTGACCGCGCGGATCCCGCCTGCCAGGTCGTCGGGCGGACGCCCGGCGAGCACGAGGTCGACCTCGTGCTGGGCCAGCAGCGGCCACACCCGCGCCCGGTGGTCGACCTCCAGCCGCAGCGTCACGTTCGGATGGCGCCGGTGAAAGGAGGCGAGCAGAGCCGGGACGACGTGCTCCCCCGCCATCGTCACGGCGGCCAGCCGCAGCAGCCCCCGCTCCGGGTCGGCCTCGCCGCGTGCCGCGGCCATCGCCTCGTCGTGCAGGCCCAGGATGCGGCGGGCGTAGCCGGCGTAGCGCTCCCCGGCCGGGGTGAGCAGCACCCCGCGACCGTTGCGGCGCACGAGCGGCACCCCGACGTCCGCCGCCAGCGCGCTCACCGCAGCCGACACCGACGACTCGGTGACCACCAGGCGCTGGGCAGCACCCCGCACCGAGCCGGCGTCGGCCAGCTCGACGAGTGCCCGCAGGCGGGCATTGGTGGTCACACGAGCATGGTCCCGGACCCACCACCTCCGGCGGTACCCCGCTCACCCGGCTCTGAACTGCCCGGATGGGGGTCGAACACCCGGCTCGCGAGCAGGTCGGCCGCCTCGATCGTGGTCAGTGCGTCGCGGTCGACCCGCGAATCCGCCCCGTCGACCAGCCGGCGCGCCTGGCGCAGCCGGGCCCGTTCCACGGCATTGCGGACGCTGCGCGCGTTGGCGAAGCGGGGGCGGGCCATCCGGCGTTCCAGGTAGTCGCGCAGTACCGGCCGGGCATCGGCGGCGAAGGCGTACCCCAGCTGGTCGGCCATCCGGTCGGCGATCTGCTCCAGCTCGTCGGCGGTGTAGGCGGGGAAGGTGATGTGGTGGGCGATCCGCGAGCTCATGCCCGGGTTGCTGCGGAAGAACACGTCCATCTCGTCGGCGTACCCGGCGAGGATGACCACCACGTCGTCGCGGTGATTCTCCATCACCTGCAGGAGGATCTCGATGGACTCGCTCCCGTAGTCCCGCTCGTTCTCCGCCTTGTGCAGGTAGTAGGCCTCGTCGATGAACAGCACGCCACCCATCGCGCGCTTGAGGACGTCGCGGGTCTTGGGCGCGGTGTGCCCCACGTACTGCCCGACCAGGTCGTCGCGGGTGACGGTCACGAGGTGCCCGCGGCGGAGGTAGCCCATCCGGTGCAGCAGGCCCGCCATCCGCAGCGCCACCGTCGTCTTGCCGGTGCCCGGGCCGCCCGTGAAGCACATGTGCAGGTTCGGCGGCGCGGTCGTGATGCCGAACCGCGAGCGGGTGCGGTCCACGAGCAGCAGCGCGGCGATCTCGGCGATCCGCGCCTTCACCGGCGCCAGCCCCACCAGCTCGGCGTCGAGCGCGTCGAGCACGTCGTCCACCCCGGTGGCGCTGCGCTCGGCGGCGAGGTCGACCACCGCGTCAGGAGCCAGCGGGGGCGGGGCCCCGTCGTCGTCCGGCGTGACCTCCGGTTCGGACGCCACCGCACCACCCGGCATCGCGAACCCCGGCCGGGCGCCGGAGCTCACGCGAGCCCCCGCCCGGGTTGCAGCAAAGCCACTTTCACGCAACCTCGTTGCATCAACGTGGCTTTGCTGCAACGGGGCGCGCGTCGTACCGCTCACCCTGCGGGCGGCCCGTCGCGTAGGACGTGGTCGTGTACGTGATCCGCCGGTCCGCGCCCTCGTGGCGCTCCAGGCGGAAACCGGGCTCGGGCTCGGGGCGCTGCACGATGAACGACAGCGCGGTCGTCTGCCTGCCCAGCCTGGCGTCGTACGCGTTGAGCTTCACGTAGCAGTCGGGATGGGCGGTGCGGCAGGCGTCCACCTCGAGCATCACCCCGGCCGGGTCGGCCAGGTCGAACATCGGCAGGCCCCACATCTCCCAGTAGGTGTTGCGCGGGTGCGGGTCGTCGGTGAACTCCACCGACAGCGGCCAGCCGTTGTCGAGGCAGTACCCGATCTGGGCGGTGATCTCGGCGTCGGTCAGGTCGGGAAGGTGGGAAAAGGTCCCCTGGGTGATGCGCACGGAGGCTCCTCAGACCCCGGTGGGCGTGGCGACCACGTCCGGGGTGTCGGTGGCGGCGTAGTCGAACGTGATGTCACCCCAGGTGGCCAGCGCGACGTCGAGCTCGCGACAGCGGCTCCCTGCCGTCTTGAGGATCTCGGGGCCCTCCACCATGACGTCGCGTCCCTCGTTGCGGGCCTTGATCATCGCCTCGACGGCGACGCGGTTGGCGGTGGCTCCCGCGGCGATGCCCATGGGGTGGCCGATCGTGCCGCCACCGAACTGCAGGACGACGTCCTCACCGAGGTGGTGCAGCAACTGGTGCATCTGACCGGCGTGGATCCCGCCGGACGCCACCGGCATCACCCCGGGCAGCGACGCCCAGTCCTGGTCGAAGTACAGGCCCTTCACCGGGTCGGCCGGCACGTGGTCGAGCCGCAGCGTGTCGTAGAACCCGGCGACGATCGTCGGGTCGCCCTCCAGCTTGCCCACCACGGTGCCGGCGTGGATGTGGTCGACCCCGGCGAGGCGCATCCACTTGGAGATCACCCGGAAGCTCACGCCGTGGGTCTTCTGCCGCGTGTAGGTGCCGTGCCCGGCCCGGTGCAGATGCAGCAGCACGCCGTGGCGTCGCGCCCACGCGCTCATCGACTGGATCGCGGTGTAGCCGACCGTCAGGTCGAGCATCACGATGACGCTGCCGAGTTCGCGGGCGAAGTCCGCCCGCTCGTACATCTGTTCCATCGTGCCTGCGGTGACGTTGACGTAGTGGCCCTTGACCTCCCCGGTCGCCGCCTGCGCACGGTTGACCGCCTCCATGCAGAACAGGTAGCGGTCGCGCCAGCGCATGAACGGCTGGGAGTTGATGTTCTCGTCGTCCTTCGTGAAGTCCAGCCCGCCGCGCAATGCCTCGTAGACGACGCGGCCGTAGTTGCGGGCGGAGAGCCCGAGCTTGGGCTTGGTGGTCGCCCCCAGCAGCGGGCGGCCGTACTTGCCCAGGTACTCCCGCTCCATCACGATCCCGTGCGGCGGTCCGGCGAACGTCTTCACGTAGTGAGTGGGGATCCGCATGTCCTCCAGGCGCAGGGCCTTGAGCGCCTTGAAGCCGAACACGTTGCCGATGATCGAGCTCGTCAGGTTGGCGATCGAGCCTTCCTCGAACAGGTCGAGGTCGTAGGCGATCCACGCGATGTACTGCCCCGGCGAGCCGGGCACCGCCTCGACCTTGTAGCACTTCGCCTGGTAGTGCTCGTGGGCGGTGAGCCGGTCGGTCCAGACCACGGTCCAGGTGGCGGTGCTCGACTCCCCCGCCACGGCGGCGCCGGCCTCTTCGGGCGGCACCCCCTCCTGCGGGGTGATGCGGAAGGCGCACAGGATGTCGGTGTCCTTCGGCACGTAGTCGGGCTGCCAATAGCCCATCTCCGCGTAGGGGATGACGCCTGCACTCCACCGGTCCGACATGGGCCGAGCATGGGCCCCCAAGCCTGACCGATCAATCAAGACTTCCGGGCCAACCCTTCACCATTCCCTCAAGCATCACGCCCAGCCCCGGCCGGCGGTTCGGCGGCCGCGACCCTTGAGTGAATGGTTGACGGTTCGCCGGCAACTCTCCATGGACGGCCGACGCGTCCGGCATCACCGTAGGTGCAGCGCCGGTCTCTCCCCCGGCCCCCAGCGACGGGATGTCCCATGGACGAGTACCCGAGGTCGTACGCGCCGGCCGGGCCGGGGTGACGGGCATGGACACCGAGGACATCGCCCTGCTCGCCGGGGCCGCGCTGGCGATGGGCGAGCCGGAGATCGGCCACGGGATGCTGACGGTGACGGTGACCCCCGCCGCGTGGTGCCACGCCCTGGAATGGGCGCGTGACGGCCTCGACTGCTCGCATCTCGACTTCCTGTACGGCGTCGACGATCTCGGCGCCGAGCCCGCCGGGGTCCTGGTCGTGGCGCACTTGCAGTGCCTCTCGCGACGCCACCACCTCCTCCTGCGCACGCTCGTGCCGGCCTACGACCTCCGGCTGCCCACCGCGACCGGCGTGTACCGCGGCGCGAGCCGGCACGAGCGGGAGACCCACGAGATGTTCGGGGTGCACTTCACGGGCCACCCGGTGCAGGACCGGCTGCTGCAGGACGGCGTCGAGGGCCTTCCGCTGCGCTGAGGGTCCGCGGATCAGACCTGGGCGTGTGCCGTGTCCGGCACGGGCCGGTCGGACCCGTGGTGGTACTTCCCACCGCGCAGCGCCGACGCGACCGCCGCCACCAGGCAGGCCACCGCGGCGAAGCCCAGAGCCAGCGTGAGGCCGGCCGCGAACGGCCCGGAGATCAGTTCGGGGAAGAACGCCCGCCCGGTGAGGAACTGCGCCTGCGACGGCGGCAGCCCGGCGAGCACCTGCGGGCCGAGCAGGTTCTGGATCGGGTTGTCACCCAGCAGCGCGGCGAAGAGGGTGCCGACCGGCGGCAGGCCCGCCACCCGGGCCGCGACGTCGGCGGGCACGCCGTGCGCGACGAGTCCGGAGGACAGGGCGCCCGGCAGCGTCCCGGACAGACCCACGATGAGCAGCGTGAAGAACACGCCGATCGACAGGACCGTGGCCGCGTTCTGGAACGTCGAGGTCATGCCGGCGCCTGCCCCGCGCTGGTCGACGGGCAGGCTGTTCATGATCGCGGCGCGGTTGGGCGAGCTGAACAGCCCCATCGCCAGCCCGTTCAGCAGGAGCAGGGCCGCGAACGCCCGGTAGTCGAAGTCGACGGGAAGCAGGTCGAGCAGGAGGAAGCTGACGGCGGCGAGCACCATCCCCCCGGTCGCGAACGCCCGCGCCCCGAACCGGTCGGAGAGCATGCCGGACACCGGTCCCGCGACCAGGAAGCCCACCGTCAGCGGCACCATGTAGATGCCGGCCCACAGCGGCGTCTGCTCGAAGTCGTAGCCGTGCTCGGGCAGCCAGATCCCCTGCAACCAGATGATCAGGATGAACTGCAGCCCACCTCGGCCCAGCGCGGCGAGCAGGCTGGCCAGGTTGCCGGCGGTGAAGGCCCGAATCCGGAACAGCGTGAGCCGGAACATCGGGTCGGGCACCCGGGTCTCGATCACCGCGAAGCCGATCAGCACGACGATGCCGCCGAAGACCAGCCCGAGCACCGTCGGACTCGTCCACCCCATGACGTGCGTGCCGTAGGGCTGGATGCCGTAGGTGATGCCGGTGAGGACCGCGACGAGCCCCACCGCGAACGTGACATTGCCCCACCAGTCCAGCCGGGCGGGCCTGCGGACTCCGGTCTCGCGCAGCTTGAGGTAGGCCCAGATCGTGCCGAACATCCCGACGGGCACGGACACCAGGAAGATCCAGTGCCAGTTCACCGGCGCGAGCAGGCCGCCGATGACGAGCCCGAGGAACGATCCGGCGATCGCAGCCACCTGGTTGATACCCAGTGCCAGGCCGCGCTGGTCGGCGGGGAACGCGTCGGTGAGGATCGCCGTGGAGTTGGCGAGCAGCAGAGCGCCGCCGACGCCTTGCAGCACCCGCATGCTGATCAGCCAGATCGCGGCGGCGGCACCGTGGGTCCAGGTGACGGCCAGCAGCACGGAGAAGACGGTGAAGACAGCGAAGCCGAGGTTGTACATCCGGGTGCGCCCGAACATGTCGCCGAGCCGTCCGAAGCTGACCACGAGCACGGCGGTGACCACGAGATAGCCCATGATCAGCCAGAGCAGGTAGCTGATGTTCGCCGGCGCGAGCGGGTCGATGCCGATTCCGCGGAAGATGTCCGGCAGCGCGATGAGGAGGATCGACATGTTGATCGTGACGATCAACACTCCGATCGTCGTGTTCGAGAGCGCGACCCACTTGTAGCGCTCGTCCGGCAATGTCCTTAGCATTGCCAACAATATACGCCGGAGACGACCCTGGCACCTCCCGTGCGGGGACCGGGCTACGAGCCGGCGGGCCGGCGCGTCAGCGAGACCGGCGGATGCGGTTCGCGATCACGGCGGTCACCGTGAGGACCACGACCCCGGCCAACTCGAGGACCAGCGTGGTCGGGACCAGAGGCGTCGTGAGCTCGTCGACGAAACCGAACAGCCCCACGGTCAGAGCGAGTGCGAGTGCCCCGAGGGTGGCCGCCATGAACAGGGCCCCCAGCACCGTCACGAGGCGGAGGTACCGCGGTCGGACGACGACCACTGCCAGCGCCAGCAGGGTGCCCCCGATCGCGTTGAGCAGGAACGCCACGCCGATCAGCGGAATGCTGCCGTAGCCGACGAAGTAGAGCACCAGATGGCTGCCCCCCACCACCAGCAGCAGCGCTGCACTCAGCGCGCGGCAGATGGACAGGACGAGCCGGTCGGCTGCGGTGTCGGATCCGCTTGCGGTGACCGCTACCGAACCCGACGGGGGAGTCGGCGGCGCCGGTTCCCCCGTGACCGGCGGACGTGATTCCTCCATCAGTTCGCCGCGCCACGCATCGGAGGCAGAGCGAACCGGACATCCTGCCCACCACGGCCGGACAGAGCATCCTCCACAATGTGGTGGATCAGCGATCCTCTTGAGACGGCAAACAGAACGCCGGAGGGGACGCCGAGTCGGTTGCGGTGCATCTGTACCTCCTGATCGCTGGTGGCACCTCGAAAGGCACCGCGGCTGCAACACTTCTGACCACGATGTGGAGTGCCCCAAGGTTCAGCGGAACCCCATGTGCCGTGGATCCCACCAGCAAAGGACCAGTAAAGTATGCCGGTGGGTGGGCGCGCACCGCGCAGCGGGCAAGATCACTCTCGTGGTGCGATCTCCGTCACAGTCCACATACCGGGACGGATGACGTTCCCGGAGTTCTTCACGCGCCGCCCCTCCAGGACCCACCGCAACTCGGATGATCAGTACCCGGGCCACCTCGGCCACCACGCCTGCCGACGACCGCCACAGCCACCGATGCCGGTACTGCGCCTCTCCGGGGCACGCCGCCGCGGCCATCCGGAGCAGGGACTCCCGCCCACAGCCTGGGCACGGTTACCCCACTCGGTAGCGTCGACACAGCTCAGAAGTACCAGCACCGGCGCCAGCTCCGCGAGTTCGCTCTGGCACGCCGCGCAACCGGCGAGATGGACGTCGAACTCCATGCGTTCGGCCGCCACGAGGCTGCCGACCAGGTAGGCGCCCAGGGCAAGACAGACGTCCTCGTGTCCGCTCACGACGGCACCACACCAGGGAAACCTGCTGACGGCATCACGTGCCCCTTGACGAGCCACGATGGCATCCGGTTCACCTGGGGCGCAGATGTGGCCCAGGCCATCACCAGTTGTTGGCCCGGGCGCGAGGAAAGTTTTGCCCAGTCGCCGTCGCATGAGGCACAAATATTGAGACATTACGGTCGGATCTGCCATTCAGCTTTTCGTAAGAAGTACGATATCCTCGCCATTCGTCCGATTCTTCGACGTAAAACGACACCCAAACGGACGATTGCATTCCGCTCGGAGAACGCCGGTCCGAAGGGAGACGATCACTCCGATATGCTGGCCGGGTGCCGGACCAGAAGGACAATCCGCTGCGTGATCCCCGCCTGCGTCACGAAGATCCGTCCGAGGCGGCGGCATTGATGCAGCTCGTGCACGACCGTCACAGTGGGGCGCTCCGATCGTTCGCCATGCGCCTCACGAGTGGAAATGCGAGCAAGGCCGAGGACGTCGTGCAGGAGACGATGCTGCGGGCGTGGCGCCACCTCGACGCTCTCGACGAGGCCCGGGGTTCCCAGCGCACCTGGTTGTTCACCGTCGCCCGACGCATCGCGATCGACGAGTGGCGGTCACGTCCCGAGCGCGTGGAGTGCCCGACCGACACGGTCCCGGAGTTGATCGCGGAGGACGCCATCGACCGGGCCGTTCAGCGCTGGACGGTCACCGCGGCGTTGAACCGGCTGTCCCGGGAGCACCGGTCCGCCCTGCATGCGTGCTACTTCCACGGCCGCTCGGTTCGCGAAGCCGCCCGGGAGTTCGGGGTGCCCGAGGGCACCGTCAAGTCCCGGCTGTACTACGGCCTTCGTGCTATGCGGGTCGTGCTCGAAGGAGGCGAGGTCGTGACCAGCACGAACTCCCCCACGAGTGCCCCGCCGTCCGCTGTCGCCTCGGCCGCCATCAGGGCTGGGGCAGCGCGGCCTCGGCGTCATGGGCAGCTGTCGTCACGGTCGCGCGGACGGCAGCGGAACCCAGCCGCGCCGGGTTCTTGCTGAGCACGGCGATCACATAACGGTGGTCGGCTCCGAGCACGCCGGTGGTGTGCAGGTCGAAGTCCGAGCCGATCCACATCCAACCCTGCTTGGCCGCGACGTTGGCCTGCCGGGGCGGAGCGATCAGCCCGAATGCCTGGTTGAAGCCGTCCGCACCGAGGTCGTGCGCGTTCCCCAGGTTGTTCACGATCATGGCCCGGCTGCTCGGGCTCATCGACGTCAGCACGTACTCGTACACCGCCACCACATCGCGGGCGGAGATCAACGTCTCGCCCCACTGGGAAGGGTCGGTCGGCGGTTTGCTGTCCTTGAGCCCGACCAGCGAGATGGTCTGCGCGACGGTCTGGGCGCCACCGAACTTCTCCCACAGCGCGTCCATCGCGTTGTCGTCACTGGCGACGAGTGCGCGCTGGATGTCGGAGGTGTCCGTAGGGGTCAGCGTCACGGCCCCGGTCTCGACGCGGTGCAGGATGGCAACCACCGTGTAGAGCTTGACGACCGACGCCGAGTAGAAGTCCGTGGTGCCTTCGGCGCCGACGGACTCCTGCCCGGTCGACCGGTCGAGAACCGCGACCCCGATCTGGGTGTTGCCGTTCGAACGGTCGAAGGCGTCCACGGCCTGCGTCGCCGCGTTGACGGCCGCCGAGGATGACGCTGCCGCTCCGGCAGCGTCATCAGCAGCACGGGCGGGCATCGCCATGGGTGCGTCGACGGGTCCGGGTAGAACGGCGGCGGCAACCGGAGTGCCGGCTTCAGTGTGATCCTCGACCATCACGGTGCCCGCTCCCACGAGCACGGCCAGGATCACGACGAGCAGGGTGTTCCTCGGGAGTCCGCGCCACTGTTTTCCCCTCACGATCTGTTGACGAAGCACGGTGGCGCTTCGTTGCCCTTCGTGGGCCCACTCACAGCAGATCAACAGCTTCGCCGCGCAACTCACAGGCGCGCCTGGCCGCCGTCCTTGAGTTCGCCGATCTGCACGGGTATTGCCCTGCCGGAGCAGAACATAGGATTAGTCAGGACATTCGATCGCGACGAGCCCGAGACGGACCATGCCGACGTCACCCCTGGTCGGGTTGCAACCCGGCGCGCGAGGATCGTCCGGTATTCCTCGGCTCGTCCCGGTGGGAGTGCAGGCCGATGAGCAGTAGCGCGTCGAGCAGCCGCCACCAGTCGATGTCATCGGGCTCCGCGCCGAGCGCCGGACCCACGCGCGCGAGCAGGTCGACCAGCGCGGTCGCCACCTCGCCCGGGCTCCGGTTCGGCCCGGCGAGCTCGATCGTGACCCTCCGGAACCGCTCGGTGCGGGCCACACGAACCAGCGAAGCGGGCGGTCCCACCGCCGGCTCCGATCCCGGCTGGCCGAGCTCCACGGACAGCTCGGTTCCCAGTGCGCGGGCCAGCCGGTCGAGCGCGGCGATGGTCGGGTTGCCCCGCCCGTTCTCCAGGTTCGCGATGTAGGGCACCGACAGGCCGGCGTCGGCCGCGACCGAGGCGACCGTGCGGCCTGCCGCGGCACGCAACGCGCGTAGCCGCCTGCCGAGCTGCTCCATGCGAGCACCCTATCTTCACAGAATCTGTTCTGGTACTTCTATCTCTACAGAACATGATTCCAGCCGGACACCATCGAGGGATCCCATGCTCCAGGCGTTGCGGGTGCGCGACTTCAGGCTGCTGTGGAGCGCCAACCTGGTGAGCGGGCTCGGGTCCTGGCTGCTGGCCATCGCCGCGCCCGCGCACGTGCTGGCCGCCACCGACTCGCTGCTGGCGACCGGGCTCGTCGTCGCTGCCGAGTACCTCCCGTTCCTGCTGCTCGGTCCGGTCGCGGGTGTCCTGGCCGACCGGATGGACCGCCGGAAGCTCCTGGTCTGCACCGACCTGCTGCGCGCCGCCGCCATCGCCCTGCTGTTCACCGCCGACACGGCACCGTGGATGGTGCACGTGGCCGTGCTCATCGAGAGCGCCGCAACCGTCGTCTTCATGCCCGCGATGCAGGCGCACGTGCCCGCCGTCGTCGGCACAGGCGCGCTGCTCAGCAGCGCGAACGCCCTCAACGCCGTCATCAACGGCACCGTTCGGCTGGTCGGGGGGCCGCTCGGTGCCGCGCTGCTGCTCACGGCGGGGTTTCCGGCGCTGGTAACCATCGACGTCGCGACCTACCTGCTCTCCGCCGTCACCATCGCCGCAACCAGGCCACGGGACCGGCCCGATCCGCGGGGCGGGCGGGAGTCCTTCCGCGCCGGCCTGCAGGTCCTGCGCGCGCACCCCCTGATCGCGGCGCTGCTGCCGGCCACCGGCGTGTTCCTGCTGGCGAACGCCGCGCTCAGCGCGCTACTGGTGCCGCTGGGCGTCCAACGGCTCGGCGGACCGACCGCCATCGGTCTCGTCCTGTCCGCACTCGGCGTCGGGTTCCTCCTCGGCGCCCCACTGCTCCGGCTCCTCGTGGACAGGATGTCGATCCGCCCATTGCTCGCGAGCGCCCAGACCGTGACGGCGGTGGGGTTCGCCCTTCTGGTCAACGCGACCGCACTGCCGCTGGCGCTCATCGCGGCCGTCGTCATCGGCACGTCCGGATCGGTGGTGCTCGGTGCACCACGGACCGTCTGGCAGCGAACCATTCCCGGCTCCGCGCTCGGGCGGGTCGGCGCGGTCTTCGGGATCGTGGAAGCGGCAGCGACGCTTGCCGGCGCCATCCTCGGGCCGGCCCTGGCGCAGGTGGCGGGCCTGGGCGTGGCGGTCAACGCCGCCGTGCTGGTCGCCGTTGCCGGGGCGGTGCTGACAGCGGTGGTCGTGCCGCCTTCGCCCGCTCCGGAAACGTCACCCGCCTAGCGGGACGAGTGCGACAGGCCCGCCAGCAACAGGTTCGCCAACCTCCGGACGGCGAGCCCCCCGCGTGGGTGCGCCGCTGTTCGACGAACCCGAGTCCTGCCGCGTGGGAACCGAGCAACGCCTCGTTCAGGCGCCGGTCCCGCAGCTGGTGTTCCGCGAACCGGTGAATGGTTCCGGACAGCGCCCGCCAGGGGTGGCGAGAGCGGCACGAGCGAAGAGAGTTTCCCGAGCCGCATGCCGGTCCAGCAGAAGTACGAATCAGGGTTCGGGCCGCCGGGGTATCACCGGTCGATGTCGCGTTGCGCGCCGGCCTGTCACCGTCGGGCGCACGGCTCGCCTTGCCCCACGTCCCCGGCGTCGACGCGGCCGGAGCGATCGACGAAGTCGGCCCGGATGTGGTCGGGTCCGCCACCGGAGACGAGGTCTTCGGTGCGGTCGACGTCGCCCGGCTGGGTGGGGCGAGCGCTGAGTTCGCCGTCCTGAGGTTCTGGACCGTGAAGCCGACCTCGATGTCGTGGGCCGAGGCCGGCGCCGCCGGCACGAGCATCGAGACCGCCACCCGGGCGCTCGACCGCCTCGACGTGCGCGGAGGAACAACGCTCCTGGTCGAGGGGGCCGCAGGCGGCGTCGGAAGCGTCGTCGTGCAACTGGCGATCGCCCGGGGCGCCCGCGTGATCGGCACGGGACGTCCGGAGAACCAGACCTTCATCGCCCGACTCGGCGCGATCCCCGTCACCTACGGCAGGGGGCTGGCCGAGCGGGTCCACGCCCTCGACGTCGAGCAGGTCGACCTTGCGCTGGACGTCGCCGGCACCGGCTCGCTACCCGAACTCATCGCCGTCACCGGCACGCCGGAATCGGTCCTCACGATTGCGGACTTCTCCGGCCCGGAACTCGGGGTCCGGCTCTCGCTCGGCGAACTCGGCGGCGAACCCGACGGGCGGCACGGCCTCTCGCTCGCAGCCGCACTCTCCGAAGAAGGACGTTTTCGCGTCCCCGTCCAGGAAGCGTTTCCCATGACCCGGGCGGCCGAAGCACACGCGGCCGCCGCACACGGACCTCGGCAAGGAAAGATCGCTCTCATCGCCCACGGCGATCACCACTGAGCCGGGCTGGAACGAGCGACCGGTCAACCCGGAGCGAACTCCACGACGATTTCCTCGGGATCTGCGGGAGGGTCGGGCAGGTACTCCATCTCCCGGGCGTGGACCTCGGAAGGTATCCGTAGGAGACCCCGGCGATCACTGGGGGCACCCATCCCCTCCGCTCTGAAGAGCAGCACCGTACGGCAGATCATGTGGGCTATCGTCGCCGGGATGATCTTCGAGAACGGCCCCGAGGAGCCGTTGCTCGGCGGCGATGTCACCGAGGGCGTCGTCCGCGTCGGGGACACCGTCCGGCGCCCTCGGCAACCCGGCTCCGATCTGGTCGAGGTACTGCTGACCCACCTGGAGCGCGTCGGCTTCGACGGGGCACCCCGGTTCCTCGGGATCGATGCGCGTGGCCGCCAAGCGCTGTCCTACGTGAACGGCGAGGTCGCCGGGCGGCCGTGGCCCGCCTGGGTGGCCGACGATGAGCGGATCGCGGGCGTCGCCCGCCTCGTCCGCCGGTACGACGACGCCGCCCGGTCCCTGGGCATCCCGGAGAGCGCGCGGGCGGGCGTGCCACCGGACCCACCGGGCACACCACCCTCGATCGCCGGCCCGCCGGGCTTCGTGGGGCACATGGACATCACCCCCCGAGAACGTGGTGTTCCGCGATGGACGCGCGGCAGCCCTCATCGACTTCGACCTGGCCCGCCCCACCGACCGGGTGGGAGAGGTCTGCAACGTGCTGCGGTGGTGGGCCCCGCTCATGCCGGTCGTCGACCGCGAGGCTGCCGTCCAGGACGTCGACGCTGTTGCCCGGGCAGCCCTGCTTGTCGACGAGTACGGACTCGACCCGATCGACCGGCGCCAGGTCGTGGCGACCGCACGCAACAGCGCGGACCGCTCCTGGTTCCTGATGCGGGACCGAGCGCGCCGGCTGGGCGGCGGCTGGCAGCGCATGTGGGACGAGGGCATCGGCGACCGCATCCTGCGCCAGCAGGCGTGGCTGGCCGAGAACGCGGCCACGCTGCACGACGCCGTCACACACCACCGCTGACAGTCTCGTCGTTGTCGGGGGCGGCGGCGGTGGGCGCGGCAGTGCGCTAGCGTCCGGCTCCCATTTCCGGAGAAGGGCATGCCTCGGTGGACGACGAGAAGAGGGCCCTCCTGGAGTTCCTCGCGTGGCAGCGTGCCAGCGTCCTGGCGATCATCGACGGGCTCGACGCCGAGGCACTGACAACCTCGGTCCTGCCGTCGGGCTGGACTCCGCTGGGGCTCGTGGAACATCTCGGCCACGCCGAGCGGCACTGGTTCCAGGAGATCGCCACCGGCTCCGCCGACCCGCTCCCCTGGCCCGACGACAACACGCCCCTGATCACCTCGCGGTCGCCGTCAGTAGTTCTCGAGTTCTACCGCGACCAGTGCGAGCGCTCCGACGCGATCCTCAGGGCCCTGCCACTTCCGCGCCCCCGCGCGCCCGTCACCCCGACTACCTCGGGGACCAGATCACCGACCTGCGCGGGATCATCCTCCACATGATCGAAGAGACCGCCCGCCACGCCGGACACCTCGACATCGTTCGCGAGCTCATCGACGGGAAAACCGGCCTCGGCCCCCGCTGACCTGCACGAGCGGGTATTGATGCGGGCTGCATTTAGGCACCGCGCTGGCTGCACTCGCCTGGCGGGCTACGTCGACGGCTGCTCGTGGCACTGCTGTCCGGACCACCAGCGACGTCTCCCGCGGGGCGCACCGGCGCTCACCGCGAAGCGGGCGTGGGCCGCCTGGCCGGGGTTCGGGCGGCCGGGCGGCTCCGCCCGTGGAGTACCACAGCCCAGATGAAGCAGGCGAACCCGGCGGTGGACGTAATGGCCCTGACGACGTTCCAGGGCACCCAGGTGGCCTCGAAGCCGGCCCGCAGGCCCGCGAGGTCGGCGATCTGATCGGGGTCACCGGCGGCGTTGATAGCGGTGGTCAGCGGCACGTGGACGGCGACGGTGATGACCAGCGCCGCCGCAGCGAGCACGAACCCGGCCGCGGTCCAGGGCAGCGCCTGCCGGTGGCCCGGGCTGAGATGCAGCACGGCGGCCAGGGCGGCCAGCACCGGCGCGCCGAGGAAGACGCCCATGAACCAGCCATTCTCGACCGCGAGGTTGATCTGCTGCATGGCGTCGACGAAGGTCCGGTCATCCACCTGGCGCAGTCCGGCCATGACCGGGACCGAGAAGGTGTAGAACTGCCCGGCGTACAGCCCCGTGGTGAGGGTGGCCGCGAGCAGCACAACGCCGCGCAGCATGTCCAGCATGTCGTCCTCCTGTGGCGCCACCGGGGATCGCCCTCAATATCTCTCAACTTTCCCTCGAAGCCCGGAAGGTCGAACCATTCGTAGGGTGTGAATCAACGAATGCGCGATCTCACTCGCGGTGGCGATCACTACAGAATTTGCGCGGCTCACCCAGGCTGTGACATCTTCAGTGCAGAGCCCCTCCGGGCTCCCGGACGAGGGTGCCGTACCCGGACAGCGACAAGACGGCACACGGGAGTTCGCATGTCGTGGCTCGTTCTCGTGTTGTCCGGCGTCCTCGAAGCAGTGTGGGCCACAGCCTTGAGCAGATCTCAGGGCTTCACCCGGCTGGTCCCGTCGGTGATCTTCGCCGTGGCCCTGATCGGCAGCATGGCCGGCCTCGCCTACGCCATGCGCGCCCTGCCCATCGGCACCTCCTACGCGGTATGGGTGGGCATCGGGGCCGTTCTCACCGTCGTCTATGCGATGGTCACCGGCACAGAGCCCACCTCAGTACTGAAGATCGTCTTCCTCGTCATGATCATCGGCGGCGTGGTCGGCCTGAAGGCGAGTCACTGACAGCAAGTCAGCGCGGGCCGGCATCAGGCCGATGCCGCTCCTTCGACTGGCTTTGCAGTGAGGCCGGCGTCCGGCTGCGGTTCGGATTACGGACGTCCCTCTGCTCACGCGATGAGTTTCAGTGCAGACGCGGGTCTGACCGACTGACCACGCTTCACCACGAGATGAGAGATGGCGGGCGATGATCGAGCTGACGCTGGAACGGTACGGGCAGGCGCTGGTGGACCAGACCGCGCAGTTCGCTGAGACCGCGCGCCGCGCGGCAGCGGATGCACCGGTGCCGACGTGCCCGGAGTGGACCTTGAGCCAGCTCGTCGAGCATGTTGGTCAGACACAGCATTGGGTTGCCTCGCTCGTGGAGAAGCGGGTGTCCGACCCGTCTCAGATCCCCACGTCGTACTCGGCGCTGCCGGCCGACCGGGACGAATGGGGGTCATGGCTGGCCGGCGGCGCATCGCTGCTGGCTGCGGCCTGCGTCGATGCCGGCGAGGACGCGCCGGTATGGAACCCGTCGGGCGACGCTCGGTCAGGGACACAGTTCTGGCTGCCTCGCGTCCTCGCGGAGACGATCATTCACCGCGCCGATGCCGCCGCCACCGCGGACGTGGCCTACCAGCTCGACGCCGAGCTCGCCGCCGGTGCAATCAGCGACCACCTGGCGATGATGACCTCGCCGGGGTGGGCGGCTCAGCGGCCGGACTCCGCCGAGGCGCTTCGCGGCAGCGGCCAGACGTTGTACCTGCAGGCCAGCGACGAGCCGAGCCTTGGTGAGGCCGGCGAGTGGTTCATCGAACGCGGCGCTGAGGGAGCGACGTGGCAGCAGCGCCCCGGCGCAGCGGACATCACGGTCCGCGGGCCGGCGACCGCGTTGCTGCTTGTGCTGACCAGGCGTCGGTCGATCTCTGCCGCGCTGGACGACAGCCTGCACGCGTCAGGCGACCTCGACCTGTTGACCCACTGGGTCGACCACACCGCCCATCAGGCCGGGTAAGCCGAAGGATCCCGAAGTCCGGATGGCAGCATCGGTCATGACGCTGCGACCCTTTCGCGGATCTCCACCGCAGTCTCGAGCATCTGCCGAGTGCTGATGAACCAGTCCTGCAGATTCAGATCCACGATGAGCTCGTCCGCACCCGCTTCTTCGGCCGTGTGGATGTCCTCCATGATCTGGTCGAGAGTGCCGACGAACGCCGATCGGTCAGGTCCTGCCGGCCGGTCGGTGAAGGTGACGTTCCCCACCACGACCATCTCCATCCGGCTCGCGTCCCGGCCGTATCCAGAAGCCATTTGCCGGATGTGGTCCCAGTTTGCGCGCAGTTCTTCGGCTCCGGCCGGCCCGGGGGTGGTAAGTAGCGGCAGCCAGCCGTCTGCGCGTTTGGCGACGCGCTCCAGGGCTTTGGGACTGCCGCTGCGGCCCAGGTTGCTGGCACCGCCGGCGATCATCACGGGGATTTTCGAAACGGGCTTGGGCAGGATCGAGGCGTTGTTGATGACTACGCGAGGACTCCGGAAGGTCACGGGGTCCGGCCCCCACACGGCATCGAAGACGTCCAGCGTCTCGTCCAGGAAGCGGCCGCGATCCGCTCGGGTGGCGCCAGTGGCCCGGAGTACGTCGGTGGACCAGCCGGCTCCCATACCGGCGACCACACGACCGCCGCTGATCTGATCGACCGTGGCCAGCGCCTTCGCCAACTGGACGGGTGTGTGGAGTGCAGCGATCAGAACGGCAGTACCGAGGCGCACCTTTTCGGTCGCCACCGCCGCCGCCGTGAGGACTGCCAGGGGGTCGGCGGTCTGCCGCCCGCTCTCCGGCCACGGCACGTTCGGCGGGGCATAGGGTTCGACGGGCGTCTCCGCGAAGAGCAGCTGTTCGTACGTCCACAGACTGGCGTATCCGGCCGCTTCGGCCGTTCTCGCTGCTTCGACCAAGTCGCGTTGCAGGTCGACTCCCAATCTCTGGGGCAGACGAAGTCCGAGTTTCATGTGCAACCTCCGATGTGGTCATGATTGTCGCGGCCGCAGCAGGAATGTAGCCAAACTTCAGGCATGACCCGGCTTTCCAGGAGAGCGCAGTTTCCGGCTGTTCTCGGCCCACCACCGAGTCTGAACACTCACACTGATGTGAGGGTCAAGTGTAGGCTTGAACACATGAAGATCGGAGAGCTCGCGCAGCGTACCGGCGCATCCCGTCGGCTACTGCGCTACTACGAGGAGCAGGGGCTGATCACACCCAGCCGCGCCCCGAATGGTTACCGCGAGTACGGAGAACCACACGTAGACGTCGTGCTGCAGATCAAGGGACTACTCGATGCCGGACTGCCGACCCGCATCATTCAGCAGCTCCTCCCGTGCCTGGACAAACCGAAGACGATCTACGTCCCCTACGTGAAACCCGAAATGATCGCCACCCTGCGTCGCGAACAAGCTCGGCTGTCCGAACGCATCGAGTTCTTGACCCGCAACCGAGACGCAATCGCCGACTACCTCGACACGGTTCTCAGCGTTATGCCGGCGACCACCGAGAGCAGAGCCACGGCATGATCGGGATTGCGACCAAGAAGAGCACTCGCCTCGGTCCGCCCCAGTGAGGTTCAGGCCTGGGTGACTGCCGTCCCCGCCCGTCATCAGTCACTCGTGGTGCTCGCCCGGATGTGACAGGGCGAGTGCTTGGGGCGGACGAGCTGGCCTGTAAGCCGGATCCTGTTCCCGGGCGCCTTGCGGCGCACCGTTCGGCGACCATCCATCTGGGCCTGCCGTCGCCGGCAGGCTCTAGCGGTCTACCCGCAGGCTCGGACGGGCCGCCCTCGAACGCCTGCGCAGCTCCCCGTTCCTTCAGGCTGGAGAGCCTTTTGACCTTGCTCCGGGTGGGGTTTACCGAGCCACCCCGGTCACCCGGGGTGCTGGTGGTCTCTTACACCACCGTTTCACCCTTACCTCGCTCCCGGACTCTCGTCCGGGCCGAGGCGGTTTGTTCTCTGTGGCACTGTCCCGCGGGTCGCCCCGGGTTGCCGTTGACAACCACCCTGCCCTACGGAGTCCGGACTTTCCTCGGCGGTGACCCGAAGGGCACCTCCGCGGCCGCCCGGCCAGCTCGTCCGCGCCGCGAACTGTACTCGGCCCGCCTCCGTTCACCGCGAGCGGACATCGCGGACAGAACCGACCGGCGCGGGCAGGCTCGGTGCGTGACGTTCTCCGGAGAGGTTGCCGACTACTACTCGCGATTCCGCCGGGGATATCCACCACCGGTGACGGACTTCCTGCTCGGGGCGCTCGGCGTCGGAGCCGAGGACGTCGTGGTCGACCTCGGGTGCGGTACGGGCCAGCTCGCGATCCCGCTCGCCTCCCGGGTGCGGCACGTCGTCGGCATCGACCCCGAGCCGGACATGCTGGCTCACGCGCGGCGGGCCGCACGGGAGCACGGGGCGAGATCGACGTCCTGGGTGCTCGGTTCCGACGCCGATCTCCCGACCCTTCGCGGGCTGCTCGGTGGCACGCACATCGCCGCCGTGACCGTGAGCTGCGCGATCCACCTCATGGACTCCGCCGCGCTCTTCGTCGGCCTCCGCGAGCTGCTCCCGCCCGGTGGACGGGTCGCGGTGATCGCCAACGGGACGCCCATCTGGCTCCAGGCAAGCGCCTGGTCGCAGGCGTTGCGGGGCGTCCTCGAACAGCATTTCGGACGACCGCTGACGGCGACGTGTGGCACCGACGACGTCACGCGCGAGGGCTACCGGACGGAGCTGGAGAGCGCGGGGTTCGCCACGGGCCACGCCGAGCTCGGCTACCACGAGGCGATCGACGTCGAGTGGATCGTCGGCAACCTCTACTCCGCGATGTCGCCCCACCAGCTCCCGCGGGAGGAGGACCGGCCCGCTTTCGCCCAGCAGGTCCATGACGCGCTCAGGGCGGCGCAGCCCGAGGGTGACTTCGTCGACGACGTCCGGGTGGCCGTCCTGCTCGGTGAGCGCCGGTGACCGGCGGGACTCAGGCCGCGGGGTGGTGGTTGGTGTCATTCACGAGCCGGACGCTCGCGCCGCCGTCGGGGTAGAAGTCCACGATGGACAGTGCGGCCAGGTCGAGGTGCAGGCGGTAGAGGATGCCGGGGCCACCCTCCAGGGCGGCGCGCAGCAGCATCTTGATCGGCGTCACGTGGCTCACCAGCACCACCGTGGAGCCGGGGAACTCCTCCACGACAGCGGCACGCTCGGCCTCGATCCGCCTGCCCACGGCCGCGAAGCTCTCCCCGCCGGGTGGCGCGGCGTCCTCGGAGCCGAGCCATGCCGCGTGCAGTTCGGGGTCGCGGGCGCGGGCTTCGGCGAACGTCAGCCCTTCCCAGGTCCCGAAGTCGGTCTCGATCAAGCCCTGCCGGACGACGAGCGGCGCTCCCGTCGCCTCCGCCACGGCGGTGGCGGTCTGGCGCGCCCGGAGCAGCGGCGAGGTGAGCACAGCGGCGATGTCGGGCACGGCGGCGAGCCGCTCGGCGGCGCCGGCCGCCTGGCGGCGACCCAGCTCGGTCAGCTCCGGGTCACCGTGCCCGGAGTAGCGGCGCTCCACCGACAGGGCGGTCTGCCCGTGCCGCAGCAGGAGCAGACGGGACGGAGCCCCGACCTGCCCGGTCCACGACGCGGAGGCCGGGGCCGTCGCCACGGTGGAGGGAGGCTCGGTCATTGCCGCGTCACCCCGGCCTGCTCGTCCATCGCCCTGTTGGCGAGGGCGTCCGCCCGCGAGTTGCGGGCACGCGGGACCCACCCGAACCGCACGGAGCCGAGCTCACGCACGAGGCTGCCCGCCTCCAGCGCCAACGGCTTCATCGCCGGGTGCTTGACCTGCCACCGTCCCGACATCTGCTCGACGACCAGCTTGGAGTCCATCCGGACCTCCACCTCGGTGGCGCCCAGCTCGATCGCCGCCCGCAGGCCCGCGATGAGCCCCTGGTACTCGGCGACGTTGTTGGTGCTGATCCCCAAGCCCTCGGCGCGCTCCGCGAGCACCTCCTCGGTGTCCGGGTCGAGCACGACGGCGCCGTACCCCGCCGGGCCCGGGTTGCCGCGGGAGCCGCCGTCGGCCTCGACGATGAGCTTCACAAACCCGACTCCTTCGTCCGGACGAGGATCACGCCGCACTCCTCGCAGTGCACCACCTCGTCGGCGGGTGCGCCGCGCAGTTCCGAGATGGCGGTGCGGTCCAGCTCCAACCGGCACGCCTGGCAGCGCCGCTGCAGCAGCAGCGCCGCCCCGACCCCCCGCTGCTCGCGCCGCTTGTCGTACGCGGCGAGGAGGTCGGCCGGGATGCCGGGGAGCACCTCCTCGCGGGCGCGGCGCCTGCCGGCCTCCGCCGCGTCGATGTCGGCGAGCGCCGAGTCGCGGCGTTCGGCCAGCTCCGAGAGCTTCTGCTCGGCCGCGGCCAGCGACTCCCGGGAGTGGTCGACGTCGACACCGATGGCCTCGCGCTGCTCCATGATCTCGAGCTGCTCGTCCTCGAGGATGCTCTGCCGCCGGGCGAGCGCCTCGAGCTCGTGCTGCAGGTCGCTGGCCTGCTTCGCGCCGACACCGGCGCCGGTGAGCATCTGGTTGTCGCGCTCGGTGCGGGCCCGGACCCCGTCGACGTCACGCTCGATGCGGCGGATGTCGCGGTCCAGGTCGCCCGCGGCGGTCTCGACCTCGACGAGCTTGTCCTTGGCCTGGCGCACCGCCGCCTCGGCCTGGGTCAGCTCCTCGTGCTCGGGCAGGGTGCGGCGGCGGTGGGCGAGCCGGGTGAGCTCGGCGTCGACCTCGGAGAGGTCCAGCAGCTTCCGTTGGACGGCGGGGTCGGCCTTCACTCAGCCATCACATCCATTTTTTCGTGCCTTCCGGTCGTCGGCGCCACCGTCCAGGGATCCGTGCAGCGGCGCGAAACGCGAACCTCGACGCTACCGGCAAGCGTCGTGCGGACCACGTCCGCCGCCTGCACGCACCACGGCCACTCCGACGCCCAGTGTGCGACGTCGACGAGCGCCGGGGTGGGACGTCCGGCGAGTGTCCCGGCCAGCAGGTGCTCGGACGCCGGATGGTGGCGCAGATCCGCGGTGACGTAGGCGTCGACCCCCGCGCGGACGGCCGCGTCCAGCGCGGAGTCCCCCGCCCCGCCGCAGACCGCGACCCGCTCGACGAGCCGTTCCGGATCACCCGCGGCCCGTATCCCCCACGCCGTGGACGGCAGCGCCGCCGCGACGCGCTCGGTGAACGCCGCGAGGGGTTCGGCGGCGGGCAGCGTGCCGATCCGGCCGAGCCCCTGCGCCGAGGGCAGGTCGGCGAGCTCGAACACGTCGAACGCGGGTTCCTCGTACGGGTGCGACGCCCGGAGCGCGGCGACCACGGCCGCCCGGCGCCCGCGCGGGAGCACCATCTCCAGCCTCGTCTCCGCCACCCGCTCCAGCTTCCCGACCGACCCGATCGTCGGATCCGCGCCGTCGAGGGGCTTGAACTGGCCGGTGCCCGCGGTGGCGAAGGAGCAGTGGCTGTAGTTGCCGATCCGGCCGGCACCGGCCGCGGACAGCGCGTCGTGCACCGTGGTGATGGCCGGGCCGACCGGGATGAACGTGACGATCTTGTCGAGCGGTTCGCCCGGGGCGCCGACCAGCGGGCCGGTGACCTCCAGGCCGATCGCGGACGCCAGCGCGTCGGAGACGCCGGGGTCGGCGGAGTCGGCGTTCGTGTGCGCGGTGTACAGCGCGGTGCCCGAACGGATCAGGCGGTGCAGCAGCGCACCCTTCGGTGTGTCCGCACCCACGCCGTGCACGCCGCGCAGCAGCAGCGGGTGGTGGGTGACGAGCAGCTGGGACGCACCCTCGGCGCCGTCGATCGCCTCGTCGACCGTCTCGGGCACCGGATCCACCGCGAACAGCACCGAGGACACCGGCTCGGCGGGGTCACCGCAGACGAGTCCGACCGCGTCCCAGTCGGCCGCCAGTGCCGGTGGGTACGCCTTCTCCAGCGCGGCGATGACGTCGCCGACGGTGGCCGTCATGCGCCCACCTCCACGAGCGCGTCGGCCAGGACGGCGGCGAGCCGGGCGACCTGGGGAGCCGGCCGGACCGCCACCCGGATGTGATCGGGCCCGAGCCCGGGGAACGTGTCGGCGCGACGCACCGCGATGCCGGCCTCGCGCAGCAGGGTGCGCACCCGCTCGCCGCGCCCCTCGGGCAGCCGGAGCAGCAGGTAGGGCGCGGTGCCCGGCAGCACCGTGACGCCGGGGACGGCGGCGAGGACCGCGGCCTGCTCGGCACGGGCAGCGGCCAGCCGTTCGGCCGTCCGGTGGGCCTCTGCGACGGCATGCGGTTCGGAGCAGGCGATGACGGCCTCCAGAGCGGGCGTCGAGACCGGCCACGGGGGGCGCGGCGCGGCGAGCCGGGCCAGCAGGCCGGGCTCGCCGAGGGCGTACCCGGCGCGCAGCCCCGCCAGCGCCCAGGTCTTCGTGAGACTGCGGAACACGAGCAGGCCCGGCACGTCGCCGTCGCCCGCGAGGGACTCCGGCTCGCCGGGCACCGCGTCGGCGAACGCCTCGTCCACCAGCAGCACCCGGCCCGGCGCGGCCAGCGCCCGGACGTCGGACGCGGGATGCAGCACTCCCGTCGGGTTGGTGGGGTTGCCGACCACCACGAGGTCGGCCTCGGGTGGGACGTCGCCGGGATGCAGCCGATGTCCGTCGGACTCGCTGGTCAGCACCCGCACCACCGGCACCCCGGCACTCCGCAAGGCGGCCTCGGGCTCGGTGAACCCCGGGTGCAGCACGGCGGCGAGCCGGGGACGCAACGCCGGCAGCAGCGCGAACCCCTCCGCGCTCCCGGCGAGCACCAGCACCTCCGCCGGCCTGCGCCCGTGCCGTGCCGCGACCGACTCCCGGGCCAGCACGTCGTGCGCGGCCGCCGGGTAACGGCCCAGCCCGTGCAGCGCCGCGACGAGCCGATCACGCAGCCACGACGGCGGCCCGGTGCCCTGGACGTTCACCGCGAAGTCGAGCAGGCCGGGCTCGGCCTCGGCGTCCCCGTGGTGACGCAGGGCCGCCAGACCGTCCGCTGCGGCTCCATCCGGCGCGAGATCCATCGCGGCAGCCTACGGGGACCGGCCCGGCGAGCCGGCGACCCTCGGCCGCTTCGCGAGCAGCGGGGCCGTTGACGTCGGGGACCGCTGCCTCGGCAGACTGGCGGGGTGAGCGACGCCCCCACGCCCCTGTCCGTGGTCTTCGTCTGCACCGGCAACATCTGCCGCTCCCCCATCGCGGAGAAGGTCTTCGTCCACGAACTGGAGCGCGCCGGCCTGGCCGACGCCGTGCGCGTCAGCAGCGCGGGCACCGGCAGCTGGCACATCGGCTCCCCCGCCGACGACCGGGCCGCCGCGCTGCTGCGGGCCGAGGGCTACCCCGATACGCACACCGCACGGCAGATCGACGCGGAGCAGCTGTCGGCCGACCTGCTCGTCGCGCTCGACCAGTCCCACCGCCGGGCGCTGCGGGCGATGGGCTCCGAACCCGACCGGGTGCGGCTGCTGCGCTCCTTCGACCCCACCGCCACGGCGGACGCCGAGGTGCCCGACCCCTACTACGGCACCCCCGAGGGGTTCACCGACGTGCTCACCATGATCCGGGCGGCGATGCCGGGACTCGTCGACTGGGTCCGCAGCCGGCGATGACCGTTCTCGGCGTCGCGGTGCGGGAGAGCGCTCCGCTCGGCGGCGGCGCCGAGCGGGTGACGCTCGCTGACGGACGCATCGTCGTCGTCAAGAAGGCAGGGGCGGGCGCCCTGCACGCCGAGGCGGCCGGCCTGCGCTGGCTGCGGGTGGCCGGCGCGGCGCCCGTGCCCGACGTGCTGGACGTCGACGCGGAGCGGCTGGTCACGGAGTTCGTCCCGCCCGGTGCACCCGACGCCGCCGCCGCGGCGGCCCTGGGCAGCGGGCTGGCCCGGCTGCACGCGGCAGGCGTACCCGCCTTCGGTGCCGCCCCGCCGGACGGGCCGTCCGCGGCCTGGATCGGACGCGCGCCCATGCGCAACGAGCCGTCCCCGAGCTGGCCCGAGTGGTACGCCGCCGACCGGCTGCTCCCCTACCTGCGTGCCGCGTCCGACGCCGGTGACCTGACCCGTGACGAGGCCGCCGTCGTCGAGGCGGTGTGCGACCGGCTCCCCGCGCTGGCCGGGCCGCCCGAGCCGCCTGCCCGGCTGCACGGCGACCTGTGGTCGGGCAACGTGCTCTGGTCCCCCACCGGCGCGTGGCTGATCGACCCCGCCGCCCACGGCGGCCACCGCGAGACCGACCTCGCGATGCTGGCGCTGTTCGGCTGCCCCCACCTCGACGCGGTGCTGCGCGCCTACGACCAGACCACCCCCCTCGCCGACGGCTGGCCCGAGCGCGTCCCGCTGCACCAGCTCTTCCCCCTGCTCGTCCACACCGTGCTCTTCGGCCGGGGCTACGCCGCCCAAGCTGCGGCGGCAGCACGAGCAGCCCTGCGGGAACGCAGCGCGGAGCCATAACGCTGTGGGCGTCGGCCCAGCACAGCACTTCGGCTCCGGAACGCGGCGGTGGGAAGTGCGTGCGCGAGTCGCCCCCCGGCCCGCCTCCCGCGAGTCGCCCCGATCCTGCCCGCGAGTCGCCCGGAATCGGTGCGCGAGTCGCCCGTTTCCCGCCCGCGAGTCGCCCGCATTCCGTGAGCGAGTCGCCCGGATCCCGCCCGCGAGTCGCCCGCATTCGGTGCGCGAGTCGCCCGGATTTGTGGGTGGCTTACGGGACTGGCGCTGAGCGGCCGGCCGCTCAGCGCCAGTCATCCAGGAGGTAGACGTCCTCGCGGTCGTAGCCGGGCTCGTTCGGCCGGTGCAGGGTGACGCCCGCGGTGCCGACGCGGAAACCGGTGGCCAGGAGGTGCCGGTACACCTCGTGGCGGGCGGTGCTCACCCCGAGGACGAGGCGGCGGGCACCGACCCCGGCGGCGAAGCCGTGGCAGGCGGCAAGCAGGGCAGCGAACACGTCCGCCACGTGCGGGCCGGGACGCACGGCGGCGAACTTCACGTAGACGGTCCCGCTGCCCGCCTCCGTGCCGGGCCCCGTGTGGCAGACGGCGAACCCGCGCGGCGTGTCCGGCTCGCCGACGAGCACGACCTCGCCGAGACCCTGGTCGAACACGGCCGTGATCTCGCCGCGGACGTCGAGGCCCGGCATGATCGGGTCGGTCACCGCGGCGCAGGCGTCCAGCAGCGCTGCCCGCCGGTCGGACGCGGCGGCCGACATGCGCCATCCCAGCTCGGGTGCCTCCCCGGCCACCGGGCGCGACATGATCACCGTGAGGAACCGCGGCCAGAACCCGAACTTGTGGTACAGCCAGTGGTGCTTGGGACTGTCCGGGAAGGTGAACAGTCCCTGGTGGGCCGCGCCCCGCGCGTCGAGCACCTCCGTGGCCGCCTGCACGAGCCGGCTGCCGACACCTGAGTTCCAGAGCGACGGCGTCACGGACACCGGACCGAGATAGCCGACGCTGCCCCACAGCGTCACCAGTGCGGAGCCGGCGAGGGTCCCGTCGACGGCCGCGGCGAGCGCGACGGTGTGCGAAGCACGGAAACGCGTGCCGATCACGTCGGTGTCGTCGTTCATGTCGATGTTGAGGAACGCGCCGAACGCCGTGCGCAGGATGCGGTCGGCGCCCTCCACGTCGTCCCCGACGAGGGCCCGCACCTCGATCTCCACTGCGGCAGGATGCCCCGTGGCTAGTCCGAACGGATCACCGGGGTTACGCCATTCGGCGAGCGTCGGCCGTCCGGTAGCCCATGGTTCACTCCGGTGTGCCCGACCCACGCCTGACCGCGCACCTGTCCAGCTGGCTCGGGCGGTGGCCGGGTGCCGGCCCCGGCCTCACGGTCGTCGGTTCACGACGGCGCCGCGAGCCGGCATGGGACGGCACGGTGCATGCCGTGGTGGGGGTGTCGACGCCCGAAGCCGGCGTGCTCTCGGTGCCGCCGCACGCCGTGGCCGCCGTCGCGGCGCTGGTGGAGGGCAGCGGGGACCTCGCGCAGGTTCCCGCGACAGCCGGGATCGCCGGCAGGTGGTTCTCCGGTGTGTTCCGCTGGACCGCCTCGCCCGCGGCGCTGCCAGACGCCGGCGAGTGGATCGCCGCCGACGCGCCGTCGGTCCCCCTGTGGTTGCGGCCGTTCGGAGGTGAGGTGCTGGTCGCCGTCGACCCGCTGAGCGGCGTCCACCTCGCCGGCGTCGGGATCAAGCGGCACGACGCGCACGGCCACGAGCTCGCGGTGGTGACGGCCGAGGCCGCCCGGGGCCGCGGGCTGGCCCGCCGGCTGGTGGCGCAGGCCGCACGCCGGGTGCTCGACGACGGCGCGGTCCCCACCTACCTGCACGCGCCCGACAACCTCGCCTCGGCGAGCGTCGCCTCGGCCGCCGGGTTCGCGGACCGCAGCTGGTCGGTGCTCGGGACCGAGCCGGGCTGAGACGGGCGACTCGCGCACGCAAAACGGGCGACTCGCGCGGCGGAACGGGGCGACTCGCGGGGCCGAGCCGGATGATCGCTGCGAGATCCGGGAGTTCGCCCTTCGAGGGGCCGAAAAGCGGATCTCGCAGTGATCAACGGGTTGGCCGGCGCCGGCCGGGCGACTCGCGCACCGGAAACGGGCGACTCGCGGGCCGGATCCGGGCGACTCGCGCACCCGAAATGGGCGACTCGCGGGTCCGGAACGGGCGACTCGCGGGCCGGGAACGGGCGGCTCGCGGGGGTGCGGGGGGGTGGGTGGGGGTGGGCGGCTCAGGAGGACGCGCGTAGCTCCGCCAGTGACTCGCTCATGGCGCCGGCGAGCACGTCGACGTCGGGGAGGGCGTCGCGGTCGGCGGTGAGGCCGTAGTGCATCCCGCCGTCGTAGGAGGTGACGCCGATGGCCACGGCCTGGCCGCCGGCCAGCGGCACCACCGGGTACATGTCGTGCATCCGAGCGCCCATCGCGTAGAGGGGGCGCGGGGGGCCGGGGACGTTGGTGACGAGCACGTTGTAGAGGCGGCTGGAGAACTGGCTGGCCAGCCGCGCGCCGAGGCTGTGCAGGATCGGTGGGGCGAGCCCGGCGAGCCCGACCAGCGCCGCGGCACCGACGGCCTGACCGCCCCGCTTGTGGATCTCCATGGCGTCGCGCACGGCCGCGAGGCGCAGCAACGGGGACGGCTCGGCGACCGGCAGGTCCACGAGGTAGGCGGAGATGCTGTTGCCCGAGCCCTCGTTGCGGGTACGGGCCCGGACGCTGACCGGCACCATCGCGCGCACGGTGGTGCCTGCGGTGAGGGGTTCGCCCCGGCTGATCAGCCAGCGGCGCAGCCCACCGGCGACCACGGCGAGCACGACGTCGTTGACGGTGCCGCCGTGGCTCTTCCGGACGGCGCGGTGGTCGGCCAGCGACGTGCGCTCCATGCCGTACCGCCGTTGCTCCCCGGTGGCCCGGTTCAGCGGCTGAACCGGGCGCGTGGCGGCGGCGGTGCGCCCGGCCGAGAGGACGGCCTCGACGGTGCGCCCGACGACCGTGGCGGCCTCCCGAACGTCGGCGACGGCCCGGCCTGCGACGTCGAGCGCGGCCCGCGGGCGGCGCAGCGAGTGGGCGGCGGCCATCGCCGCGAGCTCCAGCGGCGACGGCTCCGGCGCGGGCTGCCAGTCGTCGGGTGGGGTCTCCCGCGGCTGGGGTGTGAGGTCGAGCAGCGCGGCCCCGATGTCCATGGACGCCAGCCCGTCGACCATGGCGTGGTGGGTCTTGGTGACCACGGCGAAACGCCCGTCGGCCAGTCCCTCCACCAGGTAGACCTCCCAGAGCGGGCGGGAGCGGTCGAGCTGGCGGGCCAGCAGCCTGCCCACGAGGTCACGCAGGACGTCGTCGGTGCCCGGGGCTGGTAGCGCGGACCGCCGGACGTGGAAGAGGAGGTCGAAGTCCGGGTCGTCCACCCACATCGGCAGCCCGAGCCGGCCCGGCACGTCGCGGACCTTCTGCCGGTACCGCGGGACGAGCGCGAGCCTGCTGCCGATGAGCTCGGTGAACGCGTCGGCGTCGAACGGTCCGTGTTCCGGAGGGTCGAACGTCATCACCGCGCCGACGTGCATCGCTGCCGTGCGGTGCTCCGCGAAGAGGAACGACGCATCGAGCGGGGAGAGGCGGTCCGGCACGGTGCCCATTGTCTCCGACCTGCACGATCGTGTGCCGATACGGGTGCGGGGGCACCCGTATCGGCGTGCGGGCGGTGGAGCGCTACCAGCCGCGCAGGGGGAAGCCCGACCGTCCCTGATCGAGGAGCTTGACCCCGAGCACCTGGTGCAGCTGGATGTTGTCGCGCTCGAACCCGAGCCGGGACGCGGCCATGTAGAGCCGCCACACCCGGGCCCGGCCGAGGCCGACCTCGGCGACGGCCTCGTCCCAGTGCTCCTCCAGGTTGTCGCCCCACCCGGTGAGTGTCATGGCGTAGTGCTCGCGGAGGTTCTCCTCGTGCCGGACCTCGAAGCCCGCGTCGTTCATCACGGAGATCAGATGGCCGACGGGCTCCAGCTGACCGTCCGGGAAGACGTAGCGGGCGATGAACGGGTCGAGCCTGCGGGCCAGCGGCGTGCGGGGCTGGGTGATGCAGTGGTTGAGCAGCCGCCCACCCGGGCGCAGCCGCTCGTAGAGGGACCGGAAGTAGTTCGGGAGCTGGTCCTTGCCGATGTGCTCGGTGAGGCCGATCGAGCTGATCGCGTCGAACTCCGACTCCGGGGCGTCGCGGTAGTCGAGGTGGCGCACCTCGGCGAGGTCGCCCAGCCCGCGGCGGGCGATCTCGGCCTGCGCCCACTCGGCCTGGTTGGCCGAGAGGGTGACGCCGAGTGCCTTGACGCCGTGCTCGGCGGCGGCGTGCATGACCATGCCGCCCCAGCCGCAGCCGACGTCCAGCAGCCGCATGCCGGGCTGCAGACCGAGCTTCTGGGACACCAGCTCGAACTTGGCGGCCTGTGCCTCCTCCAGCGTGGAGGTGGCCGTGGGGTAGACCGCGCAGGTGTAGGCCATCGACGGGCCGAGCACCCACTCGTAGAACTTGTTGGAGACGTCGTAGTGGTGCGAGATCGCCTTCCGGTCCCGCGCCTTGGAGTGGAGGCGCCCCGGTGGGCGGTACTCGAGGGCGGGCGGCGGCTGGCGGTGCCGCAGCCAGAGCGGCAGCAGGCGCCGGGCCAGCTGCGCACGCTCGCCGCGCGAGAGATCGTGCAGCGTGAGGTCGGCCATCGCGTCGAGCACTTCGTAGACGTCGCCCTCGACCTCGATCTCGCCGGTGACGTACGCCCGCGCAAGGCCCAGCGTGCCCGGTGCCGTGACGAGCCGGGCCAGCGCCCGCGGCGACAGGATCCGCAGGGCCACGTCGGAGCTGTCCGGTCCGGCCTTACTACCGTCGTAAGCCACGACGCGGACCGGAACGTCCTCGCCGAGGACCTCCGATATGAGTTGAGCGACCTGCATCATGCCCTCCCTGCTCCGGTGACCTTGAAGAAGAGGTCGGGCAGCCGGCCGTGCGGGTCGTAGCGCTCCTTGAGCGCACGGTAGGCGGGCCCGTTGTAGTGCTTCCAGAACTCACCCTCGTCGTAGTGCACTGTGGAGTACAGCGACTTGTGTCCGCCGAGGTCCGCGACGAGCTCTTCCACCCGGCGGTTGTGCGCGTCCGGCCGTCCGGGGACCTCGGGGACGGCCGACCAGAACCCGACGTTGACATAGAGCTCGTTCGGCTCCATCGGATACAGCGGCCAGCGCTGCTGCCCTCGCAGGCGCAGCGGGCACAGCCACACGGGGGTGATCCCGATGTCGGTGTGGAACGCCTCGAGGAACTCCGCCAGCCGGTCCACGGGGATCTCGACGTCCTGGATCACCGGCTCCTCCTGCGGAGTGCGGGTGAGGCGGTGGATCCGGCTGCTGAGCCCGATGCGCCGGTCGAGGGCGACGAGCCTGCGGTAGACGTCGGACCGGCGGTAGCGGCGCGGCCACAGCCTGCGCACGGCCGGGTTCTGCACGCCGAACGCCCGCGAGCACCAGAACCAGTCGGTGTCCCAGCGCCAGATGTAGTCGTGCACCGAGAGGTGGTCGACCGTCCGTTCCCGGATGGACCGGTAGAAGATCTCCTGCCCGGTGTAGTCGCTGGGCCCGGGGCCGGGGTCGTCGGTGAAGGTACCGACGGTGACGTACTGCTCGCCCGGGGTGAACACCGTGCCGTCCACGAAGTCGGGACCGTCCACGGCGTCGAGGTCGCACAGCTGCGTGATCGTCGATGCGAGTTCGGACGACGCCACGCGCCGGTGCTCGAGGCGCACGTACGGAGCCACCGGCTGCAGCTCGATCTTCAGCCGGAGCGCGTAGCCGAGCGTGCCGTAGGAGTTCGGGAAGCCGTGGAAGAGATCGGCGTGCTCCCCGTCCGGGGTGGCCGTGATGATCTCTCCGCCGGGGGTGAGCACGTCCATCTCGAGCACCGACTCGTGCGGCAGGCCGTGCCGGAACGACGTTGACTCGATGCCGAGCCCCGTGACCGCTCCCCCGAGCGTGATGGTCTTCAGCTGCGGGACGACCAGCGGCATCAGCCCGTGGGCGAGCGTGGCGGCGACGAGGTCCTCGTAGGTGGTCATGCCCTGCACCTCGGCGGTGCGGGTGGCGGTGTCGACCCCGATCACACCGGTGAGTGCGGCCGTGTCGAGCCGCGTCACGTCGTCCGGGCGTCCACCGAAGCGGAAGAGGTTGGACGATTTCTTCCCCAGGCGCACCCGGGTGCCCGGCGGCACGGCCCGGTACTTGCCGACGAGGTCGGCCACCGCGGCGGCGTGGGCCGCCGGTGACACCGGAGGTTCGGACACGGTTGCTCCGGCCTCGCTCATGACCGGGAACGCTAGTCGGCCGCGCGAGCCTGCCCAACCACTCGGATAGGGCTTTCGTCACATGAGTCCGCCCAGAGCTTGCGAGTTGTCGGATTCGCCCGATCCACAGTGGTCGGCGGCCCCGGCGGGGGGCCCGCTGCCATGGTCTGATGTAGACCGTGACCGAGAATCCGATCCAGAACGTGACGTTCCCGTCCGGCGACGGAACGGCCCACGGCTACCTCGCCACCCCGCCATCGGGCAGCGGCCCCGGTGTCGTGGTGATCCAGGAGTGGTGGGGCCTCACGAGCCATATCGCCGACGTCACCAACCGCCTCGCCGCGGAGGGTTTCGTCGCGCTCGCCCCCGACCTCTACGGCGGCTCGACCACCCACGACTCGGAGGAAGCCGGCCGGCTGATGGGCGAGCTGCCCGTGCAGGACGCTGCGCGCGACCTCGCCGGGGCCGTCGACTTCCTGCTGGGCCACGACGCCGTCACCTCGTCCAAGGTCGGCGCCGTCGGATTCTGCATGGGCGGTGGCTTCGTGCTCGTGCTGGCCGCGCAGCAGGGCGACAAGATCGGCGCCGCCGTGCCGTTCTACGGGGTGCTGAAGGAGGAGTTCCCGGACTTCTCCGGGCTCACCGCTCCCCTGCTGGGCCACTTCGGCAGGCAGGACACGATGGCCGACCCCGACTCGGTGGCGGCGCTGGCCGCCCGGATCGAGGCGGAGTCCGGCGTGAAGCCCCAGTTCCACCTGTACCCGGCGGGCCACGCGTTCTTCAACGACGAGAACCACATGGGCACCTACGACAAGGAGCAGGCCGACCTCGCGTGGGCCCGCACGCTGGAGTTCCTGCGCGCCAACGTGCGCTGAGCCGCCGGCCCCGGCCGTCCCGGGTGATCGGTTGCCTGCCGTGTGAGACTCGCCGCATGCAGCGGGACATCTTCGACGCCGATCATGACGCCTTCCGCGACCTGGCACGCACGTTCGTCGCCAAGGAGATCACGCCGTTCCACGACCAGTGGGAGCGCGACGGCCAGGTCAGCCGGGAGGTGTGGCTGGCCGCGGGCCGGGCCGGGCTCCTCGGCACCGACGTGCCCGAGGAGTACGGCGGCGGTGGCGTGCCGGACTTCCGCTACAACGCCGTACTCCTCGAGGAGCTCACCACCGCGGGCGCGAGCGGCATCGGCTTCCCGCTGCAGAACGACGTCGTCGCGCCCTACCTGCTGCGCCTGGCCGACGACGAGCAGAAGCGGCGGTGGCTCCCCGGGTTCTGCTCCGGGGAGATCATCACCGCGATCGCGATGAGCGAACCCGGCGCGGGCTCGGACCTGCAGGGCATCCAGACCCACGCCCGGCGCGACGAGAACGGCGACTGGGTGCTGAACGGCGCGAAGACGTTCATCACCAACGGCATCCTCTCCGACCTGGTGATCGTCGTCGCGCGGACCGACCCGGACGCCGGCAGCCGGGGGTTCAGCCTCCTCGTCGTCGAGCGGGGAATGCCCGGGTTCGAGCGGGGCAGGCGGCTGGAGAAGGTCGGCATGAAGGCCCAGGACACCGCCGAGCTGTCGTTCAGCGACGTGCGGGTGCCCGCCGCGAACGTCCTCGGCGAACCGGGCGGCGGGTTCGGCTACCTCATGCAGAACCTCGTGCAGGAGCGGCTCTCGATCGCTGTGGGCAGCATCGCGGGGGCGGCACGCGCGCTGGCGCTGACGGTCGCCTACACGAAGGACCGCACCGCGTTCGGCCGTCCGATCGCCAACTTCCAGAACACCCGGTTCGAGCTGGCGGAGATGGACACCGAGGTGACCATCGCGCAGGTCTTCGTCGACAGGTGCATCACCGAGCACGTCGCGGGCAGGCTCTCGGTCACCGACGCCGCGAAGGCCAAGTGGTGGACGAGCGACCTGCAGAAGCGTGTGGTGGACCGCTGCGTCCAGCTGCACGGCGGCTACGGCTACATGCTCGAATACCCGATCGCCAAGGCGTTCGTCGACTCCCGGGTGCAGGCCATCTACGGGGGCACCAACGAGATCATGAAGGAGATCATCGGACGCGCCGTGGTGGGCTGACGGAGTGTTTCTCCGCAACTAGGGTAGAACCGCCCGATGGCTTTCAGGTTGACGCCGCATGAACGAGGCTTCTACCCGCTGTTCACCCGGGCGGCGGAGAACATCGTCCGCGCGGCCGACGATCTCGCTGAGCTGGTGGCCGCGGACCCGGCCGGTCGCGCCGAGTCGGCCCGCCGGGTGAAGGACGCCGAGAACGCGGGCGACAACCTGACCCACGAGATCATGGTCAAGCTGAACTCCACGTTCGTCACCCCCTTCGACCGGGAGGACATCTACCGGCTGACGTCCTCGCTCGACGACGTCGTCGACGCGATGGAGGAGGCCGCCGACCGGATCGTGCTGTACCGGCTCGGCACCCTCCCGGCCGGGATCACCGCGCAGGTCGACGTCCTGCGCCGCGCCGCAGCGGCCACCGCGGAGGCGATGCCCCGGTTGACGACGATGTCGGAGTTGCGCGAGTACTGGGTGCACGTGAACGCCCTCGAGGACGAGGCCGACACCGTGTATCGGGCACTGCTGGTCGACCTGCTCGCCCCGCCCGACGACGCACCTGTCGGCGACGTCCTCACGATCCTGAAGATCAAGGAGGTCGTGGAGGTCCTCGAGGAGGCCGCGGACGCGTTCGAGACGGTGGCCAACACCGTCGAGAGCATCGTGGTCAAGGAGTCCTAGTGGAGCTCGCCGCGATCGTCGTGGTGATCGTCGTGGCACTCGCATTCGACTACACGAACGGCTTCCACGACGCTGCGAACGCGATCGCGACCTCCGTCGCCACCCGCGCACTCGCGCCCCGCACCGCGCTCGCGCTGGCGGCGGTGATGAACCTGGTCGGGGCGTTCCTCGGCACCGAGGTGGCCTCCACGGTCGGCAGCGGCATCATCCAGGAGCCGCAGGGCTCGTCCGGGCTGCTGGTGGTGCTGGCCGCGCTCGTCGGGGCGATCGTGTGGAACCTGATCACGTGGCGGCTGGGCCTGCCGTCCTCGTCGTCGCACGCCCTGATCGGCGGGCTCGTGGGAGCCGCGCTCGCGTCGTCGGGTGGCGTGCAGTGGGGTGGGGTGATCGAGAAGGTCGTCATCCCGATGGTGCTCTCGCCGGTGGTGGGGTTCCTCCTGGCCGGGCTGGTGATGCTGGCGATCCTCTGGATCTTCCGCCGGGGCAGGCCCCAGCGGCTGTCGCGCGGGTTCCGGCACGCGCAGACGGTGTCGGCCGCGGCGATGGCGCTGGGCCACGGCTTGCAGGACGCCCAGAAGACGATGGGTGTGATCGTGCTGGCCCTGGTGGTCGGCGGCTATCACGAGGGCTTCGAGATCCCCTGGTGGGTCGTCCTGCTCTCGGCGGGAGCCCTGTCAGCAGGCACGTACTCCGGCGGCTGGCGGATCATGCGGACGCTGGGCAGGCGGATCATCGACCTCGACCCACCGCGTGGCTTCGCCGCCGAGAGCACCGCGTCGGCGGTGCTCTACACGACCGCCTTCGTCTTCGCCGCGCCGATCTCCACCACGCAGACGATCACGTCGGCGATCCTCGGGGTGGGCGCCACGAAGCGGCTCTCGGCCGTGCGGTGGGGCGTTGCCGGCAACATCGCCGTCGCCTGGGTGCTCACGATCCCGATGGCGGCACTCGCCGCCGCACTGGCGTTCTGGGCGCTGCTCCCGCTGGCCGGCTGACCTCCGCTGCGACGACCCGGACGCCGCCCAGCGTCACAACAGCAGGCTCGCCGCGAGACGCGCCCGCTCGGCGTCGACGTCGATGGTCGGCTGCGGGAACTGCGGGTCGAGCTCGGTGAGGGTTTCGGTGAGCAGCGAGGCGACGGCCCAGTTGCGGTACCACTTGCGGTCCGACGGCACGACGTACCAGGGCGCGGCGTCGGAGTCGCAGTACCGCAGGGCGTCGGTGTAGGCCCGCTGGTAGTCGCGCCACCTCGCGCGGGAGTCCAGGTCACCCGGGTTGTACTTCCAGCGTTTGGTCGGGTCGTCCAGCCGGGCGAGCAACCGCTCGGCCTGCTCGTGGGGCGAGATGTGCAGCATGCACTTCAGTACCGTGACTCCCTGCCCGGCGAGCTCCGCCTCGAAGGCGTTGATCTCCTGGTAGCGATGACGCAGGGCGTCCTCGGAGATCGAGCCCTCCACGCGCGGCACCAGCACGTCCTCGTAGTGCGAGCGGTCGAACAGGCCGATCAGTCCCGGGCGGGGCACCTGCTTGCGGACCCGCCACAGGAAGTCGTGCTCGAGCTCTTCGGGCGTCGGCTTCTTAAACGACGCGATGTGCAGGCCCTGCGGGTTGGCCAGGCCGCCGACATGCCTGATCACACCGCCCTTGCCCGAGGTGTCCATCCCCTGCAGCACGACCAGGACCGAGCGGTGCCCCGCACCGGTCGCCTCCGCGTACAGCGCCTCCTGCAGCCGGTCGAGCCACGCGCCGAGGTCGGTCATGTCCTCCGCGGCGGCGCTCTTGTCCTTCGGCCCGATCGGGCGGTCCCGGGGGTCCACCACCGAGAGGTCGGGCTCGGCGGCCACCCGGAACGTCTCGCGCACCGACTTCCCCATGGGGCGAGCGTAGTGGGATCAGGCCCCGCGGCCGGCCAATCTCTCCGGGTCGGTCGTGGCGCGGGCGGGTGGATCCGCCCGGGACTGCTCCGCGCCGGGACGGGTGACGGTCGTCAGGTCGAGCTCCAGGACGAACGGCTCCTCGATGCGCAGCTGCTCCCCGCGCCCGGCGCGCGCGTACTCGTGGTAGCGCCCGCTGATGATCATGTCGGCGACGGCGAACGGGCCGTCGTGGTCGATCACCAGCGAGTACGGGATGCCGCTGCGGGCGTACAGCTGCGGCTTGAACGAGCGGTCGGTGATGCCGTGGTCCCTGCCCACCACCTCGATCACCATCAGCGCCGCCGCGGCGTCGAGCACGTCGTCGGAGGCCTCGGGCACGTCTCCGCCCTCGTCCCCCGGCGCCGCGGTGACCACCAGATCGGGCACCAGCACGCAGTCGGTGCCGAGGCGCAACGGCACCGGTCCCCGCACCTGCAGGCCCTCCGGCAGCGCCGACCGCACCGCGGCACGCACGCGGCTCACCACCCGGGTGCGCTGCTCACTGGCGCCGGGCCCGATGAGCAGGGTTCCGTCCACCACCTCGACGCGACCGTCGCGGGGCAGCGCAAGGAACGCGCTCTCCGACCACGGGCCTTCGTGGTCGAACACGGGATGGTCCACAGCCGCCACCTCTCGGTCGGTCACCGGTGCTCGGGCGCACATGGTGGCACGCCCGAACAGGGGAACCTAGGTTGACCGTGCGTAACCACCGATCGGGACGACGAGCGGTGTACCGGCCACGGGGTCGGAAATCACCCGCGCGGCGAGGCCGAACACCTCCTCCAGCAACGCCTCGGTGATCACCTCCGCCGGCTCTCCGGACGCCACGACCTGCCCGTCCCGCATGGCGACGAGCCGATCCGCGTACCGCGCGGCGAGGTTGAGATCGTGCAGCACCATCACGACGGTGCGGCCCGCCTCGGTGTGCAGCCGCCGCACGAGCTCGAGCACGTCCACCTGGTGGGCGAGGTCGAGGAACGTGGTGGGCTCGTCGAGCAGGAGCAGGTCGGTGCCCTGCGCGAGGGCCATGGAGATCCAGGCGCGTTGCCGCTGGCCGCCGGACAGCTCGTCGACGGGACGCTCGGCGAGGTCGGCGATGCCGGTCCACTCGAGCGCCTGGGCGACGGCGTCCTCGTCGTCGGCCGACCACTGCCGGTACCAGGCCTGGTGGGGGTGCCTGCCCCGGGCGACGAGATCGGCCACGGTGAGCCCCTCGGGCGCGCTCGGGGCCTGCGGCAACAGGCCGAGGACCTTCGCGACCTCGCGGGTGGGGGTGCGGTCGATCCGCTTGCCGTCGAGCAGCACCTGCCCCGCTGCCGGCTTGAGCAGGCGCCCCAGCGCGCGCAGCAGCGTCGACTTGCCACAGCCGTTCGGCCCGATGACGGCGGTGATCGTGCCCGCGACGACGTCGAGGTCCAGCCCGTCGACGACGGTCCGGTCGCCGTAGCCCAGCCGTACCTGGTCCGCCCGTAGCCGGACGGCGGCGTCCCCCTGCGTGGCGGGCGGCGATGGGGCGCGCAGCTGGGTCATCCTCGGGCCTCCCGGCCGTAACGGGCGATCAGGAACAGCAGGTAGGGCGCTCCGAGCACGGCGGTGACGATGCCGACCGGCAGCTCGGTGGCGCCGAAGGCGGTGCGGGCGATCAGGTCGGCGACCACGGTGAGGGCGGCCCCGACCACGAGGGACACCGCGATCGGGGGCCGGGGCGCCCCGACCAGGCGCTGGGAGATCTGCGGCGCCACGAGCGCCACGAACGCGATGGGGCCCGCCGAGGCCGTGGCCACCGACGCGAGCCCGACGGCCACGACCAGCAGCGCCGTGCGGGAGCGGTCGACCGGGATGCCGAGCCCGCGCGCCGTGTCGTCGCCGAACTGCAGGCCGCCGACGACGTGCGCCAGCATCAGCGCGGCCGGCACCAGGACGGCCAGCGCGATCGCGACCGGGACCACGTGGTCCCAGCCGCGTCCGTTCAGGCTGCCGTTGAGCCACACGTAGGCGCGGGCGGCCTCGGTGATCCCCGCCACGACGAGCAGCCAGTGCACGACGGCGGTCAGCGTCACGTTGACCCCGATGCCCACCAGCACCAGCCGGAACCCGTGCACCCCGCGTCGCCAGGCCAGCCCGTAGATCGCGAAGGCGCTGACCAGCCCACCGACGAGGGCGGCCATCGGCAGGCCTGCCGCCCCGAGGAACTCCACGGCACCCCCGCCGAGCACGATCACGGAGACCGCCGCCGCGCTCGCCCCCGCCGTGAAGCCGATCATGTCCGGGCTGGCGAGCGGGTTGCGGGCGATCGACTGGGTGATCGCCCCCGCCACCGCCAGCGCCGCGCCGACGAGCAGGCCGGTGAGCGACCGGGGCAGGCGCAGGTCCATCACGATGAACCGCTGCCCGGCGTCACCGCCTCCGGCCAGCACCGAGAGGACCTCCCCGACGCTGATCGGGAAGTCGCCACGGCCGATGTTCAGCGCCATGGCGAGCAGCAGCACCGCGAGGCCGATCCCGAGCACCAGCACCGTGCGCGGCCGCCACACGACCGAGAACTGCCCGATCCGCAGGGCGGGCCGGCCGGGCACCTGCGCCACGGCTCGGCGGGGCGGCGAGGATTTGTCCAGCACGGCCATCAGACGGCCACCATCTTCCGGCGCCGCACCAGCCACACGAAGAACGGGCCGCCCACGAGCGCCAGCACGATCCCGACCTGCAGCTCCCCCGGCCGCACCACCACCCGCCCGATGACGTCCGCCGCGAGCAGCAGGGTGGCTCCGGCGAGCGCCGACGCCGGGAGCAGCCAGCGGTAGTCGGGCCCGGTGACGGCCCGTACGACGTGCGGCACCACGAGCCCGACGAACGCGATGGGCCCGCACGCCGCCGTGGCGGAGCCGGCCAGCAGCGTGATCGCCACGATCCCGAACACCCGCGTGCGCAGCACCGAGTGGCCGAGCGAGCGGGCCACGTCGTCACCGAGGGCCAGCGCGTTGAGCGCGGGCGCGCCGGCCAGCCCGATCAGCAGCCCGGCGAGCAGGAACCACTGGACCTGGCCCACCACCGCGGTATCGCGACCCGCGATCGAACCGACCGACCAGAAGCGGTAGGCGTCGAGCGACTGGACGTCGATCAGGATCACCGACGAGGTGAGCGCGGCCAGCAGCGCCGACACCGCGGCCCCCGCGAGCGCCAACGTCACCGGGGTGGGGCCGCCGCGCCCGACGGAACCGAGCACGAACACCGCGACGCTGGCGACCAGCGCCCCCGCGAACGCGAACCACACGTAACCGACGAGGGTCGTGACGCCGAAGGCGTAGATGCCGATGACGACGAACAGCGCGGCCCCGTTGTTGATGCCGAGCAGGCCGGGGTCGGCGAGCGGGTTGCGGGTGTGACCCTGGATCAGGGCACCTGCCAGCCCGAGGGCGGCGCCGGCCAGCAGGCCGACCGTGGTCCGCGGGATGCGCAGTGACCGGATGACGATGTCGTCCTCGGTACCGGTGGGGTTGACGAGCGCGTGCCAGACGCCCTCGAGCGGGATGGCCTTCGCCCCGACCGCGATGCTGGCGAGGCAGCACGCCACGAGCACCGCCACCAGCAGCCCGAGGCCCAGCAGCCGTCGTCGTCGCAGAGCACCGGGCACCGGGGGTGGCGCGACAGGAGTCAGCACGCCGTGCTCGGCCATGGATGGTCCTCCGCGGTCCGGTCCCTGCACCCGGGGTTCGGTGCCGCATCACCATAGGTGAGCCTCGCCTTGGCCGAACGGGCACCGGTGATCCTCCCGGCGAAGCGCCACGTGATCCGCCCCCGAGCGACCCGCGGACGGGGTACACCGCCCCCGCACTGTGGAGCCGTACTGCTGTGAGGGGCGCGTGCCAGCAGCAGTAGGACTCCGAAGTGCGGGGGCGGGGAGCGGGCGGCGAGTGATCGTTCTGAGATGCGGGTGTTGGACCTGCGGAGGGCGAACCGCGGGACCTCGCAACGATCACCCCGACTCGCGCACGCGAACCGGGCGACTCGCGGGCTTGGATCGGGCGACTCGCGGGCGGGTTCCGGGCGACTCGCGGGGGGTCGCCCGGGTGGGTGCGTGGGTCGGGCGGGCCCGGGGGGTGGGCCGTGTTGGGATGGCGGCGTGCATCCCCTCCTGCCCCCGGGCGCCGGGCTCGACGACACAGGGCCCGACGACCCAGGGCTCGACGACGCCGGGCTCGTGGCGCACTACGCCTACCCCGAGGGGCTCACGGCGCCCTACGTGCGCGTGAACTTCGTGGCGAGCGCCGACGGGGCCGTCACGGTGGACGGCCGGTCGGGCGGGCTGGGATCGGACGGCGACCGGCGGGTGTTCGGGTTGCTCCGCAGGCTGGCGGACGTCGTGCTCGCGGGCGCCGGAACGGTGCGGGCCGAGGACTACCGCGGTGCGCGCCTGCCCACGCTCGGCACGGACACCCCGCCGCCCGTCGCCGTCGTCACGGGGTCGGCCGACCTCGACCCGGCGAGCAGGCTCTTCACCGACACCTCCGTGCCGCCGATCATCCTCACCCTCGGCTCTGCTCCGGCGGCGCGGCGGGAGCGGCTCGCCGCGGCCGGTGGGGACGTCGTCGTGCTGGAGCGGCTCACCCCCGATGTCGTGCTGGCCGAGCTGGCCCGCCGCGGCCTGAACCGGGTGCTCTGCGAGGGCGGACCGGGGCTGTTCGGCCAGCTGATCGCCGCCGACGCGGTCGACGAGCTCTGCCTCACCGTCGCGCCGCTGCTGGCGGGTGGCACCGCGGGCCGGATCAGCCACGGCCCCGCGGGCGGCCACCCCCGCAGGCTGGAGCTCGCCGGCGTCCTGCACGAGGCAGGCGTCCTGCTGCTGCGATACCGCCGGGCTACCCCGATCGGGTGACTTCCCGTGAGGCGTGGGCGGGTACTCACGTCATAAGGGCGAACACTCCGCACAGCCGAGCTCGGAGGAACCATCGTGAGCGAGACCACAGCCACATCCACAGTCAAGACACCCACCAACACCGTGTCCTCGCCTGCCCGGCTCGCCGACGACACCACGCAGGGCCGCACCACCATCGCCGCATCGGTCGTCCAGAAGATCGCCGGTATCGCCGCGCGTGAGATCTCCGGCGTGTACTCGATGGGCGGCGGCGTGTCCCGGGCGTTCGGCGCCATCCGGGAGCGGATCCCCGGTGGCGGCACCGGGGGCGCCAACATCGCCGGCGTGCAGGTCGAGGTCGGGGAGAAGCAGGCGGCCGTCGATCTGGACATCGTCGTCGAGTACGGCGCGTCGATCGTCGAGCTGGCCAGGGCCGTACGCCGTAACGTGATCACGGCCGTCGAGCGGATGACCGGGCTCGAGGTGATCGAGGTCAACATCGCCGTCAACGACATCCACCTGCCCGATACCGACAATGACGAGGAGATCCCGACGGTGCAGGCCGCGCGGGTGGAGTGACCGGTCCCGACCGCCCGGATCAGCCCTGCAGGGAGAAGTGCCCGTGACCGTCCCGACCGCCGCCGAGGCGCCGTCGCTCGCCGAGCGGATCGCCGCGGTCGTGACCTCGCACCCGTCGGTCGTCCGGCTGCACGGCGGGATCTTCGGTGACGTCGCCACCTACCTGCCGGGACGCCGGCTCACCGGGGTGCGCGTCGGCGAGGGCGACGAGCCGGTCGAACTGGGCGTCGTGCTCCTCCTCGACCGGCCGATCCCGGAGGTCGTGCGGGATCTGCGCAACGCGGTGTCCGGGATGTGTGACGGCGCCGCGGTCGACATCACCGTGGGCGACGTGGCCCTTCCCGGCGAGACGGGACCGACGGATCGGTGAACGAGCAGGAGCGCTCGGAGTTCCGCGCGTTCGTCCGCGAACACCATCCCGACCGGGGCGGCGACCCGGAGGTCTTCGTGGCGGGGCTCGCCCGCTTCGGCACCGCGCAGCCGTCGCAGGCCGCCGTCGACGATCCATCGGACGCCCGCTACGACGCCCCCGTCGAGGTGGTCGCGCCACTGCCGTTCCCGGTCCGGGTGGGGGTCGCCCTGATCCGCACCTGGCACCGGCGACGCCATCGCCGCGTGGAGTAGCCACGCTCGTGAGGAGAACCAGATGAACAGCACCCAGACCGGCCTACTGGCGGGTCTCATCCTCGGCCTCGCCGGGGCCTTCGGTGGCTTCGGCATCTTCCTGATCGTCCTGGTCATGGGCGCGCTCGGCCTCGTCGTCGGTTCCGTGATCGACGGCAGGCTCGACCTCAACGCGGTGCTCGGCCGGGGCCGGGACCGGTGAGCACCACCCTCCCCGCGGCGGAGGACCGGGGCCTGCTCGAGATCAACCCGGTCGTGCTGCGGAAGATCATCGAGCACGCCGCGGACCAGGTGCCGGGCACGTTGCGGCACGGACGGCGCCTCGCCGGGATCGACGTGGGCGAGGTCGGCGCCAGCGCGAAGGTCACTACCGGGTCCGGTGACCAGACCGCGGTGGACGTGCGGCTCGAGCTGCATCTGCAGTACCCCGCCGCCGTGCGGACGGTGGTGGACGCCGTCCGCGCCAGGGTGGGCGAGGAGCTCGACCACATCGCAGGCCATCGGGTGCGGTCCCTGACGGTGACCGTGGCCGGTCTGCGCAGCCCGCTCTCCACAGCGGCCCGGCTCCGGTAGCCCCGGCACCCACCCAACGCAGGCCCGCCACGGTCGCCACCGGAGGAACGACATGCGCATGCTGCTCCGCCTGCTCGCCCCGCTGATCGGCCTGGCCATGGCCGCCGCGGGGGTGCTCATCGTGATCGAGGTCATCGCGGCGTGGCTGCGGCGGAACGTGGTGACCGGCCTCGTCGTGCCGTGGCACCACTGGCGCACCGCGGTCGAGAACGTGACGTGGGCGGACCCTCCGGTGCCGGGCATCGCGATCGCGGTCGCCGTCCTGGGGCTGTTGCTGGTCGTGGTCGGGCTGCTGGCCCGGCGCTCGCACATCGCCCTCGACGGACCGGTCCCGGAGGTCACCGTCGTCACCGCACCACGCGTACTGGCCCGGCTCATCGGCAGGCGCGTGCGCGCCACCGATGACATCTTCAGCGCGTCGGTCACCGTCTCCCCCCGGAAGGTGTCCGTGCTCGCGCAGGCGTTCGACGAGGCGGCACCGGAGCTGCGCGACACGGTCCACGCCCGCGTGGACGAACTCCTCGACGAGGTGCCGCTGCGCCGTCGCCCGCGGGTGAGCGTGCACCTGCAGGAAAGGCAGGGATCGCGGTGAGCGCCCCGGTGGCGCGCGGCAGCGGGTCCGACCGGCCGAAGATCCCGGAAGCGACCCTGCGCAGGCAGGCCAGGGCGGCGCTCGCCCGCTCCGCGGCGGTCGACCGTTCGCTCGCCGTTCTGGTCGGGCTCGTGCTGCTGGCCGCCGGCACTCTCGTCACGCTGCTGTCCTACGGCGTCTTCGGCGCAGGCCGCGCCGCGCGCCCCGTGCTCGACCCGCTGATCGTCGACGGGTTGCGCACCCGGCCCGATGCCTTCCGGCTGGTGTCCATCGCCGTGGGTGTCCTCCTGGTCCTCGTCGGGCTGACGTGGGCCGCGCGGTCGCTGCGTCCGGAGCGGCACCCCGACCTCGTGCTCGACGGCGGCCCGGACACGGCGATCGTGATCAGCTCGTCGGCCGCGGCCGACGCGGTCGCCGCCCAGGCGTCCGGCCTCCCCGGCGTCCGCCGGGCCAGGGCGCGGATGGTCGGCACGGACGAGGTGCCCGCACTGCGCGTCACGCTCTGGCTCGCCGACGACGCGGACGTCCGGGACGTGCTCACCCGGCTCGACGAGGAGGTCCTCGGAGCGGCCCGCACCTCGCTCGGTCTCACCGCGCTTCCGGTCGCGGTGCGGCTGGAGCTCGACGTCTCGACGAACCCGCCGCGGGTGGCCTGACGGTCCCCGCGTTCACCCTCCCCACACCGGCGGTGCGGCAGGCTGGGCTCTGACCAGCAGGATCGGGAGGGCACGTGGCACGACCACCGCGGCATGCGGTCGCCGCCGTGCTCGCTTGCCTGGCCATGCTCGTCGCCGGCTGCACGGTCGGGCCGTCGCAACGTCCGCCGGTGGCGGTGCGTGGGGACAACATGCCGGTGGTTCCCACCACGGACCCGGCGGCGCCCCCTCCCGACGTGACGCTGCCGGAGCCGCAGGAGCAGCGCGCCGCGATGCCGTTCTCCGAGTGCACCCAGGACACCCTCGAGACGCTGCCCGCACCACCGCCTGCCGACCGGCCGCTGCGGGTGGAGTGCGGAGAGCTCACGGTGCCCGCCGACCCCGAGCAGCCAGGGCTCGGTGCGGCCGCGCTCACCGTGCTGCGCGTCAGCCTGGCCTCCGCTCCGGAGAACCAGCCGCCACTGCTCGTGCTGGGCGACACGACCCTCGAGCCCTCGGCGCGCGACGCCGTGCTGCTCGCCGAGCGGGTTTCGCCAGAGGTGCTGCAGGAGTACACCCTGATCGGGCTGGACCGTCGCGGCTCCGGTGAGGACATCCTCGACTGCGCACCGGACGACGCCCGCGCCGCCATCGTCGACGCCGATCCCGGGCGGTCGGCCGAATCGGACCTCGACGCGCTCCTGGAAGAGGCCCGATCCGTGGTGCAGGAGTGCAACCTCGCACTCGACGGCGGGCTCAGCGGCTACCGCACCTCGGCGACGGTGTCCGACATCGAGATCCTGCGCGCCGCGCTCGGGGTCGACCAGCTGTCCGCGATCGGCGTGGGGGACGGAGCCGCGGCCCTCGCCGACTGGGCGCGGACCGCCCCGACGGCCGTCGGCAGGCTCGTACTCGACGGCCCCCCGAATCCCGCACTCGACGAGCCCGACCTCAGCGAGAGCCGGGCGGGGGCGGCGGAGGCGGCCTTCGGGGCGTTCGCCGTGACCTGCACGGCACGCCCCGACTGCCCGCTCGGCCCGGATCCGCGGGCCAGGGTGACCGCACTCGTCGACCAGCTTCGCCGGCAGCCGCTCGCGGCCACCGACGGCAGGAGGCTCACCGCGGGCGCCACCATCACGGCGCTGCTGGCGGGGCTGGCCGAACCTCGCGGCTGGCCCGCCCTCACCACCGCGCTGGCCGCGGCCGGAACCGCGAACCCGGACCCCCTGCTCACCCTGCTCGAACCGCTGATCGGGCCGAGAGGCCGGTTCGACGGGATGCTCGCCACCAGCTGCAACGACGTCCACAGACGCCTGTCACCCGGCGAGATCGGGGATCTGGCGCAGCGGTGGCGCACGTCCTACCCCCTCTTCGGCAGTACGTTCGCCCTCCGACTGCTGGCCTGCGCCCCGTGGCCCGCCGGCGGCCCCGCCCCCGTCGCAGGGCAGGCGGACGGAGCACCGCCGATCCTCGTGATCGGCACTGCCGCCGATCCCCGCGGCCCGCAGGACGGCTCCCGGCGTACCGCCGACAGCCTCGCCACGGCTCGCTTCCTGGGCTGGCAGGGCGCCGGCACCGGCGCCTACCCGCGCACCCCCTGCGTCACCACCGCGGTGGACGCGATGCTGGTCAGCGGGATCGCTCCGCAGGCCGGCACGCTCTGCCCCCCGTAACCGGCCCGGGGATCGTCAGCAGTACAGCTGCGTGGCGAGGTCGACGACCTCGGCAGCCTGCTTGCGCTCGACCGACGGGAGAGCGGCCGGAATCGTCCTGGCGATGGTGTCCGCCGAGGCACCCTGGTCCAGCCGCAGGCAGATCATCGCGGCCGTCTGGGTCTCCGCACGCCCGGACCGGCTGGTCGCGATGTCCGCCGCGCGCAACGCCCTCACGAAGGTGACGGCCTTGTCGCTCGTCGGGTCGATCTCCACGGCCGCGGCATCCGGCCCTGGCGGCGGCGGAACCTGCGCCGCCGGAACCTCGGGCGCCACGGACGGCACCGGCGGAGCCACCGCGGCAGGCGGACGATCCATCCCCCAGCCGACGATCGCGGCGAGCAGGGACACGATGACCAGCACCACACCGACCGCGATCACCACCAGCACCGGCCGCCTGCCGAAGCGCGAGGACGGCTGCTCGGCGTGCTTGCGGTCCAGCCGCCGCACGGGAGCTTCCTCGGCGGCTTCGTCGTACTCAGGGTCGTACTCCGGGTCGTACTCGGAGTCGTAGTCCGCGTCGTACTCGGCCTCGTCCGCATCGGCGGGCGAGACCTCCGAGCGGTCGACGGGGATCACCGTGGTCTCCGCCTCGGCGGCCTCGGCAGACCGGCGGCGGGCCGCCCGACCGCCGGCCGCGGCGCCCTCGATGGTCGGGGTCTCGTCCGGCGGCAGGTCCCACGGGGCACCAGGGGAATCCGGGTGCGCCGGGAACATCGTGGGCCACGACGACGTGGCCCCGGATGCCAGGGGATGAGCGGGCGGCGCCCCGCCCATCCCCTGGGCTGCGCCCGGCACGACGGCCCACGAGCGCGCTGCGCCGTCACCGTCGGCCCCCCCTGCGAGCACCCACGCGCCGCGACCGGGCGCGCCCGGCCCCCCGGACCGGGCACCGGCCTGGTACGCGGCGCTGGTCCGCTCCTCCGCGGCGGCGGCCGCCGCCTCCTCGGCCGCGTGCGTGGCCGCATCGGCGGCCACCTCCGCTTCCTCCGCGGCCCGGGCCGCGGCCGCGATGGCGGCCGCCGCCCGCGCCGCCGCTGCGGCCGCGTCGATCTCGGCGATCATCGCGGCCTGCTCCGCCGCGGCCCGCCGGTGGGCGAGCTCGTCGAACCCGTCCCCGGGGGCGCTCAGAAGGTCGCCCGGGTACGGACGGTCCTCGGTCAGGACGCTCTCGCGAGCGTCGCTCTGCACCCCGCTCACGCCGTGACCAGCCACAGCGTGCCGGGCCATGGGTCGTCCACTTGCCACCTCACCGGCCATCGCACACTCCCCGATCTGCGGCCGCCATCCGGCCTGTCCTCACCCGGAGCAACGACCCGGTGACGACAAAGGGAGCGGGTACGGCCAAGAGGGTGCCTGGCTGAGTGAGTGCGGATACGACCCGTGCCCGCCTAGGGCCCTGAATGGCCCATTTCACTCACGGACCGTGATCGTGGGCGCTCTACCGGGCCGCTTTCTCGGCGTGTCGCGTACTCGCGGTGACGAGCCCGATCAACGGGCGTCGTCGAGCGCCCCGCGCACGGCCTCGGTGAGCAGGTCGAGATGCTCGTCGGCGAGGGTGAGAGGCGGGGAGAAACCCACCGAGCTGATCATCGGCCGGATCAGGACGCCCCGCTCACGCGCACCGCGCGTGACCGCGGCAGGCAGCCCCGGATCGGCCGCCACGCGGTCCGCGTCGAGCTCCAGCGCCCCGAGCACCCCGGTGCCGCCGCGGACCTCCGAGACCAGCGGATGGTCGGCCAGCGAGCGCAGCGCCGCGTGCAGCGTGAGCTCCAGCGAGTCGGCGCGCTTGAGCAGGCCGTCGCCCTCCAGCAGGTCGAGGTTCGCCAGTGCGGCCGCGCACGCCGTGGGGTGCCCGGCGTAGGTGGCGCCGTGCCGGAACGCGGCCGCCCCCGGCTCCCAGAACGGCGCCGCCACGCGCTCGTGGGCGACGACCCCGCCCAGCGGCAGGTACCCGCTGGTCACACCCTTCGCGAAGACCACGAGGTCGGGGACGATGCCGAAGCGGTCGACACCGAACCAGTCGCCGAGCCTGCCGAACCCGCAGATCACGCTGTCGATCACGAGCAGCACGCCGTGCCGCGTGCAGATCTCGCGGACCCGCTCGACGTACCCCGGCGGCGGGGGCAGCACCCCACCGGCACCGATCACCGGTTCCATGAAGAACGCGGCCACCCGCTCCGGTCCGATCCGCAGCAGTTCGGTCTCCAGCGCCTCGGCGTCGTCGTGGGCGACGCGGACGACGTCCGGCACGAACGGAGCCGCGAGCCGGTTGGCCGGCATCCCGCCGAGCGACGTGCCGAAGCCGTGGGTGCCGTGATAGGCGTTCTCCCGGCTGACGAGCACCGTCCGCTCCGGCTCGCCGGTGCGGACGAAGTACTCCCTGGCCATCTTGGCCGCCGTGTCGATGGCGTCGCCGCCACCGCTGGCGAGGAAGATCTTCGCCCCCGGCACCGGCGCCAGCGCGGCGAGCCTGCGGGTGAGCTCCAGCGCCGGACGGTTCGTGAAGTCCCCGAACGTCTGGTAAGTGGCGAGCTCGCGCATCTGCGCCGCGACCGCCTCGACGATCTCCTGACGCCCGTGCCCGACGTTGACGCACCAGAGGCTCGCCGTGGCGTCGAGGTAGCGGCGCTCGGAGTCGTCCCAGAGCCAGACGTCCTCGCCGCGGGTGACCACGAACTCGGCGGTGCGTACCGCGCCCATCGCGGCGAACGGGTGCCAGAAGGCGGTGTCGCTCATGACGGGCGACACTACCCATCCACGGGCCGCCCGCCAGCCCGGAAGATCCCGGCTACTTCACGAACAGCTGCGCCCGGTCCTTGAACGCCTTGAACTCCAACGCGTTGCCCGCGGGGTCGAGCAGGAACATGGTCCACTGCTCGCCGGGCTCGCCCGCGAACCGCAGGTAGGGCTCGATGACGAACGTCGTGCCCGCCGCGCGCAGGCGCTCGGCCATGTCCTGGAACCGCTCCACGGTGAGCACCAGCCCGAAGTGCGGGACCGGAACCCGGTGGCCGTCGACGTCGCTGTGCCCGACGGGGCCGGAGCCGGGCGCCCGGTGGGTGACGAACTGGTGCCCGTCGAGGTCCCAGTCCACCCAGTGTTCGGCCGAGCGGCCCTCGGCCAGGCCGAGCACGCCGCCGTAGAACTCGCGGGCGCGGCCGATGTCGTCGACGGGCACGGCCAGATGGAAGGGGGACAGCTCGGTCACGCTCACTCCTCGTTCAGGGTCGATCCTCGGCAATCGGCACTCCCCGGTCACTGTGCCAGGACGAGCGGGTGGCCGGAGCGCACTGCAGCGCCAGGAGGACGACCGCGGCGTCGACGGGCACGGTGACGTCGCGCCCGGTCAGCTCGGCGAAGCGCCGCAGCCGGTTGAGCACGGTGTTGCGGTGGCAGTACATCCGGGCCGCGACGTCGGCGACGGAACCCGTTGCCGTGTAGGCGCGCACCGTCTCCAGCAGCCGGTCGCGCTCCCGCGGCGGCGCTGCGGCGAGGCCGGCCAGCACGGCGTCCACCAGTTCGTCCGCGGTGTCGGCCAGGCGCGCGGCGGCGAGCGGGAGCCACGCGTCGGGCAGCTCGCGCGGCCCGTCGAGGTCGGGCAGGACGTCGGCCAGCTCGCCGGCCAGCCGGGCGCTGCGGGGCACCTTCGCGAGCCCGTGCGCCAGCGGTCCCACCCCGCACGGCACGCCGGCGAGCGCCGCCCGCACCGGTGCTCCCGTGCCGCCGTCCCAGCGGGCGAGCATCACCACGTGCCGTCCGGTGGACTGGACGTGCACCGCCCGCCCGTCGGCCCCGAGCTGGTCGGCGGCCCGGCGGAGCAGCTGCCCGGCCGCCGGCGGCGCGGCCGCGACGAGCAGGTCGGCGGCCGCGTCGACGTCGAGGGCGAACGCCACCCTGGTCACCTCGTCGGGGTCGGGGCTCTCGCTGCTCAGCAGCGCCGCCACGAGCATCGTGCGCTCCCCCTGCCGGTCGCGGGCGAGCAGCGCGGCCTCGGCCTGGTAGCTGGCCTGGACCAGCGTCGAATAGTCCTCGACGACGTTCCAGACGTCCTCGGCGTGGGCCACGAGCACCGCCTCGTCCTCCGGGGCGGCGCGTTCGCGCAGCGCGGTCCAGAGCACGCGGAAGTCCAGCCGCACGGCGGTGAGCAGGTCGTCGAGCGGCAGGCCGCGCCGCGCCCGGTCGCGGCCGATGGCCGGCACGATGGCGAGCAGCTGATCCGGCACGGGTTTCCCGGCCAGCCGCCGCAGCAGGTAGTCGAAGGCGAGGTGGGCGTCGCTCTCCAGCCGGTCCATCGGGACGATGCTGCGGCCGTAGGGCGCGATCACCCGGACCCGCGGGATGAACACCTTCACGAGCGCGGGCACGTCGGCGCGCACCCTGCCGACGAGCGCCGTCCAGCGCTCGGCGTGGTCGTTGCCTGCGCGCCCGTTGTGCATATGCACAACCTAACCGCCGAATTCTGTGGAGAACTGGCCTACACACCGGGTTCCGCAGGGCGCATGCTCGTCCGGTGCACCTGACCCCGCGGGAGCAGGAGCGTCTGCTGCTGGCCGGCGGTGCCGACCTGGCCCGCAGGCGGCTCGCACGCGGCGCCCGGCTGGGGGGACCGGACGCCGTGGCGCTGGTGTGCGACGAGATCTGCGAGATGGCCTGGGACGACGTGCCCTACGAGGACGTCGTGGCCCGCGCCCGCACACTGCTGCGCCCCGACCAGCTCGTCGACGGGGTGGCAGCCGCGGTGCCGGCGCTGCAGGTGGAGGCCCTGTTCCCGTACGGCAGCGTGCTCGTGCACGTCGATGCCCCCTTCGGGCCACCGTCCCCGGACGGGCCGGGCGCGGTCCGCAGCGCGGTAGGCGAGGTGGCGCTGGCCCCCGGGCGCGCCCGGGCGAGCGCCGTCCTGCTCAACACGGGCAGCCTGCCGATCTGGGTGTCCTCGCACGTGCCGCTGGACCGGCTCAACCCCGCGCTCCTCGTACGCGTCTCCGCGCCGGGGCGGCACCGGCTCGACGTCCCGGCTGGCACCGCGCTGCGGGTGGACCCCGGAGTGGAGCGCGAGGTCGCGGTGGTCCGGATCGGGGGTGGCGCGTGACCGCACTCGGCGCCGCCGAGTACTCGCGGCTCTACGGGCCCACCACCGGCGACCGGATCCGCCTCGCCGACACCGACCTGTGGATCGAGGTCGAGGCCGACGACACCGAGCCCGGCGAGGAGCTGATCGGCGGCTGCGCCAAGACCGCCCGGCACGGCGCGCTCGTGAGCAGTTCGGCCGACCGGGCATCGGCACTGGACATGGTGGTGCTCGGCGTCGTGCTGCTCGACCCGGTGCTCGGGATCCGCAAGACGTCCATCGGCATCAAGGACGGGCGCGTGGTCGGTGTCGGCCGCGCCGGCAACCCCGACGTCCAGGACGGCGTCGACCTCGAGGTCGACGCGCACACCGCGATGATCACCGGAGAGGGCCTGCTGGCGACGCCCGGGATCGTCGACTCGCACGTGCACCTGTCCAACGCCGACCTGGTGCCCGCCGCCCTGTCGGCAGGCGTCACGACGATCGTCGGGATGGGCATCGGCGGGGTCTGGGACGTCGGGGCCAACCCGCGCGCCAACCTGCACACGCTCGTCGACGGCTGGGCGGGCGTCCCGGTGAACGCCGCGTTCCTGGCGCGCGGCTCGTCGACGTCGACGGACCTGCTGGAGGAGGCCGTGCTGTCGGGGTGCGGCGGCTTCAAGGTGCACGAGGACTGGGGAGCCACTCCCCCGGTGATCGACACGTGCCTCACCGTCGCCGAGGCCACCGACCTGCCGGTGGCGCTGCACACCGACACGCTCAACGAGTCGGGCTACCTCGCCGACACGCTCGCCGCCGTCGGGGGCCGCACCGTGCACGCGTACCACGTGGAAGGCGGCGGCGGGCACCCCGACCTGCTGTCCATCGTGTCCCGGGACAACGTGCTCACGTCGTCGACGACCCCGACGCTGCCGCTCACACCGGCGACCGTCGCCGAGCTGGGCCCCATGACACTCACCGTGCACCGCGGCCACGCCCACGTGCCCAGCGACGCCGCGATCGCCGCGAGCCGGATCCGCGAGCACGCCATCTCGGCCGAGAACTGGCTGCACGACCAGGGCGCGATCAGCATCGTCAACTCCGACGCGCTGGGCATGGGCCGCGTCGCCGAGACCGCGCGTCGCACCTGGCAGGTCGCGCACGTGCAGGCCGCGCTGGCCGGCGAGACGGGGCCCGACGTCGTCAACAACGCGCGGGTGCTGCGGTACCTCGCGAAGCTCACCCACAACCCCGCCGCCGCCCACGGGCTCGCCGAGCACGTGGGGTCCGTCCGGCCGGGGCGGCTGGCCGACATCGTGCTCTGGAACCCGGCGTGGTTCGGCGCCCAACCCGAGCTGGTGATCAAGTCGGGGTTCGTGGCCTGGGGCGCGGCGGGCTCCGGCTCCGGCTCCACCCGGCTCACCCAGCCCCGCCGGATGCGCGCCTTCTACGGCGGCCAGGGCGTCGCACCCGCCCGGCTGGCCCACGTGTTCGTGTCGCAGCACTGCCTCGACGACGCCGGAGCCCGCGCCGCGCTGCCGACGGGCCACCGGTACTCCCCCATCTCCGGCAGCCGCGGCCTGACCTGCGCGGACATGCTGCACAACACCGCGACCCCGGACGTCGAGGTGGCACCGGAGCCCGTGCCGGTCCGCGCCGACGGCCGGGAGATCCCCCTGCACCGCTCACCGACGCTGCCGCTGACCCGGCTGCACCACCTGGGATGAGGAATGGACACCGAGCGTGGTCATCGACCTGATCGTGCACAACGCGGTCGTCCTCACCATGGACGAGGCGTATCCGCGCGCCCGGAGCCTCGCCGTCCACCACGGCCGCGTCCTCGCCCTCGACCCCGACGGCCTGCGCGGGCGCACGGAGATCGATGCCCGGGGCGCCGCGCTCGTGCCGGGCTTCGGCGACGCGCACAACCACATGGCCTGGTTCGGCCAGGGCCTCGACTCGGTGGACCTCGCCGGCTCGGGAGATCTGCGAGAGCTCTATGACCGCGTGGCGCAGCGGGCGGCGACGCTCCCCGACCACGCGCTGGTCGTCGGCACCGGCTACGACGACACCACGATCGGCGGGCACCCGCACCGCCGCGAGCTGGACCGGGCGGCCGGGGGGCGCCCGGTCTGGCTGCAGCACAGGTCGGGGCACGTCTGCACGGTGAACAGTCCGCTGCTGGAGCGGATCGGGCTGCTGGACGGCTCGGCGACGGTACCGACCGGCGGGGTGGTCGTCACCGACGGGACGGGCGAGCCCACCGGGGTGCTGGAGGAGCAGGCGCAGAACCTGATCATCGACCTCGTGGTGCCCTACCCCGTCGATGAGCTGGCCGGGGCGATCGGGCGCGCGTCGGCGGTGTACGCGGCCGAGGGCCTGACGCACGTCACCGAGTGCGGGATCGGCGCAGGCTGGGTCGGTCGGTCGCCGATCGAGCTGGCGGCCTACCAGCAGGCGCGCGAGGCCGGGGCGCTGAGCGTGCGGGTGCAGCTGATGCCCAGCGTCGACGCGCTGCGCCCCCTGGCCGGTCACGCCGACGACGACGTCCGCTTCGGGCTGGACCTCGGCGTCCGCACCGGCTTCGGTGACGACCGGCTGCGGATCGGCCCGATGAAGATCTTCCTGGACGGGTCGCTGGTGGCCCGCACCGCCGCGATGCTCGACCCGTTCTGCGACCGGCACTCCCACGGCTACCTCCAGGACGACCCCGAGGTCATGCGGGCCCGGATCCTCGACGCCCACGGCTCCGGCTGGCGGATCGCCGCGCACGCGATCGGCGACCGCGCCGTCGACCTGGCCCTCGACGTGCTCGGCGAGGCGCAGCGCCGCCACCCGCGCCCGCACGCCCGGCCCCGCATCGAGCACGCTGCCGTCACCACACCCGCCCAGATCGCCCGGATGGCACAGCTCGGGGTCACGCCGGTACCGCAGGCCCGCTTCCTGTACGAGATCGGCGACACCATGGCCACCGCGATCGGGCCGGACCGCGCCGAGGGGCTCTACCGGCACGCGAGCTTCCTGCGGGCCGGCCTGCGCGTGCCGGGCAGCTCCGACCGGCCCGTCGCCTCGGGGGCGCCGCTGCTGGGCATGCAGTCGATGGTGCAGCGCCTCTCGTCGTCCGGCGCCGTGATCGGCCCGGACGAGCGCGTCGACGCCACCACGGCCCTGCGGGCCTACACCCTCGACGCGGCGTGGATCGCGGGTGAGGAGGCCGACCGCGGCAGCCTGACTCCCGGGAAGCTCGCCGACTTCGTGGTGCTCACCGACGACATCACCGACGATCGAGCGGTGCCGGCGGATCGGATCGGATCGACCGGGGTGGTCGCCACGTTCGTCGGCGGCCGCTGTGTCCATGGGGCCGCGGCGCTCGGTCTCGACCAGGAGGCGTGATCATGGCTCGACCTGCTGGACCCGGACCGGTGACCGGCACCGACGCGGACGCCCGCAAGGTCGCGTTCGGAGCGTTCGTGGGCACGGCGCTGGAGTGGTACGACTTCTTCCTCTTCGGCACCGCGGCGTCGCTGGTGTTCAACCGGCTGTACTTCGCCAGTGACGACGCCGTGGTCGCCACCGCGGGCGCGTTCGCGTCGTTCGCCGTCGGGTTCGCGGCCCGGCCACTGGGCGCGATCCTGTTCGGCCATCTCGGCGACCGGATCGGCAGGCGGACGTGCCTGATCATCACGGTCACCATGATCGGGCTGGTCACCGGGGCCATCGGGCTGCTGCCCACGTACTTCTCGATCGGCGTAGCCGCGCCCGTGCTGCTCACCCTGCTGCGGCTGCTGCAGGGGGTCGCCGTCGGCGGCGAGTGGGGCGGCGCGGTCACCCTCGCCGTCGAGCACGCCCCACCGGAGCGCCGCGGCCGCTACGCCGCGATGCCCCAGATCGGCTCGCCCATCGGCACCCTGCTGTCCTCCGGCGCATTTCTCGCGGTGTCGCTGCTCCCGCCGGACAGCTTCGACTCCTGGGGCTGGCGGCTGCCGTTCCTGGCCGCGTTCCCGCTGCTCGGCATCGCGGTCTGGATCCGGCGGCGGGTGGAGGAGTCACCGCTGTTCGAGCAGTTGCTGCGCGAGGACGAGCTGGCCCGCTCCCCCGTCACCGACGTGTTCCGGCGGACGTTCCCGCAGCTGCTGGTGGGAGCAGGTTCCACGCTGCTGGGCGTGGGCGGCTTCTACCTCGTCACCACGTTCGTGATCAGCTACGGCACGGCGACCCTGGGGATCGACAGGTCCGTCCTGCTGACGGCCACGCTGGTCGCGGCGGTCGTCGAGATCGGCGTGCTCGTCGTCGGCGGCCGGCTGGCCGAGCGCTACGGGCCGGGGCTGGTGACGGTGGTCGGCGGGCTGGTCTCGGCCGCGGTCGCGTTCCCGACGTTCTGGCTCATCGACACGACGGCCACCCCGCTCGTGATCCTCGGGGTGACGCTCGCCGTGGCCTGCCTCTCGATCCCCTACGCCGTGTCCGGGGCGCTGCTCACCGACCTCTTCCCGGCCCGCCTGCGCTACAGCGGGGTGGCGCTGTCGGCCAACATCGCGAGTGTGGCGAGCGGGTTCGTCCCGCTGCTGGCCACCGCGCTGCTGACGGTCAGCGACGGGCAGTCGTGGACGCCTGCGCTGCTGCTCGTGGTGATCGCCCTGATCACCACCGGCTCGGGAGCACTGGCTCCCCGGCTGTCACGCGGCCACGACGAGGTCGTGGCCGGCTGACCTGTTGCCGTCCGGAGCCGGCTTCTACACGTCACCGTGCCTGCCGGCCATGACGTCCGTCCCTCTGTCGTGCTGCTCCAAGTCGCCTGTACGGGGTATGCCGGAACCACCGGGCTGTCCGACAGCCGCTCGAGGGGAGACCATCCGACATGCTGCTGCCGAACCAACGCGTCGAGATCGTGCAGTACTGCCGCCGTATGCAGGCGGACAACCTGACGGTGGGCACGTCGGGCAACATCTCGGTGCGCTCCGGCGACCACATCGCGATCACACCGACGGGAGTGGCCTACGAGAGCCTGACGGCCGCGTCGATCTGCGTCGTCGACCTGGAGGGGCGCCCGATGGAGGAGGGGCTGATGCCCTCGTCCGAGGTTCCGATGCACACCAGGGTCTACGCGCAGACCGACGCCGTCGCTGTCGTGCACACCCACCCGCTCTACGCCACGGCGCTCTCCACGCTGGTGACCGAGCTACCCGCCGTGCACTACATGGTCGCGCTGCTCGGCGGCCCGGTGCGGGTGGCGCCCTACGCCACCTACGGCAGCGTCGAACTGGCGGACAACAGCGTGCGCGCGATGGAGGGCCGGTTCGGCGTGATCCTGCAGAACCACGGAGCCACCACCTACGGCGACAGCCTCGCCGCGGCTTACACCCGCAGCATCTACCTCGAGTGGCTCTGCCGCCTCTACCACCAGGCGCGCCTGCTCGGGGAGCCCCACCTCCTGCCGTCCGAGGAGATCGAGCGGGTGGGCCGGATGCTCGGCAGCTACGGACCGGCGCCGGGCCCCGCGCCTGAGGTGCCCCGCCCCCGCGGTGAAGCGGCCGACGACCAGGCGGGGCGCCGGTAGCTCAACTCTCAGCCGAGTCCGGGCTGCAGCAGCGTCTTCACCATCCCGTCCTTCTTCGCCTGGAACATCGCGTACGCCTCGGGTGCGGCGTCAAGCGGCAGCCGGTGGGTGGCGAAGTCCTCGACACCGAGCGGGTCGCCGTCGGTCAGCAACGGGAGGATCTCGGGCACCCAGCGGTGGACGTTGGCCTGGCCCATCCGCAGCTGGATCTGCTTGTCGAAGATCGTGAGCATCGGCAGCGGGTCGGCCATCCCGCCGTACACGCCGCTGATCGAGATCGTGCCCCCGCGGCGCACCAGGTCGATCGCCGAGTGGAGCGCGCTGAGCCGGTCGGTGCCCGCCGTCTCCATCAGCTTCGCCGCCACCGCGTCCGGCAGCAGGCCCGTGAGCTGGTGGGCGAGCTTCCCGACCGGTGAGCCGTGCGCCTCCATCCCCACGGCCTCCACCACCGCGTCCGGGCCACGCCCGCCGGTCAGCTCGCGGACGTAGTCGCCGAGGTGCTGGCCGTGGCCGGTGAGGTCGAGCGTGGTGACGCCCCGGGCCCGGGCCCGTTCCAGCCGCTCCGGCACGAGGTCGACGCCGATCACCTTCCCGACGCCGCGGTGGAGCGCGATCCGGGCCGCCATGTCGCCGATCGGTCCGAGCCCCAGCACCAGGAGGGACCCACCCGGCGGGACCGCGGCGTACTCGACCGCCTGCCACGCCGTGGGCAGCACGTCGGAGAGGTAGACGAACCGGTCGTCCGGCGGCCCGTCGGGAACCGTGATCGGGAGCGTGTTGCCGAACGGGACCCGCAGGTACTCGGCCTGGCCGCCCGGCACCTGGCCGTACAGCTTCGTGTAGCCGAACAGGGAGCCGCCCTTGCCGTGCTCCCGGACCTGCGTGGTCTCGCACTGCGAGTGCAGGCCGCTGCCACACATGAAGCACGTGCCGCAGGAGACGTTGAAGGGGATCACCACCCGGTCGCCCGGACGCACCGCGGTGACCTCGGCTCCCACCTCCTCGACCACGCCCATCGGTTCGTGGCCGAGGATGTCGCCCTCGTCGAGGAACGGCCCGAGCACCTCGTACAGATGCAGGTCGGATCCGCAGATCCCGGTGGAGGTGATCTTCACGATCACGTCGGTCGGGTCCGTGATCGTCGGGTCGGGCACGGTGTCGACCCGGACATCACGCTTGCCGTGCCAGGTGACCGCTCGCATGGAGCCTCCTCGTCTGCGGTTGATCGTCCGGCCCAGGCGTTCCCGTACCTACGTCCGGGAAACCAGGGATAGTCCGAATCTCACGGGGTAGCCGATCTCCATGACCACTTCCGAGACCAGGCCCCTCGCCATCGTCACCGGCGCGTCGAGTGGAATCGGCCGTGAGCTGGCGAAGCAGTTCGCCGAGAACGGCTTCGACCTTCTCGTCAACGCCGAGGACGTCCGCCTCGACGAGGCCACCGCGCAACTGCGCGCCACCGGCGCCGACGTCCGGGCGGTGCGCGCCGACCTGCGCACGGCCGACGGTGTGGAGGAGCTCTACACGGCGATCACCGACACCGGACGCCCGGTGGCCGCTGCGGCCCTGAACGCGGGTGTCGGGCAGGGCGGCGCGTTCCTCGACACCGACCTGGCCGACGAGGTCGACATCATCGACCTGAACATCACCTCGACGGTGCGCCTCGCCAAGCGCCTGCTCCGTGACATGGCCGTGCGGGACGAGGGACGGATCCTGATCACCTCGTCGATCGCCTCGACGATGCCGGGGTCGTTCCAGGCCGTCTACAACGCGTCGAAGTCCTTCCTCCAGTCGTTCGCGGAGGCGCTGCAGAACGAGCTCAAGGACACCGGCATCACCATCACCTCGTTGATGCCGGGCCCGACGGAGACCGACTTCTTCCACCGCGCGGACATGGACGACACCAGGGTCGGGGCCTCGGCGAAGGACGACCCCGCGCAGGTGGCGGAGCAGGGTTTCCGTGCGCTGATGAAGGGTGATGCGAAGATCGTCGCCGGGTCGGTGGGCACGAAGGCCCAGGGCGTCGCAGGCAAGGTGCTGCCCGACAAGCTCAAGGCCGCCGCGCACCGGCAGATGGCCGAGCCGGGGTCGGCGGACCAGTAGGCGGCGGGCGTCTCCCCGGACAACCCACTCGCGGTACGGGCGACTCGCGCACGGGAAACGGGCGACTCGCGGGAGGGTGGCTGGTCAGGTGCTCCGCGACCGGTTCAGGTACTGCCCGGTCGGGGACCCGACGACGGCCCCGTCGTGGAAGACGAGCTCGCCGCGCAGGAACGTCGACGTGACCGTCGAGCCGATCTCCAAGCCGCGGAACGGCGTGTACTGCTGGGTGGAGGCGGAGTCGGCCGGGTCCACGACGAAGGACGTGTCGGGGTCGACCAGGGCGATGTCGGCGTCGAAGCCGGGGGCGATGTCGCCCTTGGTGGGCAGCCCGAAGCGGCGGGCCGGGGTCGCGGACGTCAGCTCCGCGATCCGCGACAGGGCGAGGCCGCGCTTGCGGCCCTCCCCCACCAGCCCGGGCAGCAGGTACTCGGTGCCGCCGAAGCCGGACTTCGCCGCGAAGACGTCGGAGGAGTCCTCGCCGAACTTGGTCTCCTCCTTGCAGCAGGCGTGGTCGGACACCACCCAGCTGACGTCCCCGGCGAGCAGGTGCTCCCACAGCGCCTCGACGTCCGCGCGCGGGCGCAGTGGCGGGTTGACCTTGCCGCCGATCCCGTCGGCCGTGGTGACGTCGGCGAGCAGGTGCCCGATCGTCACCTCCCGGCGGAAGTCCACGTGCGGGAACGTCCGCGCCATCAGCATCGCCGCCTCCATCGCCTTCGCCGACGACAGGTGCAGCAGGTTGATCGTGGGCAGCCCGGTCTCGTGGGCGAGGTAGGACGCGATGGTGACGGCGAGGCCCTCGGAGTGCGGCGGGCGCGACGCGCTGTAGGCCTCCAGCCCGGACAGGTCACCGGCCTGCTCGACCATCCGCGTGTAGGCGGTCATGATCTCGGCGGTCTCGCAGTGCAACGACAGCGAGATCTGGTCGGCGAGCTCCGGGTGTGCCTCGCGCGCTGCCTGCACGCCGCGCATCACGAACTCGAAGTGCGCGAGGTCGTAGCGCTCCCCCTCGGGGATCATCAGGAACGCGTTCTGGTCCGCCGAGCGGCCGTGCAGCCCGTGGCTGCCGTAGAACATGAAGATCTTGAACGACGTGACGCCGTGCTCGGCCACCAGCGCGGGGATCTCGTCGATGTGGGAGGCCTGCATCGGCGCGAGGTGGAAGCCGTAGTCGACGTAGGAGCGGCCCTGCGCCGCGGCGAGCACCTCGGGGAAGACCTCCGCGTAGCTCCCGCCCCGGTTGAGGTAGTACTGGCCGGTGCGCATGTAGGTGAGCGACGTGGTGACCCCGCCCTGCGCGCAGGCCCTGCTCTCGGACGCCGTGTCGTCGGAGAGCGGGTTGTAGATACCCCAGTGCTGGTGGGCGTCGACGACGCCGGGGAACGCCAGGCGGCCACGGCCGTCGTGCACGGTGGTGCCGGGCCCGGGCTCGATGCCGGGGGCCACCTCCGTGATGCGACCGCCGCTCACGGCGATGTCGGCGGTGTCGACGTCCTCGACGCCGGGACGAACCACCCGGACGTCACGGATGATGAGGTCGGGACGGGTCATCGGTCACCTCTCGGGGCTGGCGTGTGGGTCGTGGGTACGGCAGCGGCAGCCAGGTGGCCCGCCGCGAGGTAGGCGAGGCCGAGCGCGGGCAGCAGCCCGTTGCCTGCCAGGTAGCCGGCGGCGCCGTGGCCGGACACGCCGACCGCCGCCCCGCCCGACGCGTAGAGCCCACCCAGCGGCGCGCCCCCGGTGTCGAGCACCTGGGCGTGCTGGTCGACCAGCAGACCGCCTTGGGTGTGGAACAACGCGGGCACGACCTCGACGGCCTGGTACGGCGGGGCGAGGGGGGCCGCGACGTGGGTACGACCGTGCTTGTCGAGCGCCTCTCCCCTCGCCACCGCCGCGATCGTGGTCACCTCGGCCGTCAGGACCGGGGCGGACATCCCCGTGCGCTCGGCGAGCTCGCCGATGGTGTCGGCGGTGCGCACGGCGCCGCTGTCGACCACGTCACGGAAGTCGGTGAAACTGCGGCAGCGCTGGTTGATGCGCTCGTCGAGCACGATCCAGCCGGACCCGCCGGGCCGGGCGGCCAGCAGCGCCGCGTACTCGGAGTAGCCCACGGTCTCGTCGCCGAAGCGGCGGCCCTCCCCGTCGACCACCAGCGCGCCCTGCATGACCGTCGACCAAGTGACGAGCGTGCGCGCGGCGGCAGAGACGGCGGCGTGGCCCTGGTAGGCGTCCAGAAATCCGGTGGCCGCGCCGAGTGACTCGCCGATCCGCAGCGCGTCGCCGCGCGACTGTGCGCTGCCGTGGTAGTCGACCCCGGCGATCTCGGGGATGTGGGTGCGGACGAGGTCGGGGTCGGCGCCGAACCCGTTGGTGGCGAGCAGCACCGCCCGCGTGCTGATCTCCTCGCGCCGCCCGTCGGGATACTCGACGACCGCGCTCCGGTCCCCGGCACGGTCGGTGCCCACCGCGACGAGCCGGGCGGGGGCCAGCAGGTCGATGCGGTCGTGCGCCCGTACCGCGTCGGCCAGGCCCTGCAGCAGCACGGATCCGTGCCGGCCGGGGAGGGTGTGCATCCGCCGGGCGCTGTGCCCGGGGTAGTCCACGTCGCCCGCCAGCTCGATCGGCATCCCGACGTGGTCGGCGAGCCACTCCACGAGCTGTGCGCTGACCGTGGCGAGGGCGGTCGCGACCCGGGGATCGGCCTGCCCGCCGGTCTTGGCGGCGATGTCGCGGAGGAACCCCTCCGGGGAGTCGTCGATCCCGGCGGCGCGCTGGAAGCGCGAACCGGCGCCGGGGATCATCGCCGTGGACATCGAGGTGTTGTTGGAGCGCAGGTGGTGCTCGTCGGCCTCGACCACCAGCACGTCCAACCCGAGCTGTGCCGCCCGGAGGGCGCCGGCGAGCCCACCGCCCGCTCCGGCCACCACGACATCGACGTCCATTCGCCCCCTTCGTTCCGCTCATCGGAACGGGCTCTGCAACTGCTTCCCCTCCATCTGTACCGCTCGTCCCCCAGCAAGGGCAAGGCCTGCGAGAGCATCGCTTGACAGGGCGCGGTCGACGCGCTCAAGCTCGTTCCGCCAAGCGATACGTGCGGACAGGCGGGAGACAATGGTGACGACCGGGGAGCCGAGCGGTGGCACCGAGAGCACTGCTCGGGTCGCCGACGTGCTGTTGCTGTTCACCGAGGGGCCGTCGGCGCTCGGCGTCTCGCGGATCGCCCGCGAGCTGGGCCTGAGCAAGGCCGTGGTACACCGGATCCTGCAGTCGCTCGCCGGCCGGGAGCTCGTGGTGCTCGACCAGGCCACGAGGGAGTACCGGCTCGGGCCGGCCGCGGCCGCACTCGGCGCGAGGGCGCTGCGCGACTCCGACCTGCGCTCCGCGGCGCTCGCCCCGTTGCGGCAGCTCCGCGACGAGTTCGGCGAGACCGCCACTCTCAGCACCCCGGTGCCGCACGGCCGCGTCTACCTCGACCAGGTGACCGGCACCCACGAGATCACGATGTCGGTGGAGCTGGGCCGCCGGTTCCCGCTGCACGCGGGCAGCAGCGGCAAGTGCATGCTCGCGTTCGCCGAGCCCGCGGTGCTCGACGGCGTCCTCGACGCCCCGCTGGAGAAGCTCACCCCGGCCACGATCGTCGACCGGGACGTGCTCGCCGCCGACCTCTCCCTGACCAGGGAGCGCGGCTTCGCCACGTCCGCGGGCGAGCGGCAGGGCGACGCGGCGTCGGTCGCGGCCCCCGTCTTCGGGTTGTCGGACGAGGTGGTCGGCGCAATCTCGGTGTGCGGCCCGCGCTACCGGATGGGCGAGGAGCTCGTCGGGCTGATCGCCCCGCGCGTCGTCACGGTGGCCGAACACATCTCGAGGCGCCTCGGTGCCACCTCCGGTGCCCGGACGCGATCCGGCACCGGCATGACTGCGACCGCAGCCGCGGTCGCCACGAGAAGGACGTGATCACGACGCCGGACACAGTCACCGGCGACGCCCTGGCGGGCCTGCGGGTCCTCGACGTCGCCACACTCTTCGCCGGGCCCCTGGCCGCCACCCTGCTCGGCGACCACGGCGCCGAGGTGATCAAGATCGAGCACCCGCGCGGCGGCGACCCGTCGCGCACCCACGGCGTGCAGCGCGACGGCGTCGGGCTCTGGTGGAAGATGCTCGGCCGCAACAAGAAGTCGGTCACCCTCAACCTCTCCACCTCCGACGGCCAGGAGCTGTTCCGGTCGCTCGCCGCCGACGCCGACGTCGTGATCGAGAACTTCCGGCCCGGCACGCTGGAGCGGTGGGGCGTCGGCTGGGACGTGCTCAGCGAGCTCAACCCGCGTCTGGTGCTCGCGCGGGTCACCGGTTTCGGCCAGTTCGGGCCGTACTCGAACCGGCCCGGCTTCGGCACCCTGGCCGAGGCGATGAGCGGCTTCGCCGCGATCACCGGCGAGCCGGACGGCCCGCCCACACTGCCACCGTTCGGGCTCGCCGACGGTGTCGCCGCGCTGACCACCGCGTTCGGCGTCATGACCGCGCTGCGCGCCCGCGACTCCACGGGCCGCGGCCAGGTGCTCGACATGGCGATCATCGAGCCGCTGCTCACGCTGCTCGGACCGCAGATCATCGGGTACGACCAGCTCGGCGTGCTGCAGCAGCGCACCGGCAACCGCTCGGGCAACAATGCGCCGCGCAACACCTACCGCTGCGCCGACGGCCAGTGGGTCGCGGTCTCCACCAGCGCGCAGTCGATCGCCGAGCGGGTGCTGCACCTGGTCGGGCGTCCCGACCTGGCCGCCCAGCCGTGGTTCGCCTCGGGCCGGCAGCGTGCCGAGCACGCCGACGAGCTCGACGACGCCGTGGGCAGCTGGATCGCCGAGCGCGACCGCGACGAGGTGATCGCCGAGTTCGAGAAGGCACAGGCGGCCGTCGCGCCGATCTACACCGCGGCCGACGTGCTCGACGACCCGCAGTTCCGGGCGCTCGGCAGCATCGTCCAGGTCGACGACGACGAGCTGGGCCCGATCCGGTTCCAGAACGTGCCGTTCCGGCTGTCGGAGACCCCGGGCCGCGTCCGCACGTCCGGCCCGCCGCTCGGCAGGCACACCGCCGAGGTGCTCGCCCGCTACGGCGTGGACGAGGCACGGCTGGAACAGCTGCGCGCGGCGGGTGCGGTGTGAGCGCCCCGGCCACCGCGCTCGGCCGGGCCCGTAGCTGGCTCTACGTCCCGGCCCACCGCACCGACCTCGTCGCCAAGGCGCTGGCCGGATCCGCCGACGCCGTGGTGCTCGACCTCGAGGACGCCGTACCGCCGCAGGCCAAGGACACCGCAAGGGCCGCGGCCGTCACGGCGCTGGAGGCGCCGCGGACCGTGCCGGTCTGGGTACGGATGAACGCCCTCGACAGCCCGTGGGCACGTGCCGACGCCGACGCGTTGGCGAGCGCCCGCCCCGACGGGGTGCGCGTGCCCAAGTCGGCCGACGCCGCCCCGGCCGCGGAGCTCGCCGAGCGGCTCGCCGTGCCGGTGCACCTGCTGCTGGAGTCGGCGCTGGGCGTCGAGAACGCGTTCCTGCTGGCCCGCTGCCACCCCCTGGTCGCCTGTGTCTCGCTCGGCGAGGCCGACCTGGCCGCCGACCTGCACGTCCGCGACCACGCGGCGCTGCGGTGGGCCCGCCAGCGCGTGGTCGTGGCCAACCGGGCGGCCGGACTCCCGAGCCCGGTGGCCGCGGTCTGGACCGACCTCGCCGACCTCGACGGCCTCGCTGCCGACAGCATCGCCGCCCGTGACGAAGGCTTCTTCGGCCGCTCGGTGATCCACCCGACCCAGCTCGAACCCGTGCACCGGGCGTTCACCCCGGCACCGGGCGAGATCGACTCGGCACGTGCGCTGCTCGACTCGCTGCAGGCTGCTTCCGAGCAGGGCGCGAGCGCCTTCGTGGACGAACGCGGCCGGTTCGTCGACCCCGCGGTGGTCGCGGGTGCGCGCTGGCTGCTCGACCTCGCACCCGGACCCGACGATCCGGCCGCAGCGGCGGCCGGGAGGGAGCGCTCGTGACGACCGCCCGAACCACAGGTGCCACCGACCCCACCACGGCCGCGCTGCTCGCCGCCGTCGCCCGCGGCGTGCGGACCGTCGAGCTCAGCCATCCGCTCGTCACCGGCATGTCGACGTCGCCGAACCATCCCGGGTTCCGGATGAACCTGATCCGCCGCCACGGCGACGTGGTACGTCCCGACGGCGGGTCGGCATCCAACGAGCTCATCATCACCGGGGGTCACGTCGGCACCCACGTCGACGCGCTCTCCCACGTCAGCCAGGACGGGTGCCTGTACGGCGGCGTCGACGCCGAGGCGGGACAGCGCAGCGGCAAGCACGCCGAGCACGGCGCGGAGCGCATCCCGCCGATGATCACGCGCGGGGTGCTGCTCGACGTGGCGGCGACGCACGGCGTCGAGGTGCTCGACGGCGGGCACCCGGTCACGGCGGCCGACCTCGACGCGGCGGCGGAGCGAGCGGGCGCCGAGCCGGCGCGGGGCGACGTGGTGCTCGTGCGCACGGGCTGGGCCCGGCACTTCGCCGACCCCGTCACCTACATCGGCCACGACAGCGGCGTCCCCGGCGTCACCGAGGACGGTGCGCGCTGGCTGGCCGACCGCGGGGTGGTCGCGGCAGGCGCCGACACCACCGCCTTCGAGCACATCCCGGCGGGAGCGGGCCACCGGGTGCTGCCCGTGCACCGAATCCTGCTGGTGGACAACGGCATCCACATCATCGAGCACCTGGAACTGGAGGAGGCCTCCCGGCAGGGGCTCACCGAGTTCCTGTTCGTGCTGGCCCCGCTGCGGATCGTCGGGGGCACCGGGTCGCCGGTGCGGCCGGTTGCGGTGGTGGGCGCATGACTGGTCCGACTCCCGCCCAGCAGGTGGGGATGCTCGCCGAGCGGGTGGTCCGCGACGGGCTGCCCTCCTTCCTGCGCGACGACCTCGCCGCCCGCACGGTAGACGTGCTCGGCAACTGCCTCGCCGCCCGTGCCGAGGGGCCGGCCCGGATCGTCGACGCCGTCGTGCGCGAGTGGGGCGGCACGGGCGTCGCCACCGCCATCGGGTCGCGCGACCGGCTGCCCGCGCCGTCGGCCGCGCTCGTCAACGGCACCCTCGGGCACAGCCTGGACTTCGACGACACGCACCTGCCCTCGGTGCTGCACCCGTCCTCAGCGGTGCTGCCCGCCGCGCTGGCCGTCGCCGAGCAGGTGGGGGCGTCCGGCGCGGCGATGCTCGACGCCGCGGCCGTCGGCATCGAGGTGACCTGCCGGCTCGGGATGGCGGGCTACGACGAGGACCTGGGCAACTCGGTGTTCTTCGAGCGCGGCCAGCACGCCACCGCGATCTGCGGGGCGATCGGGGCCGCCGTGGCGGCCGGGATGCTGCGCCGGCTCGACGCCGACACGATCACCTCGGCGATCGGCATCGCGGCGAGCATGGGCGCGGGCATCATCGAGGCCAACCGCACCGGTGGCACGATCAAGCGCGTGCACTGCGGGTGGGCCGCGCACGCCGGTGTGGCCGCCGCCGACCTCGCGCGGCACGGGCTCACCGGGCCACCGACCGTCCTGGAGGGCCGCTTCGGTTTCCTGCAGGCGTTCTGCGGCGACCGCGTGCACGTCGAGCGGATCACCGACGGACTCGGCGACCGGTGGGAGACCCCCGGCATCTTCTTCAAGCCCTATCCGTGCAACCACTTCACCCACGCCGGGATCGACGCAGCGCTGGCGCTGCGGGCGTCGGGAGTGACGGCGGAGTCGGTGCGGAGCCTGACGCTCGGCGTGCCCGCTCCCGTGCTGCGCACCATCGCCGAGCCGCCGGAGGAGAAGGCGCGGCCCCGCTCGGGCTACCACGCCGCGTTCAGCGGTCCGTACACCGTGGCGGCAGCCCTGCTGGGCGGTGGCGGCCTCGGGGTCTTCCACGAGGACTTCACCGACGCGGCCGCGGCCGACCCGGCCCGGCTGGCACTCGCGGCGCGAGTGCGGTGCGAGGCCGACGCGGAGTCCACCGCGATCTTCCCCCGCCAGTTCCCCGCGGTGCTCACCGCCGTCCTGGCCGACGGCCGCACTGTCACCGAGCGGGTGCGGGCCAACCGCGGGGGTCCGCAGCGGCCGCTGTCGGACGCCGAGCTGTCGGTGAAGTTCACCGGCAACGCCGAGCGGTCGGTGAGCCCGGACGCCGCCCGGAAGCTCGCCCAGGCCGTCTGGGACCTGAGGGACGGCCGTGACGTCGCCGGTGTCACGGAGCTTCTCCGACAGGCGTCGTGATGTCGTTCCCCTAAGCGGAACATTTGTAACGACCGCGTACAGACCTGAAATTCCGGTCGCCGCGGATTGACCGGAAATGCTCCCAGATGCCAGGCTCGACCGAACAAAAGGATGCGTTCCTACCAGCGGAACGAATTCGATGCGAGCCGTTTCAGCACACAGCGCCGTTTCAGCACACAGCGAGGTACGCCAATGAGGACCCGATTTCGCTGGGCGACGATCGCCCTGGTCGTCGCGCTGATCGTCATCAACTACATCGACCGCAGCGCGATCTCGTTCGCGGTCGCGCCGCTGGAGCGGGAGTTCGGGATCACCACGGCCCAGTACGGCGTCATCAGCAGCGCCTTCGCGGTCGGCTACATGGTGTTCGCCTTCCTGTCCGGCCCGCTGGTCGACCGCTTCGGCCCGCGCCGCGTGCTCATGGTGGCGATCACCATCTTCTCGATCTCCGTGGCGCTCATCCCGGTGGCCGGAGGGTTCGCCGGGCTGCTCCTCCTGCGGATCCTCCTCGGCGCGGGCGAAGCACCCGCCTTTCCCGCCGCGACCCGGATCGTCAGCCGCTGGCTGCCGTCGGTCGAGCGGGGGTTCGCCCTGGCGCTCATCGGTGGAGTCGCGGTCTCCGGCAGCCTGCTCATCGCCGGTCCGCTGCTCACCCAGCTGATCGCCCTGATCGGCTGGCGCGGCACCTTCTGGCTGATGGCCGTGCTCGGGGTCGCCTGGGCGATCGCCGCGATCGGCCTGCTCGCGAACACCCCCGAGGAGTCACGCCACGTCGGCGACCGCGAACTGGCCCACATCACCGCAGGCCGGGTGCCCGAGGAGGCGGCGAGCCGCAGTCGCGTCGACTGGAGGGCACTGCTCACCAACCGCAACCTGTGGATCGTCGCCGCCGGCTACTTCGCCTGGGGCTTCATGTTCTGGGGCTTCCTCTACTGGCTGCCGCAGTACCTCTCGACCTACGGGCTCAGCATCACGGCCGTCGGCGCCTTCTCGGTGGCCCCGTGGGCCGCGGGGGTGGTCGGTGCGCTGGTCGGCGGGTTCGTCGTCGACCGCTTCTACGCCCGCACGCAGAGCATCCGCAGCCGCTTCACGATCATGGGCGTCGCGCTGCTGCTGTCGGCCTGCTCACTCATCCCGATCATCCTCCATCCCACCCTCACCGTCGCGCTGGTGTTCATCTCGCTCGGCGTCGGGTTCGGGTTCATCACCGGCGGGATCTGGTGGGTCGCCTCGATCGACGCCGAGCCTGCCCAGCCGGCCAGCGCCGCCGGGTTCACCGACGCCGCGTTCGCGCTGTCCGGGATCGTGGCGCCGATCATCATGGGACTCATCGTGTCCGGCACCGGCACGTACACCAGCGGGTTCGTCCTCATGAGCGTGCTGGCCGCCGCCGGTGCGCTGCTCATGCTGTTCGGCCCGAGGGAACGCCGCACCGTGCCGGCCGACACCGCGCAGGCGGCCTCGGCGTCGTGACCGGCTCGCTCGGCATCACCGATCGACGTACAGAGCACCCGACGCACGCAGGCGCCGGTTGACCTCGACAATGGTCGTGATGTCCGGATTGAACGTGCCGCCTCGGGTGAGATCGAGGATCAGACCGCCCTGTCCGGTACGCGTCGAGATGCCAGGCAGCCCTTCGGGAACGCGCGCGGCCCGGTCGGCGGAGAGATAGACCGAGCGACCGCACCGCGGATCCGAGTTCTTGAGACCGAATCTGGTCTGGACGGCGGCGTTCTGCTCCCTGTTGCAGACCTGCCCGCGATCGATGTCCCAGGTCTCCGCCAGGACTGCGAGGATCTCCGCCGAGCGGCGCACCAGCACCACCGACTCGTCCATTCCGGCTGCCCGCAGGGTTATGGCACAGGAGCTCGTCACATACGGGGAGTTCCCGCCGGCCTGACTTCGGACGATCACCTTGGGAATTCCGGACCCGAAGGAGGTCAGCGACACCGTGTAGCCCACGGCGCCGGCGTCGGATTCGGGATTGCTGCTGGTGATGTAATCGCGCAGCGCCGGCACTGTCAACGGGACGATGGATGCCGTCGAATCGTCGTCCGCCGCCTCCCGCCAGCCACCGAACGACGTCGGATCGATCTGTTCGAGACGTGACAGGAATGCCGTCCAGCGCTCGGCCAGCCGCTGCGGCCCCTCCGCCCGGACTCCCCACGCTCCGTTGACGACGACGTTCAGCACCGTGGTCTCCCGATCCGCCGCATCAGGGCATCACCGGGATCTTCGCACGTGTCAGTGTCGAGCGCGGGAGGGCTGCACCCGCATCGGTTCGCCCGGCATCTTCGGGGGGCCTACCCGGTATGCGGTGTGCTGACCAGCAGTTACGCAGGTCATTCGGTAGCGACGGGCCCTCGGTTATCAGGCGAATCTGAGGCCGGGTAGGCGGCCCCGGCCGGTGTTGGTAGCACCGGACCCCGGGCCCTTGACCGGAATAGAGGTCCAGCCCATGAGCACCGTATCTGGTGGCTGTCGCGCTGCCCAGCGTCCCAACCCGTTGCTGCGGTACCGCGGGAGGCACCGGCGACGGCGAGGACCCGCACCGGGGCGGACATGGCCGTGGTGATCTTGCGAACGACGTGCCGTCCGGAGGTCGTGCAGATCGCTACTTCGTCTGTTTCGCCGTTTGTAACGGATCACCGGCACGGCGCGTAGTAAGTACGACCGGAGCCCGACCATGTGATTGGACCAGCAATGAAGAGACTGATCATGGCGGCGCTCGTGGCGGTGCTGGCGGGGTGCTCGGGCGCACCGGCCGACACGACGGTGTTCAAGCCGGCGGCGGCGCCGACGACGGCGCCGGTGAAGTCGCCCGAGGACAAGTTCTACGACGACGTGCAGGCCCCGCAGTGGCTGCCTGCGAACGTCAGGGCCCTGAGCAAGGCCGACACGATCACGACGGGCCGGAAGATATGCGAGATCATCGGGAAGCCGGACGTCACGCGGCCCATCCTGGAGGCGGCCCTCGTTGAGGGGACGATCATGGACGCGAGGACGACGTCGTGGGTCATCGACGCCGCACACAACTACCTGTGCCCCGGCAAGCCCTACGCCTACGTCGCGGCGCCGGTCACGACCATGACGCCCCCTCCCCCGCCGGTGCCGGCGGGGCCGGCGACGGTGATCACCGGGGACGGGACGTTCGAGGTGGGCGTGGACATCGCGCCGGGCAAGTACAAGACCAAGGGGTCGGCGCAGGGCGCGTCGGCGATGTGTTACTGGGCGCGGCTCAAGGCCAACGGCGAGGACATCATCGACAACGACCTGGGCAACGGGTCCAAGATCGCGACGGTCAAGGCTGGGGAGCTGTTCGAGACCGCGCGGTGCGGGATATGGACGAAGTCGTGATCGACTCTTCCAGTGTCGGCCGTGGCACCGCCGGAGCGGCGACAACCGCGGCCCGCCAAGTAGGCCACGGTCGCCGCTGGGACACCCCCTGCGGTCGTGCCAGACGCAGGAGAGCGCCGGGTCCGGTCGCCGCCGACAACACGGGGGAACGACGGCGACCAGAAGTCTGATCAGCTTGCCGGGTCTGCTGGCACCACGACGGAGACCGGGACCCCGGCCGTGCCGGACTGGGTGACCGGCTGCGCCAGGTGGTACCCAACCCGCATCACGGCCCGCATGGACGTGGAGTCGTGCTGCCACATGTTGTTTACGATGGCGCCGTTCTCGTCGGTGATGACCGCCGAGTTGGAGAAGTCGAACGTGAGGTCCTGGCGCACGCCCGATCAGGACGTTCTGTGGCATCGGCAGTGCAGCTGGACCCCGGGACGCACTCCCAGCCACCACGGTTCCGCGCGCGTCCACGTGCCGCGGGTGGTGCGGTCTTGCCGTCGCGCTTCCACGGGGACGACGAGCAAGCCACCCGTCATCCCGCCTTGATCGGGAATGTTGTACGCGCGGGCCACCACGCGCCCCGGGGCACCGGAACTCGTGGTCGGCGAGCCGCCTCCGCAGCTTGGCCGACCTGCCGATCAAGGTCGCCATCTCCGCGGCACGCGCAGCGTGCTGCTGCTCGCGCTTGGTCTCCTCCTGCTGCGTCGCGGGATCTCGGTGCCAGACCGTCAGATCCGGGATGACCGCGTTCGCGACGTCGGCGAGGTGGGTACGTCGCTTCATACTCGATCTCCCCGACGTAATCGCTTCGCTGCCTCACGAGCCCGTACGTCCGCCCCGGACGCGCCGTAGCGCTCCAACATGACATCGGAGGTTCAGCCGGCCAGCCGCCTGAGGTCAGGCCCTTGTCCGCCACTGAGCAGGTAGTCGTGGGCGAAGGTGTGACGGAACCGGTGCGGGTGCAGTCGGTCCTGGATGCCGGCAGCCTCGCCGCGTACCTTGATCATGTCGCGCACACCGTCTGGAGTAAATGGGCCGCGCTCGCCGAGGAAGAACGCATCGGCATGGGCCCAGCGGTGCTTACGGCGTTCACGGAGCCAGCGATCCAGCGCTCGGGCGGTGCGGGCGCCGAAGTAGACCGGACGAACCTTCGAACCCTTGCCTGTCACCAGCGCCATCTCGCGGTCGAGATCAATGTCCTTCACGGCGAGCCCGCACAGCACCGACACTCGCAGGCCGCAGTCGAGCAGGAAGCAGATCACCGCCTCATCGCGCCGGTCATACCAGCGTGCCCCCTGGCACGCCTTGTCAGCGCCGACAGCTCCTCGTCGGACAGCGCCGGAACGCGGGGTGCTGGCGCCTCTGACGGCGCGAGTCCGCTCATGGGGTTCGCCGGCAGCTCACCTTCCCGAACGAGTCATATCGAGGACGGGCCCTCGGGCGTGGTCGACCAGCAGTCGGAGAGCATGCGCACGCTCATCGCGTACAGCACGAGGGTGCGGTCCGCCTTGCCCTCGGCCCGCAAATCGCGGCGGAAGCTCGCGGTGAGGTCGTCGAGGCGCTCGGGCCTGGGGTTGACCTTATCGGGCGAGTAAGCGCTATGCGTCGCTCGGCTCGCCGCTAGTCGGACTTGTTTCCGCTGGTAGCAGGCCGCGCGCGGGAGGGCTGCACCCGCATCGGCTCGCCCGGCATCTTCGGGTACTCGGGCGGGTAGGGCATCTCCCCCAGCCCTCCGTCGCGCTCGTCGGCGGCGTACCAGTCCAGCGCGGTCTCGATCCCGCCGACGGCGGCGTCCATCCCCGCGTGGGGGTCGCCGCGTTCGGCGAGGAGGCCGGGGACGGTGCGCACGTCGAAGTCCTCCGGCTCGACGTCCGGCAGCGTCTCCCAGGTGAGCGGCATCGACACCGTGGCCCGCGGCCGCCCCCGCACCGACCACGCCGACGCGACCGTGCGGTCGCGGGCGGCCTGGTTGAAGTCGAGGAACACGCGTTCCCCGCGCTCCTCCTTCCACCAGTCGACCGTGGCCTTCGCAGGCAGCCGCTCGGCCACCCGGCGGGCGATCGCGATCACGGCGTGCCGGACGTCGATGAAGTCCCACTCGGGCCGGATCCGGCAGAACACGTGCAGGCCACGCCCGCCCGAGGTCTTGGGCCAGCCGACGAGGCCTGCTTCGTCGAGCACCCCGTGCAGCACCGCCGCCACCTCCTTCGCATCGGCGAAGTCGGTGCCCGGCTGCGGGTCGAGGTCGATGCGGAGCTCGTCGGGGTGGTCGGTGTCGGCGCGACGCACCGGCCAGGGGTGGAAGTCGAACGTGCCCATGTTCGCCGCCCACAGCAGCACCGCGGGCTCGGTGGGGCACAGGGAGTCGGCGACGCGACCGCTGGGGAACGTCACCCGCGCCGTCTCGACGTAGTCCGGGGCGCCCTTCGGGAGCCGCTTGGAGTAGAACGGCTCACCCTCGACGCCGTCGGGATAGCGCTTGAGGTTGGTGGGGCGCTCACGCAGCACCCCCAGCAGCGGTTCGGCCACGGCGCGGTAGTACTCCACCACCTCGCCCTTGGTGATCCCCCGCTCCGGGAAGTACACCCTGTCCGCGCTGGTCAGCCGCACCTCGCGGGAGCCGTTCGGCCCGGGGACAGTGAGCAGCACCGCGCTCTTGCTCGCCACGTCGGCGCACGCTACCGGCTACCCTCGGCGGATGCCCGAACTTCACGAGCCGGACCGCTCGACCCGGTCACGGCAGTTCGACGGCGAACTGGTCGGGATGGACCCCGACGACCCCGAGGCCCAGGCGTTCGCCGCCCACCTCGACCGCATGCAGACCAACCGGCCCGCGTACACGGTGGAGGGCTACCTCCACGGCGTGAGCGACTTCGCCGACTGCGCCAACCGCGCCCAGGGTGAGCGCCGGTGGGCCGCGGTGCTGGTGGTGCTGCTGCTGCTCGCCGTGGCGGCGCACCTGGTGTGGGACGTCCTGACGTTCGTGCTGGTCACCTGGCTGTAGAGCCACCGTAATGACCCCGTCATGAGTGGATCTGCGCGGCGCCGGGATCCGGACATACTCTGGAGCGCATGGATCCCGTCCACGCCGACCACCAGCTCGCCGAGCCCGACCCGAAGGTCGTCAAGACCGACGCCGAGTGGCGCGAACAGCTCACCCCCGCCGAGTACCAGGTGCTGCGCAAGGCGGCCACCGAGCGCGCGTTCACCGGGGAGTACACCGACACGAAGACCTCCGGCGTCTACTCCTGTCGCGCCTGCGGGGCCGAGCTGTTCCGCTCCGACACCAAGTTCGAGTCGCACTGCGGGTGGCCGTCGTTCTTCACCCCGCTGGCAGGCGACGCCGTCATCGAGCGCACCGATGTCAGCCTGGGCATGAAGCGCGTCGAGGTGGTCTGCGCCACCTGCCACAGCCACCTCGGGCACGTCTTCGAGGGCGAGGGCTACGGCACCCCCACCGACCTGCGCTACTGCATCAACTCGATCTCGCTGCGCCTGGAACCCGACGCGTAATCGAGCTCCGCGGCCTCTGGCCTCCGGCGCGCGCAACCGGTAGGGATGTGATCAACCCTGTCGACGTCGCCGGAGGTTCTCGATGCCGCGTCCCCGTCCGCTGCTGATCCTGCTGGCCGGCCTCATCGGGTGCAGCGCATCGACGGGAGCGGCAGCGCCGGCCGAACCACCGGACGAGAGCAGAGCACGACCCGGCTACACGATCGTGCTCCCCGACCTCGCCCCGCTTCCGGCGGGCGGCGGCGAGACCAGGGTGCTCGCCGGCATCCACCGGAACGCGGGTTACGCCGTCGAGGTGCCGCCGCAGTGGAACGGCGACCTCGTGATGTGGGCGCACGGCTTCCGCGGCAACGGCCCCGAGCTCACCGTCGACGCACCGCCGTACGGGCTGCGCGAGCGGTTCGCCGCGCAGGGGTACGCGTGGGCGTCGTCGTCGTACGACCGCAACGGCTACGACATCGCCTCCGGCGTCCGCTCCACCTCTGAGCTGGCGGCGGAGTTCAGCGAGCTGGTGGGTGCCCCGGAGCGGACGTATCTCGCCGGCGTCTCGATGGGCGGGCACGTCGTGGCGCGGGCGCTGGAGGAGAACCCGGGCGCCTACGACGGCGCGCTGCCGATGTGCGGCGTGCTCGGTGACCACGAGCTGTTCGACTACTTCCTCGACTTCCAGCTCGCGGCAGGCGCGCTGGCCGGGGTGCCCGCGTACCCGGCGGGCCCGGACTACGCCACCGCCGTGCTCCCGAAGATCTACGCGGGTCTGGGGCTCGCTCCGGGCAACCCGGCCGTCGGCACCCCGGCGGCCGAGCAGCTGCGCGCGGCCACCGTCCTCGACTCCGGCGGTCAGCGGCCCGGCGCCGACGCCGCGTTCGGCTACTGGAAGGACTTCCTGTTCGACCTCGGCGTGCCCGACACCGCCGAGACGCCCGTCGACGGGGTGGCCGCCGACCCCGGGCTCGTGGCGGGCAACGTGGACACCGACTACGCGCCGGACGAGCCCGTCGACCTCGACACCGCCGTGCAGCGCGTTCCGGTGGCCGACGCGCGCACCCGGGAGTCCGACGACCTCACCCCCGTCGCGCAGGTGGCCGGCACGCCGGATGTGCCCGTGCTGTCGCTGCACGGTCTCGGCGACCTCTTCGTGCCGTTCTCGATGGAACAGGTCTACGCGGCCGAGGTGGCCGAGGCAGGCCGTTCCGAGCTTCTCGTGCAGCGGGCCGTCCGCGCCACCGGCCACTGCGAGTTCTCCCCCGTGGAGGCGGGCCGGGCGTGGGACGACCTGGTGGCGTGGGTGACCGACGGCACGCGGCCCGACGGTGACGACGTGACCGACCGCGCGGCCGTTGCCGACCCCGCCTTCGGCTGCCGGTTCTCCGACGCGGCCGCCTACGCCGCCGCGGGCGCGCCCTCGGAGAACGACACGCGCCGCCTCTTCGAGCCGTGTCCCTGACCAGGGGCGCGATCGATCAGGGGCCGATCAGGGGAAGGTGGCGACGAGCTCGCCCGGCTGCACCCGCGGCCCGGTGAAGAAGGGCGTCTCCTCCCGGACGTGCCTGCGGGCCTCGGTGGCGCGCAGGTGCCGCATGAGGTCGACGATGCGGTCGAGCTCGTCGGCCTCGAAGGCGAGGATCCACTCGTAGTCGCCCAGCGCGAACGACGGCACCGTGTTGGCCCGCACATCGGGGTAGCCCCGCGCCTGCATGCCGTGGTCGGCGAGCATCTGGCGGCGCTCGTCGTCGGGCAGCAGGTACCACTCGAGCGAGCGCACGAACGGGTAGACGCAGACGTAGCGCTTCGGGTCCTCCCCCGCGACGAACGCGGGCAGGTGACTCTTGTTGAACTCGGCCGGCCGGTGCAGCGCCACCTGGCTCCAGACCGGCACGGTGGCGCGGCCGAGCGCGGTGGTGCGGCGCAGGTCGGCGTACGCGGCCTGCAGTGCCTCGACGTTGTCGGCGTGCCACCAGATCATGAAGTCGGCGTCGGCGCGCAGCCCGGCGAGGTCGTACACGCCGCGGACGGCCACACCCTTGTCGGCGAGCGCGTCGAGGAACTCCGTGAACTGGCCGGCGGCCTCGGCGCGGTCCTCGCCCAGCCGTCCCGGCTCCACGCGGAACACCGACCACATCGTGTAGCGGATGGTGCTGTTCAGCTCGGTGTAGTCGAGGCGCGCCATGGCCCCATCCTGCCACGCGGGCCGGGGCCGGCCGGCCGGCGACGGGCGCTCGCCGACCACCGGACGGACATCATCTCGGAGCGAGCGGCGCCGTCCTCACGGGCCGCTGGCCACGCCCCCGGAACGGGGCTGTCAGACCGGAGCGGTCTGCGCCGTGAGATGCGCCACGAGCCGTTCAGCGGCCGCGCGGGCCGTCCCGACGCAGGCGGGCACCCCGACGCCGTGCAGGGCCGAGCCGGCCACGGCGAGCCCCATCGGGAGCTCGTCCTCGATGGTCCGCACGCGGTCGAGGTGGCCCACGCCGTACTGCGGCAGCCCCCCACCCCAGCGCTGGACGTGGGCCGCGACGGGCTCGGCGGTGATCCCGGTGAGCGCCGCGAGGTCGGCACGTGCGCGGCGGACGAGTTCGGCGTCGTCGACCTGCAGGGTGGCGGCCTCCCCGAAGCGGCCGAGGCTGGCCCGCAACCGGACGAGTCCGTCGGGAGACAGGTGGGCCCACTTGTTCGTCGAGTGCGTGAAGGCCTTCACCGACAGCGGCTCCCCCGTGGCGACCAGTGCGCCGGAGGTGGGCGGCAGTCCGGCGGCGTCGGTGGGGCGGTAGGCGAAGGCGACCACCACCGAGGAGGCCAGCTCGACCTCTGCAGCGGCCCGGGCCGCGACCGGCGCCACCACGGCGAGCAGCCGGGCCGCGGCGGGGGCGGGGACCGCGAGCACCACGGCGTCCACGTCGAGCATCTCGGGTGCGGTGGTGGGGCCGAGCACGAGCCGCCAGCCGGTCTCACGGCGCTGCAGGTCGCGGACGGTGGTGCCGAGCCGCACCTCCGCCGCGGCGGCGCGGGACAGCGCGTCGAGGAGCGTGCGGTAGCCGCCGGTCAGCGCGCCGAACACCGGGGTGGGCCGCGCGGGCGGCCCCTCGGACGACGGCTTCGGGTTCCGGGGCGGGACGGTGGCCGCGTCGGCCGCCGCCGTGAGCGACGGGGCTCCCGCGTCGAGGGCGGCGGCGAGGGCGGGGATCGTGGGCCGCAGGCCCAGTGAGTCGACCCGTCCCGCGTAGACCCCGCCCAGCAGCGGGTCGGCGAGCCGGTCGGCGATCTCGGCGCCGAACCGCTCGCGCAGCAGGCCGCCCAGCGCCGTGTCCGCCCCGGGCTCCCAGTGCAGCGGCAGGGCCGGCTCGGCCGCGACAGCGGCCAGTCCCGGGGCGGAGAGCAGCCCGTCCAGCCGGGCGGCGCTCGTCGGCACCCCGAGCAGGGTGGCGCCGGGCAGCGCCGTGGTGCGCCCGTTCACCCGCAGCGATGCCGTGGCCGCCGTGGGGTGCACCTGCGCGTCGGAGAGGCCGAGCTCGCCCAGCAGCAGCGGCATCTCCGGGCGCCGGGCCAGGAACGCCTCCGCGCCGACGTCGAAGGGTGCGCCGGCCAGGTCGACGGTGTGCAGCACGCCACCCACGCGGTCGCGCTGCTCGAGGACGGTGATGGTGGCGGCGGGGCCGAGGCGGACCCGCAGCCGGTGCGCCGCGGCGAGCCCCGACACGCCGCCTCCGACGACGGCGACATGCGGAGCGCGGTGCGCGGGCACGGGTCGAACGGGCACGGTGGGGACCGTCACGGCCGCAGGCTGTGCACCAGCTCGACGAGCCGGGTGAGGACGTCCGGATCGGTCTCGGGAAGCACCCCGTGGCCGAGGTTGAACACGTGCCCGGGGGTGCGGCGGCCCTCGTCGACGATCCGGCGCGTCTCGGCCTCGATCGACTCCTGGTCGGCGAAGAGGACGGCCGGGTCGAGGTTGCCCTGCACCGGATGGGTACCGCCGGCCCGGCGGGCCGCCACGTCGAGCGGGATCCGCCAGTCGACGCCCACGACGTCGGCCCCGGCCTCGGCCATGGCACCCAGCAGCTCGCCGGTGCCCACGCCGAAGTGGATCCGCGGCACGCCGGTGTCGGCGAGCCCCTCGAGCACGCGGGTGGAGTACGGCAGGGCGTAGTGGCGGTAGTCGCGCTCCGAGAGCGCACCGGCCCACGAGTCGAACAGCTGGACGACGTCGACGCCCGCGTCGATCTGGGCCCGCAGGAACACCGAGCACGACTCGGCGAGGCGGGCCATCAGCGCGTGCCAGACCTCGGGCGCGGACCGCATGAGGGCCTTGGTGCGTTCGTGGTTGCGACTGGGGCCGCCCTCCACGAGGTAGGAGGCGAGCGTGAAGGGGGCGCCGGCGAAGCCGATCAGCGGGGTGTCACCCAGCTCCCGCAGCAGCAGGCCGATCGCCGCGGCCACCGGGGCGGCCTGCTCGGCGTGCAACGACGGGATGCGCTCGACGTCGGCCATCGTGCGCACGGGGTGGGCGACCACCGGCCCGGTGCCCGGCACGATGTCCACGCCGACGCCAGCGATGTAGAGCGGCACGACGATGTCGCTGAACAGGACCGCAGCGTCGACGCCGTGGCGGCGCACCGGCTGGAGCGTGATCTCGCACGCCAGATCCGGCGTCAGGCAGGACTGCAGCATCCCGGTGCCGACGCGCAGCGCGCGGTACTCGGGTAGCGAACGCCCGGCCTGCCGCATGAACCACACCGGGACGTGCGAAGGAGCCTCTCCTCGCACCGCGGCGAGCAGCGGCGCGGACCGCAGGTCCCGCCGCTCCGTAGGCGCGAGACCGCTCGCGGAGTCGAGCTTCATGACCTCATCGTCGCACGCCCCCCGAATGGATCACCCGTCCGTGCACGGTCGGGCGTGCGATCGCGCGGCGCGCCTCGTCACCCGAACACGGAGAGCGACCTAGAGTCAGCACTCGTGCCCGCAACGACCACACCACCGCCAGAGTTCCTGGAGGCGGTCGCCTCGCTGCGCGCCATCCGGCCGAGACCGGAGCTGATCGTGGCCGCGCTCGATGCACCTCCCCGGCTCGCCCCGTACACGTGGGCCTTCAGCGTCGAGGCGGACGCGGGCCGCAGCCCCGGCGAGGAACTGGACGAACCGGACACCTCGGGCAGGCTGATCCTTCTGCACGATCCCGCAGGCCAGGACGCCTGGGAGGGCACCTTCCGGCTGGTCTGTTTCGTGCAGGCCCGCCTCGATCCGGAGCAGCTCGGGGACGAGATGCTGCCCGTGGTCGGGTGGTCGTGGCTCACGGAGGCCCTCGAGGCGCGCCACGCCGAGTACGTGGCACTCGGCGGCACCGTCACCCAGACCTCATCGGTGCGTTTCGGCGACATCGCAGGACCCCGCCGCGACGACGACGTGGAGCTGCGTGCGTCGTGGACTCCTACCGGTCCGGATCTGTCCCGTCACGCAGAGGCATTCTGCGCTCTGATCGCGTCGGCGGCCGGCTTACCTCCGGTCGGGGTACTTCCACTTGCCCACCGAACGGTCTGATTCGGCTGCTACCTGCGACTTCGATGCCTCGGGTGATCCCTTCCGTCACCCGGTCGGGTGGATGGATATCGACAACGCTGTAACTTTCACCCGGAGAACTTCGAACCACCACACGACGTTAGACCGCTTGGGGGGCTACGCTTCCTCCACGACACCTCCTCGGGCGGTCGGGCGACAGCTTCATCGACCGGGGGTCTGGTGCCGGTCGGGGGGCAACGACCGACTCCAGGGAGGTAGTGACGTGGCCGTTGTGGGCCAGGGCGCACCAGTTCGCGGCACTCCAGGTGCTGTGCTGTCGCCCGCGATGGTCCCGCATCCGCGGGAAGAGCTTTTCTCGGTGCTGGTGGTCGACGACCACCCGCTTCTTCGCGAGGCGATCGCCGCGCGGCTGCGTTCCATGGGCGCAGGCACGGTGTACGAAGCCGCCTCGGTGGCCGAGGCCCGGGCCCGGGCGCACGCCAACGGGCCGTGCGATCTCGCGATCCTCGATCTCGGGCTGCCTGACGGCAGCGGGCTCGACCTGGTGACCGAACTCCGGTCGCTGGGCTGGAACCGGCTCGTCGTACTGGCGTCCTCGGACGACCCGTACGCGGTGCGCTCGGCGTTCCAGGCCGGTGCGCAGGCCTACCTGCTGAAGTCGGCCTCGGCGGCGATCGTCACCGACGGCGTCAAGCGTGTGCTGGACGGCGGGGTGTACGCCGATCCCACGGTGGCCCCCCTGCTTGCCACGGGCACCCGCGTGCCGGGCACCGACAACACACCACGCGAGCTCTCCGCCCGTGAGGTGGAGGTGTTGCAACTGGTGGCTGACGGGCAGTCCAACAAGGAGATCGGTGAGGCGCTGAGCCTGTCGGCGCTCACGGTGAAGAGCCACCTCTCCCGGATCGGGCGCAAGCTCGGCACGGGCGACAGAGCTCAGATGGTCGCCTTGGCGATGCGGGCCGGGGTCATCCGCTGACCGCAGATCCGCAGCACGAAGAAGAGCAGGCCGTTCGGCCGGACGCTCCGGCAGCAGTACCGCTGCTGGCACCCCGGGACGGGCTGACGCGCGTCGTCGGCGACCGGGCCGCGCTGATGCGCACCGCGGAGGCTTTCGCGGCGGGCAGTGGGCCGATCGCTGTCGACGCCGAACGAGCCTCCGGCTTCCGGTACTCGCAGCGCGCGTATCTCGTACAACTACGTCGCGTCGGTGCGGGTACGGCCCTGATCGACCCGATTCCGCTGCGCAGTGACCTGTCCGAGCTCGTGCCGGCGCTGGCCGGGCCGGAATGGGTGCTGCACGCGGCCAACCAGGACCTGCCGTGCCTCGCCGAGACGGGCCTCATCCCGTCCTCGCTCTTCGACACCGAGCTGGCCGGACGGCTCGCCGGGCTCCCCCGCGTCGGTCTCGGCCCGCTGGTCGAGCAGATGCTGGGCCTGAGCCTGGAGAAGGGCCACGGCGCCGCCGACTGGTCCCGCCGCCCGCTGCCCGAGGACTGGCTCGTCTACGCCGCGCTCGACGTCGAGGTGCTGGTCGAGCTGCGCAACGTGCTCGCCGGGCTGCTCGCCGAGCAGGGCAAGCTGGACTGGGCCATGCAGGAGTTCGAGGCGGTCCGCACCGCCGGGCCGCCCCAGCCGCGTGCCGAGCCGTGGCGGCGCACCTCCGGCCTGCACAAGCTGCGCAAGCCCCGCGCACTCGCGGCCGTGCGGGCCCTGTGGGAGGCGCGCGACCGGCTCGCCGCCGAACGCGACATCGCACCGGGCCGGGTCCTCCCCGACTCCGCGATCATCGAGGCTGCCGCGAGCGCGCCGGCCAGCCCCGGCGACCTCGCGGCGCTCCCGGTGTTCCGGGGCCGGGCCCAGCGGCGCCTCACCTCCTACTGGTTCGCCGCGCTGCAGCAGGCCACCCAGCTCGACGCCGCGGCGCTGCCCGCGGTCACCCCGCCCGCCGACGGGCCGCCTCCGGTGGGTCGCTGGGCCGACCGCGACCCCGACGCCGCCGCCCGCCTCACCGCGGCCCGCGCCGCCATCGTCGCCGTCGGACTGGAACGGTCGGTGCCGGTGGAGAACCTCCTGCAGCCCGACCTCCTCCGCCGCCTGTGCTGGACCCCACCCGCCGACGGCGACGTGGCCGCAGCGCTGCGCGCCGGTGGCGCCCGGCCGTGGCAGATCGAGCTGCTGACCCCCCACCTGGAGACGGCGCTACAGGCCCACAGCTGATCAACCGGCCGGCAGCCGCACCGTCACCGCCAGCCCCCCACCGGGCACCGGCTCGGCGCGCACCAGCCCACCGTGGGCCTGCACCACGGCGCGCACGATCGAGAGCCCCAGCCCGGAACCGGGGGCGTCACCGGTGCGTTCCACCGGACCCCGACGGAACGGCTCGAACAGCTCCGGCACCCGGTCCGCCGGGATCACCGGACCGCTGGAGGCGACCTGCAGCTCGGCGAAGCCGTCACGCATCCCGGTGCAGACGTCCACCCAGCCGCCCGCCACGTTGTGCCGCACCGCGTTCTCCAGCAGGTTCCCGGCCACGCGCTCGAGCAGCACCGGGTCGCCCCAGGACGGCGCGGCCACGGTGCGGACCTGCACCCGCAGCCCCCGCCGGGCCGCGTCCGCGCGGACACCCGCCAGTGCGGGGGCGACGAGCTCGGCGAGGTCGACGGGCCGCACGTCGGCCAGCTCGGCCCCCTCGGTGCGGGCCAGCAGCAACAGCCCCGCGATGAGGTCGTCGGCGCGCCGGGTGGCGTCCCGCACGACCGTGGCCATCCGCCGGAGCTCGGTGACGTCGGCATCGGGGTCGGCCAGCGTGACGTCCACCTCGGTGCGCAGCACCGCCAGCGGGGTGCGCAGCTCGTGGCTCGCGTTGGCCACGAACCGCCGCTGAGCGTCGAACGCCGCCTGCAGCCGGTCCAGCATCGCGTCGAAGCCCGCGGCGAGCTCGGCGACCTCTCCACGGGCGTCCCGCAGCCCGGTACGGGTGTCCAGCGACTCGACGGTCAGCCGCCGGGCCGTGGCCGTGACCGCGTGCAGCGGGCCCAGCACCCGGCCGACCAGCACCCAGGACACCACCGCGGCGGCGACGACGAGGAGCGGGAACGCGATCAGCCCGGCTCGCAGCACGTCGGCCCGCGCGGCGGCCCCGACGGCGTCCTGGAGCTGCTCGGCGGGCACGGCCACGTCCCCCACCCGCACCGTCGTGCCGGGCGGCAGCGAGGGAACGGCCCGGGCCACACCACCGACCAGCAGCCAGCCCAGCCACAGCAGCAGCGCGCTCACCGACGCCACGACGACCGTGCTGACGAGAGTCAGCCGAGGGCGCAGCCCGACTCCCCTGCCACCGAGCCGCCTCCCGGTGCTCTCCCGGACCGGCACGGTCGGCGGCGGCACCACGGGCTCACCCTGCCCTCTGTCGGGCCGTGTGGCGCCCCGCGCGGGCTCGGGGGCCCTCGCTGCCGGCCTCGCTGGTTCGGCCACGGCAGCGCCTCGCTCAGCCCGCGGCCGGTACCCGGTAGCCGGCCCCGACCACCGTCTCGATCACGCCGGGGTCACCGAGCTTCTTGCGCAACGTCATCACCGTGACCCGCACGGTGGTGGTGAACGGGTCGGCGTTCTCGTCCCAGACGCGCTCCAGCAGCTCCTCGCTGCTCACCACGGCCCCGCCCGCCCCGAGCAGGACCTCCAGCACCCCGAACTCCTTGCGCGTGAGCTCGACGGGCCGGGTGGCCCGGTGCACGGTGCGCCGGGCCGGGTCGAGCGCGAGGTCGCCCGCGGTGAGCAGCGGCGGCACGGCCGGGGTCGCCCGGCGGCCGAGCGCGCGGCAACGGGCGACGAGCTCGGGGAAGTCGAACGGCTTGGCGAGGTAGTCGTCCGCGCCGCGCGACAGGCCGTCGACCTTGTCGGCGAGCGTGCCGCTGGCCGTCAGCATCAGCACCCGCGTGGTGGCCCCGGACGCGACGATCTCCGCGCAGAGCCGGTCGCCCGACATCCCGGGCAGGTCCCGGTCGAGCACCACCACGTCGTAGCGGGTGATGACCGACTTCTCGTGCCCGGCGTCCCCGTCGTAGGCCACGTCGACGGCCATCCCCTCGCGGCGCAGCCCCCGAGCCACGGCGTCGGCAAGCGCGCGCTCGTCCTCGACGATGAGCACGCGCATCAGCGCGCCTGCTCTCCCGGAGCCGACGACGCGGGCTCGTCGACGAGCTGGAGGCCCGGAAGCGCCGCCGCCCACTCGGTGACCCGCCGGGCGACGTCCTGCGCGGTGAGCCCCGCGGCGGCCAGCACGTCGGGACGGCTGCCGTGGTCGAGGAACCGCTGGGGGATCGCCAGGTCCCGGAGCGGGACGTCGCACTCGGCCGCGCGCAGCTCGTCGGCCAGCGCCGAGCCGAACCCGCCGTGGCGGCCGCTGTCGGAGACGGTGACCACGAGCCGGTGCTCGCGGGCCAGCCGGACGAGCACCTGCGGCACCGGCAGCACCCAGCGCGGGTCGACGACGGTGACCGGGATGCCCTGCTGTTCCAGTCGCTGGGCCGCGGCGAGGCCGAGCTCGCCGAACGCCCCCGCGCACACCATGAGCACGGCCGGGCTCCGGTCGCCGGCGGGAGCGGGCTCACGCAGGACGTCGACGCCGTCGACGCGGCGAACCGCGGGCACCGAGTCGATCACGCTGCCCTTGGGGAAGCGGATGGCGGTGGGCCCGTCGTCGACCGCGACCGCCTCCGCCAGCTCCTCGCGCAGCGTCTGCGCGTCGCGGGGCGCCGCCACCCGCATGCCGGGCACGATCCCGAGGAGCGACAGGTCCCACATGCCGTTGTGCGACGGCCCGTCGCTGCCGGTGACACCGGCCCGGTCCAGCACGAGGGTGACGGCCTTCCCGTGCAGTGCCACGTCCATCAGGAGCTGGTCGAACGCCCGGTTGAGGAACGTGGAGTACAGCGCGACCACCGGGTGCAGCCCGCCCGCGGCCAGCCCGGCGGCGGACGTGAGCGCGTGCTGCTCGGCGATCCCGACGTCGATGCAGCGCTCGGGGAACGCCGCGGCGAACGGCGCGAGCCCGGTGGGACCGAGCATCGCCGCCGTGATGCCGACGACGTCGGGCCGCTTCGTGCCCAGCGCCACCATCTCCTCGGCGAACACGCTCGTCCAGCCGACGGACGGGGGCCCGGTGGGCAGGCCCGTCTCCGGGTCGAACGCGGCCGGGCTGTGCATCTGCTCGACCGTGTCGTTCTCCGCGGGCGGGTACCCCGCGCCCTTGCGCGTGACGGCGTGGACGATCACGGGGCCGCCGAAGTGGCGCGCGCGGCGCAGCGCCGACTCCATCGCGGCGATGTCGTGCCCGTCGACCGGTCCGAAGTACTTGAGGCCGAGGTCGGAGAACAGCTCCTGCGGGCTCAGCGCGTCCTTCATGCCGGCCTTCAGCGCGTGCAGCCCGGCGTAGAGGGCGTTGCCGACGACCGGGGTGTTCACGAGGGCCTGCTTGCCGGCGTCGAGCACCCGCTCGTAGCCCGGCTGCAGCCGCAGCGTGGCCAGCCGGTCGGCGAGGCCGCCGATCGTGGGCGCGTACGAGCGGCCGTTGTCGTTGACGACGATCACGATGTTGCGGTCGGCGGCGACGGCGACGGCGCCGCCCTCGTCCTCCCCGCCACCGGGCATTCGCCTGCCTGCACCGAACCTGCGGCCGGCCTCGCCCTCCGTGCCGGGCTTGTGTCCACCGGTGGCGATGTTGTTGAGCGCCTCCCAGGCCATCCCGCCGGTGAGCGCGCCGTCGCCGATCACCGCGACGACGTGGCGCTGCTGGCCGGTGAGCGCGTAGGCACGGGCGATTCCGTCGGCCCAGGACAGCGAGGTGGAGGCGTGGCTGTTCTCGACGTGGTCGTGCTCGCTCTCCGCCCGGCACGGGTAGCCGGAGAGCCCGCCGGACTTCTTGAGCCGGTCCCAGCCGTCCTGCCGGCCGGTGAGCATCTTGTGGACGTACGCCTGGTGCCCGGTGTCCCAGATCAACGTGTCACGCGGGGAGTCGAACACCCGGTGCAGCGCGATGGTGAGCTCCACGACGCCGAGGTTGGGGCCGAGGTGCCCGCCGGTGCGGGAGACCGAGGCCACGAGCTCCCGGCGAATCTCGGCAGCGAGCGGGGCGAGCTGGTCGACCCCCAGGCGCTTGAGATCGGCCGGGCCACGGACTGAACGCAACACGGTCACCGGCTCAGCTTACGAGAGGCCGCCACCCCGGGCCCGGCAATCCCGTCAGGTGCCGCTGCGCGGGGTGGGGATCTCGACGGGAGCCGCGAACCGGACGAGGTTCCGGCCGTCGCGCTTCGCGATGTAGAGCGACGCGTCGGCGGCGTTCAACACCTGCTCGAGGGTGGTGCCGTCGATCGGCACCGCCGCACCGCCCACGGAGACCGAGAGGCCCCCGATCGTGAGGACGCCGTCCGGCGTGTCGACGGCGACGGCCATGCAGGCCACCCGTTGACGGAGGCGTTCGGCGACCGCACGCATCTCGGTGTCCCCCGCCGGACCGGGTGGAAGGTCGGGCAGCAGCACCACGAACTCCTCACCCCCGAAACGCCCGACGACGTCCTGCTCGCGCACCGCGGAGCGCAGTTCCGCCGCGACGGCCGCCAGCACGTCGTCGCCGACGAGGTGGCCGTACGAGTCGTTGACGGCCTTGAAGTGGTCGAGGTCGAGGATCAGCACGGCGGCGGTACCCCGGGAGCGGTGGACCCGGCGCACCGTCCGCGCCCCCTGCACCTGCCAGGCGGCGGCGTTGAGCAGGCCGGTCTTCCCGTCGGTGCTCGCCACCTCCTCCAACTGGCGGACCAGCACGGCGCGGTGCAGCACCAGGATCGGTGGCAGGACGAGCGCAACGAGGCCCGGTGTGGAGCCGAGCGCCACCGCGGCCAGCGCACCCAGGCAGATCGTGGCGATCTCCACGGTGTTGTCGTCCCACCCGCCGACGAGGTCACGGAACCCGGGACGCTCACTGGTCAGGACGATCACTGCGGCGACGAGCACGGTGTTGACCAGCACGTAGAGCAGCACGGCCAGGGCGATCCCCGCCACCCCCGACGCGTCGGCCGCCCCGGTGGGCAGCCCACCCGCCTGCTGGACCACGGCGTGTGCGGCGCCAGCCGCGAGCACGACGGTGGCCGTGGTGTAGATGTGCCGGTGCAGCGGCACCTTCGCCGGGCGCCACACCCGGTGCCACAGGTGCAGGTACACCGCCGCGATCACGGCGGCGGCGAGCATCGGCGGCAGCAGCAGCGCGGCCGCGAACGTCCACACCGAGCTGAGGTCGAAGTACGAGGTCTGCGCCGCCCTCCGCCGGATCCGCTCGATCCCGGTGGCCAGCTCGGTGTGCACGACGCTGAGCACGGTCAGGAACGCGGCGAGCCCGAGGTCGCCCGACGACGGGACGGCGCCACCGGCCACGACGAACGCGACGGCGGCGGCCTCCACCGCGAGGACGACGGTGACGGCTCGGGGCGGTAGCCCCCAGAGTTCCCACCTGCCGGTAGTCGGCGGCGCCAGATCAGCCACGACCGCGATCTCCTTCCGCCGACACCGAGAGCGCGTGGCGCCGAGGCTAGTGAGCCGCAGAGGGCATGTCAGGAGGATCGAGATCGCTCTTCGGGGTGGACTCCGCCGACGGTTTCGTCACGATCCGTAACGGAACCGTCTCAGCCTGCGGTGATGGAACGCCGGCTGTTGCTCGCCAGGCGACTCGCGCCCGCGAAGCGGGCGACTCGCGGGGCGGGGTGCGTCCTCGCAGAGCGGGTGGGTTCTTCACAGGGTCCCCGGCGTCTGCGAAGAGCCCACGGCCTCTGCGAGGAGGCCTGGGCGGGCCCGGCGCCCGGAGCAGCGCAGCGAGCAGGCGACTCCCGCGCGCGATCCGGGCGACTCGCGGGGCGCGTGTGGCGACTCGGGAGCGGACGATGAGCGTCCTGCTGTCCGTTCTCGGGCTGATCGCCCGCGCCGGCGGCTGCGGGTCGCGGAGGCGGTCCTTCGGCCGAGCAAACGCGGGCGGGGATCGGGTGACTCGCGGGCGGGGATCAGCCTGCGGCGGCCGGGGGCTCACCCGCCGCCGTGGACAGCCGGGTGGCGTGCTGGGCGGGGTGCTGCCCCGGCACCGCGAGGCCCATCCGCACGACGTTCCGGCCGGCGCGCTTGGCGGTGTACAGCGCCGCGTCGGCGATCTGCAGCAGAGTCCTCAGGTCGGCGCCCTCAGTGGGGGAGAGAGCGGCACCGACCGACACGGTGAGGCCGGCGACCGTGAGCGGCCCGTCCGGCGTGGGGATCTCGACCCGCAGGTTCGCGACGCGGCGCCGGATCCGCTCGCCCACCGCCTCGAGCTCTGCCGTGCCGCTGCCCTCCAGACCGCCGAGCAGGACGACGAACTCCTCGCCGCCGAACCGGCCGACGAGGTCGCGGTCGCGGACCTCGGTGCGCAGTGCGGCGGCGACGGCGGCCAGGACCTGGTCGCCCGCGAGGTGGCCGTAGGTGTCGTTCACCGTCTTGAAGTGGTCGAGATCGAGGACGAGCACGCCCTTGGCACCGTCGTGGCGGCTCGCGCGCCGCAGGGCGCGCTCCGCCTGGGCATGCCATGCCGCGGCGTTGAGCAGGCCGGTCTTGCCGTCGGTGCTGGCGGCCTCCTCGAGCTGGCGGACGAGTACGGCGCGGTGCAGCACCAGCAGCGGCGGCAGGACCAGCAGGACGAGCCACGGGTTGATGCCGAGCGCGATGGCCGTGAGGGCCCCGAGGCAGAGCGTCGCGATCTCGAGCACGTTCTCGTCCCAGGGGGCGAACACCTTGGACAGGTTCGCCTCCGGGCTGCTCACCGCGATCGCGCCGGCGACGAGGCAGCTGTTGACCGTGGTGTAGGCGAGCAGCGCGAGCCCGAGCGCCCACAGCTGGTGGTTGCTGCCGATCTCCGTCCCACCGCCCGAGTGCTGGAGCACGGTGGCCGACGCGATACACGCGAGAACCACGGTGGCGGAGGTGAAGGCCTGCTTGTAGAGGGGGACGCGCAGCCGCCACGCCCGCCACCACAGGTGGCAGTGCACGATCACGGCCACGAGCGCCGCGTACGAGGGCGGCAGGGCCACCGCTGCCGCGAACGTCCACACGGAGCTGAGGTCGACGTGGTTACCGTCCGTGACCCGCCGCCGCACGCGCTCGACTCCGACGGCGACCTCGGTGTGGGCGATGCCGAGCAGGCAGAGGACGCCCGCAATCTGCAGCTGCGCCGGCGTGGGACCGGCGTGACCGGCCAGCCCCAGGACGATGAGCGCCACCGATGTGACCTCGACCAGCAGCACGGGGCCGAGCAGCCGACCCGGTAGTGCCCAGATCGCCCATCGGCGAACGGCGAACATGCGCGAGAGCGGTCGGACCGTCTCCGTGGCTCCGTCAGATCCCATCCGTGCTCTCTGTCCGCTGGGCGTTGGCGGGAGCCTAGTGGAGCCCGTCGGTGAAGACCACCCGCCCGAGCGGGATCTCCAGCCGCCCGTGTCACAGTGACGCCGCTCGGAGCGACAGGCCGTTACGAACCCACTTCCGGGTCAGTGAGGTAGGCCGAATGCGCGGCGCCCCGAGGCTCAGACGGCGGAAACTGGCACACGTATGCAACATAGGCCCGCATCCGGTTCGAACGGCATGTGCGGGAGAGGCCGGGGCCACCGCACGAACTCCGGCAATTCGACTGCCCACGATCTACGCCGACGTCTCTCGACGTCCGCCAAGTGGAGAACGAACAGCACGAGGAGGACGCAGTCATGCGCAACCACAACTGGTGATTCGAGCAGGCCGCAGCCCATCCCACGGAGGAGAGACATGCGCAACCACAACTGGTGAATCAACCAGCTCCGTCCCGACCCGTCGACGAAGGAGAGCCCGGTGCGCAACCACAACTGGTGAACCCCGCCCCCACCCCACACACCCACCAAGGAGAACGCCGTGCGCAACCACAACTGGTGAACCGTCCGCCCAGCACACCGACCGCCCGAGGAGGACAGCGTGCGCAACCACAACTGGTGACCGAATTCCCGACCACCCGCCCGGCCCGAGGAGACAGCGATGCGCAACCACAACTGGTGACGACACAGCAACCTGCCCGTCACGAATGGAAGAGAGGTCGCGATGCGCAACCACAACTGGTGATCACAGGCCATTGCCCGGCGACCAACGGAGGAGAGGCGTCATGCGCAACCACAACTGGTGAGCACTCACCCCGGACCCGATGAATCCCGACAAGGAGTGGCACATGCGCAACCACAACTGGTGAACCGTCCGCCCAGCACACCGACCGCCCGAGGAGGACAGCGTGCGCAACCACAACTGGTGACCGAATTCCCGACCACTCGTCCGTCCGACCCGAGGAGGCAGCAATGCGCAACCACAACTGGTGAGCACTCGTCCCGCCCCACTGATCCGACAAGGAGACACGGCATGCGCAACCACAACTGGTGACCCGAACTCACCGCCCGCCCATCCGCCCCACCAACCCGAAGGAGACGCCCCGTGCGCAACCACAACTGGTGACCACCCCCCACCCGCCCCACCAACCCGAAGGAGACGCCCCGTGCGCAACCACAACTGGTGATCACGCCCCCACTCGCCGCCCACCCCGAGGACGGAGCCCCGTGCGCAACCACAACTGGTGACCCCAGCCCGCTTCCCGCCCACCCCGACGAAGGGACAGCCCGTGCGCAACCACAACTGGTGAGCCCCCCCGCGACCCCGGTGAACAGGAAGGAGGACGCGCGATGCGCAACCACAACTGGTGATGGCGATCAGTCGGAGGCCGAGCAGGTGGGCCCGCAGGATGCGGGCGGAGTCAGCCGCGCGAGAGCACCGTCGAGCCGACGGTCTCGGTGTCGTGCCGATTGGCACGGTGCCACGCGACGGCGACCCCCAGCGCGAGGAAGGCCCCCACACTCCCGGCCACCGCGATGGCGGTGGACGGGTCCCACGTGTCGGCCAGGAACCCGCCGATGAGCACGGCCGCTCCCTGCGCGGCGATGATGCCGGACGCCGCGACCCCGATCGCCCGTCCGCGCCCCACCGTCGGCGTCGCCCGGACGAAGCTCGCCTGTGTCTGCAGGAGGTAGGCGGTGGACAGCATCCCCGACACCCCCCACAGCAGGAGGGTGAGCGGGAGCGGGGGGCGGAAGAGGCAGAGCATCAGCGGCAGGCCGGCACCCACGGCGAGCACCCCGACGAGGCGCGCCCGTGTCTCGGCCGGCACGAACCTGACGAACAGCCATGCCCCGGCCACGCTCCCGAGCGGGTCGGCCGCCATCAGGAGTCCCACGACGGCGGGACCGGCGCCGAGTTGGTCGGCATACGGCGCGGCGAGCGCTTCGGGCACGACGTACCACCCGACGAGCCACGCGAGGAGCACGAGCGCGCGCCGCCGCGGGTCGGTGGCGATCTCCACGAGCGCGGCGACGACGCCCCGCAGCCCTCCGACGGGGGCGTCGGCGGCGGGCCCGCCGGCCTCGTCGTTCCCGCCGGTGGTGCCGGGCCGGGGCCGGTCGGCGACGCCGGTGCGCACGAGTACGGCCGACAGCGCGAACGACACCGCGTTGGCCAGCAGTGCCAGCGACGGGCTGATGGCGGCGACGAGCAACCCGCCGCTGGCGAACCCGACCAGCTGCGCGGTCTGGCTCGTGATCTGCCGGACGGCCAGCCCGCGTTCGTACAGCTCCCCCTGCAGGATCTCCGGCAGGAGCGCGCCCTGGGCTGCGGTGTGGGGCGAGCCGAGCAGCACCACGACCACGAGCAGCGCACAGAGCACCCACAGCGGCAGCTGCGGGATCGCCATGGCGGCGACGAGCACGGCGCGCAGGACGTCCGAAGCGATCATGACCTCGCGGCGGCGGTACCGGTCGGCCAGGCCGGACAGGAGCACCCCGCCGAGCAGCGCCGGCAGGAAGGTGAGCGCGTAGGTGGCGGCGGCCCAGGCAGCGGAACCGGTCCGGCCGTACACCAGGACGGCGAGCGCGACGCGGGCCAGCTGGTCACCGGCGATCGAGAGCAGCTCGGCCGCCCAGACGACCCGGAACTCCCGCACGCGGAACACCGCGCCCAGCTCTGCACCCGCCATCCGGCCGCTCCCCTCGACAGATGCCATGCCGCTGGTGCGGCTCGCTGCACCGAGCGTAGGCAACCGTACGCGTCCGGTCAGCGGATTCCGTGCACGGCGCACCCGCCGACCGAGGATCGGCACACACCGGTTGCCGGGGCGGGGCGGGGCGGGGGCTCAGGCCGGGAGTGCTTCGGTCAGTGGCACGGCCGGCACCCCGTGGGCGGCCGCCACCTCGGGCTGGACGACCTGACCGGCCGCCACGTTGACGCCCGCCGCGAGGGCGGGGTCGGCGGCCACGGCGCCCGCCAGTCCGCGCTCGGCGAGAGCGAGCACGTAGGGCAACGTGGCGTTGGTGAGGGCCCGGGTGGACGTGTTCGGCACGGCGCCCGGCATGTTGGCCACGCAGTAGAAGATCGAGTCGTGGACGTCGAACACCGGGTCGTCGTGGGTGGTCGGGCGGGAGTCGGCGAAGCAGCCGCCCTGGTCGATGGCGATGTCCACGAGCACCGATCCCGGTCGCATCCGGGAGACGAGGTCGTTCGACACCAGGGTCGGCGCCTTGGCGCCCGGCACCAGCACCGCGCCGATGACGAGGTCGGCCCACAGACAGGCGCGTTCCACCTCGTAGGCGTTGCTCGTGATGGTCTGCAGGTGGCCGCGGTAGATGAAGTCGATCTGGCGCAGCCGGTTGATGTTGGTGTCGAGCACCCGCACCTCGGCCTGGAGCCCGACCGCGATGCCTGCGGCGTTCATCCCCGAGACCCCGGCCCCGATGACGGCCACCTTCCCCGCGGGGACGCCGGACACCCCGCCCAGCAGCACACCCCTCCCACCCTCGGTGCGTTGCAGGTGGTGGGCGCCGACCTGGGGCGCCATCCGGCCGGCCACCTCGCTCATGGGGGCGAGCAGCGGCAGTGACCCGTCCGGCAGCCGCACGGTCTCGTAGGCGACAGCGGTGGCCCCGGCGGTGACGAGCGCGTCGGTGCACTCCTTCGACGCGGCGAGATGCAGGTAGGTGAACAGCACCTGGCCCGCGCGCAGGCGGTGGTACTCCTGCGGAACCGGCTCCTTCACCTTCAGCAGGAGCTCCGCCTCGCCCCAGACCTCGTCCGGGTCGTCGGTGGTACGGGCGCCGGCGGCGCGGAACTCCTCGTCGGGCAGGCCCGCGCCCGCCCCGGCGTCGCGTTCGAGGAGCACGTCGTGGCCGCGGCTCGTCAGCTCCTGCACGCCTGCCGGTGTGATCGCCACCCGGTACTCGTGGTTCTTGACCTCGCGCGGGACGCCTACCAGCATCTGCGGATCCTGCCCTACTCGGTGCCTGCCGTCATGGCGAGCAGGTCGCCCACGTGGGCGATCTCGTTGACCGTCCGCACCACCCGGCGGCCGTCGCGGCCGGCGAGGACCCGGGTGATCCCGGTGTAGTCCAGCGGGAAGGTCAGGGGGCGGGCCAGGCCGAGCAGGTGCGCGAGCCAGGTGTTCACCACGCCCGCGTGGGCGACGACCACGGCCGTCCCGCGGCCGGGGTGCGCGGCGATGATCCGCTCGAACGCGCCGTCGACCCGCGCGGTGAACGCCGGGACGTCGACGTGGGCGGGCAGGAGGCCGGCGAGCATCCGTTCCCACGCGGCCGGGTCGAGCCGGGCCATCTCGTGGACGGGTACGTAGTGGTCGGAGTCGGCGTCGTACTCGCGCAGGTCCTCGACGATCTCCGCGGCCCGCCCGAGCGCGGCGGCGAGCGGGGCGGCCGTGCCCCGCGCCCTGGCCAGCGGGCTGGCGTAGAGACCTTCGACGCGGTCGGCCGCCAGCGCGTCGACGAGCCGTGCGGCCTGGCGCTCCCCCAGCTCCGTGAGCACGGGGTCGGCGGGGCCACCCGGCCGGTCGGATCGCGCCGCGTCGGAGGCGTGGATGCGTTCCGGCAGCGCGTGCCGGACGAGGACGAGCTGCACGCGGTCAGTCCCGGACGTGCTCGCCGTGGCCTGCCGCCCGCAGGGCGCTGCGCAGCTTGTCGGCGTGCGCGTCCTGCTCGGCGTGGTCGACGGTCTTCGCCGCGTTGGCGAAGTCGAAGGCCGCCATGTCCCACGCCGGGAACACGTGCAGGTGCAGGTGCGGCACCTCGAAGCCCGCCACGAGCAGCCCGACACGCGGCGGCTGCCACACCTCCTGCACGGCCGCGCCGACGGCCCGGCTGACGTTCGTCAGGTGGGAGAGCAGGCCGGGGTCGGCGTCGACCCACTGGTCGACCTCCTCACGCGGCACGACCAGCGTGTGGCCGGGGCCGAGCGGGTTGATCGACAGGAAGCCGACCGCCCGGTCGTCGGACCACACGAAACGACCGGGCAGCTCACCATTGATGATCTTCGTGAAGACGGTACTCATCACGGCCGACCCTAGCGCCTCGAGGAGCGCGTCCTAGGCTCGGAGCATGGCTCGGACCATCGCAACGAACACCACCGTCGACCGCGACGAGCTCCTCACGTTCCTGCGGTCGCGCCACCACATGATCCTGCTGACCCCGCGAAACGACGGCGGCTGGCAGGGCTCGCCCGTCACCGCCGGGGTGGACGCCGAGGGCCGGATCGTCGTCTCCACCTATCCCGAACGGGTGAAGGCGACCAACGTCGCCCGGCACGGGAAGGCCTCGGTCGTGGTGCTCTCCGACGACTTCAACGGCCCCTGGGTGCAGGTGGACGGGGAGGCCGAACTGATCACCCTGCCCGACGCTCTCGAACCGCTGGTGGACTACTTCCGCTCGATCTCCGGCGAGCATCCCGACTGGGACGAGTACCGCGCCGCCATGACCACGCAGGGCAAGGCCCTGATCAGGATCACGCCCACTCGATGGAGCCCGGTCGCCACGGGCGGGTTCCCCGCGCACCTGGGATGACGCTGCGCCCACCCCGCCGGCGCCACCCGGGGGGCAACCGCTGCATCGGGCGGGTTACCGGGGTACCCCGGTAACCTCTGCCCGACGGAGCGACGCCGCCCCGGGCCCTGCAAGATCGAGTACGAGCGGCCGCGGCCGATCAGTTGATCACGAAACACCGGAGGAATTCATGCGGCCGTGGCCAGGTCACGCCTATCCGTTGGGCGCCACCTACGACGGCTCGGGCACCAACTTCGCGATCTTCTCCGAGATCGCGGAACGCGTCGAGCTCTGTCTCTTCGGCCCTGACGGCGAGGAGGAGCGGGTCCGGCTCGTCGAGGTGGACGGCTTCGTCTGGCACGGGTACCTGCCCAACGTCGAACCGGGTCAGCGCTACGGCTACCGGGTGCATGGTCCCTACGACCCCGCCCAGGGCCTGCGGTGCAACCCGAAAAAGCTGCTGATCGACCCGTACGCGAAGGCGCTCGACGGCCCCGTGGAGTGGGACGAGGCCGTGTTCGGCTACCCGTTCGGCGACCCCGACGCCCGCAGCGACACCGACTCCGCGAAGTTCGTGCCGAAGTCCGTGGTCGTCAACCCGTTCTTCGACTGGGGCACCGACCGCTCCCCGCGCATCCCGTACCACGAGACGGTGATCTACGAGGCCCACGTCAAGGGCCTCACCATCGCGCACCCGGAGATCCCCGAGGAGCTGCGCGGCACCTACACCGGGCTCGCCCACCCGGTGATGATCGACCACCTCAAGACCCTCGGTGTCACGGCCGTGGAGCTCATGCCCGTGCACGAGTTCCTCAACGACCACCACCTGGAGGAGAAGGGGCTCTCCAACTACTGGGGCTACAACACCATCGCCTTCCTCGCCCCGCACCACGCCTACGCGATGCCGGGGCTGCGCCCCGGCAACCAGGTGCAGGAGTTCAAGGCGATGGTGCGCGACCTGCACGACGCCGGCATCGAGGTGATCCTCGACGTGGTCTACAACCACACCGCCGAGGGCAACCACATGGGCCCGACGTTGTCGATGCGCGGGATCGACAACGCCGCCTACTACCGCCTCGTCGAGGACGACCAGCGGTACTACATGGACTACACGGGCACCGGCAACTCGCTCAACGTGCGCAACCCGCACACCCTGCAGCTGATCATGGACTCGCTGCGGTACTGGGTCACCGAGATGCACGTCGACGGCTTCCGCTTCGACCTCGCGTCCACCCTCGCGCGCGAGTTCTACGACGTCGACCGGCTGTCGGTGTTCTTCGACCTCGTCCAGCAGGACCCGGTGATCAGCCAGGCGAAGCTCATCGCCGAGCCGTGGGACGTCGGTCCCGGTGGGTACCAGGTGGGCAACTTCCCGCCGCTGTGGACCGAGTGGAACGGGAAGTACCGCGACACCGTCCGCGACTTCTGGCGGGGTGAGCCCGGCACGCTCGGCGAGTTCGCCTCCCGGCTCACCGGCAGCTCCGACCTCTACCAGGAGGACGGCCGCCGCCCGTTCGCGTCGATCAACTTCGTCACGGCGCACGACGGCTTCACCCTCGCCGACCTCGTCTCCTACAACGAGAAGCACAACGAGGCCAACCTCGAGGGCGGCAACGACGGCGAGAGCCACAACCGCTCGTGGAACTGCGGGGTGGAGGGCCCCACCGACGACGCGGCGGTGCTCGACCTGCGCGCCCGCCAGCAGCGCAACTTCCTCACCACCCTGATGCTGAGCCAGGGCGTGCCGATGCTGCTGCACGGCGACGAGCTGGGCCGCACCCAGGGCGGCAACAACAACGTCTACTGCCAGGACAGCCCGATCTCCTGGGTCGACTGGTCGCTGGCGGGCAAGAACGCCTCGCTGGTCGGGTTCACGGCCGGGGTCGTCGCGCTGCGCACCGCCCACCCGGTGTTCCGGCGGCGCCGGTTCTTCGCCGGCAGGCCGATCCGGCCGCGCCGCCGCGGCGCCGACCCGTTGCCCGACATCGCGTGGTTCCAGCCCTCCGGCGAGGAGATGAGCGAGCAGGACTGGGACTCGGGCTTCGGCAAGTGCGTCACGGCGTTCCTCAACGGCGACGGCATCACCGAGGCCGACACCCGCGGCGAGCGGGTCACCGACGACTCGTTCCTGCTCTGCCTCAACGCCCACCACGAGGACATCGAGATCACGCTGCCCGGCCCCGAGTACGGGTCGCTCTGGGCGGTGGTGGTCGACACCGCTGCCGGTGAGGTGATCACGCTGTCCACCGCTCCCGGTGTGGTGGCGGCCGAGCCGCCCACGGTCCGGGGCGGCGCGGTGCACACCGTCCCGGCGCGGTCGGTGCTGGTTCTGCAGCGACTCGAGAACGCGGGCGCATGACCGGATCGGGCCCGCAGCACTCGTCCGTCCCCTCCGCCACCTACCGGCTGCAGTTCTCGAAGGACACCACCTTCACCGACGCCGTCGAGCTGCTGCCCTACCTCGACGCGCTCGGGGTCGGCGCGCTCTACGCCTCACCGCTCCTGGAGTCCGGGGCGGGCTCCAACCACGGCTACGACGTGGTCGACCCCACCCGGGTCTCGGCGGAGCGGGGCGGGGAGGAGGGCCGCCGCGCGCTGGTGGCGGCCGTCCGGGAGCGCGGCCTGCAGTTCGTCCTCGACATCGTGCCCAACCACGTCGGCGTCGACGTGGCGAAGGCCAACCCGTGGTGGTGGGACGTCCTCACGCACGGCCGGGAGTCCCGCTACGCCGGCCACTTCGACATCGACTGGGACGCCGGGCCGGTGCTCCTGCCGATCCTCGACGCCGACGAGGAGAAGGCGGTCTCGGAACTGGCTCTCTCCGACGACCGCTCGGAGCTGCGCTACTACGAGCACGCGTTCCCGGTGGCCCCCGGCACGGGCGAGGCCGGGTCGCCGCAGGAGGTCCACGAGCGCCAGCACTACCGGCTCGTCTCCTGGAAGCGCGGCGCCGCGGAGCTCACCTACCGCCGCTTCTTCGACGTGTCCACGCTGGCCGCCGTGCGCGTCGAGATCCCGGAGATCTTCGAGGACACCCACCGCGAGGTGCTGCGCTGGGTCGACGCGGGCGAGGTCGACGGCATCCGGGTCGACCACCCGGACGGCCTGTCCGACCCGGGCGCCTACATGCGCCGGTTGCGCGCCGCGATCGGGCCCGACCGCTGGCTGCTCGTGGAGAAGATCCTTGGGGTCGGCGAGGAGCTGCCGGCATCGTGGCCGGTCAACGGCACCTCGGGGTACGAGGCGCTGCGCGAGATCCAGGGCGTGTTCGTCGACCCGTCCGGCGGCGGGCTGCTCACCCAGTTCACGGCCGAGCACGTGGGCCGCAAGGAGGCGCTGCACGCGGCGGAGCACGCCGCGCGCCGCGAGATCACCGACACCATCCTCGCCGCGGAGGTGCGCCGGATCGCCGCGCTCGTCCCCGTGCCGGAGGCGGCGCCCTCCACCGACGAGGAGCCCGGCGAGGCGGCCGACCGTGTGCGGGCGGCCGTCGCCGAACTGCTCTGCGGCTTCCCCGTGTACCGCAGCTACCTGCCGGAGGGCCGCTCGGCACTGGAGACGGCCGTCTCGGTGGCCCGCACCCACCGCCCCGACCTCGCCGACGTGCTGGCCACCATCCGCAAGGCGATGCTGGCCGAGCCGCAGGGCCTGCTCGCCACCCGCGTGCAGCAGACGTCGGGCATGGTGATGGCCAAGGGCGTCGAGGACACCACGTTCTACCGCTGGAACCGGTTCGTGGCGCTCAACGAGGTGGGCGGCGACCCGTCCCGCTTCGGGGTGTCCCCCACCGAGTTCCACGGCGCCATGGCCGCCAGGGAGGCGTCCTGGCCGGCCACGATGACCACCCTGTCCACCCACGACACGAAGCGCTCCGAGGACGTCCGCGCCCGGCTCGCGGCGATCGCGGAGAACCCGGGCGAGTGGATCGAGCGGGTACGCCGCTGGGCCGCCGCACATCCGCTCCCGGACCGGTCGCTGGATCTGCTCGCCTGGCAGAACCTCGTGGGAGCCTGGCCGATCTCGGCGGAGCGGTTCGCGGGCTACCTCACCAAGGCCTCGAAGGAGGCCAAGCTCGTCACCAGCCACGTCGACTCCGTCGCGGAGGTCGACGAGGCGATCGCCGCGTGGCCGGCGCAGGTGCTGGCCGACGCCGACCTGGTGGCCGAGATCGAGGAGTTCGTCGCGCGGATCAACGCCCCCGGCTGGTCCAACTCGCTGGGGCAGAAGCTGCTGCAGATCGCCGGACCGGGCGTGCCGGACGTCTACCAGGGCACGGAGCTGTTCGAGTACTCCCTGGTCGACCCGGACAACCGGCGCCCGGTCGACTGGGCGGAACGCCGCACCCTGCTCGCCCGCCTCGACGAGGGCTGGCTACCGGACGTGGATGCGTCCGGAGCGGCGAAGCTGCTGGTCACGGCGAGCGCACTGCGGCTGCGCCGCTACCGGCCCGAGGTGTTCGCCGGCTACCGGCCGCTGCACGCCGAGGGTCCGGCCGCCCACCACGCGGTGGCGTTCGCCCGCTCGTCGTCGCTGGTGGCGGTGGCCACGCGGCTTCCGGTCGGCCTGGCCGCACGCGACGGCTGGGACGACACGGTGCTCCCGCTGCCCGAGGGCGTCTCCGACTGGCACGACGTGATCACCGGGGCCGCCGTCGACGGCTCCGCGCCGTCGCTGGCCCGGGTGCTGGAGCGCTATCCGGTGGCGCTGCTGGTGCGCCCGGCCTAGCTCCCGCGCGGCCCGGCGCAAACCCGGGGGCGGGTTGTGGTGCATCACAGCGTCACGCCGGGCGCGTCGGGTCGGCGCCCGGCAGGATCATTCCTCGTGACCGATTTCGCCGTATGGGCACCGCATCGTGACCAGGTCCGGGTCCTGGTGGACGGTGCCGCGCACCCCATGTCCTCCGACGGAGCGGGGTGGTGGCACGCCACCGTCGAGGACGTGAACCCCGGCAGCGCCTACGCCTTCCTGCTCGACGACGACGAGACCCCGCTACCCGATCCGCGGTCGCGCTGGCAGCCCACCGGCGTGCACGGCGCGTCCCGCGTGTACGACGACGCGGGGTTCTTCTGGACCGACCAGCCCTGGACCGGGCGGCAGCTGGCCGGGAGCGTGCTCTACGAGCTCCACATCGGCACCTTCACCCCTGACGGCACGTTCGACGCGGCGATCGAGCGGCTCGACCACCTCGTGGCCCTCGGCATCGACATGGTGGAGGTGCTGCCGGTCAACGCCGTCGACGGGCCGCGCAACTGGGGATACGACGGCGTCGGCTGGTACGCGGTCACCGAGAACTACGGCGGCCCCGACGCGTTCAAGCGGTTCGTCGACGCCTGCCACGCCCGTGGCCTGGGTGTGGTGCTCGACGTCGTCTACAACCACCTCGGCCCGTCCGGGGCGTACCTCGACCGGTTCGGCCCGTACTTCGCCGGCAGCAACATCTGGGGCCCGTCGGTGAACCTGGACGGTCCGCACTCCGAGCACGTGCGCCGGTTCGTGATCGACAACGCTCTGATGTGGCTGCGCGACTTCCACGTCGACGGACTGCGCCTCGACGCCGTGCACGCACTGCGCGACTCGCGCGCCACCCACGTGCTCGAGCAGCTCTCGGTGGAGGTCGAGGCACTCTCCACCCATGTGGGCAGGCCGTTGTCGCTGATCGCCGAGTCGGACCTGAACGACCCGCGCATGATCACCGCGCGGGAGGCGGGGGGCTACGGCCTGCAGGGGCAGTGGACCGACGACATCCACCACACCCTGCACACCGCGCTCACCGGGGAGGCTCAGGGCTACTACGCCGACTTCGCCGCCGCCGGCCTGACCGGTCTGGCGCACGTGTTCACCCGAGCCTTCCTCCACGAGGGCACGTGGTCGAGCTTCCGGCAGCGCAACCACGGAGCCGCGGTCGACACCCGCCGCATCCCCGGCCACCGCTTCCTGGCCTACCTGCAGAACCACGACCAGATCGGCAACCGCGCCACGGGTGACCGGCTCACGGAGACCCTCTCCCCCGGCCTGCTCGCCTGCGGCGCAGCACTGGTGTTCGGCTCGCCGTTCACGCCCATGTTGTTCATGGGCGAGGAGTGGGGGGCGAGGACGCCGTGGCAGTTCTTCTCCTACTTCCCGGACCCGGCCCTGCGGGACGCGGTGCGCGAGGGACGCACCGCCGAGTTCGCCGACCACGGCTGGGGGACGGACGTCGAGGTGCCCGACCCCAACGCCGAGAGCACCTTCCTCGACTCGAAGCTGGACTGGGACGAGGCAGCGGGCGAGCCGCACGCGACGCTGCTGAAGGTGCACCGGGAGCTGATCGCGCTCCGCAAGGCGTGGCCGGAGCTGTCCGACCCGTGGCTCGACGAGGTCGAGGTGGACGTCGACGAGGAGGTGCGCACCGTCGTGCTGCACCGGGGGCGCCTGCGGGTGGCGTGCAACCTCGGGAGTGACGCCGTCACGATCGCGCTGGGCACCCCGGTGGCCCGCATCCTGCTGGCCTCCGAGCCGGTGGAGGGCGAGGCCGACGCACTGAGCCTGCCGCCGGAGTCGTTCGCGATCGTGCAGCTGTCCTGAGCCCGGCCTCGATCAGGCCGCGGCGGCGATCAGCGCCGCCGCGGCCCGGCGGGCCTGCTGCGCCGCCCGTGGCTCCGGGAGCACGGCCGCCGCGGTCATGGCCCCCTCGGCCAGCAGCAGCAACTGCTCGGCGACACCCAGCGGGTCGGGCCCGTCGAGTCCGCGCGCGAGGCCGATGAGGTACTCCCGGAACAGCTCCTTGTGCCGGCGTACGGCGGCGAGCACCAGGGGTGCGCTCCCGCCCACCTCCCCGAAGGCGTTGATGAACGCACACCCGCGGAAGTCCGGCTCGGCGAACCACAGGCCGAGCCAGTCGAAGACGGCGAGCAGCTGGTCGCGTGGGCTCCCGCCGCTCTGCGCCACGTGGTCGGCGAGCCGTCCGCGCCAGCGCTCGTCACGCGCGTCCAGGTAGGCCGCGACGAGGTGCTCCTTCGACGGGTAGAGCTGGTAGAGCCGCTTGAGCGAGACGCCGGCCGTCGAGCGGACCTCGTCGATGCCCACACCGTGGATGCCGCGGGCGTAGTACAGCGTCTCCGCGGCAGCCAGCAGCCGATCGTCGTCACTGCGATTCACGCCACTCCTCCACCCTGCCGAGAACGTGCGTTCTCTAAGCTACCCCGGAGCCTCGGAGAACGACCGTTCTCCCTCCATCTGCACGAGGAGTGCGCCATGGCCGGTCGCCCGCCCTACCCGCCGTTCGACGCCGGGACAGCAGCACAGAAGGTCCAGGCCGCCGAGGACGCCTGGAACACCCGCAATCCCGAGCGGGTGTCGCTGGCGTACACCGAGGACTCGGTGTGGCGTAACCGGGACCGGTACGTGCAGGGCCGGGCGGACATCGTCGCGTTCCTCACCGAGAAGTGGGAGCACGAGCTCGACTACGCCCTGCGCAAGGAGCTGTGGTCGTTCACCGCCGACCGCATCGCCGTGCGGTTCCAGTACGAGTCCCACGACGCCGCAGGCCAGTGGTACCGCAGCTACGGCAACGAGCTCTGGGAGTTCACCGACGAGGGCCTGATGCGGCGCCGGGAGGCCAGCATCAACGACCACCCGATCTCCGAGTCGGAACGGCGCATCTTCGGCCCCCGCCCCGAGGACGAGCGCGGAGTGCCGTTCCCGCTGTGGTGACCGCGCCACGATGACCACCGTCGGTGGGCGCTGCCGGACGGCGCGCCCACCGACGGGAACTCAGAGCAGGCCGAGCTTCTGCACGGCCTCGCGCTCCTCGACGAGCTCGGCCACGGACGCGTCGATCCGCGAGCGGGAGAACTCGTTGATCTCCAGCCCCTGGACGATCTCCCAGGAGCCGTTCTTCGAGGTGACGGGGAACGACGAGATGATGCCCTCCGCCACGCCGTAGGAGCCGTCGGACGGGATGGCGGCGGACGTCCAGCCACCCTCGGGGGTGCCGTTGACCCAGTCGAAGACGTGGTCGATGGCCGCGTTCGCCGCCGACGCCGCCGAGGACGCCCCACGGGCCTCGATGATCGCCGCGCCGCGCTTGGCGACCGTGGGGATGAAGTCGTCGCGCAGCCAGGAGTCGTCCACCTGCTCGGCGGCGATCTTGCCCCCGACCTCGGCGTGGTAGAGGTCCGGGTACTGGGTGGCCGAGTGGTTGCCCCAGATCGTCAGCTTCGTGATCTCGCCGACCGGCACCGACAGCTTCTTCGCGAGCTGGGCGATGGCGCGGTTGTGGTCGAGGCGGGTCATCGCGGTGAAGCGCTCGGCAGGCACGTCCGGGGCGGCGGCCTGCGCGATCAGCGCGTTGGTGTTGGCTGGGTTGCCGACCACGAGCACGCGGATGTCGTCGGCGGCACCCGCGTTGATGGCCCGGCCCTGCGGCGCGAAGATCCCGCCGTTGGCCTCCAGGAGGTCGCCGCGCTCCATGCCCTTGGTGCGGGGGCGGGCTCCGACGAGCAACGCGACGTTGGCACCGTCGAACGCCGCGGTGGCGTCGTCGGTGATGTCGATGCCGGAGAGCAGCGGGAACGCGCAGTCGTCGAGCTCCATCGCGGTGCCCTCTGCGGCCTTCACCGCCTGGGGGATCTCCAGCAGGCGCAGGCGGACCGGAGTGTCCGGCCCGAGCAGCTGCCCGGAGGCGATCCGGAAGAGCAGCGCGTAGCCGATCTGGCCGGCGGCTCCGGTGACGGTGACGGTGACAGGGGACGAGGTCGCAGACACGCAGGCAGGCTAGCCCCGTGCCGGCCCCGGCGCCGCGACGGGGAGCACGTTCCGGGGCGGAGTGCGCAGCGGCACACCCACCGCCGATCGGTGGAGGCAGAGGGTGATCTGTCCGCCTTATCCTTTTCCCGTGACTGCAGCCGCGCCGCCGCCCGACCCCGGTGCCACGCCCACCACCGCGCGCTCGCTCGCCCCCGACATCGCGCGCGGCGGCATGTTGCTGCTCATCGCGGTGGCCAATGCCCACATCTACATCTACGGGCACTCCATCGGCATGCGCGGCTACCCGCGCGGCGTCGACGGGCTGGACCAGGTTGTGGCGCTGCTGCAGGCGATGCTCGTCGACGGGCGTGCCTACCCGATGTTCGCGCTGCTGTTCGGCTACGGCGTCGTGCAGCTCGCCCGGCGGCGCAGCGCCGTCGGGCTACCGGCTCCCGCCGTGACGAGGCTGGTGCGACGGCGCGGCGCGTGGATGATCGTCATCGGCCTGGCCCACGGGGTGCTGCTGTTCTCGGGCGACATCGTCGGTGCCTACGGGCTCGTGGCGGTGCTGATGGCCGGCCTGCTCGTCCGAGGCACCGACATCTCCCTGCTGGTCACCGCGACCGTCGGGGTGGTGCTGGTGACCGTCACCTACGCATTCTCCGGGATGACGATGCCGGGAGATCCGCAGTCGTTCCTGGCGTCCATGACCATCGAGAACCCGGGCAGCGCCCTGCTCAGCCGGGCCGTGGAGTGGGTCAGCTTCGGCTCACCCGGCCAGGCGTTGGGGACCTTCGGGGCGGTGGCCCTCGGAGCGTGGGCCGCCCGGCGCCGGCTGCTCGACGAACCGGAGCGGCACCGCCCACTGCTGGTGCGCGTCGCCGTGGCCGGGATCGGGGCGGCGATACTGCTCGGGCTGCCCATGGCCCTGATGATCGCGCAGCTGTGGACGACGCCACCGCTGATCGCGGTGCTGCTCGCAGGCTCGCTGCACGCCCTCGGCGGGTACGCCGGCGGGGTCGGGTACGCCGCGGCCTTCGGCCTCCTCGCGATCCGGGTGACCCAGCGGGGCGGACTAGGCCCGGTCACGCACGCCCTGCAGGCGTGCGGGCAGCGATCGTTGTCCTGCTACCTCGCCCAGTCGGTCGCGTTCGCGGCACTGCTGCCCGCCTGGACGCTGGGGCTCGGCAACGACGCCCACCTGTGGCAGACGGCGCTGGTGGCCGTGGGGGTGTGGCTCGTGATCCTGCTGGTGGCCGTGGCGTCGGACCGGGCCGGCTACCGAGGCCCGGCCGAGGTCCTGCTGCGCAGGCTGACCTACGGCCCACGGCCCCGCGCAGACCTGACCGCGCACACCTGACCGCCACCGTGCACACGTCCTGACGTGTGCACGGTGGCCACGACGTGTGTGCCGTCGGAAACGGACCGCGGCGGTGAGGCCGGGGCTACCGTCTCCCGGGTGAGCCGCGCGCAGCCGACGTCCGATCCGAGCGGTCCCGAGGGGCCCGACCGGGCCCCGTCGTGGATGGGCGCCCCCGGCTACTCGCCCTACCGCGACGACCTGCCTCCGCACGCCCCCATGCCCGGCGCCCCGCCCTACCCCGCGGCGTGGGAGCATCCACCGCCACCCGTCGGCCGACCGGCGGCACGTACCCGGTTCCTACCGGCGCTCGGTGCGGCCGCGATCTGGGCCGGTGTGAACGTGGTGCTGGTCCTGGTCGTCGCCGGCGCGCCGGCAGGCGGTTCGGACGTCGGGCGGCTCGTGGGCGCCCTGCTCGTCCCGACTGTCATCGCGGCCCTCGCGGTGTGGCTGGTCGCCCGCCACCGGGCGTGGTCCTTCTGGCTACTGGTGCTCGCCGCGGCGCCGGTCTTCTGGGTGCTGCGGGCGCTGACCACGCTGTTCGGCGCGTGATCGCCGGTCAGCTCCGGTAGGGAGCCAGGCCGCCGCGCAGCAGGTGGAAGGCGTGGTCGGCCTCGGCCCGAGCGTCCGGCGCGCGGTCGTCGGCGCTCATCCCGCCCATGATGTGGGCCTGGTTGGCCTGCGCCAGGGCGCGCTGCACGAGCAGGATCTGCCCGGCGCCCAGCCGCGCCGTGACCTCCGCGAGCGGCCCCGATGCCGGCGTCGTCTCCCGGAGGGCGGCGGCGAGCGCCGCCTCGCCTGCCGACACGTAACGGCCCACCGCCGACTGCACTGCAGGCGACTCGGTGAGCCGGTAGAAGGCGACGACCTGGGGGTGGTCGCAGAGCCCGGTGATCGGGTCGCGGCTCGCGAGACCGGCGAGCAGGTGCCGGTGCAGCGCCTCGAGCGGCGACTCGCCCGCACTCCGTCCCCGGACGACCCGCGCGGCCTCGGTCTGGTGGTCGGCGATGCGGTGCAGGACCAGGTCGTCCTTCGTGGGGAAGTACGCGAACAGCGTGCGCTTGGACACCTCGGCCGCCGCGGCGACGTCGGCGACGGACACGGCGTCGTACCCGTGCTCGAGGAACAGACTGATCGCCGCTTCCGAGATGGCCTTCCGGGTGCGGAGCTTCTTGCGCTCCCGCAGCCCACCCGTTCCGTCCATGCCGCGATCCTATACCGGGTTGATACTTGCACCCGGTCTACTTATGCTCCCGGTGTGAGAATTGATGCACGGCCCCACCCGGACGTCCTCGTGGTCGGCGCGGGTCCGACCGGTCTGACGCTCGCTGCGGAGCTCGCGCTGGGCGGCGTCAGCGTCACCGTCGTCGAGCGGCAGCAGACGCCCAGCGGGCAGAGCCGGGGCGGCGGGATCTCGGCGCGGACCTGCGAGGTCCTCGCGATGCGCGGTCTCCTCGACGCCGCTGCCGGCCAGTCCCTGACGCGCGAGGCGGCGGGCGGCCACTTCGCCGGTCTCCCCGTCCCCCTCGACGCCCGGCCGTGGCGTACCCGCCATCCCGACGGGCTCCTGATCCCGCAGGACCGGCTCGAACAGATCCTCGAGGCCCGCGCGCGCGAGCTGGGGGCCACCGTGCTTCGGGGCACGGAGCTCACCGGACTGACCACTGGCGACGGCATGAGCGCCACAGTTACCGGCCCGGACGGCGCCACGCTGCTGCGCAGCCGCTACCTGGTGGCCTGCGACGGCGCCCACAGCGTGGTGCGCAGGCTGACCGGGGCTGCGTTCCCCGGCCGGGCGGGGACGATGAGCGCGGTGAGCGCCGACATCGAACTGGCGGCGGCGGCCGAGACGGTGTCACGGACGATCGGCCACATCAGCGGGCACACCCGCCGGACCGGCAGCCACTGGATGCTGCTGCACCCCCTCGGCGACGCCACCGACGCCGCGGCGCCCTACCGCGTGGTGTTCAGCGGCCCGGAGCAGGCCGCGTTGCCGCGCGAGGCGCCGGTGACGGCCGCCGAGGTGGCCGCGGCGCTCACCGCGGTGCACGGACCGGAGACGCGGCTGGGGCGGCTGCGCTGGGGCACCCGGTTCAGCGACGCCTGCCGCCAGCTGACCGACTACCGGCACGGGCCGGTGCTGTTCGCCGGCGACGCCGCGCACATCCACATGCCCATCGGTGGGCAGGGGCTCAACCTCGGTGTGCAGGACGCGATGAACCTCGGCTGGAAGCTCGCCGCCGAGATACGGGGCGACGCGCCCGATGGGCTGCTCGACAGCTACCACGCCGAGCGCCACCCGGTCGCCGCCCGCGTCCTCGCCGGGACGCGCGCACAGGGTCTGCTGATGAGCCCGCCGCCCGACGCCGACGACGTCCGCGCACTCCGCGACATCATGATCGACCTGGCCCGGCTGCCCGACGCCAACCGCTACCTGGCCGGGATGATGTCCGGGCTGGACCTGCGCTACGACCTCGGCGAGGACGACGACCCGCTGGTCGGTGCGCGGATCGTCGACCTGTCCCTGGTGACCGCCGACGGACCGACCACCGTCAGCACGCTGCTGCGGTCCGGGCGCGGGCTCCTCCTGGAGTTCGGCCCACCCTCGGCGCGACCCCAGCACGTCCATCCCCTGGTCGACGCCGTCGTGGCCCGCGCCGTCGACTCGCCCGTGGGCAGCACGCTCGGCGCGCGACCCGGCGTCGACCGGGTGCTGGTCCGCCCCGACGGTTACGTCTGCTGGGCCGGCGCCGGTGTCGACGCCTCACCCGAGGCCGCGCTGCGCCGCTGGTTCGGGACCGCCGCCGTACCGGTCACCGCGTCCGGCGCCGTGAGCTGATCACGCCGGTGTCGAAGCCCGCGACGTGCAGGCCACCGTGGAAGCGCGCGTGCTCGACCTTCAGGCAGCGGTCCATCACGACCTGGAGCCCGGCTTCCTCGCCCCGCCGCGCCACGGCCTCGTCGAAGAGCCCGAACTGGAGCCACAGCGTGCGCACGCCGCCGCCCAGCGCGAGCACCTCGTCGAGCACGCCGGGGACGTCCTCCAGGCGGCGGAACACGTCCACCAGGTCGGGAACGACCGGCAGGTCGGCGAGGGTCTTGTACACGGGACGGCCGAGGATCTCCCGGGCGTTCGGGTTGACGAAGTAGACGTCGAAGTCGGTGCTCGCCAGCAGGTAGGTGGCGACGAAGTTGCTCGCCCTCGCCGGGTTCGGCGACGCTCCCACCACGGCGACGGTGCGTGTCTCGCGCAGGAGCTGCTGCCGCTGCACGGCGGACGCGTTCTCCCAGGTCATGACTCCACCTTCGCTGCCGCGGACAGGGCCTGGTCGAGGTCCCACAGGATGTCCTCGACGTCCTCGAGACCGACGCTGATCCGGACCAGGTCCGGCGGCACCCCGGCGTCGCGGAGCTGGTCGTCGGTGAGCTGCTGGTGGGTGGTGGAGCCGGGGTGGATGACGAGTGTCCTGGCGTCGCCGACGTTGGCCAGGTGGCTGCACAGCTGCACCGACTCGATGAACCGCTGCCCCGCCTCGCGCCCGCCCTGCACGCCGAACGAGAACACCGCACCCGGTCCGAGCGGCAGGTACCGGGCGGCCCTCTCGTGGTGGGGGTGGTCGGGGAGCCCCGCCCAGCGGACGTAGGACACCCGAGGGTCGGCGTCGAGCCACTCCGCGACGGCCCGCGCGTTCGCCATGTGCGCCTCCATCCGCTGCGGCAGCGTCTCCACGCCCTGGATGAGCAGGAACGCGCTGTGCGGCGACAGCGAGGCGCCGACGTCACGAAGCTGCTCGGCGCGGAGCTTGGTGAGGAAGCCGAACTCCTGGAAGTTGCCCCACCAGGTCAGGCCCCCGTAGGACGCGACGGGCTCCGTCATCTGCGGGAAGTTGCCGTTGCCCCAGTTGAACCGGCCGGACTCGATCACCACCCCACCCAGCGTGGTGCCGTGCCCGCCGAGGAACTTCGTCGCCGAGTGGATCACGATGTCGGCGCCGTGCTCGATCGGCCGGCACAGGTACGGGGTGGCGAGCGTGGCGTCCACGACCAGCGGGATGCCCGCGGCGTGGGCGACGTCGGCGAGCGCGGCGATGTCCGCGATCTCGCCGCCCGGGTTGGAGACCACCTCGGCGAACAGCAGCTTCGTGCGGGGCGTGATCGCGGCGGCGAAGGCGTCGGCCTCCCCCCCTGCGCCGATGCGGGCTCCGCCTGCGCTCCGCCCGGCCACGAACGTCGTCTCCACCCCGAACCGCCGCAGCGTCACGTCGAGCTGCGTGATCGTGCCGCCGTAGAGCCCGGCCGCCGCGACGATGTGGTCGCCCGTCCCGGCGAGGGAGGCGAACGTGAGGAACTCCGCCGCCTGCCCGCTGGACGTGGCGACCGCCCCGATCCCGCCGTCCAGGCTGGCGAGGCGTTCCTCCAGCACGGCCACCGTGGGGTTGGCGATCCGGCTGTAGATCAGCCCGTACTTCTGCAACGCGAACAGGCTCGCCGCGTCGGTGGTGTCCTCGAACACGAAGCTCGTGGACTGGTAGATGGGCACCGCCCGGGCGCCCGTGGCGGAGTCGGGCACGTGCCCTGCGTGCACCGCCCGGGTGCGGAAGCCCCAGCTACGGTCCTGATCACTCATACCGTCCATCCTGCCTCGTGCGGCGGGGCGCGCGCCGCTCTCGGCAGCCGCGGGTGGACGCGTCGCCGGTCTCGCGACGACCGGGCACGACCGAGGGAGGTCGATCCGGCCGCCCGCCCGGGCAGAAGCTGATGGTGCCGAGCGGTCAGCGGGGCGGCAGCGGATCGTCCGCGCCGATCACGGCGGCGGTGAACCATCGGTCGTCGGCGAAGGCGTCACCGTCGTCGACGAGGTAGTCGGGCCTGCGCCTTTCCTCGTCGGCGCGCCCGGGGGAAGCCGCCGACAGCGGCGGGTAGAGGCCGGGTTGCGCGGTGGTCGCAACGCGGGCCGCAGCACCGCGTGGTGCGGGTTCGGTGGCCGGTGCGGGCCGTTCGCCGCCCGGCGGCCGGGGTTCGCCCCCGGCCCGGCCGGCGCCCGGAGGCGGCAGGCGACGCTCCTCGTCGGTGCGCGGCCACGAGCCGGTCGCACCGCCCTCGCGGCCCGGTTGCTGCGGGACCAGGTCGCGCCAGCTCGGCACGGTGCCCCCGCGGACCGGAGGCCCGGGAACGACAGGGCGGACGCCCCCGGCACCCGGCCGTGCCGCCGACACTCCGGTGCCCGTCACGGGGGCTCCCGTGCCGCCCGGCCCACCACCGGCGGTCGGGCCCAGCGCCGCCGCTCCCGGTGCACCGCCTGCTCCGGATCCGCCGAGGCCGGCTCCCGCCGGCGCACCGCCCGTGCGCATCCCGGCGCCGACACCCGCGGGACCTGCCCCGAGCACGACCGGCGGCACTCCGGAACCTCCCCCGGCACCACCGTTCGCTGCTGCCCCGGCCGGAGCACCGGGTGGGGCGGCCGGACCCGACACGGGAACAGCCGCCCCGGCGCCGACGGCACCCACGGGCGCTCCCGCCGTCCCGATCGCGGCTGCTCCCCCGGCCGACCCACTCCCCTCGCCGAACCCCCCGGCCCCCGGTCCGGCCGGACCGCCGGGCGGGGCCGCGGCGGGCGCGGTGGTCTCCACCGTCACCTGCGGCGGGAGCGTCCAGTAGTCCATGTGGCGGCGGTTCTCGTAGGAGTTGTTCGTGTAGCCGTTCATCAGGTCGACGGCCCGAGCGGCCCTGTTGGCGCTTTCCTGCTCGGCGGCCTGCAGATCGTCGCGGCCGTGGAAGAGATAGGTGGGATCGGTGAACGCCGCGTCGTACTCGGCGTCGAGTTGCGCGGAATTCGGTTCGGGCATGGCATTGCGCAGATCCCGCGCCTGCTCGCCCTGCCGCGCCACCGCCTGTGCCGTGATCTTGGCGTCGTTGGCGGCATCGAGAGCCCACTGACCGAGCGGCGTCATCGCCGTCCGGCCGGCCTCGGCAGCGCTTCCCTCCCAACCGTTCGTGGACTGCGCCATCGCGGCGGCGATCCGCTCGTCGATGCGCAGGATCAGGGCCTCGGTCTCCGCCCACGCCGCCTCGGCGCCCGCCGAGACCGACTGCCCGGGGCCCTGGTGCACAGCGGCGTAGATCTCCTCGTGGCTGTAGCCCTCCCACCGGATGTCGCTCACAGCCGACCCCACAGAGCCGCGTTCTCACCTTCCGTGCGGCGGTAGTGGTCCTCCAGGACCTGGAGGTTGTCGCGCACCTTGAGCAACTCGGCCTCATAAGCTTTCATGACGGCGAAAGGTCCGTCCGCCGCATCCATGACCCTGTTGTTGTAGTAATCGACGACCTCCGCGCTGATCGAGTCGCCCAGCCACGGTTCGGGAACGAAGCCAGCTCTGCGCAAGCGGACCAAATGAAATCCCAGCTCGGTGAGAGCCTCCTCGATTGCCGTTCGCACTACCGGGATTGCGTGCGGCTCCAGCCGCAGTGTGACAGGTGGATGCAGGCCGGGCATCGACCCTCCTCATGCCGCAGATGGCTTTCCGCGCACGCTAGGGGCCAGCGCTCGGGCATGTGAGCGATCCATGGAGATCGTGTGCGATCGCGAACGAACTGCAGCGACACGGTCAGATGAAGCGGCCGGTTAGTGAGAGGCCAGCAACGTCACCATCACCGCATCGGCCGCCGCCTGTGCGCCCTGACAAAGCTCGGGTTGTGGGATCGGCGGCAGCCGTCCACCGTCGGCGAATTGGATGTCCAGCAGTTGACCAGGCGCCACGTCGACGATCACGGTGCACCCATCGGTGTGCCGGATAGGCACCGCGACCACTGCCGGAAAGCCTCGCACCTCCGCTGCTCGAACCTCCGCCACCAACCCGCCCGAGGTGTACAGCTCAATGCCGGTTGTCGTCACGTTGCTCACCCCGACAACGACGGCACGCGGTTCATATCCCCGGACAGCACAGGTCGGGACATCGGCACCGGGGTACAGCTCGGACGGGCCGGCGCCGAACAGCTGCGACCCATCCAACCCCAACCCAGCCCGCTGCTCAGCCGTCAGCAGGGAGCACGGGTCGACCCCGTCCACCCGCACCTCACGGGGGCGCTGTGGAAGCTCGATCTTGTCCGGATCGGGGGGCGGCGGAACGGCCGCCGAACACCCGGCAGCAAGCACTGCCGCCGCCACGAGCAGCGCCCCCCACACCCGTCGCACGGGACGACCGTAGCGGCTCGATGACCTTCAGAGATCACTTTCCACGCATCCCGCCCACCCCATCGCGACGTGGACACATATCGCGCTCAGATGCCGCTCTTGATCAGCGATATGTGTCCATGTCGCGGGCGCTCACTTCTCCCGCAGCCGCAGCAGGCCTTCCTGCACCGTGGTGGCGACGAGCTGACCGTCCCGGGTGGTGAAGCGGCCGGTGGCGAGCCCCCGTGATCCGGACGCCGTGGGCGAGTAGCAGGTGTAGAGCAGCCACTCGTCGGCGCGGAAGGGGCGGTGGAACCACATCGCGTGGTCCAGGCTGGCCATCTGCACCGACTTGGAGGAGAGGTCGTGGCGGGCCAGCACCGAGCCGAGGAGGGTCATGTCGCTGGCGTAGGTCAGCAGGCAGACGTGCAGCAGCCGGTCGTCGGGGAGGTCGCCGTCGGCCCGCATCCACACCCGCACCGGTTCGTCCGACGGCCCCTTCCGGCTCGGGGACCACACCGGCTCGTCGACGAACCGCATGTCGATGGGTCGGGGCACGCGCGCGAGCCACCCCGCGTCACCGCCCGCGGCGATGCGGGCCGAGATGTCGGGCAGCCTCTCCGGGTCCGGGACGTCGGACGGCGCGGGGTCGCTGTGTTCCAGGCCCTCCTGCGGCAGCTGGAACGAGGCGGACAGGGAGAAGATCGCTTCCCCGTGCTGGATCGCGAGCACGCGGCGGGTGGTGAACGAGCGGCCGTCCCGCACCCGCTCGGCCTCGTAGACGATCGGGACCCGCGGGTCACCCGGCCTGATGAAGTAGGCCTGCAGTGAGTGGACCGTGCGGTCCGCCGGCACCGTCCGCCCGGCCGCCACGAGGGCCTGCCCGGCCACCTGGCCGCCGAACACGCGGGTGGGGCTCTGCGGGGGGCTCATGCCGCGGAAGAGGTTGACCTCCAGCTGTTCGAGGTCGAGCAGCTTGACCAGCCTGTCCAACGCGACCTGGCCGCGGACGGCGCTGTCCTCGGCAGTCTCGGCGGCGGGGGGCGTGGAGGGTCGCGTCACCCAGGCATCTTCTCAGCCGGGGGTGCCGGACGCCCCGCGCGGTCGAGCGGCCCCGTCCCGGCCAAGGCGAGTATCCAGTTCTCCTCGCCGATCGCCGGGTTGCTCGGCAGCGGCTGGCGGATGCCGGTGGGCACGAAACCGGCGCGCGCGTACAGCCTCGCCGCTGCCTCGTTGCCGTCGGCCACCCACAGCTCCAGCTCACGAGCCCCGGCGTCGACGGCCCAGTCCCGGACGGCGTCGACGAGCCGAGCCGCGATGCCCAGGCCGCGATGGGACGGCCGCACCCACATGGAGATCAGGTGCCGCCGGTCCGGTACCTCGTCGGGCCACGTGGTGCCGGCGGCGAGACCGGCGGGCTCATCGTCGCTGTAGGCGACGAACCAGGCGATCCGGCGGAGCCGCTCGCGCCACTCCTCCGGAGGGTTGTCGCGCTCCCGTTCGAGGGTGGACGCGAAGGTGTCGGGCGCCTCGGCCAGTGCCGCCAGTCGCAGCTCGCGGAGCTGCTCCCAGTGGTCGGGGCCGAGGCGGCGAACCCCGATCAGGCGTGGTCCTCCTCGCCCAGGCGGTGCACCCGGATGAGGTTGGTGGAGCCGACGGTGTTGGGCGGCGAGCCGGCCACGATGACCACGAGGTCGCCGGGGTGGAACCGCTCGATCGAGAGCATGGCGTGGTCGACCTGGCGGACCATCGCATCCGTGGAGTCGACGGAGTCGACCAGGAAGGTCTCGACGCCCCAGCTCATCGCGAGCTGGCTGCGGACCGACGGCGTGGGCGTGAACGCGAGCAGCGGCAGCCTGGTGTGCAGGCGGGCGAGCCGGCGCACGGTGTCGCCGGACTGCGTGAAGGCCACCAGCGCGCGGGCCGACAGCCGCTCCCCGATGTCACGGGCGGCGTAGGACAGCACGCCCCGCTTGGTGCGCGGCACATGGTTGAGCGGCGGGACGTTGACCGGGCCGTCCTCCACCGCCTCGACGATCTGGGCCATCGTGCGCACCGACTTGATCGGGTAGCGCCCGACGCTGGTCTCCCCGGAGAGCATCACGCAGTCGGCGCCGTCGAGCACGGCGTTGGCGACGTCGGACGCCTCGGCCCGGGTGGGCCGCGAGTTGGTGATCATCGACTCGAGCATCTGCGTGGCGACGATCACCGGCTTGGCGTTCTCGCGGGCGATCTGGATGGCGCGCTTCTGGACCAGCGGCACGTGCTCCAGCGGCAGCTCGACCCCGAGGTCACCACGGGCGACCATCACGGAGTCGAAGGCGAGCACGATGGCCTCGAGGTTGTCGACGGCCTCCGGCTTCTCCAGCTTCGCCATGATCGGCAACCGCACTCCGCGGCTGTCCATGATCTTGTGGGCCATGTCGATGTCGGCGGGGCTGCGCACGAACGACAGGGCGATCGAGTCGACGCCCAGGTCGAGCGCGAACTCGAGGTCGGAGCAGTCCTTGTCGGTCAGCGCAGGCACGGACACGTTCATGCCCGGCAGGGAGATGCCCTTGTTGTCGCTGACCGGGCCACCCTCGGTGACGCGGCAGACCACGTCGAGACCGTCCACGCCGGTGACCCGCAGGCCGACCTTGCCGTCGTCGACGAGCAGGCGGTCCTCGGGCCGGGCGTCGGTGGCGAGGCCCTTGTAGGTGGTGGAGACGCGGTCGTGGGTGCCGGCGACGTCCTCCACGGTGATCCGCACCTCTTCGCCCGTGCGCCACTCGACAGGGCCGGTGGCGAAGCGCCCGAGGCGGATCTTGGGGCCTTGCAGATCGCCGAGGATGCCGACCGCACGCCCTTCGGCGTCGGCGGCCTCCCGCACCATCTCGTAGACCCGCTTGTGGTCGTCCCGGTTGCCGTGGCTGAAGTTCAACCGGGCGACGTCCATGCCGGCCTGCACGAGCTCGCGTATCCGGTCCGGCGTCGCGGTCGCGGGACCGATGGTGCAGACAATCTTGGTGCGACGGCTCACGAGAAGCAGTCTAGCGCGGGTTCTGGAACGATCAGGGAGCGCGGGGAAGAACAGCGGGGGTGTCAGCGCCGGGGCAGGTCGCTGGATCCGACGTGATCGGCCAGCCACTCACTGAGGGGTCGCAGCGCCCGCCACGCCGTGACCACGCGCTCCACCGCGCCCGCCTCGTGCAGCACGTCGTCGGGCTCCCAGCTGCGGTGGCCGTAGAGGGCCTTGTGGCGCAGCAGGTCGATCCGCGGGTGATCCGGGTCGACGCCCCGCGGCCTGGTCTTGAGCTGCTCCCCCGCCACCGTGAGCCCGTCGGCACGCAGCACCTCGAGCAGCTTCTCCAGGGCGGTGCCGCGCCGCTCGTCGTCGACGGCCGTGCGGAAGCGCGCCACCTGGTCGGACGCCATCCGGTAGTACCCGCCCGCCGCCATCAGCCCGTCGGCGCCGATCTGCACGTAGAACGGGCCGGCTGTGGCGCCGCAGTGGGTCTTGTACGGCGTCTTGTCGGCGGCGAACCGGACGTCGCGGTACGGGCGGAAGATCTTCCCCGGCCCGAACTCCGGTTCCAGCACGGCGAGCAGGGCCTGCATCGGGGCCCGGACGTCGCTCTCGTAGATCTCGCGGTTGTCGCTCCAGTAGGCCTTCGAGTTGTCCACGACGAGCCCGTCGTAGAACTCGACGGCGCCCTCCCCGAACCCGGTGAACGTCACGGTGAACGCTCGCCCGGTTCGGCCACCACCCGATCCCGGTCGGCGGTCTCGGCCTCCGGCGCGGCCGCGTCGGCTGCGGGAGGTTCAGCGGCGTCGTCCCCGGGCGTGTCGTCGTCGACCGGGCCGTCCGGCGTGTCGTCGGCGGGGACGGGGTACACCTCCCGCGGTTTGCGGACGAGCACCATGTAGGCCACCGCGCCGATGAACACGACCCCGGCGACGACGACGTTGATGCGGATGTCGCCGAAGACCCGGGTGGCGTGGTCGGTGCGGGCCATCTCGATGAAGAAGCGACCCAGGGTGTAGCCGGCGACGTAGAGCGCGAAGGCCCGGCCGTGGCCGAGCCGGAAGCGGCGGTCGGCCCAGACCACGACCGCGGCGACGACCAGGTTCCACAGGAGCTCGTAGAGGAACGTCGGGTGCACGATCTCGATCGGCGTGTGATCCAGCGCGACGCCACCCAGGCTGTCCGGGAGTCCGGTCTGGGGGTCCACCCTGCGGTAGATCTCGAGGCCCCACGGAAGGGTGGTCGGGCCGCCGTAGAGCTCCTGGTTGAAGTAGTTCCCCACGCGGCCGATGGCCTGCGCGACCACGATCCCGGGCGCCACGGCGTCGGCGAAGAACGGCAGCGGCACCCCGCGGCGGCGGCAGCCGATCCAGGCCCCGACCGCGCCGAGCGCGACGGCTCCCCAGATCCCGAGGCCGCCCTGCCAGATCTTCAGGGCGCCGACCGGATCGCCGCCCGGGCCGAAGTACGTGTACCAGTCGGTGGCCACGTGGTAGAGCCGCCCACCCACCAGCCCGAACGGCACGGCGAACACCGCCACGTCCGTGACCGTGCCCGGTTCCCCGCCGCGGGCGACGAAGCGCCGGTCACCCCACAGCACCGCGATGATGATGCCGGCGATGATGCAGATCGCGTAGGCCCGGATCGGGATCGGACCGAGCATCCAGACCCCGCGATCCGGGCTCGGGATGAAGGCCAGCACGGCGGTCGCCACGGCAGAACTCACCACGCCACGGTATCGCCAGTAGTCAGACGGCCGGGGAGGCGCCCGCCACCGCGCGTCGGCCGCCGTCCGACGAGCGTCGCGCGGCGGGCGATGTCAGGCCGGGGTGGGCGCGGCCGACGGCACGTCTGCGCGCCGGACGCCCTCGGCCAGTTCGGCCGCCAGAGCGCGTACCCCTGAGGCCCCACCGCGTTCGTTCGCCGTGACGAACGCCGACCCGACGATCACGCCGTCGGCGAAGGAGGCGACCTCGGCGGCCTGGTCGGCCGACCGCACGCCGAGCCCGACGCCGATCGGCAGCGAGGTGTGGGCGCGGCAGCGGGCCACGAGTTGCGGGGCGACCGAGGCGACCGTGTCGCGGGCCCCCGTGACACCCATCGTCGACGTGGCGTAGAGGAAGCCGCTGCCCGCCGCCGCGGTGGAGGCGATGCGTTCCTCCCCGGACGAGGGTGCGACGAGGAAGATCCGGTCCAGGTCGTGCGTGGCGGAGGCGGCCAGCCACTCGTCGGCCTCGTCTGGAATGAGATCCGGGGTGATCATCCCCAGGCCCCCGGCCGCGGCGAGGTCGCGCGCGAACGCGTCGACGCCGTAGCGGAGCACCGGGTTGTAGTAGGTCATGATCACGGCGCGGCCGCCGGCGGCGCTCACCCGCTCGACCACCGACAGCACGTCGTGCAGCTTGGTGCCGGCGCGCAGTGCGGTCTCGGCGGCGGCCTGGATCGTGGGGCCGTCCATCACGGGATCGGAGTACGGGATGCCGATCTCGAGCAGGTCGCAGCCGCCGTCGACCATCGCACGGAGAAGCTCCACCGAGACGTCGACGGTCGGGTAGCCGGCCGGCAGGTAGCCGACGAGCGTGCCGCGGTTCTGCGCCCGGCTCTCTCGGAAGATCTCTTCGACGCGACTCATCGCTCGCCCTCGCTGCGCTCGGCCGGCGCTTCGCGCAGACGCTGTGACATTGACTCGCTCGCAAGCTCGCTCATCAGCGCTGCACGCCCTCTGCCTCCGTGGTGACCGTGGACTCCCCGCTGGGCCGCTCCTCGGGTGCGGCGGCGCCGGGTGCGGCGAGCGAGGCCTCGGCGATGGCCGTGCCGCTCGCGTCCTCCGCGCTCTCCTCGCCCGAGATCATGCCGAACCACTTCGCGGCGGTGTCGACGTCCTTGTCGCCGCGCCCGGACAGGCTGATGACGATGACGGCGTCGGGGCCCATCTCGCGGCCCAGTTTCAGAGCACCGGCCACGGCGTGCGCGGACTCGATCGCGGGGATGATGCCCTCGGTGCGCGACAACAGCGCGAACGCGTCCATCGCCTCCGCGTCGGTGATCGGGCGGTACTCCGCGCGGCCGAGGTCCTTCAGCAGCGCGTGCTCCGGGCCGACCCCGGGGTAGTCGAGCCCCGCGGAGATCGAGTGCGACTCGGCCGTCTGCCCGTCCTCGTCCTGCAGCAGGTACGACATGGCGCCGTGCAGCGCACCCGGCGAGCCCGCGGTGAGCGTGGCACCGTGGCGGCCGGTCTCCACGCCGTCGCCGCCGGGCTCGAAGCCGACGAGCCGCACGTCCGGGTCGTCGAGGAACGCGTGGAAGATGCCGATCGCGTTGGACCCGCCACCCACACACGCGACGACCGCGTCGGGGAGGCTGCCGGTGCGATCCAGCACCTGCTCGCGCGCCTCCAGGCCGATGATGCGGTGGAAGTCACGCACGATCGTGGGGAACGGGTGCGGGCCTGCGGCGGTGCCGAGCAGGTAGTGCGTGCGGTCGACGTTGGTGACCCAGTCGCGCAGGGCCTCGTTGATCGCGTCCTTCAGGGTGCGGGAGCCGGTCTTCACCGGCACCACCTGGGCCCCGAGCAGCCGCATCCGCGCGACGTTCAGCGCCTGCCGCTCGGTGTCGACCTCGCCCATGTAGACGACGCACTCCAGGCCGAGCAGCGCGCAGGCGGTGGCGGTGGCGACGCCGTGCTGGCCGGCGCCGGTCTCGGCGATGACCCGCGTCTTGCCCATCCGCTGGGTGAGCAGCGCCTGGCCCAGCACATTGTTGATCTTGTGGGACCCGGTGTGGTTGAGGTCCTCGCGTTTGAGCAGGATGCGGGCCCCGCCGGCGTGCTGGCTCAGCTTCGGGACGTCGGTGAGCGGGGACGGGCGCCCCGAGTACTCCCGGTGGAGCCGGTCGAGCTCGTCGAGGAACTCCCGGTCGCCGCGGGCCTTGTCGTACGCCGCGGCCAGTTCGTCGAGAGCCGCGATGAGCGCCTCCGGGACGTACCGGCCGCCGTAGCGCCCGAAGTGGCCGCGCTCGTCGGGCTCGTGGCCCGACGGCGTGGAGATCCCGTCGCTGGCCTTGCTGGTGGTCCCGGATCCGCTGGTCGTCAACACAACATCCTTGCTACTGCATCCTTGCTACGGCGTCATCCTTGTTACCGCACCATCCTGGAACAGGACGGGTGGAAACCTGCCGCCACCAGGCTACGCACCGCGCCACCGGGATCGCCGCTGGTGACCAGGCCCTCACCGACGAGCACCGCGTCGGCCCCCCAGCCGGCGTAGGTGAGCAGGTCGCCCGGCCCCCGCACCCCCGACTCGGCCACCCGCAGCACGTCGCTGGGCAGCCCGGGTGCGATCTGCCCGAAGATCGAGCGGTCGACCTCGAGCGTGTGCAGGTTGCGCGCGTTCACCCCGATGACCTTGGCGCCCGCCTCCAGCGCGCGGTCGGCCTCCTCCTCGGTGTGCACCTCCACGAGGGCCGTCATGCCGAGGGACTCGACGCGGTCCAGCAGGGAGTCGAGCGCGTTCTGCTCCAGCGCCGCCACGATCAGCAGCACCAGGTCGGCGCCGAAGGCCCTGGCCTCGTGCACCTGGTACGGACTCACGACGAAGTCCTTGCGCAGCACCGGGACGTCGACCGCCGCGCGGACGGCGGCCAGGTCGGCCAGCGAACCGCCGAACCGGCGCTGCTCGGTGAGAACACTGATCACCCGCGCGCCGCCACCCGCGTACGCTGCCGCGAGATCGGCCGGATCGGCGATGTCGGCCAGCTCACCCCGTGACGGGCTGCGGCGCTTCACCTCGGCGATCACCCCGATGCCGGGCGCCCGCAGCGCCGCCATCACGTCGCGGGGCGGTGCCGCCGCCGCCGCTCGACGCTTGATCTCGGCGAAGTCGACCTCCGCCTCACGTACCGCAAGATCCGCCCTGACACCGTCCACGATGGAATCGAGGACGCTCGCTCCGCCGTGCTCCATGGCGTTGGTCCCCCTCTCCGGATAGGGCCGGGCGCGAATCATGCTAGCCAGGCCCGGTGCGACCCCCGACGTCAGGATCGTCCCCCCTGCTCCCGGGCACGTCGGCGGTGGGGTCGGTCCCGGCGTCGAGCGCCTGCCAGGCGGCCCGGTCGGGGTCCATCTCCACCCGTCGGGCACCGGGTGCCGCGTACCGCGCCCCGAGCCTCGGCAGCCGCTGTTCCCGGAGCAGCACGAACACGCTCACCGCGAGCAGCACGGCGGCACCGGCCACGGCGAGCAACGGGGCCGCCGTTCTCGTGGCGGCACCCGCCGCCCCGGGCGGGTCGAGCGCCGCCTGCACCACGACGACGCCCACCACGGCCGCCACCAGCACGAGCAGCGCCGCGACGACCCTGCGCACCGGGCCCGCGGTGGCCACCAGCGCCGCCACCGCGGCCAGCGCCAGCAGGGCGAACCCGGTGAGCGACGGCGCGGCCTCCGCTCCGGTGGACTCGGTGGCGGGGCGCCCCGGCGGTCCGGCGATACGGAACCAGGTGATGGCGGAGGCGCCCCAGAGCAGGGCAGCGGACCCCGCGAGGCCCACGCACACCGCGAGCAGCGCGCGCGGGTCCCGCGCGGGGGCCTGGGTCACCGTGTCCGGTCCTGCCCGGCCGGTCGGCCGCCGATGCCCGGCTCCGCCGTGCTGATCTGCGGCTGCGCGATCGTGGCCGCCGTCGCCACCGCCGAGAGCACTGCCCGCGCCTTGTTCAGGCTCTCCGTGTCCTCGGCGGCCGGCTCGGAATCGGCGACGATCCCGCCACCGGCCTGCACGTAGGCGACCCCGTCACGCACCATCGCGGTGCGGATCGCGATGGCGGTGTCGGCGTCCCCCGCGAAGTCGAAGTAGCCGACGATCCCGCCGTAGAGCCCGCGCCTGGTCGGCTCCAGCTCCTCGATGATCTGCAGCGCCCGCGGCTTCGGGGCGCCCGACAACGTGCCGGCGGGGAAGCACGCCAGCACGGCGTCGAACGCGATGCAGCCGCTGCGCAGCATGCCGGTGATCGTCGAGACCAGGTGCATGACGTGGCTGTAGCGCTCCACGGAGAAGAAGCTGTGGACCTTCACGGTGCCGGGTGTGCACACCTTGCCGAGGTCGTTGCGGCCGAGGTCGACCAGCATCACGTGCTCGGCGCGCTCCTTCTCGTCGCTACGCAGCTCCTTCTCCAGGAGCAGGTCCTCCTCCTCGGTGTCGCCGCGCCACCGGGTGCCCGCGATGGGGTGGGTGGTCGCCTTCCCGTCCCGCACCGTGACCAGTGCCTCCGGGCTGGACCCCACGATGTCGAAGCGACGGGCCGGGCTGTCGGGCGTGCCGGCGGACTCCAGCCGCAGGAGATACATGTACGGGCTCGGGTTGGTGGCCCGCAGCACGCGGTAGACGTCGAGCGAGTCGGCCGGGCAGTCCGCCTCGAACCGCTGCGAGATGACCACCTGGAACGCCTCGCCGTCGCGGATCTGCTCCTTCACCGTCTCCACGTCGGCCTGGTACTCCGCCGGGGAACGACGCCGGGTGAACTCGGGCTTGGTGGCGCGCTGGTAGACGGCCACGGTGGACGGCGCGGGAGCGGCGAGCTCCGCGGTCATCCGGTCGAGCCGCGCGACGGCGTCGTCGTAGGCCTCGTCGACCCGCTCGTCGGTGGCGTCCCAGTTGATCGCGTTGGCGATCAGGGTGACCGTGCCCTCGTGGTGGTCGACCGCCGCCAGGTCGGTGGCCAGCAGCATCACCAGCTCGGGCAGCTGGAGGTCGTCGGTGGTGAGCTCGGGCAGGCGCTCGAGGCGCCGCACCACGTCGTAGCCGAGGTAGCCGACCATGCCGCCCGTGAGCGGCGGCAGCCCGGGAAGCGGCTCGCTGCGCAGCTCCTCGACCACGGTGCGCAGGGCGGCCAGCGGGTCGCCCGAGGTGGGCAGCCCGGCCGGTACCTCGCCGGTCCACACCAGCTCCCCGTCCACGGCCGTGAGGGCCGCGGCACTGCGCGCTCCGACGAACGACCACCGTGACCAGGAGCGACCGTTCTCCGCGGACTCGAGGATGAACGTGCCGGGGCGGTCGCCCGCCAGCTTGCGGTAGACCCCGACGGGGGTCTCGTCGTCGGCGAGCAGCCTCCGGGTGACCGGGATGACCCGGTGCCCGACGGCCAACGCACGGAACTCTTCGCGGCTGGGGGTGACCGCACCCAGGGCGGGCGCAGGCGCGGTGACGGTCATGGAGCCCATTGTGGCAACCGGTGGCGCGCCGGGCACGAGAGCCGCGCCACCTGCGGCCCGCGACCGGTGGAGGATGGGTGTGTGGCAGCCGCAGCGGACGACACCGTCCCGTCTCACGCGGGCCCGGGCACCGCACAGGGCGACCCGGCCCCGCGTCGCCGCGGACGCAGGCCGGGCGGCGCGGACACCCGCGCCCAGCTGCTCGCCGCCGCCAGGGTCGAGTTCGCCGAACGCGGCTACGACGGCGCCACGGTGCGGGTGATCGCCGAGCGGGCCGGGGTGGACCCCGCCATGGTCAACCACTGGTTCGGCGGCAAGGAGTCCCTGTTCGTCGCGGCCCTGGACCTCCCGCTGGACCCCGGGGCGATCTTCGCCGACGTGGTGCCCGGAGATCCCGAGCACCTCGCGGAGCGGCTCGTCGGCCGGCTGCTGGAGGTCTGGGACGCCACGGGCGGCGCCCCCCTCGCCGCGGTGCTCCAGAGCGTGGCCGCCCACGACGCCGCGGCCCGCATGCTGCGCGAGTTCGTGAGCCGGGTGCTCGTGGCGAAGGTGCTGGCCGCGGTGGCACCGGACCAGCGCGAGCTGCGGGCGGGCCTGTGCGGCTCCCAGGTCCTCGGTCTCGCGGTCGTGCGGTACGTGCTGAAGGTGGAGCCGCTCGCCTCCGCCGACCACGCCACGGTGATCGGGGCGGTGGCCCCGAACCTGCAGCGCTACCTCACGGGGCAGCTGCCGTAGCCGGGCTCGCGCCTGCCGTGGCCCGTCACAGTCCCCTCGACGCCAGCGCCTGGTCGAGCCGCGGGTAGACCCGGCGCACGTTGCGCTCGTAGACCTTCGCCCGGTCCTCGTCGGCCAGGTCGAGCGCGTCGACGTAGCGGCGGGTGTCGTCGTAGTAGTGGCCGGTCCGCGGATCGATCCCGCGCACGGCTCCGACCATCTCCGAGCCGAACAGGATGTTGTCGACATCGACCACGTCGAAGAGCAGGTCGATGCCGGGCTGGTGGTAGACGCAGGTGTCGAAGAAGACGTTGGACATGAGGTGGTCGTCCGGCTCGGGCCGGCCGAGCATGTCGGCGAGCCCGCGGTAGCGGCCCCAGTGGTACGGCACCGCTCCCCCGCCGTGCGGGATCACCAGCCGCAGCTGCGGGAGGTCGGCGAACAGGTCGCCCTGGAGCAGCTGCATGAACGCGGTGGTGTCGGCGTTGAGATAGTGCGCACCGGTCGCGTGGAAGTTCGCGTTGGTCGACGCCGAGACGTGCACCATCGCCGGCACGTCGAGCTCGATCATGGCCTCGTAGAAGGGGTACCAGCTCTTGTCCGTGAGGGGCGGCGCCGTCCAGTGGCCGCCGCTGGGGTCGGGGTTGAGGTTGCAGCCGACGAAGCCCAGTTCCAGCACGCAGCGCTTCAGCTCGTCGATCGAGTGTTCGATCGGCACCCCCGGCGACTGCGGCAGCTGGCAGACGCCGATGAAGTGCTCCGGATACAGCGCGACGACCCGGTGGATCAGGTCGTTGCAGGCCCGCGACCAGGACGTGCTGACCTGCTCGTCACCGATGTGGTGGCCCATGGCCGACGCCCGCGGAGAGAACACCGTCAGGTCGACCCCGCGTTCGGCCATCAGCCGGAGCTGGCTGCCCTCCACGGACTCGCGGATCTGGTCGTCGGAGATCTCCGGGTAGCCGGGTGCCGGCGTGCCGGCCTCGAATCCGGCACGCTGCTCCTCACGCCAGGCCGTGTGCGCTGCCGGCACCGTGGTGTAGTGGCCGTGACAGTCGATGATCATTCCTCGACGCCCTTCTGGTCATGTCCGGGGAACCGGACCCGAATCGCGTCGGGCAGCGGCATGCCGTGCTCGACCGACCCCGCGATCATCTGTGTCCGCGACCGGAACACGCCAGAGCAACGGGCCTGCGAGGTCCACCGTCAGACGTCGACGGGCCGGCGCGGGTCGATGAACCCCGACTCGTAGGCCGCCACCACGGCCTGGGTGCGGTCCAGCGCCCCCAGCTTGGCCAGCAGGTCGCCCACGTGGGCCTGCACCGTCTCCACCCCGACCGTCAGCTCCCTGGCGATCTCGGCGTTCGACAGCCCGCGGGCCATCCAGCGCAGCACCTCGCCCTCCCGTTCGGTCAGCCCCGCGCCGCGCAGCGCGTCCCCGCCCGCCCGGCCGCGGGTGGCCACCAGGTCGCGCACGGCCGCGGGGAACAGCAGCGACTCACCGCAGGCCACGATGCGCACCGCCTGCACGATCTCGGCGGGCCGGGCCCGCTTCAGCAGGAACCCCGCCGCGCCGGCCTGCAGCGCGTCGTAGACGTCACCGTCGTTGCCGAACGTCGTGAGCACCAGCACCCGAGGCGGCTGCGGCAGGCTCGGGACCAGGTGCCGGGTGGCGGCGATGCCATGGACGGCGTACATCCGCACGTCCATCAGCACCACGTCGGGAGCGAGCCCGCGCACCAGACCGGGCACCCCGGCACCGTCGGCTGCCTCGCCGACCACCGTGATGTCCGGCTCCGCGGCGAGGATCGCGCGGAGCCCGGTCCGCACGAGCTCCTCGTCGTCCACCAGCAACAACCTGATCATGACGTCATCATCTCGGATCGTCCCCCGCCCCGCCCGCCGGTCGCCCCCGCCCCGCCCGCGAGTCGCCCGTCCGCGCCCGGCGAGTCGCCCGATTCCCGCGAGTCGCCCGATTCCGGCGCGCGAGTCGCCCGGCCCAGCCCCGCGAGTCGCCCAGTTCTGGCGCGCGAGTCGCCCGGATACCGGGCGGCCGGAGTCGGCGCCGGCCCAGCGCGTCCTCACAGACCGCGTGTGCTCCGCGCAGATGCTGTGGGCCCTGTGAGGACGCGGGTGGGCCCTCAGGCGCCGTTCGTCGTCAGCAGGACGTCGGCGTCGAAGCACGTCCGCTCGCCCGTGTGGCATGCCGCCCCGGTCTGGTCGACGACCACCAGCACGGCGTCGCCGTCACAGTCCAGCCGCACCTCGTGCACCTGCTGGGCGTTGCCCGAGGTGGCGCCCTTCACCCAGTACTCCTCACGGGAGCGCGACCAGTAGGTGGCGCGGCCGGTGGTGAGGGTGCGGTGCAGCGCCTCGTCGTCCATCCAGGCGACCATCAGCACCTCGCCGGTGCCCCGCTGCTGCGCGATGGCGCACACCAGGCCGTCGGGGGTGCGCTTGAGCCGGGCCGCGACCGCCGGGTCGAGGGCCGACTCCTGCGCGCGAGCTGTCATCGCACCTCCACCTGCCCCTCGCGCAGGCCGTCCTTGACGTCCTTGATGCGCAGCTGTCCGAAGTGGAAGACGCTGGCGGCGAGCACCGCATCGGCTCCCGCCCGCACGGCGGGCAGGAAGTGCTCGACGGCGCCGGCCCCGCCGCTCGCGATCACCGGCACGTCCACCACCCTGCGCACGGCGGCGATCATGGCCAGGTCGAAGCCTGCGCGGGTGCCGTCGGCGTCCATCGAGTTGAGCAGGATCTCCCCGACGCCCAGCTCCTGGCCGCGGGCCGCCCACTCGACGGCGTCGATGCCGGTGCCCCGACGCCCGCCGTGGGTGGTGACCTCCCAGCCCGACGGGGTGGGCTTGCTGCCTTCGGGCACCGTGCGGGCGTCGACGGAGAGCACGATGCACTGCGCGCCGAACCGGCGGCTGGCCTCGTGCAGCAGCTCAGGGCGGGCGATAGCCGCGGTGTTGATGCTGACCTTGTCGGCCCCGGCCCGCAGCAGCGTGTCGACGTCGTCGGTGGCGCGGATGCCGCCGCCGACGGTGAGCGGGATGAACACCTGCTCCGCGGTGCGACGCACCACGTCGAGCATGGTGGCGCGCTCTCCCGACGACGCCGTGACGTCGAGGAACGTGAGCTCGTCCGCGCCCTCGGCGTCGTAGACGCGGGCCATCTCCACCGGGTCGCCCGCGTCGCGGAGGTCGGCGAAGTTGACGCCCTTCACCACCCGGCCGGCGTCGACGTCCAGGCAGGGGATGACGCGAACGGCGACGCCCATCTCAGCCCGCCGCCCGGCCCGCCGCGGCGTCGACGGCCCGCACCGCGGCCAGCGCCTCGGGAAGCGTGAACCGACCGGCGTAGAGCGCCTTGCCGACGATCGACCCCTCGATGTTGACGCCGGTGGCGGCCACCTCGGCCAGCGCGACCAGGTCGGACACCTCGGCGATCCCGCCGGAGGCGATGACCGGCGCCTTCGTGGCGGCCGCGACGTCGCGCAGCAGATCGATGTTGGGCCCGCGCAGCGTGCCGTCCTTGCTCACGTCGGTGACGACGTAGCGGGAGCACCCGTCGCGGTCGAGCCGCTCCAGGACCTCCCAGAGGTCGCCGCCGTCGGTGGTCCAGCCGCGGGCGGCGAGCCGGTGGCCTGCGGAGGAGATCCGGACGTCGAGGCCGACCGCGATCCGGTCGCCGTGGGCGGCGATGGCGCGGGCGCACCACTCGGGGTTCTCCAGCGCCGCTGTGCCCAGGTTCACCCGCGCACAGCCGGTGGACAGGGCGCGCTCGAGCGATGCGTCGTCGCGGATGCCGCCCGACAGCTCCACCGCCACATCCAGCTCGCCGACGACGGTGGCCAGCAACTCGGCGTTGGAACCCCGGCCGAACGCGGCGTCGAGGTCGACGAGGTGGATCCACTCCGCACCGTCGTTCTGCCACTGCAGCGCGGCGTCCCGCGGGGCGCCGTAACCGGTGGCCGTGCCGGCCTCGCCCTGCACCAGCCGCACGGCCTGGCCGTCGGCGACGTCGACGGCGGGAAGCAACGTGAAACTCACGCTTGGAAGCCTACCGGTGACGCCTCCGGCCACGGCCCGCAACACATGCGGGCCGGCGGGCGATCAGTCGCCCACGAGGATCATGTCGGCGGCCTTCTCCGCGATCATGACGACGGGAGCGTTGGTGTTGCCCCGCACGATCGCGGGCATCACCGAGGCGTCGACCACCCGGAGCCGGTCCACACCGCGCACGCGCAGTTCGGGGTCCACCACCGCGGTGTCGGCGTTGCCCATCGCGCACGTCCCGACCGGGTGGTACATCGTCTGGGTCCGCGACCGGAGGAGGTCGAGCAGCACCGACCGGTCGGGCACGGCGTTCGCCGGGAGGTACGGCCCCGAGATGGACGACGCCAACGGCGGCCTGCGGGCCACGTCGACCAGGGTCCGCAGACCGGCCACCATCGCGTCCAGGTCGGCCTGTTCCTCGTAGAAGGCGAAGTCGATGACCGGCTTGGCGGACGGGTCGGCCGAACGCAACCGCAGCCGGCCGCGGCTGGCGGGATCGATCAGGGTGACGGCGGCGGTGCAGCCGGGCACGTCGGCGTAGCCGAAACCGTCGTGCCAGTACGAGGTGGCACCGGCGAACACCTGGATGTTCGGTGCCGCTGCTCCGTCGGTCGCGAAGAACATCGCGGCGTCGCAGACCACCGAGGTGAGCGGCCCGCGGCGTTCGCGCTGCCACTGCAGGGCGGCGTCGTCGGTGGCGGCGAGATCCCGGAAGTCGGTGACCCCCCTGGTGGTCCAGACCAGGGGGACGGCCGGGTGGTCCTGCAGGCCGGCACCCACGCCGGGGGCATCCAGGACCACCGGGATGCCGTGGTCGCGCAGGTGATCGGCAGGGCCGATGCCGGAGACCATGAGCAGCTGGGGCGAGGCGATGGCCCCCGCGCAGAGCAGCACCTCCTCCTCGGCCCGGACGACGTGGCCGATCCCGTCGGCGCGGTAGGCCACGCCCACCGCGCGCCCGTCCCGCACCTGGACGGTGTCCACCGTGCAGTCGGTGAGGACGGTCAGGTTGGGCCGATCCGTGACGGGATGCAGGTAGGCGTCGGCCACGGACCAGCGCCTGCCGTCCCGGCACGTCAGCTGGTACTCCCCCACGCCGAGCTGGGACGGTCCGTTGAAGTCGTCGTTGGCGGGCAGGCCCCACTCGACGGCTGCCTCGATCCACGCCCTCGACAGGTCGTGGACGAAGATCTCGTCCTGCACCAGGAGCGGGCCGTCGGAGCCGTGCAGCGGCCCGGACAGCCGCGCGTTCCCCTCGGACCGGATGAAGTAGGGCAGCACGTCGCTCCAGCCCCAGCCCCGCGCGCCGAAGTGGTCGCGCCACCCGTCGTAGTCGGCGGGGTTTCCCCGGATGTAGATCATGGCGTTCATCGACGAGCAGCCGCCCAGCATCCGCCCTCGGGGCACGTATACGGAACGGCCGGTGCGGGCCTGGGGAACGGACGAATGATCCCAGTCCCGCTTGCTCTTGAACAGTGCGGTGTACGCGGCCGGAATGTGCACCTCGGGAACGTCGTCCGAACCGCCCGCCTCCAGCAACAACACGCGGGTGGCGCTGTTCTCGGACAACCGGTTGGCCAGCACACAACCTGCACTTCCGGCCCCGACGATCACGTAGTCGAACGATTCCATCGCTGGTCTCCACGGGTCGCCGAATTCAGCGGAGTCGTTCCGAACGGAATCGGAAGCAGCGCATCGCAGAACCCGACCACGGCCGCCACCTGGGCAAACAGCCCGCGTACCGAGACTCCTTGCGAGGAATCTAGCAACTCGCCATTTCTTTGGCCACCAGCGGTTTGCTCACCGGTTCATCGACAACCGACAACCGGATCGAATCGTTCACATTCTGCGGATGAAGCCGGATCGGGAACGAGCGATCAGTCGACGACGTCGCGCAGCCAGTTGCGCAGGACGGCGGCACCGGCGTCGCCCGACTTCTCCGGGTGGAACTGGGTGGCGGCGAGCGCGCCGTTCTCCACGGCGGCGACGAAGTCCTCACCGTGGTGGGCCCAGGTGACCAGCGGCGGCCGGAGCACCTCCGACTCCTCCAACTCCCAGCGGCGCAGCCCGAAGGAGTGCACGAAGTAGAAACGGGTGTCGGCGTCGAGGCCGGCGAACAGAGTGGAGCCGACGGGCGCGCGCACGGTGTTCCAGCCCATGTGCGGGAGCACGTCGGCCTTGATCCGCTCGACGGTGCCGGGCCACTGCCCGCAGCCGGTGGTGCGGTCGCCCCACTCCACGCCGAGGTCGAACAGCACCTGCATCCCCACGCAGATGCCCAGCACCGGACGCCCACCGGCAAGGCGCCGCTCGATGATCCGCGGGCCGTTCACGGCGCTCAGGCCGCGCATGCAGGCCGCGAAGGCACCCACCCCGGGCACGACGAGGCCGTCGGCCTCCATCGCGGCGTCGGCGTCGGCCGTGACCGTGACGTCGGCACCGACCCGCTGCAGCGCGCGCTCGGCCGAGCGGAGATTGCCTGACCCGTAGTCCAGCACGACGATCCGCGACACGTGGCCAGGATAGCGGCAACTCGGTTGACCTCGACCCGGGTCGAAGTTGCACCCTCTCCGCATGACCACGACCGCGGCCGCACCCGGCCTCCTCCGCGGGCGGCTGCGCACGCTCACCGTCGGCTCCGTGGCGCTCGTGTCGCTGGGCGCGTTCGAGGCGATCGCCGTGGCGACGGCGATGCCGACGGTCGCCGTCGCGCTCGACGGGCTCACCGCCTACGCACTCGCGTTCGGGCTGCCGCTGGCCACGAGCGTGGTCGGGATGGTGCTCGCCGGGGTGTGGAGCGATGCGCGAGGGCCGGGCGGAGCGATGCGGGTGGGGGTCGCCGCGTTCGTGCTGGGCCTGCTCGTGGCCGGGCTGGCGCCGGCGATGCCGGTCCTCGCCGTCGGCCGGGCGGTGCAGGGGCTGGGGTCAGGGCTGTTCTCGGTGGCCCTGTACGTGGTGGTGGCCCGGGCCGTGCCGCCCGGGCTGCGTCCGAAGATCTTCGCCGCCTTCGCCGCCGCGTGGGTCCTGCCCGCGGTCGTGGGGCCGCCGCTGGCCGGCCTGCTCGTCGAGACCGTCGGCTGGCGCTGGGTGTTCCTGCTCGCGGCGATGCTGGCCGTGCCGGCGGCACTGCTCGTGGAGCCGGCCCTGCGCGACCTCACCGGCCACTCCGGTGTGGGCAGCCACCGGTGGCGGCGGGTCGGCTGGGCGGTCGTGGCAGCGATCGGGGCGGGAGCGCTCTACCAGGCCGGACAGCTCCAGGGGATGCTCGCCCTGCTGCTCGGGTTCGGAGCGGTATTGGCGGTCGCTGTGGCAGGGCCCGCGCTGTTGCCCGCCGGGTCGTTGCTGGCCCGCCCGGGGCTGCCCGCGGTGATCGCGGTACGCGGCCTGCTCTCGGCCGCGTTCTTCGCCGAGGAGGCGTTCCTCCCGCTGCTGCTCTCGCGCGAGCGGGGCCTCTCGCCCACCGTGTCCGGCCTGGTCCTGACCGTGGCCGCCGTGACGTGGTCGACCGGCTCGTGGTTCCAGGGCCGCGACCGCGCCCCGTCCCGCACCACGCTGCTGCGGTGCGGCACCGCTCTCGTGGGGTTCGGTGTCCTCACCGCGGGGGCGACGGTGCTGCCTGCCGTGCCGGTGGCCGTCGGCGTCGTCGGATGGGCAGCGGCCGGGCTCGGCATGGGTCTCGCCTATCCGACGCTGTCGGTGCTGACGCTCGAACTGTCCGCTCCCGGCGAGCAGGGCGCCAACAGTTCGGCGCTGCAGATCGCCGACGCCCTGTTCGCCGGCGTCGTCCTCGCGCTGACCGGAGCGTTGTTCGCCGCACTCGTGGACACCGGCGCCGTGGCCTTCGCCGCCGGCACCGCGGTGGCCGTGGTGCCGGCGCTGGTGGCGGTGGTCGCAGCCCGCCGGGCCGGGGGAGCGCCCGCCTGAGCGGGCCTCCGGGCCCAGGTCAGAGCGTGCGGGTCAGAGCGTGCCCTTGGTGGACGCGACTCCGGTGATCCGCGCGTCCGGCTCCACGGCGGCGCGCAGTGCCCTGGCGACCGCCTTGTACTCGGCCTCCGTGATGTGGTGCGGGTCGCGACCGTCGAGCACCCGGATGTGCAGGGCGAGATGGCCGTGGAAGGCCAGCGACTCGAAGACGTGCCGGTTGAGCACCGTCGGGTAGTGGCCGCCCACGACGAAGCCCTGCATCACGTCGGGCTCGCCGGTGTGCACGGTGTACGGGCGCCCCGACACGTCGACAACGGCCTGAGCGAGCGCCTCGTCCATCGGGATCCAGGCGTCGCCGAAGCGGCGGATGCCCTTCTTGTCGCCCAGCGCCTGCCGGATCGCCTGCCCGAGGACGATCGCGACGTCCTCCACCGTGTGGTGGGCGTCCAGCTCCACATCCCCCTGGGCGTGGACCGTGAGGTCGAACGCCCCGTGCTTGCCCAGCGCGTCGAGCATGTGATCGAAGAACGGGACTCCGGTCGCGATGTCGGTGGTGCCGCTGCCGTCGAGGTTGATCTCGACGAGGACCTTCGACTCCTTGGTGACCCGCTCCACGCGGCCGATCCTGTTGGTCATGTCCGCAACTCCTGCTCCACCACGTCCGCTGCGATCTGCAGGAACGCGTCGTTCTCCTCGGGCGTGCCGATCGTGACACGCAACCGCTCGCGGATACCGACGTCGCGGATGAGGACTCCGCGGTCGAGGAAGGCCCGCCAGGCGCGCGGGGCGTCGGCGAACCGGCCGAACAGGACGAAGTTGGCATCGCTCGGCACGACGTCGAAGCCGGTGGCGGCGAGCTCGGCCACCACCCGGTCGCGCTCGGCACGCAGGAGCGCCACCGTGGCGAGGGTGGCGTCGGCGTGCCGCAGCGACGCCCGCGCCGCCGCCTGCGTGAGCGACGAGAGGTGGTAGGGCAGCCGTACCAGCTGCAACGCGTCGACGACGGCGGGGGCGGCCGCCAGATAGCCCAACCGGCCCCCGGCGAACGCGAACGCCTTGCTCATCGTGCGCGACACGATCAGCTTGTGGCCGTGGGTGGCCAGCAGCGTGATCGAGCTGGGGCGGTCGGAGAACTCCGCGTAGGCCTCGTCGACCACCACCATCCCCGGGGCGGCGTCGATCAGGGCGGCCAGCTCGGCCGGCTCCAGCGACTGGCCGGTGGGGTTGTTCGGGCTGGTGAGGAACGTCAGGTCGGGGGCGTACTCGCGCAGCGCCGCGGCCGCGGCGCGGATGTCGACGGAGAAGTCGTCCCGACGTGGGGCGGGCAGCCACTCGGTGCGCGTGCCCGCGGCGATGATCGGGTGCATCGAGTACGACGGTTCGAAGCCCACGGCCGTGCGTCCCGGCCCGCCGAAGGCCTGCATGATCTGCTGCAGGATCTCGTTGGAGCCGTTGGCGGCCCAGACGTTGGTGGCACCGAGCGTGACGCCGGTGGCGCTGGTCAGGTAGGCGGCCAGATCGGTGCGGAGCGCGAGCGCGTCCCGGTCCGGGTAGCGGTGCAGCTCGGCCGCGACGGCGTGGGCGGCGTCGGTGACGTCGGCGACCAGCTCGGGCGGCGGCGGGTACGGGTTCTCGTTGGTGTTGAGCCGCACGGCCACGTCGAGCTGGGGTGCGCCGTAGGGGCTGCGGCCGCGCAGGTCTTCACGCAGCGGCAGATCGTCGAGGGAGACCTCGGCGCCCACCGCGGGGAGGAGCGCGGTCACCGGGCGAACCTGGCCGTGACGGCCTGCCCGTGCGCGGGCAGGTCCTCGGCGGCGGCGAGCGTGACCACCTGGTCGGCCACGTCGCGCAGCGCGTCCTCGGTGTACTCCACGATGTGCACGCCGCGCAGGAACGTCTGCACCGACAGACCGGCGGAGTGGCGCGCGCAGCCGCCGGTGGGCAGCACGTGGTTGGAGCCCGCGCAGTAGTCACCCAGCGACACCGGCGCGTACGGGCCGACGAAGATCGCACCCGCGTTGCGGACCTGGAGCGCGACCGAGCGCGCGTCCTCGGTCTGGATCTCCAGGTGCTCGGCCGCGTAGGCGTCGACGACCGTGACGCCGTCGGCGAGGTCGGCGACCAGGACGGCCCCGGACTGCGGGCCGGTGAGCGCGGTGCGGATCCGCTCGGTGTGCTTGGTCTGCGGCACCTGACGCCCCAGCTCGGCGTCGACGGCGTCGGCGAGGGCAGGCGAGGTGGTGACCAGCACCGACGCCGCGTTGGGGTCGTGCTCGGCCTGGCTGATCAGGTCGGCCGCCACGTGCACCGGATCGGCCGTGTCGTCGGCGAGCACGGCGATCTCGGTGGGTCCGGCCTCGGCGTCGATCCCGATGAAGCCGCGCAGCAGCCGCTTGGCGGCGGTGACGTAGACGTTGCCCGGCCCGGTGACCATGTCGACGGGCGCGAGCTCGCCACCGTCGGTGTCGGTGCCGCCGTAGGCCAGCAGCGCCACGGCCTGCGCCCCGCCGACCGCCCACACCTCCTCGACCCCGAGCAACGCGGCCGCGGCGAGGATGGTGGGGTGCGGCAGCCCGCCGTGCTCTGCCTGCGGCGGAGATGCCACCACCAGCGACTCGACGCCGGCGGCCTGCGCAGGCACCACGTTCATGACCACGCTCGACGGGTAGACCGCGAGCCCGCCGGGCGCGTACAGACCGACCCGCCGCACCGGCACGAACCGCTCGGTGACGGTGCCCCCGGGCACCACGCCGGTGACGATGTCGGTGCGGCGCTGCTCGGCGTGCACCTTCCGGGCGCGCTCGATGGAGGTCTCCAGCGCGGTGCGCACCGACGGGTCGAGCGCGGCCAGCGCCCCGTTGAGCGTCTGCACCGGCACCCGGACCCCGGACGGGCGCACCTTCTCGAACCGCTCGGCGAACTCCAACGCGGCGTCGACGCCGCGCTCGCGCACCGCGTCGACGATCGGGCGCACCTGGTGCAGCACCGCGTCGACGTCCACGTCCGCACGCGGCAGGAGACCCCGCAGGTCGGCGGTGCGGGGCAGGGGGGCGGTACGCAGGTCGAGTCGGCGGAGCATGGTGCCAGGGTACGGGGACGGGTTCGTCATCGGGCCGGGGAGGCGGGGCCGCCGCCGGGCGTACCCTCACCGAGCGTGACGATCTTGCCCGGTGCCTCGTGAGCCGATTCCTGTTCCTGCCGATGCCCGGCCTCGGCCACCTGAACCCCACACTCGCGGTGGCGACGGAACTGGTGAGCCGCGGGCACCAGGTCTCCTACGTGCTGCCCGACCAGTTCCGGGAGACCGTGGCGGCCACCGGGGCCGACCTTGTGGAGTACACGGCCCCGCCCTTCCAGCCGCCGAAGCAGGGCGAGCCCGTCCTGGGCCATCTCGCCGTACTGATGCAGCAGCTCATGGCCACCGCGGAACAGGTGGCTCCCCTGCTCCTCGACCTGTACGACCGGGAGCGGCCCGACCTCGTTGTCGGCGAGAACTTCTCGATCTGGGGCACGCTGCTCGTCGCGGCGCAATCGGCCAGGGCGGTGCAGCTGTCGGCGTCCTACCCGCCGGGACCGCTGTCCCCGGTCACCCGGCGCTTCGCCGCCGCGGGAACCACCGGACCGCCCCCGATCGACACCACCCGATTGGCCGCGGTCGCCGATCTCTACGGCGTGCGGGTAGCGGATCCCGCCTCCCTGATCTGGGGGCACACACTCCCGACCGTGGTCTTCATGCCCGCCGAGTTCCACCCGGACCACGAGGCACTCGGCGCCGCGGTGCACTTCGTCGGCCCGGCGCTGGGACGCCCCGAGCCCGCCGACGGGCTCGACCTGTCGGCGTGGGAGACCACGCCGGGGGTCTACGTGTCGCTGGGCACCGCATTCAACGAGCGCAAGGAGTTCTTCCAGGCCTGCCTGGAGGCGTTCGCGCACAGCGACCGCCCGGTGCTGGTCAACCACGGGAGGCGGCTCGCCGCGGCCGACTTCCCCGACGTCCCGGACAACGTCGTGCTCGCGTCCCACGTGCCCCAGCTGCGGGTGCTGGAACGCGCCGCCGCGTTCGTCACCCACGGCGGGATGGGCGGCACGATGGAGGCGATCTTCCACGGGGTGCCCATGGTGGTGGTCCCGCAGATGGTGGAGCAGGCGGCCACCGCCGACCGGGTGGTCGAACTGGGCCTCGGCGTCCAGCTTGACCCCGCCGACGCCACCCCTGATGCACTGGCCAAGGCCGTCGACACCGTCGTCTCCGACCCGGCCTACCGCGCGGCCTGCGCCCGGATGGGCGCGCTGGCCAAAAGGGCGGGCGGGGCCCCGGCCGCCGCGGACGTGCTCGTGGCCGCGGCGACCTGACCACCGCCCCACGCCCGACCCCGACACCCGCACCACCCGCGAGTCGCCCGTTCCGAGCGCGCGAGTCGCCCGATGCCCGCCCGCGAGTCGCCCGTCCCGGCCGCGCGAGTCGCCCGATTCGCGTGCGCGAGTCGCCCGTCCCGGCCGGCGTCAGGGCCGCAGGTCGAGCCCGATGTCCAGCGCCGTGACCGAGTGGGTGAGCGCCCCGACCGCGATGTAGTCCACCCCGGTCTCGGCGTACTCGCGCGCGTTCGCGAGCACCAGTCCCCCGGACGACTCCAGCCGCGTCGGCAGGTCACCGCGCCGCCGCACCGCCTCCCGCGTGAGCTCCACGGAGAAGTTGTCCAGCAGCACCAGCTCCGCGCCGAGCGCGAGCACCTCGTCGAGCTGCTCCAGGGTGTCGACCTCCACCTCACACGGCAGGTCGGGAGCGTGCTGACGGGCCGCGGCCAGCGCCGCACCGACCGAACCGGCAGCGGCGACGTGGTTGTCCTTGATCAGCACCGCGTCACCGAGACCGAGCCGGTGGTTCACCCCGCCGCCGCAGCGCACCGCGTACTTCTCCAGCAGCCGCAGCCCCGGCAGCGTCTTGCGGGTGTCACGGATGCGGGCGTTCGTGCCCGCCACGGCATCCACCCAGGCCGCCGTCGCGGTGGCCACGCCGGACAGGTGGCACAGCAGGTTCAGGGCCGTGCGCTCCGCGGTGAGCATCCGGCGCACCGGCGCCCGGACGGTGAGGGCGACGTCACCCGCATCGAGGCGGTCACCGTCTGATATCGCGTCGAGCACCTCGAAGGCGCCGCTGACCGGCCCCGGCGCCCCGGGTGCGGTCAGGACCGTGTCGAGGACCGCGAGCACGGCCGGCACCCCGGCCAGCACACCAGGACGGCGGGCGGTGAACGCGGCGACGGCCACGGCGTCGGCCGGGACCGTGGCCGCGGTGGTCGCGTCCGGGCCGTAGCGCAGGTCCTCCTCCAGCGCGATCCCGACGACGCGGCGCAGGTCGTCCCGGTCGAGTGCCTCGATCGTCGCGGTCATGCCGCCACCGCCGTCTCCTCCTGCACGGTCGGTCTCCCCGACCGGTCGAGCCCGATCACCAGGCTTGTCCGTTGCCACACGTCGTCGCGCTCCGGGAAGTCGGTGCGCACGTGGCAGCCCCGGCTCTCGGTGCGGTGCCCGGCGGCCGCGAGCACGGCCTGCGCGAGCAGGGTCAGCGCGGCGTCCTCCACAGCGGCCCGGTCCACGAGCACCCCGAGCGCCGTGGCCGCCTCCACGGCGTCGGACGCCGCGGCGAGCCCTGCGGCGTCGCGCCCGATCCCCGCCGCACCGGTCATCGCGCGCTGCAGGACCGGGCGCGGCGCGAACGCCACCGCGGGGGACGGCGCCGGCAGTGCCGCACCTGCGGCGCGCAGCCGGTCGGCGGTGACGGCGCGGGCGGCGCGCGCGCCGAGAACGAGACCCTCGAGCAGGCTGTTCGACGCCAGCCGGTTGGCTCCGTGCAGGCCGGTGCGGGCCACCTCGCCCGCCGCGTACAGCCCCGGGACGACGGTGCGTCCGTCCAGATCGGTGACCACGCCGCCGCACGCGTAGTGCGCGGCCGGCGTCACGGGGATCGGTTCCCGTACCGGATCGACCCCCACGGCCAGGCAGGCGGCGTGGACGGTGGGGAAGCGCCGGGCGAAGTGCGGGATCGCGGTGGCGTCGAGATGGACGCAGTCGGCACCCGTCTCGGCGAGCGTCCGGGTGATCGCCGCCGCGACGACATCGCGGGGGGCCAGGTCGGCGAGCGGATGCACGGCCGTCATGAAGCGGCGGCCGGCGCGGTCGAGCAGCACCGCACCCTCCCCGCGTACGGCCTCCGTGACCAGCGGGAGCCTGCCGACGACGGGAGCTCTCCTGGTGCTCGACGTCACCTGCAGCCCTTGGGTCCTGATGCTCGGGCCCGCCTGCACCCCCGGCGTGTAGAGCGCGGTGGGGTGGAACTGCACGAACTCCAGGTCCGCCGCGGTCGCTCCGGCCCGCAGCGCGAGCGCGACGCCGTCACCGGTGGCCGTCGCCGGGTTCGTGCTGCTCGCGTAGAGCTGCCCGTACCCGCCGGTGGCCAGCAGCACGGCGGGCGCCTGCAGCAGTCCTGGCCGACCGGCGTCGTCCAGGACTGAAAGGCCAGCGACCGAGCCGCACTCGTCGAGCAGGACGTCCACCGCGACGTGCCCGGTGAGCAGCGGCAGCCGCCGGTCGGAGACCGCGGCCACCAGGGCGCGCTCGATCTCGGCACCGGTGGCGTCGCCGCCTGCGTGCACCACGCGGAACGCGGAGTGGCCGCCCTCCCGGGTGCGGGCGAGCCTGCCGTCGCTTCCCGGGTCGAAGACGGCGCCCCTCGCCCGCAGCCGCGTGACGGCAGCCGGGCCGTCGGTGATGATCTCCCCCACCGCCGCGGCGTCGGACAGGCCCGCGCCCGCGACGAGGGTGTCGGTGATGTGGGCGTCGACGGTGTCGCCTGGAATGTCCCCGACCACCACCGCGACCCCGCCCTGTGCCCAGCGGGTGGACCCGGCGTCGGCGGCGTCTTTCGTCACGACGACGACGCGCAGCCCGAGCTCGGTCGCGTCCAGCGCCGCGGTGAGACCGGCGACGCCGGACCCGACGACGACGAGGTCGGCGGTCGCCTCCCAGAGCGCCGCGCTCACTCCGCGCCCCCCGGCTGCCCGATCGCGATCATCCGCTGGACGGCGGCCCGGCCGCGGGCGGCCAGATCGGGGTCGACGTGCACCTCGTCGGTGCCCTCACGCAGGGACCGGAGCAGCTTCTCCGGGGTGATCATCTTCATGTACCGGCAGGAGGCGCGCTCGTTCACGGCGCGGAAGTCGATCTCCGGCGCCGCCTTCCGCAGCTGGTGGAGCATGCCCACCTCGGTGGCCACGAGCACGCTCGCGGCGGAGCTCGCGCGGGCGGCGTCGAGCATGCCGCCGGTGGAGAGGATCTTGACCCGGTCCTCGGGCACCGCCCCCGCCCCGGCGAGGTAGAGCGCCGACGTGGCGCAGCCGCACTCGGGATGGACGAACAGCTCGGCGTCGGGGTGCGCCTCGACCTGCGCGGCGAGCGCCGGTCCGCTGATCCCGGCGTGGACGTGGCACTCCCCCGCCCAGACGTGCATGTTCGTCCGGCCGGTGACGCGCCGGACGTGGGCTCCGAGGAACTGGTCGGGCAGGAACAGCACCTCGCGGTCCGCCGGGATCGACTCCACGACCTCCACCGCGTTGGACGAGGTGCAGCAGACGTCCGTCTCGGCCTTCACCGCGGCGGTGGTGTTGACGTAGGAGACGACGACCGCACCGGGGTGCTCGGCCTTCCACTCCCGCAGCTGGTCGGCGGTGATCGAGTCGGCGAGGGAACACCCGGCGCGCGCGTCGGGGATCAGGACGGTCTTGTCCGGAGCCAGGATCTTGGCCGTCTCGGCCATGAAGTGGACGCCGCAGAAGACGATCGTCGAGGCGTCGGACTCGGCGGCGATCCGCGACAGCGCCAGCGAGTCGCCGGTGTGGTCGGCCACGTCCTGGATCGCCGGGAGCTGGTAGTTGTGCGCCAGCAGCACGGCGTTCCGGCGGCGGGCCAGCTCGCGGACCTCGTCCGCCCACCCCGCGTCCACTGTCGGTGCCTCGGTCGGCGAGGCGGTGACCTCGGTGAGCGTCACGGTGTCCCTCCTTCTCCTGTTTTCGACTATCAGTCGCAAACAGGGACGATGGTAGCAGCGGGTTCAGGCCGCCACACCGTTCTCGTGACCGGAAACTCACCGCGCCGCAACCGCCCGTTCACGTCCCCCGACCCACCGTCACGGACCCGGCGCCTACGATCCGCGCATGACCCGCCCCACCGAGCACGAGGTGCTGGTGGCGCTACTGCAGATCCGCGCGGACTCGCTCCAGGTGCTGGCCTGGCAGCGGGCGCTGCCGCCCGACTCGGGCCGGTGGGCGCTGCCCGGTGGCCGGCTCGGAGACGACGAGGACGTCGAGCGCTCGGTCCGGCGGCAGCTCGCGGAGAAGGTCGACGTCCGCGAGGTGACCCACGTCGAGCAGATATCCGTGTTCAGCCACCCCGACCGCGTGCCCGGCCCGCGCCTGATCGCCACCGCGTTCCTCGGGCTCGTGCCCTCCGACAGCGACCCCGCGGTCCCCGCCGACACCGCGTGGCACCCGCTCACAGCGCTGCCCCCCACGGCGTTCGACCACGCCGCGATCGTCGAGGCGGCCCACGACCGGCTACGGGCGAAGCTGTCCTACACGAACCTCGGGTTCGCGCTCGCCCCCCGGGAGTTCACGATCTCCGCGCTGCGCGATCTCTACGCCGCAGCGCTCGGCCACCCCGTGTCCGCCACCAACCTGCAGCGGGTGCTCACCCGGCGCGGGCTGTTGGAGCCGACCGGCGAGGTCTCCCCGCCCGGCCCGGCGGGCGGACGGCCCGCGGCGCTGTTCCGGTTCACCGACCGGACACTGCGCGTGACGGACGCCTTTGCGGTACTACGGCCGCCGAGCGAGCAACTGCGCGGCGCCGTACCGTAGTCGAGTGGCCGAGACGCTCCCGCTGTTCCCGTTGGGCACGGTGCTGATGCCCGGGGCCTCGCTGCCGCTGCACATCTTCGAGCCCCGGTACCGCCAGCTCACAGTCGATCTGGTCACCGGCGCGGTCCCCGACAAGGAGTTCGGGGTCGTCGCGGTCCGTGAAGGCTGGACACCCGACGAGGACGGCATCGCCGGGCTGCACACCATCGGCTGCACCGCGGAGTTGCGCGACGTCCGCCGCCTGCCCGACGGGCGGTTCGACCTCGTCACGCGCGGGGCACGGCGGTTCCGGCTGCTCGACCTGGACGAGGAGTCGAAGCCCTACCTGATGGGGTCGGTGGAGTTCCTGCCCGACACCAAGGCACCCGTCGCCGACGGCATGACGGAGATGCTCACCGCCGCCGCCCGCGCCGCCCATCGCCGCTACTGCGACACCGCATGGAAGACCGGCGACTGGTCCGAGCCCGATGCCGACCTGGAACCGGACACCCTCCCCCACGTTCTCGCGGCCGACTGCCTGCTCCCCATCGGCGACCGCCAGAGCCTCCTGGAGCAGACCTCCCCCGTCGAGCGCCTACGCATGGTGCGCGCACTGCTGGCGCGCGAGACCGGCCTGCTGAGCCAGCTCCGGGCCGTCCCCGCCCCGATCACCACCTTCGCGGTGGAGACCAGCGCCAACTGACCGGCCCACCCCGAAGCCCCGCGAGTCGCCCGTTCTAGACCCGCGAGTCGCCCGTTCTGCGTCCGCGAGTCGCCCACTCGCTCGCGCAGGTTCGTGATCCCGGTCAGCGCCAGCCGAAGCGCGTGCGCAGTTCCGCCGCGACGGTCTCGAAGCGACGGCGGTCCAGGATGGCGCCTTCCCGACGGATGTCGTGCTCGCCGATCTCGAGGACCCGGTCCAGGCGGACGAACGACTCCCGGCCCTCGCGGTCCCAGGAGCCGGAACCGATGGAGATCCAGTCCCAGTCACCGGCACGGTCGCCCTGGCTCGACAACATCAGGCCGACCAGCTCGCCACCCTGCCGGCCGACGACCAGGAGCGGCCGGTCCTTGCCGCGCCCGTCGTCCTCCTCGAAGGGGACCCAGGCCCACACGATCTCGCCGGGGTCGGCGGTGCCGTCGGGGTCGGGCGAGTAGATGATCGTGCGCGCCCGGTCCAGGGACGATGCGCTGCGGGCCGGCACTCTCGGCGGAGGGGGCGGCTCATGCCTGCCGGGGGCCAACAGGTCCATACCGATCTTCGTGGCCTGCCGCAGGGCACCTCTCCAGTTCGCCATGGCGACAGCATGGACGACGACGCGTCGGGTGTCCGTACGGTCACCTCATGATCAACCGAAATTGGTACCGCATCGTCTCCTGGCTGGGCGCACACGCCCCGGAAACCGCCATGGCGGTCCGGTCGCCGCCGGGCGACGCGGCCCTCACGGCGGCCCAGGAGGCGACCGGCCGGGGCTGGCCCGACGATCTCGTGGGCTGGTACCGGCTGATGGACGGCACGCAGCGCACCCCGGCGGGATATCTGCTGCCCGACCACTGCCCGATGCCACTGGAGTCGATCGTGCAGACCCGGGCGAGCCTGCTGGAGGCCTGGGCAGCCAACCTGCCCAGGCTCCGGGCAGCTAACGCGGCGAACATGGTCGACGACAGCCTGCTCCGACGCAGCGGGGAACCCGCGCCGGAGGATCCCTACGACCTCGACCGGCTCGACGCAGAGCCGGCAGGGAGCGCGAGCGCGATGCTGCTGCCCTCGTTCCTCCCGATCGCGGAGGACCAGTCGGGCAGCTACCTCGTCGTGGATACGCGGGCCGGTGACCTGCACGGATGCGTCCTGAGGTACGACAAGGTCGGCGGCGCCGAGATCCCCACCGGGTGGCCGTCGGTGGGTGCCCTGCTCGCCGACGTCGCCGATGCCCTCGAGGCCCCGGAGCCGAGGAGCTCTCCGGCTCCGCAGGTGGAGGACGGCCAACTCACCTGGTACTGACGCCAGGTGTCCCCGGAGGTCAGGCGGGGAGAGGGTCGGCGCTGCTGCGCTCACCGTGACGGCTGCACCGCGCCGTCCAGCCGGTGGGCGTCACCTGCACCACCATGCGGCGGGCGCAGTCGGGGCAGAACCGCGGCGGCTCGAGCTCCCGCCGGTCCGCACACCGCGGGTGGTCGCCCTCGTCGGACGGCTCGCCGCACTGGTCGCAGAACACCGGGGGCGTCACAGCGTCTCGTTCAGTGCCTTGATCGGCATCTCCAGCTCGCCGAGCAGGTCGATGTCGGACTCCGCCGGACGTCCGAGCGTGGTGAGGTAGTTGCCGACGATCACCGCGTTGATCCCGCCGAGCAGGCCCTTGCGCGCGCCGAGGTCGCCGAGGGTGATCTCGCGGCCGCCGGCGAACCGGAGCACCGTGCGCGGCAACGCCAGCCGGAACGCCGCCACCGTGCGCAGGGCGTCCGGTCCGGCCATCGGCTCGAGGTCGCCGAACGGGGTGCCGGGGCGCGGGTTGAGGAAGTTGAGCGGCACCTCGTCGGGGGTCAGCGCCGCAAGCTGCGCCGAGAACTCGGCGCGCTGCTCCAGGCTCTCCCCCATCCCGAGGATCCCGCCGCAGCACACCTCCATGCCGGCCTCGCGCACGAGTCGCAGCGTCTCCCAGCGCTCCTCCCACGTGTGCGTGGTGACCACGTTCGTGAAGTGCGAGCGCGCGGTCTCGAGGTTGTGGTTGTAGCGGTGGACGCCCATCGCGGCGAGCTGGTCGACCTGCTCGGGGGTGAGCATCCCCAGCGAGCAGGCGATGTTGATGTCGATCTCGTCCTTGATCGCCGCGATGCCCGCCGCGACCTGCGCCATCAGCCGGGCGTCCGGACCGCGGACGGCCGCGACGATGCAGAACTCCGTGGCGCCCGTCTTGGCTGTCTGCTTGGCCGCCTCGACGAGCGACGGGACGTCGAGCCACGCCGAGCGCACCGGTGAGTCGAACAGCCCCGACTGGGAGCAGAAGTGGCAGTCCTCGGGGCAGCCGCCGGTCTTGAGCGAGATGATCCCCTCGACCTCCACCTCCGGGCCGCACCACCGCATCCGTACCTGATGGGCGAGTTCGAGGAGATCGTCGAGTGCGTCGTCGGGCAGCCGCAGCACGGCGAGGACCTGCGCCTCGGACAGGCCGATGCCCTCCTCCAGCACCTGCGTGCGCGCGGTGGCCAGGATGTCGGTCTCGGTCGTCGTCACAGGTGTGCAGTCTGCCATTCGCCCCCCAGCGCCGTGGCCAGCCCGTGGCGGGCGGCGGCCGCGAACTCCTCGGCCGGTAGCGCGCCCGCACCGTCGGGCACGGCGCCGAGGAGCGGCACGCCGGTGACGGCGGGCAGGTCAGCGAGGTTGGAGACGGCGGCCAGGTCCGGGTCGGCGGGCCAGGCCCCGACCACCACACCCGCGCAGCTCAGGCCGCGGGCCCGGAGCGCCTCGACGGTGAGCGCGGTGTGGTTGAGCGTGCCCAGACCGGCGGTGGCCACCACCAGCACCGGGGCGTCGAGGGCAGCGGCGGTGTCGGCGAGCGTCCCGCCGTCGTCGTCGAACCTGACCAGCAGCCCGCCCGCACCCTCCACGAGCACGAGATCGTGGTCGGCGGCCAGCTCCCGTGCAGCGTCGGCGGCCTCTTTCGGCGTGACGGGCGGGGCGCCGACGCGGCGGGCGGCCGTGGCGGGCGCGAGCGGGTCGGGATAGCGCGCGAGCTCGCGGGGTGTGATGCCGGGGACGAGCCGGGCCACGTCGGCGAGGTCCCCCGGCTCGTCCGGCCCGACGCCGGTCTGAGCCGGTTTCAGCACCGCCACCCGCGCTCCGCGAGCGCACGCGAGTGCGGCCACCGCAGCGGTGACGACGGTCTTGCCGACCCCGGTGCCCGTCCCGCTCACGACGAGGATCCCCGGCAACCCGGCGGTCATCGGGCCGCCGCGGGAGCCAGCACCTCGGCCAGGACGGCGCGGACCAGCGCCGTGTCCTGCGCGGTCAGGGTCGCCCTGGCCGTCAACCGCAGCCGGCTCGTCCCCTCCGGCACCGACGGCGGGCGGAAGCAGCCGACCCGCACCCCCCGGGCGGCGCAGGCGCGCGCGGCGTCGACCGCCCGCTCCGGGTCTCCGAGCACCACCGACACCACCGCCGACGGGGGCGCGGGCACCCCTGCCGCCGCGGCCAGCTCCGCCGCGGCACGCAGCACCGCGAGCGGCCGGTCCGGCTCGGCCCGCAGCACCCGCACCGCCGCCAGCGCGGCACCGACCGACGCGGGCGCGAGGCCGGTGTCGAAGATGAACGAGCGGGCCGTGTCCACCAGGTGCTCGGTGACAGCGACCGGTCCGAGCACCGCGCCACCCTGGCTGCCGAGCGCCTTCGACAGCGTCACGGTGACGACCACGTCGTCCGCTCCGGCCAGGCCGACCTCGGTGAGCAGCCCCCGGCCGCCCGGACCGACCACGCCGAGTCCGTGTGCCTCGTCCACCACGAGCAGGGCGCCCCGCTCCCGGCAGACGGCATGCAGCTCCCGGACCGGGGCGAGTCCGCCGTCCACGCTGTTGACGCTCTCGGTGACGACCAGCGCCCGCGGCTCCGTCCGGGACGCGAGAACCTCGTCGACGGCGGCGGGATCGTCGCGCGGGACGACGGCGATGCGGGCGCGCGAGAGCCGGCAGGCGTCCACGAGCGAGGCGTGGTTCGCGGCGTCGGAGACGATGAGCGCCCCCGGACCCGACAGCGCGGTCAGCACCCCGAGGTTCGCGGCGTAGCCGGAGGAGAACACCAAGCCGGACTCCATCCCGCAGAAGTCCGCGAGCTCACGCTCCAGCTCGGCGTGCGACGCCGTGGTGCCGGTGACCAGGCGGGACCCGGTGGAGCCCGCCCCCCACGTCCGTACCGCGCTGACTGCGCCCTCGATCACCCGCGGATCGCCGGTGAGACCGAGGTAGTCGTTGCCTGCGAGGTCGAGCAGGCCGTCGGCGACGCCACGCGGGCGCAGTTCCCGGCGGAGCCCCGCCTCCCGGCGGCGGGCGGCGTGCGAGTCGAGCCAGGCCAACGGGTGCGACGGTGGGAAGGGAGGCACGGGCGCCCACGGTAGCGACCGTGCGGGACCGTGGCGGGTCAGGGACGGGGCGAGGGGGAAGCGAAGGTGATCTCGCGCCGCCTCAGGCGGTAGCCCGCCCGGTCGTAGACGCCCAGGGCGCCGGTGGGGTTCTGGGCATCGACGGTGAGCGACGAGGTGTCGTAGCCGTGGTTTCGGGCCGTCTGCAGCACGTGCGCGAGCAGCGCGGCCGACACCCCTCTCCGCCGGTGCGCCGCGACGGTGCCGACCGTGGCGACGTAGAGGTCACGCCTGCCGGTGCGCGCGGTGTCGGCGTCGTACTCGTAGCTGAGCACGTAACCCGCGATCCCGCCGTCCGCCGTCGTCGCGACCGCCGAGCAGGCCGGACGGAAAGCCCGGCTCCCGGTGCGCGAGTGTGCCCAGCCCTCGGCGCTGACCGGCGCGGAGCCCCAGTGGTCGGCGAAGGCGCTGTTGTGCGCGGCCCGCAGCGGCTCGTCCCAGCGCGCCGCGTCGTACTCCGGGCCCAGCGACTCGACGGCCAGGCCGGCCGGGGCCGGAACAGCCACGATCGGCTCGGTGAGGGTGCGGTCGAGCTCCGACCACCACCGCAGCGGCACCATCCCGGCGGCCTCGGCCAGCGCGACGGCCCCCGCGTTGGACTCGGGCACCCGGATGCGCAGGCTCGCACCGAGCTCGTCCGCCCGTTCCCGCGCCGCGGCCAGCAGCGCGTTCCCGACCCCCTGGCGCCGGAACGCGGGATGGACACCGGCGTCCGAGATCAGGGACGGGCCCTCCGCGCGTCCGCTGCGCGACCGCAGCACCTGGTAGGCGACCGCCCTACGGTCGGCACCCGCCGGTCCGTCGAGCAGCACGACGGTGTCGTGCTCCAGGTCGAGCTCGGGATCGGCGAGCTCCTCGGCGCAGTCGTGGGCGTCGTAGTGCTCGCCGCGCTGGTCGGCCTCTTCGATCACCGCGAGCAGATCGGCCCACCGGTCCGCGTCCTCGGGGCGCATCGGACGGCTGTGCAATCCGGACCGCAGTGTCGGCGGAAGGACGGGCAAGGTCACGGCCGCGACGCTAGGACATCCCGCCCACGGTGCGCACACGGTTTGCCGGACGGGCGACTCGCGCGCTCGAACCGGGCGACTCGCGCGCAGGAAGCGGGCGACTCGCGCGCTCGAAAGGGGCGACTCCGGGGGGGTGGGTCAGGCCGCGGCGGCCGCGGCCACCACCGCGGCGCTGATGGCCGTGAGGTCCGCCGGCTCGCAGACGTAGGGCGGCATCGTGTAGACGAGGTCGCGGAAGGGCCGCAACCACACCCCGGCGTCGACGGCCGCTGCCGTCGCCGCAGCCATGTCCACCTCGTGGTCGAGCTGGACCACGCCGATCGCGCCCAGCACCCGGACGTCGACCACGCCGGGAAGCTGCCGCGCCGGGGCCAGGCCGGTGCGCAGGGCCGACTCGATACCGCGCACGCGGGCCTGCCAGTCCCCGCTCACGAGCAGCCGGGTCGACGCCGCCGCCACCGCCGCCGCGAGCGGGTTGCCCATGAACGTCGGGCCGTGCATGAGCACGCCCGCCTCGCCCTCGGTGATGCCGCGCGCGACCTCACCGCTGCACAGCGCGGCCGCCATGGTCAGGTAGCCGCCGGTCAGTGCCTTCCCCACACACATCACGTCGGGGGCGATGCCGGCGTGGTCGGCGGCGAACAGCTCACCGGTGCGGCCGAAACCGGTGGCGATCTCGTCGAACACCAGCAGCACGTCGTGGGTGAGGCACAGCTCGCGCAGCACGTGCAGGTAGCGGGGGTCGTGGAACCGCATGCCGCCCGCCCCCTGCACCACGGGCTCGACGATCACGGCTGCCAGCTCGTCGGCATGGCGCTCCACGAGGTCGGCCAGCTCGGCGACGTAGGCCTGCTCGAAGGCGACGGGGGGCGGCCCCGCGAAGACCTGCCGGGGCAGCACGTCGCGCCACAGCGTGTGCATGCCGCCGTCGGGGTCGCAGACGCTCATCGCCCCGAACGTGTCGCCGTGGTACCCGCCGCGCCACGTCAGCAGCCGGTGCTTGCCGGGACGGCCCCGGGAACGCCAGTACTGCAGGCACATCTTGATCGCGACCTCCACCGACACCGAGCCCGAGTCGGCGAGGAAGACGTGCTCCAGTCCGACCGGGCTGATGTCGACGAGCAGCCGCGCGAGGTCGACGGCGGGCCCGTGGGTGAGGCCACCGAACATCACGTGGCTCATCGAGCCGAGCTGGTCGCGCACGGCGGCGTCGAGCACCGGGTGGGCGTAGCCGTGGATCGCGGCCCACCAGGACGACATCCCGTCGACCAGTTCCCGGCCGTCGGCGAGGCGCAGCCGGACCCCAGCGGCCGACTCGACCACGAGCGGCGTGGCCGTCGCCGGCATCGGCGCGTAGGGGTGCCACACGTGCGCGCTGTCGGCGGCCAGCAGGTCCTCGGTCGTCACGACGAGGGAGCCTAGTGTCGCGGAAACGAGGTTCCTTGCCCGAATCCGGTGTCCAGGCGCTGTGTCCTGCGGGACACCCGCAGGACGGGAGTCGCAAGGCGGAGGAGGCGCCGATACCGCTGTTGTATCGGCGCCGACGAGAACGCCGCGAGGCGCCGCCTGGGCGCCGGAGGCGGGTAAGACGACCTCGTTTCCGCGACACTCGGCGGAGGTCGTTGCAGATCCGGCTAAGGTGCCAGGTCATGTCCACCGCCGCCGGGCCAGCGACCGCGCACCCCGCGCTGTCCCGACGCCGCGAGCTCGGGGCCACGAGCGCACGCTCCCTGCTCCTCACCGTGCTCGGGGAGTTCGTGCTGCCGCGCACCGATGCCGTGTGGACCCAGGTGCTCATCGACGTCCTGGGCGGTCTCGGGGTCGAGTCCAAGTCGGCCAGGCAGGCGCTGGCCCGCACCGCGGCGGAGGGCCTGCTCGTATCCGACCGCGCCGGACGCCGCGTGCGGTGGGCACTCAGCGACCAGGGCCGCCGGCTGCTCTCCGACGGCGCCGGCCGCATCTACGGGTTCGGCACCGAGGCGGGGCAGTGGGACGGCCGGTGGCTCGTGCTGCTCATCAGCGTGCCGGAGGCCCGCCGCCAGCTGCGGCACCGCCTGCGCACACGCCTGGCCTGGGCCGGGCTGGGCTCTCCCGCGCCCGGGGTGTGGCTCACCCCTGACCCGGCCAAGCAGGGCGAGGTGGCCGAGGTGGTCGCCGACCTCGAGCTCACGGGCGTCAGCAGCTCGTTCGTCGGCCCGTTCGGGGTGATCGGCGCCGAACGGCAGGTGGTCGAGCAGGCCTGGAACCTCTCCGAGGTGGAGGCCGCCTACGAGGAGTTCCTCGACACGTTCTCGTGCGCCGCGCCGAGCGACCCGTTGGAGGTGCTCACCCACCAGATCCACCTCGTGCACGCGTGGCGGCGCTTCCCGTTCCTCGACCCGAAGCTCCCCGGCGAGCTGCTGCCCGCCGGCTGGGCCGGAGCCCGCGCGGCCGAACTGTTCGACACGCTGCACACCCGGTGGGACCAGCCCGCCCAGGCGCACTGGCTCCGGCTGCTGGCCACCGCCACCTGACGCCAGGAGGGTGCTGAACAGCTCCGGTCGTAGCGCTCAGTAGAGCCGAGCTGTTCAGCGCGCTCCTTACAGTTACTCCCCCGGCGGGGTGTAGGCACCGCGCGCCGCGGCGGCCTTCTCGAGCACCCCGGCCAGGTCCTGCGGCGCCACGAGGGCCCTGCTCTCGACGTGGGTGAAGGCACCGCTGCTGGCGATGGCGATGGACAGCGCCGCCACGTCGTCGTTGCTCGGCACGTGCACCACGGCGAAGCCGTCGCGGTCGCCGAGCATGTAGTACAGGCACTCGAGGGTGCCGCCCGCACTCTCGATCATGGCCCGGGCGGCCGCGGCCCGGTCCTCCGCCTTGACCATCATCCGAGCCCAGGCCTCCGCGGTGTAGCTGAAGAAGATGGCGTAGGCGGCCATGGCAACCCTCCCGGCGACGGAGATGGGTCAGCCAGTGCACCACCTGCGACCTGCGGTGTCATCCCTCCCAGGGGTCGGTATGACCGCCGGCGGGCACGGTGGTGCCTCAGCCCAGGCAGCCGGGGCCGAGCAGACCTCTGAGGTCGCCCAGCAGCGCCGGCGACTGCGTGACCGTGAATGCCTGGTCGAGCCGGAACACCTTGGGGGCGCCGCTGCCGTTGACCAGCGCCAGATGCACCTCCGAGGTGCCCGGGTGGTTGCGCAGGACGTCCTTCAGCTTCGACACCCGCTGCGGTGTGCACAGCTCGGTGCGCATGCTGACCTTCACCGGAGCGCCCGCACCGCCGCTTGCCGGGGTGAGGTCGGGCACCGCCAGGTCGTTGACGATGAGTGAGAGGCGGTCGTCGCGCCGGTTGACCCTGGCCTTGACCAGCACGATGGCGTCCTCGGCGACGTCGACGCCGACCACCTGGTAGCAGCGAGGGAAGAACAACACCTCGATGCCGCCTGCCAGGTCCTCCAGCTGAGCGGACGCCCACGGCTCGCCGTTCTTGTTCACCCGGCGGTTCACGTTGGCGAGGATGCCGCCGATGGTGACCTGGTGGCCGTCGGGCACGGTGCCCTCGAGGATGGCGGAGATCGCCGTGTCGGACTTGGCCGTGAGCACCTGCTCCACCCCGTGGAGGGGGTGGCCCGAGACGTAGAGCCCGAGCATCTCCCGCTCCACGGCGAGCTTGTGCTTGGTGTCCCACTCGTCGGTGGGCACCTTCACGTCGAACACGGAGTCGAGCTCGGACGGGCCCGAGCCGTCCATGGAGCCGAACAGGTCGAACTGGCCCATCGACGCGGCCTTCTTCGTGCTCATCACCGCGTCGATCGCGTCGGCGTGCACGAGCAGCAGGCCCTTTCGCGGGTGGCCGAGCGAGTCGAACGCGCCCGCCTTGATCAGCGACTCGATGACCTTCTTGTTGCAGACCACCGCGTCGACCTTGCGGAGGAAGTCGGAGAAGTCGGTGAACGCGCCCTTCTCCCTGCGCGCCGCGACGATCGCGTCGACGACGTTGACGCCGACGTTGCGGATGCCGCCGAGGCCGAAGCGGATGTCGCCCCCGACCGGGGCGAAGTTGCGCACCGACTCGTTGACGTCGGGCGCCAGCACCGTGATGCCCATGCGGCGGCACTCGGCCAGGTAGACCGCGGCCTTGTCCTTGTCGTCGCGGACCGACGTGAGCACCGCGGCCATGTACTCGGCCGGGTAGTTGGCCTTGAGGTAGGCGGTCCAGTACGAGACCAGCCCGTACGCGGCGGAGTGGGCGCGGTTGAACGCGTAGTCGGAGAACGGGAGCAGGATGTCCCAGAGCGTCTTGACCGCGGCCTCGGAGTAGCCGTGGTCCTTCATGCCCTGGGCGAAGCCGGCGTACTCCTTGTCGAGGATCTCCTTCTTCTTCTTGCCCATCGCGCGACGCAGCAGGTCGGCCTTGCCGAGCGTGTAGCCCGCGAGCTTCTGCGCGATGGCCATGACCTGCTCCTGATACACGATCAGGCCGTAGGTCTCGCCGAGGATCTCCTTCAGGGGCTCCGCCAGCTCCGGGTGGATCGGCGTGACCTCTTGGCGCTTGTTCTTGCGGTCGGCGTAGTCGTTGTGCGCGTTGGCGCCCATCGGGCCGGGCCGGTACAGGGCGCCGACGGCGGAGATGTCGTCGAACTCCGTGGGGGCCATGCGGCGCAGCAGGTCGCGCATCGGGCCGCCGTCGAGCTGGAAGACGCCGAGCGTGTCGCCGCGGGCGAGCAGGTCGTAGGTCGTCGGATCGTCGAGCGGGACGCTCTCGATCTCGAGCTTCGGCTTGCCGTTGAGTTCGATGTTCTCCAGCGCGTCGTCGATGATCGTGAGGTTGCGCAGGCCGAGGAAGTCCATCTTCAGCAGCCCGAGCGTCTCGCAGGCGCCCATGTCGAACTGCGTGATGACGGCGCCGTCGGAGTCGCGGCGCTGGATCGGGATGACGTCGATCAGCGGCTTGCTCGACATGATCACGCCTGCCGCGTGCACACCCCACTGCCGCTTGAGGCCCTCCAGGCCACGGGCGGTGTCGATGATCTCCTTGACCTGCGGGTCGGTCTCGTAGAGCGCCCGCACCTCGGTGGCCTCGGAGTAGCGCTTGTGCGCGGGGTCGAACACACCCGAGAGCGGGATGTCCTTGCCCATGATCGGCGGGGGCATCGCCTTGGTGATGCGGTCGGCCACCGCGTAGCCGGGCTGACCGAACAGCACCCGCGCCGAGTCCTTGATCGCGGCCTTCGCCTTGATCGTGGAGTAGGTGATGATCTGCGCGATGCGGTCCTCGCCGTACTTCTCCGTGGTGTAGCGGATCATCTCGCCACGCCTGCGCTCGTCGAAGTCCATGTCGATGTCGGGCATCGAGATGCGCTCGGGGTTGAGGAACCGCTCGAAGATCAGCTTGTGCTCGATCGGGTCGAGATCGGTGATGCCCAGGACGTAGGCGACCAGCGACCCCGCCGCGGAACCGCGGCCGGGACCGCACCGGATGCCGACGGACTTGGCGTGCTGGATGAGGTCGGCGACCACGAGGAAGTAGCCGGGGAACCCCATCTGGATGATGATCCCGACCTCGTAGTCGGCCTGCTTGCGGTACCGCTCGGTGATCCCGTGCGGGAACCGCATGTGCAGCCCGCGCTCGACCTCCTTGATCAGCCAGCTCTCCTCCGTCTCCCCGTCGGGGACGGGCGCGCGGGGCATGAGGTCCTGGCCCTCGGTGAAACCGACGTCCACCCGCTCGGCGACGAGCAGCGTGTTGTCGCAGGCCTCCGGGAACACCGGATCCCACTGGGCCCGCATCTCGGCCGGTGACTTGAGGTAGAAGTCGGACGCGTCGAACTTGAAACGGCCAGGGTCGGCGAGCGTCTTGCCGGTCTGCACGCACAGCAGCACCTCGTGCGACTTGGCGTCCTCGGCGTAGGTGTAGTGCAGGTCGTTGGTGGCGAGACCCGGCAGGTCGAGCTTCTTCTTGAGGTCGTAGAGCGCGTCCCGGACCTGGCGCTCGATCGCGATGCCGTGGTCGAGCAGCTCGCAGAAGAAGTTGTCCTTGCCGAAGATGTCGCGGTAGTCGCTCGCCGCCTGGCAGGCAGCGTCGAACTTGCCCCGCTGGAGCAGCCGCTGGACCTCGCCCGACGGGCAGCCGGTGGTGGCGATGATCCCCTTGCCGTAGGTCTCCAGCAGCTCGCGGTCCATGCGCGGCTTGTAGTAGTAGCCCTCGAGCGACGCGAGGCTGGAGAGCCGGAAGAGGTTGTGCATCCCCCCCGTGTTCTCCGCCAGCAGCGTCATGTGGGTGTACATCTCACCCGGGTTGTCGTCGCTGACCGTCTGGCCGCCGAGGGTGGCGCGCTTGCGCTCGTGGCGGCTGCCGGGCGACAGGTAGCCCTCCATGCCGATGATCGGCTTGACCCCGTGGGCCTTGGCCTTGCGCCAGAACTCGTAGGCGCCGTAGACGTTGCCGTGGTCGGTCATCGCCAGCGCCGGCATCCCCATGCGCGCGGCTTCGGTGAACAGGTCGTCCAGCCGGGCCGCACCGTCGAGCATGGAGAACTCGGTGTGCGTGTGGAGGTGGACGAAGCTGTCGCCGCGGCTGGCCATCGGGGTGGTGAGCTCCCTTCTGGCGCGGCCCGCCGGGGCAGCGCTGGAATCGATGCGGCCGCCGCGCCGGCCGTCCGGGGACGGCACCGGCACCTCAGCCGCGGGGATGGACACAGGTTATCTCCGGTCCCCGACAGTCTTCTCGCACGCGTGCGGTGGGTCGCGGCGAACCGCTCACCCCACCTCACCGACCGAGGCTGTGTCGGTGCGCAGCGTGGCCGCCGGGACGGCCCGCACCACGCCGACCGCGCGGAACGGACGGTGCGGGCCAGGACCTTTGCGCCCGATCCGGGCGACTCGCGGGCGGGTTCCGGGCGACTCGCGCATGGGTTCCGGGCGACTCGCGGACTTGTTCCGGGCGACTCGCGCGCGGGTTGTGGGCGACTCGCGGGCGGGGTTCGGGCGACTCGCGGGCGGGCGGTGGCCGGGTCGGGGGCCGCCCTAGACTCGCCGCGATGAGCGAGCCCTCCCCGTACGCGGCGGCGATCGCGCGCGTTCCCGTACGGGAGGACGAGGTGGGGCTGCGCGGCGGCCGCACCCGGCTCTGGGTGTACGGCGCCGACGACGCACCCCACCGCGTGGTGCTCCTGCACGGCCTGCGCGGAGACCACCACGGGCTGGAGCCGATCATCGCGCACCTGACCGGGGCGCGGGTGGCGGTGCCGGACCTGCCCGGGTTCGGGCAGTCCCCGCCGCTCCCCCGCGACGCCCACGACGCCCACGACGTCGCCGGGTACGCGGCGTGGACGCGCGACCTGCTCGCCGCCGTCGCACCGGCGGGGGACGTGGTGCTCGCGGGCCACTCCTTCGGCTCGATCGTGGCCGCCGCGGCGCTCGCCCGGCCGGCGCCGTCGGCTTCCGGGAGTGTCCCTCCGCCGCGGGTGCGGGGCCTGGTGCTCGTCAACCCGATCGCGGCGTCCGCGCTGGCCGGGCCGCGGGTGGTGGTCACGCGGCTCACGGTGCTCTACCACCGGCTCGCCGCCGCCCTGCCCGAGCGCGCCGGCACCGCGCTGCTGCGCCACCCGCTGATGACGCGGGTGGCCAGCATGGCGATGGCCACCACGAGGGATCCCGGGCTGCGCCGCTGGATCCACGCCGAGCACGACCGGTACTTCAGCACGTTCGCCGACCGCGCCACGTTGCTGGAGGCCTTCCACGCCTCGGTGGGCCACGACGTCGGCGAGTTCGCGGCCGGCATCGCGGCGCCGACGTTGCTGGTGGCCGCCGAGCGCGACGACATCGCGCCGCCCGCCGCGCAGCGCGCACTGGCCGGGCAATTCGCGGATGCGCGGCTGGCGATGGTGCCCGGCACCGGCCACCTCGCCCACTACGAGGCGCCCGCCGCGGTGGCCGCCGCGATGTCGGAGTTCCTCACCGCGCTGCCGGTCCCGTGAGGATCCTCGTCGACTGCCGGTACGTCCGGATCGACCGGCACGACGGCATCAGCCGCTACACGGCGGGGCTGGCGGCCGGGCTGGCGCGCCTGCAGGCGGAGCAGAGCGGCAGCGCGGCGGGCCACGGCATCGAGTTGCTGGTGAGCGACCGGCGCCAGCTCGCGCACCTGCCGTGCGGCCTGCCCTGGCACCTGGTCAGCAGCCCGACCGGCCCGCGCGAGCCGCTGGTGGCGCGGCAGGTGCGGCGCCTACAGCCGGACGTGGTGTTCTCCCCGATGCAGACGATGGGCAGCTGGGGGCGCGACTACGGCCTCGTGCTGACGCTGCACGACCTCATCTACTACCGCAACCGCACGCCGCCGCCGCAGTTCGCGGCCCCGATCCGGCTGCTGTGGCGGCTCTACCACCTCGCGTGGTGGCCGCAGCGGGTGCTGCTGAACCGGGCCGACGCGGTGGTCACGGTCTCGGGGGCCACCGCCGCGCAGATCGCGGAGCACCGCCTGACCCGGCGCCCGGTGACCGTCGTCCCGAACGCCCCCGACCTCGGCCCCGACCTCCCCCGGGCGCCGCGCACCGGCGCGCTCGTCTACATGGGCTCGTTCATGCCGTACAAGGACGTGGGGACGCTCGCGAGCGCGATGCCGGCCCTGCCCGACCACGAGCTGCACCTGATGAGCCGGATCCCTCCCGAGGAGCGGGCGCGGCTCACCGCGCTGGCGCCGGGTGGACGCCTGGTGTTCCACGACGGCGCCAGCGACGAGACCTACCGCGAGGTGCTGCGCGGCGCGACGGCGCTGGTCTCGGCGTCACGGGACGAGGGGTTCGGGATCCCGCTGGTGGAGGCGATGGCCCTGGGGACACCCGTGGTCGTCACCGACATCCCGGTGTTCCGCGAGGTGGGCGGGGACGCAGGCGCCTACGTCGCCGCGGGCGACGTCGGCGGCTTCGTCCGCGCCGTCCGGGAGCTCGGCGAGCCCGGCTGCTGGGATGAGCGCTCGGTGGCGGCCCGGGCCCGGGCCGCGCACTACAGCTGGGAGAACTCGGCCCGCGTGCTGCTGGCCCTGCTGGAACGCGTGGGCCGGGCCCACGCGCACCCCCACTGACCCACCCCCGGCGGCGCAGCAGCACACCCCGAAGTTCAGGAAAGCCACTTTCCTGCCCCCGGAGGGCGGGAAAGTGGCTTTCCTGCACCTGTGAGGGCCCGTCAGGCCGCTCTCTCCACCTGCAGGTGGTCGCGGCCCAGGGCGCGCTCGTAGATCCCCTCGAACGTGCTCAGGGTGGCGTCGATGGCGTGTTCGGCGACGAGGTCCCGGCTGGCCGCGCCCATCCGGCGCCGCAGGGCGGGGTCGGCGAGCAGCGCGGCGAGGCGGGTGGTGAGCTCGGGGACGTCACCCGGCGGGTACAGCCAGCCGTTGCGGCCGGGGCGCACGAGGTGCGGCAGCGCCATCGCGTCGGCGGCGATCACCGGGAGACCTGCGGCCATCGACTCCAGGGTGACGAGGCTCTGCAGCTCGGCCACCCCCGGCATGCAGAACAGCGCCGCGCCGGCGTAGGCGTCGAGCAGTTCCTGCTCGGCGACGAACCCGCGGAACCGCACGCGCTCACCGAGCCCGAGGCCGTCGGCCAGCGCGGTCCACTCCTCACGACGCGCACCGTCGCCGATGATCTCCAGCCGCGCCGGCAGCTCCGGCGGCAGCGCGGCGAACGCCTTGATCAGCTCGTCGACGCGCTTCTCCTGGTCGAGCCGCCCGACGAACAGGACCGTCGGGACGGCGCCGGGGGCCTGCGGGGTGGCGCGGTAGCGGTCGGCGTCGATGCCGCAGGACACGGGGATCGCGTCGACGAGCCCGGCGTGGCGCACGAGCAGTTCCACCGCACGGGGGGTGGGGGCGGTGACCACGGTGGCCCGGCCGAAGACGTTGCCGAGGTCCTTCCACGCCACCGTGGCGAACGCGCGCCGCAGGGCCCGGGGGATCGGCGAGTAGGCGACGAGGTTCTCGGGCATGAGGTGGTTGGTGGCCACGAGCGGTCGCCCGTCGCGGTGCGCGGCCTTCACGACGCCACGGCCGACCACCATGTGCGCCTGGGTGTGGACGACGTCGGGGTCGATCTGCTCCATGAGGTCGGCGGTGTCCGGCCCGGCCTCCCACGGCATGCAGACCTGGAAGCCGGAGTGCATGAAGTAGCGGTGGGAGCGGACGCCGTGGACGGTGACGCCGTCCCTCGTGTCGCGGGTGCGGGGGCCGGTGGGAGACGGCGCCACGACGTGCACCTCGTGGCCACGGCGGGCCATTCCGGTGGCGAGTCGCTCGGCGAAGCGCGCGGCCCCGTTCACGTCGGGGGGGTACGTCTCGGCGCCGATCAGTATCCGCAGTGGTTTCACGGCGGCAGGCTTCACGGGACGGGTCCTCTCAGATGAGTGAAGCAGTGCGGGCGGACCGGCGCTGGGGATCACCGGCGGTGCAGGGAGTGCGCCGACCGCGTGTGAGCAGCCGGAGTCGGGGTTCGTTCGCGAGCGGAGCGGCGGGCGGCGCCAGGGCCGATCCGCGCGGCGCGGGCCGCCACCGCATCCGGGTGGTGGCGGGCCAGCGCGATGACGCCTGCCGTGGCCGTTGCGGCGGCGGTGACGAGCAGGAGCCACGTCTCGGCCGGGGTGGCGGCCCCCTCGCCGAGCAGCACCGCGCCGAGGAGCACCGCCACGATCGGGTCGACGACGGTGAGGCAGGCGATGACCACCTCGGGCGGCCCGGAGGCGAAGGCCTGTTGCACCAGCCAGCCGCCCACGAGGACCGCCGCACCGATGCCGGCCGCCGCCGCGAGGACGGGGGGCTCGAACGCCCCGACGTCGCCGGACGCCACCGACTGGGACACGGCCCGCACGAGCGCGGAGACGAGGCCGAACGCCGCCGCCCCGCCCGTGGCGCAGGCCACGCACCGGACCCAGCCGGAGCGGGACATCCCGAGCGCGGCCAGCAGCAGCACGATCCCGGCGACGACGAGGCTCGCGAACAGGGTGGCCTGGTCGGGCGGGGGCGTGCTGACGGCGGTGCTCGCTGCGGTGAGGACGAACACGCCCACGCCGCCGATGCTGAGCAGGACACCGACGAACACCCCGGTCGCCGGCACGCGGCCCCGCTGGACGGCGGTGAGCAGCACCGCGATGGGGACGGCCAGCACGCCGATCGGCTGGACGACCGACAGTGGCGCCAGCACCAGCGCGCCGGCGTGCAGGGCCGATCCGCCCGCGGCGAGCGCCAGACCGGCGAGCCAGCCGGGCCTGCGGGCGATCGCGCCGAGCCCGCGCAGGGACAGCGCCTTCCCCTCCTCCCCCTCACCGGACGGGCCGGACCGGTCCGAGACGGCACGGTGCTGGAGGACGGCGGCACCTGCGAAGCAGACGGCGCCGAGCATGGCAAGGGCGATGGCGATGCCGGGACCTGTGAGGAGGTCGATCACACCGCACCCCTGAGCTCGACGCCGGACGGAAGGACCGCCGGGGCCGGCATGTGTTCCACTGCCAACCGGGTTGCCCGGGCGGTCACAACCAGTACCAGCATCACTACCGCGTAGAGAACACGTTGGACCCCCCCGAGCAGGGGAAATCCGGGTGAACCACCGATAACAATCGGTAGCAGGAGCAGCAGGAAGCCTGCGCTCAACGCCGTTGTGACGACCGCGCACCGGGTCAGGACGGGGGCTGCGGCCGTCCAGCCGGGGGCGGTCCGGGCCCTGCGGGCGATCATCCAGACCGCCTGCGGCAGCACCACGAGCACCCACCCGCCTGCCGCCCGGTGCACGGTGGAGACCAGGCCTGCGCTGGTGGAGGGATCGTGGGTGGGGAAGACCGTGACCAGCGCCAACGCCCCGGCCATGCTCATCAGGAGCGCGCTGGGCGGCCCCGCGTCGGGCAGCGCCCCCCGGCGCAGCCCGGCCGCGAGCACGATGGCCGCGACGGCCAGGGCGAGCCCGGCCACCCCCAGCAGGGCGTAGCCGCCCGGGAGGAAGACGTAGTCGCTGATCGTCCGGCTGAGTGGGTCGAGCGTCCCGCTGCCGATGGCGTGCAGGACGACGAGCGACAGGAACGCCGCTGCCACGCTCGCGACGACGGTGGTCTCACCCGCCCACGTCGTGCCCCGGGCGTCCCGCCCGGCCCCCCCGATGCTGGTCACGCGGATCACCGTGCCAGGCCGCGGCTGAGACGGACATCAGGATCTCCACCGAGTCGACCCGGGGGTATCCCCCCATTGTCCGGATCGGGGTGGCCGTCAGCTCGGGGGAACGGGCCCGTCGTCGGGGGGTGGGTCGGCCCGGGTCGTCTGTTCGGGCAGCAGCGGGGCCAGCGCGAGTTCGCGGTCCGTGGCGTCCGGAGGCGCGGCTTCCACCGCCCGTACCCCGGGGCGGGCGGCGAGCGTCTGCAGTCCCGCCCGGTCGGATCGGACGACGAGCGCGAGTACGCACCGGCACGCCGGGTCGGCGAGCGCCGCCGCCTCGGCCGCGGCCACGTCGTGCGGCCGGCCGGTGAGCCGGCCCGCGTCGGCATCGGCCTGCATCTGTGCACGCCGCCGGACGGTGTCGAGCGCGGTCGGCGGCGCCACCCCGGGATCGAGGGGCTCGAACCGCAGCGCGGTCTGCACCCTGGCCAGCGGCACCCGCAGGACGGCCGTGTCGATCACGGAGCCGGACGCGGCGGCGACCGCCTCCGGCACGGTGAGCTCCGCGCCGAACTGCACCAGTGCGAGCGTCTCGACCCCCGGCGGCGGCAGCTCAGCCGGCAGCCCGGCCAGGTACGCGGCCACGCTGTCACCCGGCTCCGGGCCGAGCCGCACGGAGCCAGGCGACGGCAGCGGCGCCGGTGGCGTGAACCGGGTGGCCCCGTACAGCGCGACCAGGAGGGCCACCACGATGCAGGCGCCGAGTACCGCGAGCCTCCGACGCGGCGTCATCGCCCGGCCGGCATCAGTCGGTGAGCAGGTCCAGCGCGTGCGCCAGGTCCGCCGGGTACGGGCTCGTGTACTCCGCCCAGCGGCCGTCGGCGGGGTGTTCGAAGCCGAGCGAACGGGCGTGCAGCCACTGCCGTTCGAGGCCGAGGCGCTTGGCCAGCGTGGGGTCGGCGCCGTAGGCGAGGTCGCCGACGCACGGGTGGCGCAGCGCGGAGAGGTGCACCCGGATCTGGTGGGTGCGGCCCGTCTCGAGCCGGACGTCCAGCAGCGACGCGGCGCGGAACGCCTCGATCGTGTCGTAGTGGGTGACGCTGGCCTTGCCCCCGGCCACCACCGCGAACCGGTAGTCGTGCTTCGGGTGGCGGTCGATCGGGGCGTCGATCGTGCCGCTGGACGGGTCGGGGTGCCCCTGGACGACGGCGTGGTAGCGCTTGTCGACGGTGCGCTCCTTGAACGCCCGCTTCAGCGCGGTGTAGGCGTGCTCCGAGGTGGCCACCACCATCACCCCGGTGGTGCCGACGTCGAGCCGGTGGACGATGCCCTGCCGCTCGGCCGCCCCGGAGGTGGACACCCGGAAGCCGAGCGCGGCCAGGCCGCTGACGACCGTGGGCCCGGTCCAGCCGGGGCTCGGGTGGGCGGCGACCCCGACCGGCTTGTCGACCACGACGATGTCGTCGTCGGCGTGCAGGACGGTGAGCCCGGCGACGACCTCGGCGGGCCCGGCGATCACCGCGGGTGCCTCCGGCTCGGGCAGTTCGACCTCGAGCCACGACCCGGCGGTCAGCCGGTCGGACTTCCCGGCGGCGCGGCCGTCCACGGCCACGCGACCGTCCTCCGCGAGCGCGGCGACCACCGTGCGGGACAGGCCGAGCAGCCGCGACAGGCCGGCGTCGACACGCATGCCGTCGAGTCCGTCGGGCACGGGGAGCTGGCGGGTGTCACTCACCGACGGACCCGTCCTGCGTGCGGTCCTTGCCCTCGCCGGAGGTACGACGGCCGTCGAGCTCGCGGCCGAGCAGGGCCAGCACCACGAGCAGCACCCCGCCGGAGACGATCGAGGAGTCGGCCGTGTTGAACACCGGCCAGGCGCGGCCGTCGGGGGTGAACAGCGACACGATGTCGACGACGTGGCCCTGCAGCGGCCCCGGCGCCCGGAAGATCCGGTCGGTGAGGTTGCCCAGCGCACCCCCGAGCACCAGGCCGAGTGCGACGGCCCAGCCGGTGGAGCGCAGCCGCCTGGCCACCCGCAGGATCACCACCACCACGGCGATGGCGACGATGGTGAGCACCCACGTGTAGCCCGTGGCCAGTGAGAACGCGGCTCCGGGGTTGCGGACGAGCTGCAGGTAGACCAGGCCGCCCAGCAGCTGGACCGGCGCGCGGTCCTCGAGCTCCGCGACCGCCAGCACCTTCGTGATGATGTCGACGGCCAGCACCAGTACCGCGATCAGAGCGAGCAACCGGACCTTGGGGTTGGCGACCAGACCCTGGTCGGTCCGGGTGGTCGGTTCGCTCGCTGACTCGCTCACCACCCCATCATCCCCTACGCCCCTTCGGCTCCCGATCGCCGTGCCAGCGGGCGAGCCTGCCCCGCTGGTCGACGGCGCGGATCCGCTCCTCCGTGGCTTGGCGAGCCAGTGCCGTGGTGACGACGAGCAGCTGGTCACGTTCGCGCAGGCGCGTCTCCCGCGTGGGGGTGAACGCCTCCCCGTCGCGCACCACCAGGCTGACGGTGGCGCCGCGCGGCAGTCGCAGCTCGCTCAGGTACACCCCGCGCAGCTGCGAGCCCACCGGCACGCGCACCTGCAGCAGGTCGGCGCTCAGCTCGTCGAGGGGCGCGGCGTCGACGGAGAGCTCGCGCGGCTCGGCGCTGTGTGCGACACCGAGCCGCCGGGCCACCCACGGCAGGGTCGGACCCTGCACGAGCGTGAGCACGACGACGAGCACGAACACGACGTCGACCAGTGCCTGCGCGCTCGGCGCGCCCTCGACCAGCGCGATCAGGCCAAGCACGATCGGCACCGCTCCGCGCAGGCCCGCCCACGACAGGAAGGCCTGTTCCCGCCACGGCACGCGGAACGGCAGGGCCGCGGCCATCACCGACAGGGGGCGCGCCGCCAGGATCAGCACGAGTCCCGCGACGATCGCGGGCACCACCGCGTCGAGGAGCCGGGGTGGCGTGGCGTAGAGCCCGAGCAGGACGAAGAGCCCGATCTGGGCGAGCGAGCCCAGCCCTTCGGCGAAGGAGCGCACCCCGCCTCGGTGGGGCAGGTCGGCGTTGCCCAGCACGAGCGCAGCGACGTAGGTGGCCAGCAACCCCGAGGCGTGCGCGAGCTGCCCCGCGGAGTACGCGAGGACGCACACGGCGATCGCGGCCAGCGGGTACAGGCCGGTGGCGGGCAGGGCGGCGCGCCGCAGCGCCCAGGCGCCGGCGAAGCCCAGCACGGCACCGATCAGCGCGCCTGCCGCGAGCTGGTAGACGACGAGGAACGGCGTGGTCCAGCTGAACGTCTCCCCCGAGGCCAGCAGGACGACCGCGAGCACGACCGGGGCGTCGTTCGTCCCGGACTCCAGCTCAAGCACCCCGGCGAGGCGCGGTCGCACGCCGACGCCGCGCAGCACGCTGAACACGGCAGCGGCATCGGTGGAGGCGAGCACCGCACCCCACAGGAACGCCGCGCGCCAGTCCAGGCCCAGCAGCAGGTGCAGCGCCACCCCGACGACCGCGATGCTCACCACCACCGATACGGTCGAGAGCGCGATGCCGACCCCGAGCGACGGCCGCACCGCGGCCCACCGGGTGGTCAGGCCGCCCTCGGCGAGGATGAGCACGAGGGCCCCGAGCCCGAGCGACTCGGTGAGCGGGGCGTCGGAGAACTGGACGCCGAGCACGGACTCGCCGAGCAGGATGCCGATCGCGAGATAGATGAGCAGCGAGGGCAGCCCGAGCCGCACCGACGCGCGGACGGCCAGCACACCGAGCAGCACCACGGCGGCCACGACGCCGAGCACGACTTCCAGGCTCGCCATCCCCACCTCCGTCCCCACACGTTATCGGCGCAGGTGATGGGCCTTATGCCTGGGGACGTAACGGTCATCAGGACGGGGGGTTATCCCGAGACCCGACCGGGGACCTGCGGGATGGTGCGCGCACCCCGGCCCTCCCTAGCCTGCTCACATGGTCATCACCACCCCGGCGGTGGGCGGAGCACGGCCCGATCCGCTGCGGGCCCTGCTCGCTCCGTCCACCTGGCTCGGTGCCGCTCACCTGCTCCTCGACGGCGCGGTCGGCGCGGCCTACGCATTCGTCCTGCTCACCGGCCTCTTCTTCACCGTGATGCTCCTCCCGTTCGCGCTGCTCGGGCTGCCCGTGTGGATCCTGACGGCCTGGGTGAGCGTCGTTCTGGCCCGCATCGAGTGCGCCCGGCTGCGCCTGCTCCTCGGCGTGCGGATCGCCCCGCAGTCGATGCCGCCGCGCGACCTCAACCCGCTGCGCTACGGCGGGGCGCTGTGGCGTGACCCCGGAGTGCGGCGACGCGGTGTGTACCAGCTCGTCTCGCTGCCGCTGGGCGTGCTGACCTCGGGGGCGGTGTACTTCCTGCTGTCGGGCGCGGTGGCGCTGCTCGCGATGCCGCTACTCACCTTCCTGGTGCCCTCGCAGGGTGCCACCGTGTTCGGCATCCCGTTCGCCGACACCGGCGGCGGCCGCACCCTGCTCGCCGGGCTCGGACTCGTGCTGCTACTCGTCTCCCCGGCCGTGGTGCGTGGGCTCGTGGCACTCGACGTCGCGATCGCACGCGCCCTGCTGGGGCCGGTACCCGGCGCGCTCGCCCGGCGCGTCGACGAGCTGGAGCGCAGCCGCGCCCGGGTCGTCGACGCCGGGGAGGCCGAGCGCAGGCGACTCGAACGCGACCTGCACGACGGCACGCAACAGCAGCTCGTCGCGCTCGGTATGACGCTGGGCCGGGCCAAGGCCCGCTACAAGCAGGACCCCGGCAGCATCGGCGAGCTGCTCGACGACGCCCACCAGCAGGCCAAGGACGCCGTCACCGACCTCCGCGGGCTCATCCGCGGGCTGCACCCCCCGGTGCTCACCGACCGCGGGCTGGATGCGGCGCTCTCGGCCATCGCCGTGCGCTGCCCCGTCCCGGTCGATCTCACCGTGGACCTGGACGAGCGCCCGAGCGCCACCGTCGAGGCGATCGGCTACTTCGTGGTCGCCGAGGGGCTCACCAACGTCGCCCGCCACTCCCGCGCCGCCCATGCCTCGGTCGCCGTGCGCCGGGAGGGCTCCGGCCCGGTCTGGATCGTCATCAGCGACGACGGGGTGGGAGGTGCCGACCCGGAGCGGGGCACCGGTCTGCGCGGCCTCGCCGACCGCGTGTCCGGCGTGGACGGCCAGCTGCGCGTCGACTCCCCTGTCGGCGGCCCGACCGTGCTCACCGTCGAGCTGCCCACCACCGAGCCCGCCCGATGACGGCCGCGCCCGCCGGCCCGGTGGCGGCAACCCGCCCCCGGGTCACCGTCGCCGAGGACTCGGTGCTGCTGCGCGAAGGGCTCTGCCGCCTGCTGACCGAGGCCGGGTTCGACGTCGTCGCGGCCGTCGGCGACGGGGAGGACCTGCTGCGCGCCGTGGCCGCCGACCAGCCGGACGTGGTCGTGGCCGACGTGCGGATGCCGCCGACCCACACCGACGAAGGCCTGCGCGCGGCGCTGGTGATCCGTTCCCGCTGGCCGTCGGTGGCCGTGCTCGTGCTCTCCCAGTACGTGGAGGAGCGCTACGCCACCGAACTGCTCGCAGGCGAGACCCGCGGCGTCGGCTACCTGCTCAAGGACCGCGTCGCCGACGTCGAGAGCTTCGTCGAGGCGCTGCACCGGGTGCGCACCGGCGGCACCGCACTCGACCCCGAGGTCGTCTCGCAGATCTTCGCGCGGTCCCGGCGGGCCCAGCCGCTCGCCGGGTTGACGCCGCGGGAACGCGACGTGCTGACCCTCATGGCCGAGGGGCGCTCCAACAACGGCATCGCGGAGGCGCTGACCGTCACCGAGGGGGCCGTGGAGAAACACATCAGCGGGATCTTCGGCAAGTTCTCCCTCCCGGCGGCCCCGAGCGACCACCGTCGGGTGCTCGCCGTGCTCAGGTACCTGGAGGACTGACCGTGACCTCCACCGAACCGACCTCCACCAGGCCCGCAGGACTTCGCCGGGGCGTCCTGGTCGCCGCCGTGCTGTTCGTCGTCGTCGTGGCCGGCACCGGTGCACTGCAGCTGCTCTCCCAGGTGGCGACGGGCACCTACGAGCGGACGAGCACCCTCACGCCCACGGCCGAGCACTTCACCGTGGCCAGCGACGCCGGCACGGTCACCCTCTCCCCCAGCAGCGACGGCGCCGTGCACGTCCGCACGGTGGTCCGCTACGGGCTCGGCCAGCCGCAGCTGACCGAGGAGACCACCTCGGCAGGCGTGCGGCTCGACGCCGGCTGCAGCGGGCTGCTGGCCACGAGCTGCGATGTCGACTACGCCGTGGAGCTCCCGCCGTCGTTCCCGGTGTACGTCGAGGGCACAGCGGGGGACGTCACGGTGAGCGGCCTCACCGGGCCGGTCACGGTGGAGCGCGCCACCGGCGACATCGCCCTCGTCGACCTGACCGGGCCGGTCGACGTCACCACCATGACCGGGGTGATCAGCGGCAGGGGTCTGCGCAGCGACGTGGTGCACGCCGAGACGAGGTCCGGCGATGTGCGGCTCGACCTGCGCGAGCCGCCGAGCTCGCTGGCGGTGGACTCCCTCAGCGGGCAGATCGACGTCACGGTGCCGGCCACCGGCTACCGGGTCGACGCGCGGAGCACCAACGGTGAGGCGTCGGTCCTGGTGCCCGTGGACGCCACCGCGCCCGGCATGATCGTGCTCGACAGCGAGAACGGGGACGTTCTCGTCCGTCCCTCGCTCTGACCCGCCGGGCCGGCCGCGCCTCAGCCCACCGTCCAGGACAGCGTGGCCGCGGTGCGGACGCGGTCCAGGTCGTCGAGCACGGCGTCGACCTCCGGGACCCTGTCCTCGGGAAGGCACAGCCTGCGAGCCACCCACACCGGGTCCCGCCGGTCGGACGTGCGCTCCCACCGCTGCACGGCCGGCTCGATCCCGAGCTCGCGCAGCACGCCCACCGCGTCGTCCGTGGTGGCCGGCGGCGGCCGGTGCAGCCCGTGGAAGCGTTCCCACAGCGGATCGAGCCACGCCGTCGGGTGCTGCGTCATCATCTCGACGACCACGCCCCGGCGGGCGGCCGCGGTGAGCGCACGCACGAACGGCGGCAGGTCGACGACGTTGTGCAGCACGTGGTGGGAGACGACCACGTCCGCGGCGCCGGCCTCGGCGGCCACGTCGGGCCAGCGCCCCCCGACCGTCCGGTACGGGAGGTGCCGGGCCTGCGCCGCCGCGGCGAAGGAGTCGAGCATGTCCTGCTGCTGGTCGACGCCCGTGGCGTGGGTGATCCGCCCCACCAGCGCGAAGGCGGCCACCCCTCCCCCACAGCCGACGTCGAGCACGGTGCCACCGTCGGCGAGCAGCTGCAGAGCGGCCCGCCGCGACGGTGTGTCCACCGGTTCCGGTGGAGCCGCGAAGTAGTCGACGTCGTGGTGAAACGGGTTGTTCCGGGCCTTGGCGAGGATCTCCGGGGGGATGCCCCGGCCCTCCTGCCGCTCGGCCCACACGGTCGCCGCATCCATGGGTCCGAGTATGCGCGCGGATCGCCGGTGTCGATCTCGGGTCGTCGCTCCGGCGAGGGTCCTCCTCGTCACCCTGCCGTGAGCTGCTCGACGAGCATCGCCACGCGCTGCTCCTGAGCGGCCGCCGGGATGCGCCCACCGCGGACGAGGGTGACGAGCCCGTGCATCGTGGCCCACCAGACCTCGGTGAACACGCCGGTGTCCCGCTCACCTGCCAGCGGCGCGAGCACGTCGTGGAGCTGCGCGAACCCTGCTTGCATCGGAGCGGGCGTGGTGTCCTGCGCGAACGGCAGGTCGGTGGAGAGGGTGAACATGGCGTCGTAGAGGGCGGGGTTGGTCTCGGCGAACGCGAGGTACGCCCGGACGACGGACGTCACGGCCTGGTCCGTCGTCCCCGCCCCCACCCGGGCGGCCGCGAGCGCGTTGGCGAGCTCGGTGAAGCCCTCCAGCGCGACCGCCCCGACGATGGCGTCCTTGCCGGCGAAGTGGCTGTAGAGCACCGGCTGGCTGTACTCGATCCGCTCCGAGAGCCGCCTCGTCGTCACCGCGTCCCAGCCCTCGGTCTCGGCGAGCTCACGTGCCGTCCGGACGATCAGCTCGTGGCGTGCAGCGCGCTCCCGCTCGCGGCGGTTCTGGTTCGGCATCGTCAGATCCTAGCATTGCTAGATCTTCAAGCAACGCTTGTGTTAGCGTCGCCCTCGATCCTAGCGACGCTAGATTCCACTGAAGGAGCACCACATGTTCGTGACCTACATCGGCGCCGCCCTCGCCGGTCTCACCGGAGTCGGCATCATCGCGGTCGGAACGCGCTACCTCCTGGCCTCGCAGGCGAGCGCAGCGACCTTCGGCCTACCGGACTGGCCCCGCGGCGACGCCGGCGCGTGGCTGTACCTGAAGGGCATCCGCGACATCGTGTCGGGGCTCGTGATCCTCGTCCCTCTCGCACTCGGGCAGTTCCACGTGCTCGGCTGGCTCGTCCTGGCCGCGTCGATCACCCCGTTCGGTGACGCACTCGTGGTCATCAGGAACAAGGGAAGCAAGACGCTCGGATACGCCATGCACGGAGGCACTGCAATGGCCGTGGTGATCGCCGGCCTGCTTCTTCTGCTCGGGAGCTGAGCACGGCCCTGGTCGTCGCCCCGCTTCGCCGACTCCGTGGTCGTCCGACGCACCATGACGCGACGGACGCGGCCACCCCAACCCGGAGATCGCGAACGAGCCCGCGCGGCGGCCGATCCCGCCATCCTCCCGGTCAGCCGAGCAGCTCGAGGTGCCGCGTCGCCAGCACCGTCTCGTCGCCCTCCAACGCCACGACCTTGTCGCGGGCCCACAGCCCGGACACGATCTCGACCTTCCCGGGCCGGAGCCCGAACGCCTCGGCGAGCACCTCGCGGACCGCGGCGTTCGCGGCCCCGTCCACCGGCCGGGCCCGCACCGACACCAGCAGGACCGGCCCGTGCGGGCCGGGCCGGCTCCCGCCGACGGAGTCGGCACGGGCGCCGGGCCGGACCCGGACGGAGATCCTCACCCGGCGCGGGTGACGAGGACGCGCACCTCCGTCGACGCTCCGTCGGGAGCGGCGACGGCCCCGGTCAGTGCCGGGTCGGGGACCTCGGCGTAGGCCACGGAGACCGCCAGCACCTCGCCGGACACGAACGGCTCGTGCGCGCGCACGGCGTCGAGCACCGGACCGGGCCCGTCGAGCGTGAGCGCCACCCGGTCGGACACGTCGAGACCGGCATCGCGGCGGGCCTGCTGCACGACGCGCACCACGTCGCGGGCGGTGCCCTCCGCCGCCAGCTCCGGCGTGACCGCGGTGTCCAGCACCACCAGCCCGGTGGAACCGGGCAGTGCCGCGGTCGCCGTGCCCGCGCCCTCTCCGCCCGCCGCCACCAGCTTCTCGGTGAACTCGGCGGGCAGCAGTTCGATCCCGGCCGCGGTGACGGTGCCGTCGTCGTTCGGCGTCCACTCCCCCGCCTTCACGGCGCGGATCACCTTCTGGGTGTCGCCGCCCAGCCGAGGACCACAGGCCCTGGCGTTGACCGCGATCTCGAACCGCCCGTAGGCCGCGACGTCCGTGGTGAGCACGACGTCCTTGACGTTGACCTCGTCGCGCAGGATGTCGGTGAACGGCTCCAGCGCCGCGACGTCGGCGGCCGCCACCGTGAGGGTGGCCAGCGGCAGCCGCACCCGCAGCCCGCGGGCCTTGCGCAGCGACAGCGCCGACGAGGCCACCTGCCGCACGCGCTCCATCGCGGTGACCAGTGCAGCGTCGTGCGGGAGCTCATCGGACGTCGGCCAGTCCGCGAGGTGCACCGACCGGCCGCCCGTGAGCCCCTGCCAGACCTTCTCCATCGTCAGGGGCAGCAGCGGAGCGGCGACCCGCGCGGTCACCTCGAGCACGGTGTGCAGCGTGTCGATCGCGTCGGCGTCGCCGTCCCAGAACCGCTCCCGCGAGCGGCGCACGTACCAGTTGGTGAGCGCCTCGGCGTGGTCGCGGACGTGCTCACACGCCCCGGCCACGTCGTAGACGTCCATCGCCGCGGTGACGTCGTCGACGAGCGCCGCCGTGCGCGCGAGGACGTAGCGGTCGAGGACGTGCTCCGAGTCGGTGCGGAACACGCCCTGCCGCCCCGCCGCCCCGGCGTAGAGCGACAGGAAGTACCACGTGTTCCACAGCGGCAGGAGCGCCTGCCGCACACCCTCGCGGATGCCCTGCTCGGTGACGACCAGGTTGCCGCCGCGCAGGATCGGCGAGGCCATCAGGAACCAGCGCATCGCGTCCGAGCCGTCGCGCTCGAAGACCTCGTTGACGTCCGGGTAGTTGCGCCGCGACTTCGACATCTTCTGCCCGTCGTCGCCCAGGACGATGCCGTGGGCCATGCACGAGCGGAACGCTGGCCGGTCGAACAGCGCCGTGGCCAGCACGTGCAGCAGGTAGAACCAGCCGCGGGTCTGCCCGTTGTACTCGACGATGAAGTCGCCCGGGTAGTGGTGGTCGAACCAGTCGCGGTTCTCGAACGGGTAGTGCACCTGGGCGAACGGCATCGAGCCCGAGTCGAACCAGCAGTCGAGCACCTCCGGCACCCGGCGCATCGTCGAGCGCCCGGTGGGGTCGTCCGGGTTCGGCCTGGTGAGCTCGTCGACATACGGGCGGTGCAGGTCGGTGGGGCGCACGCCGAAGTCACGCTCCAGCTCGTCGAGCGAGCCGTACACGTCGACGCGCGGGTATTGCGGGTCGTCCGACACCCACACCGGGATGGGCGAGCCCCAGTAGCGGTTGCGGGAGATCGACCAGTCGCGGGCTCCCTCCAGCCACTTGCCGAACTGCCCGTCGCGGACGTGCTCCGGCACCCAGGTGATCTCCCGGTTCAGCTCCACCATGCGGTCGCGGAACGCCGTGACCTGCACGAACCACGAGTCGACCGCCCGCTGGATGAGCGGGTTGCCACAGCGCCAGCAGTGCGGGTACGGGTGGTCGTAGGTCTCGTGGCGCAGCAGCACCCCCTGCACGTGCGGGGCGCTGTCGCGCAGGTCGCGGATGATCTGCGGGTTGGCGTCGAACACCTGCATGCCCGCGTAGGGCGGCACCCGCGAGTCGAACTCACCGCGGGAGTCCACCGGCACGACGGTCTGGATGCCCGCGGCGTCGGTGACGACCTTGTCCTCCTCACCGAAGGCAGGCGCGATGTGCACGAGCCCCGTGCCGTCCTCGGTGGTGACGTAGTCGGCGGCCAGGATGCGGTGAGCGTTCTCCCAGCCGCCGAAGAAGTCGAACGGCGGGAGGTAGGGCAGCCCCAGCAGCTCGCTGCCCTTCATGGTGCGCAGCACCATGGGCTCGCCACCGTCCACCGTGCCGAGCTCGCGGGCGTAGTGCGCCACGCGGGCCGCAGCGACGATGTAGTTCTCGCCGTTGCCGGCGAGCACCACGTAGTCGACGTCGGGGTTGACGGCCACCGCCAGGTTGGACGGCAGGGTCCAGGGTGTGGTGGTCCACACCAGCGCCAGCGCGTTGTCCATGTCGGTGCCGGGTGCGCTCACCCGCAGGCCCACCGTGACGGCAGGGTCCTGCCGGTTCAGGTAGACGTCGTCCATCCTGGTCTCGGTGGCCGACAGCGGGGTGCCGTCGTGCCAGCAGTACCAGAGCACCCGGAACCCGGAGTAGACCAGACCCTTGTCCCACAGGGTCTTGAACGCCCACATGACGCTTTCCATGTAGTCCAGGTCGAGCGTCTTGTAGTCGTTGTCGAAGTCGACCCAGCGGGCCTGGCGCGTGACGTAGTCGCGCCACTCGTCGGTGAAGCGCAGCACCGAGGTGCGGCAGGCCTCGTTGAAGGCCGCGACGCCCATCTCCTCGATCTCGGACTTGTCCTTGATCCCGAGTTCGCGCTCCGCCTCGACCTCGGCGGGTAGCCCGTGGGTGTCCCACCCGAACCGGCGCTCGACGTGCTTGCCGCGCATCGTCTTGTAGCGCGGCACGACGTCCTTGACGTAGCCGGTGAGCAGGTGCCCGTAGTGCGGCAGCCCGTTGGCGAACGGCGGGCCGTCGTAGAAGACGAACTCGTTGCTGCCGTTCTCCCCGGCGGGGCGAGCCTCGACCGAGGCGACGAACGTGCCGTCGGCCTCCCAGGCGTTCAGGACCTCGCGCTCCAGCGCGGGGAAGGACGGGTGCGCGGGAACTGCGGGATAACCGGACTGCTCGGCGTGGGCGCTCATCGCTGGTGCTCCTCGTGCGTGGCTCGTGCTGCTGCCTGCACGGGGACGACGGCCCTTGCGGGCGCCGCGGTACCACCCCGCTTGCCGCCCCGGGGGACGGCCTCTCATCGGACGGCTGTGACGGGCCGCTCCCGTCCGGTTCTACTGGGGCGACCCGGCCGCTGCCGAACGCCTGTTCTTCCGGAGGCTCCCCGGTGATGGCCGGATCGGTGCCTGTACGTGCAAGGGTAGCGCCACGGCGCGAACCGATATTCCCGCGGGCCCGCCTACCGCGCGGCGGCGCTACCTGGTGGAGGCGCCGTGCCTGCTCGCGAGCGTGCGGTCGGGCGCGCACCAGCCGCACGGCGAGAACCCGAGCTCGATGGCCTCGCGCACCGCCAGCGGGATCGGCGGCTTGCCGACCAGCGCCCGGCAGCTCTTGACGTGGTAACGCGGCTGCTCGTCGATCACCAGCACCTCGTCGGCGAGCGCGGCGACCAGCTTGAAGACGGCGGTGTCCGGCGGCTCCTCCGGAGGCTCGGCGTCGATGTCCGCCTGCGGCTGCTCGGCGTCAGCCGCAGCGGAGGTGTCGGCGGCGTCAGTGCTCTCGGACGAACTACCGGACGAACCACCGGCGACAACCGCTGCCGGCGTGCCGTCGCCTGCGACCTCCCCGGCGGACGCCCCGGCGCCGGCCGAGGCGGCCGGGCTGTGGGCCTGCTCCGTCGGCGACGAACCGCCTCCGGCAGGCGCGCCGCCCGCGGCCGTGCTGCCGGTTGCGGTGCTGCTCGTTACCGAGCCACCCACCGACGAGCCGCTCGCGGTCGGGCCGCCGGTTGCCGTGCTGCTCAGTGCCGTTGTTGCCGGGCCGCTCGCTGCCGAGCCGTCGGCCGTGGAGCCGTCCGTGGTCGGGCCGCTCGTGGCTGGGCCGCCGGCTGTCGTGCCACCGGGGGTCGAGCCGGCGCCTGCGGTCGCGCTCGATGCAGTGCCGCCGGCCGCGCCGGCGGGGGTGGTGCCACTCGTGGCCCTGTCGGCAGCGGGCGTGCCACCAGCTGCCGTGCCGCCGGCGGTGGTGCCGCTCGTGGCCGTGCTGCTTGCCGCTGCGCCGCCGACCGCCGAGTTGCCGGCCGTGGTGCTGTCGGCCGTCTTGCTGTCGGCCGCCGCGGTTCCGGAACCCGCGGTTGCCTCGCGGTCGGAAGGGCCGGCGTCCGGAGCCGAGCCCGCGGGGGTGGCGGGCTTCCGCGCGCTCATGACCACAGTGGTCTCGACGGGGGACGAGCCCGCGGCGGGGGCGCCCTTCGGGGTGGACGCGGCGGAGGCATCAGCGGCAGGGGCGCTCTTCTCCCCGCCCGCCTTGCCGGAGTCGGCCTTGGCTGCGGCGGGGGCCTCGCTCGCCGGCGCCGTGGCGGCCTGCGCGGCAGAGGGCGGGGACCCCTCGGCGTCGCTCTCCGGCGGAACCGAAGCGGGGCGATCCGCACCGCTTTTGGTTACGCTGCGTGACAAATCACTGCCCGATGGGCTGATTCCAGCAGTAGCGCCGGACGGTCGATCGGTAGAGCCGGACGGTGTCACCGCGGGCATCACCACGGTCTGCGTGCCGTCCAACAACTCGTCGAACCGGTGATCAGCGGCGTTCTGAGGGGCGCCGTTGACCCCCGCCGGCCCGGTGGACCCGGGCTGGGGAATGACCGGCAGGACCTCGGTGACCGGGTCGATGTCCAGCGTGCCCGCGGCCGAGGCGCCGTTGCCCGTGGCCGCCGCAGCGGCACCGGCCTTCACCGCGTTGCGTCGCTGCATCCAGTCGACCAGCAGGACGGCCGCCGCAGCGACGCTGATCCCTACGGATACCCAGGCCCACAGGACGCTGCCCGACAGCAGCGCCACCACCAGCAGGCCGAAGGCGATCAGGACCAGGATCAGGACCAGGAGCAGCACGATTCTCTCCGTGTGCGGCGGTGCGGCGGGAGTCCGCCACACCGCCCGTGTAGGTCTCGGTCAGCTACCGGCGTCGGCACGCTGGCCGTAGCCGGTGGAGGCGTACCCGCCGTTGGAGCTGGACCGACTGTCGGACGGAGCCGCCGAACCGCGCTCACCGAGGTCCCTGAGCTGGGACTCCAGGTAGGTCTTGAGGCGGGTGCGGTACTCACGCTCGAACGTGCGCAGCTCGTCGATCTTCTTCTCGAGGACCGACTTGTCGCGCGTGATCGTGCCGATGATCTCCGCCTGCTTGCGCTCGGCGTCACCGACGAGCGTGGCCGCCTTGTCGCGCGACTGGCGCTCCAGCGTCTCCGCCCTGGTACGGGCGTCGTTCAGCATCGTCTCGGCCCGCGAGCGGGCGTCGTTGACGAGGCCGTCGGACTTGGTGCGCGCATCCGACAGCAGCTGTTCGGACTTGGTGCGGGCGTCGGTGAGCATCGCGTCGGCCTCCGACTTGGCCTCGGCGGTGAGCCGCTCTGCCATCTCCTGGGCCATGCTCAGGACCTTGGCCACCTGGACGTGGTGGTCGCCGCCCTCCCCGTCCATCAGCGACTGCGGGCCGCCCATGGAGCGCGGTGGCTCCATCTGCCGCATCGACGGGGGCTCTACCTGCCGCTGGATCTGCTGCGTGGGGGGCGAAACAGGCGCCCCCATCTGAGCAGGCGGACGCGAACGCGCGTCCTCCAAGTCGGCCTGTGCGTTCCCGAGGCGCTGTTCGAGCTGGGAGACCTGCTCGCGCAGGTCCTCGTTCTCCTCGATCAGGCGAGCCAGCTCGGCCTCGACCAGGTCGAGGAACGCGTCGACCTCGTCCTCGTTGTACCCCCTCTTGCCAATGGGGGGTTTGCTGAACGCGACGTTGTGGACGTCGGCGGGCGTCAGCGGCATCGGATCACCTCATGCAGTCCTCGGCGGCGGCACCGTGTGACTGGGGCTCACAACGGCGTCGGCTGGGCAACGTTCATCAGTATGAACACGACCAGCAACAGAACCATAATCGACAGGTCTAGCCCCACGCCGCCAATCCGCACGACGGGGATCACTCTGCGCAACAACTTCACCGGTGGATCGGTGGCCGTGAAGATGAGCTCGAGAGCCACGGCGCTGGGACCCGCCGGCACCCACTGGCGGGCGAAGCTCCTCACGAGCTCCGCCACGATGCGCCCGATGAGCAGCAGCCAGAAGAAGAACAGCACGTAGTACACGACGAACTGGATGGCGAGGGGCACGCCCTCAATCCTGGCGGAAGATGCCTCGTTCTGCGAGCCTGCGCGCGTCGTCCGCGGACACCTCGACATCGGCCGGTGTGAGAAGGAAGACTCGGTTCGTCACCTTGTCGATCGAGCCGCGCAGGGCGAACGCCAGCCCTGCGGCGAAGTCGACGAGGCGCTTGGCGTCGTCGGTCTCGAGCTCGGTGAGGTTCATGATCACCGGCACGCCGTCGCGGTAGCGTTCGCCGATCGTGCGCGCCTCCTTGTAGCTCCGGGGCTGCAGCGTGGTGATCCTGGCGAGGGCGGCGGCCCCGCGGGTGGCGTGGTCGCGCTGCTCCGGCACCGCGGCCGGCGCGGGGGGAACCGCCCGGACCGGCTCGCGAACGGCCTCGGGGTCGATCGCGAGCGCACCCCGGACCACGGCCGGACCCATGCCCGGCGCACCGACGGACGGCCCCGCGGTACCCCGCGGCACGGTCCGGTCGACCGCCGCCACCGGGCGGGACGGGCGTCGGTCCCAGTCCTCCTCGTAGCGGGCGCGGCGGGAGTCGTCGTCGTAGGAGCGGTCGTCCCACCGTTCGTCGCCGTACTCGCGGGAGGTGCGGTCGGTACGGCGACCCTCGGCGTAGCGGTCGTCGTACCGGTCGTGAACCGGCTCGTCGGCGTACTCGCCCATCTCCTCGGCGGGCACCATGCCGAAATAGGCCTTGAGCCGGTACATCGCGCCCATTCGCGCTCCCATCATCGACGCCCCCGACGGTCGGCCGCAGACAGCACGGCGCGACGATCACCCGGAGGTTATCCGGCGTTCCCCCACAAGGGCTGTTCCGACACGCACCACGTCCGATCCATGCCTGATCGCCTCCTCCAGGTCACCACTCATTCCGGTCGATAAGGTGCTGGCCTGCGGAAATCGGGCACGGAGCCAGGCTGCTGCCTCGGCGACGTCGGCGAAGGCGGCGTCGGGATCGGCACCCAGCGGCGCCACCGCCATCAGGCCGGTGAGCTGCAGCCCGGCGCAGGCTGCGACACGTTCGGCGAGCGGCCCGAGACCGTCGCGGGGCACGCCACCGCGCTCCGGGTCGCCGTCGACGCTGTACTGGAGGAGAACGGGCAGCGGGCCGGCGCGCCCACCGGTGTCCTGCTCGCGCCGCACGGCCGTGTCGAGAGCGTCGGCCAGCCGCACCGAGTCCACCGAGTCCACCTGGTCGGCCCAGCGCGCGACGGCCTTGGCCTTGTTCCGTTGCAGCCCGCCGATGAAGTGCCAGCGGGGCGCCGCGTCGGGACGGAGTTCGACGACCTCCGCGACCTTCGCCCCGGCCTCCTGCACACGGTTCTCCCCGAAGACGGTGAGACCGAGATCCAGGAGCACGGCGACATCCGTGGCCGGCACGGTCTTGGTGACGGCCACCAGACCCACGTCACCGGGTGCGCGCCCGGCGGCGACACAGGCGGCGTCGATGCGTTCCCGCACGGCCTGCAGCCGACGGGTCAGCTCCTCGCGTCTCTGCCCATCCACAGCACACCCCGTCCGCAGCCGGATCAGGCCCGGTTGTCTACCACACCGAAGATCACCATGTCATCGTCCAGGAAACCCGGAGACCGAGCGGGCGGCCGCTCAGCGTGGGTCGAGCCAGATGACCGCCGCCTGGCGGCCGGTCGGGGCGCTCCCGCGGTGGCTGTAGAGGTCGCGCTCCTCGAGCGTGCACCTCGGGTCGCCGCCGACCCGCGCCACCCCGAGGGCGGTGAGCTGGTGGTAGAGACCGGCACGCAGATCCAGTCCCGGGGTGCCGCGGCGGGTGCGCACCGCGCTGCCGGGCAGGCGGGCGTCCACCTCGGCCCGCATCGCCGCGGGGACCTCGTAGCAGGCCCCGCACACCGCGGGGCCGAGCAGCACCTCCAGCGCCTCCACCCGCGCGCCGAGGGCCACCATGGCGGCCACGGTGGCAGGCAGCACGCCGGCTGCCGCCCCGACCCGCCCGGCGTGGGCGGCGCCGACGACGCCGGCCACCGGGTCGGCGAGCAGCAGCGGCACGCAGTCGGCCGCCAGCACCGCGAGCCCGACGCCGGGCAGGGCCGTCACGGCCGCGTCGGTTGCCGGGATGTCGGGCGCTCCTGCCTCGGGCACCGAGTCCACGGTGGCGACCCGGGTGCCATGCACCTGCTCGAGGAACACGACGGAAACGCCCAGCTCCGACGACAGGCGGCGCCGGTTGGCCGCGACGGCGGCCGGGTCGTCGCCCACGCCGGCGGACAGGTTGAACGTGCCGAAGCCGCCGGTCGAACGCCCACCGGCCCGGGTGGTGACCACCCGCCGGACGCGGGCCCCTGCTCGGGTCAACGCTTCATGAACGGCGGCACGTCCACGTCGTCGTCGAAGTCATCGGCCTCGACCGGTCGCGTGAACCCGGGGTTCGGGCGGTCCGGCGCCGCGGGCGGGCGCGAGCCGTCCGCCGTGGGCGGGACGCCGGGCTCGAAGCCGTGGTCCCGGCGCGGGGAGTCCGGCTGGCGCGGCGCGGGCGGCGCGTACGGGCCGGGCGAGGGAGCCGGCGGCGGCAGCGTGCCGGACTGGTGCGCCGGGGCCGGGTTGCCGGCAGGCGGCCGGGCGCCGTGGGGGAGACCGTTGCCCTGCCCCGTGGCGTAGCCGTTGCCCGGGCCGCCCTGCTGGTGCTGAGCACCGTTGCCGCTCGCGGCGGGCTGGTTCGAAGCGGGCCGGTCCGCGGGGTAGGACGGGGCGCCGCCGGTGCCCGATGTGGGGGACGGCCGGTCGGGCGAGCGGAACGCGGTGGGTTCCATCTTCTTGTGCGTGGGGCCGCCCGCCTCGAACCCGGCGGCGATGACCGTGACCCGCACCTCGTCGCCGAGGGAGTCGTCGATCACCGTGCCGAAGATGATGTTGGCCTCGGGGTGCGCCGCCTCCTGCACGAGCGACGCGGCCTCGTTGATCTCGAACAGGCCGAGGTCGGAGCCGCCGGCGATCGAGAGCAGCACGCCCTGTGCGCCGTCCATCGACGCCTCGAGCAGCGGAGAGTTGATCGCCTTGCCCGCCGCCTGCACCGCCCGGCCCTCGCCGCGCGAGGACCCGATGCCCATCAACGCGCTGCCCGCACCGGACATGACGCTCTTGACGTCGGCGAAGTCCAGATTGATCAGGCCGGGTGTGGTGATCAGGTTGGTGATGCCCTGGACACCGGAGAGCAGCACCTCGTCGGCGGAACGGAAGGCGTCCATCAGCGAGACGCCCACGTCACCGAGCTGCAGGAGCCGGTCGTTCGGGATGACGATCAGCGTGTCGCACTCGTTGCGCAGCCCCTGGATCCCGTCCTCCGCCTGCCCCGCGCGGCGGCGGCCCTCGAAGGTGAACGGGCGGGTGACGACACCTATCGTCAGCGCGCCGAGCTTGCGGGCGATCGACGCGATCACCGGTGCGCCGCCGGTGCCCGTGCCGCCGCCCTCGCCCGCGGTGACGAAGACCATGTCGGCCCCCTTGAGGACCTCCTCGATCTCCTCGCGGTGATCCTCCGCGGCCTTGCGCCCGACCTCGGGGTTGGCCCCGGCACCCAGCCCGCGCGTCAGCTCCCGGCCGATGTCGAGCTTGACGTCGGCGTCGGACATCAGAAGCGCCTGCGCGTCGGTGTTCACAGCGATGAACTCGACGCCCTTGAGACCGACCTCGATCATTCGGTTGACGGCGTTCACGCCGCCGCCACCGATGCCGACGACCTTGATCACGGCCAGGTAGTTGTGCGGGGGCGTCATGGCGCACCTTCCAGTCCAGCTTCGGGCGGACCCAGGGGTCCGGGCCTTCGTGTTCGAACGCTAGGTCGCCTCATGGTCCCGGTCCAGCAGGCGCGCCGCGCAGAGGCAACCCCCCGACCGGGTCGGCCATGAAGTCACCCACTCCCCTGGTGCCTGCGTCACGCAGGGTGGCGACGCAACCCGGGCGAGTGCATGGAGGGCACGTGCTCACCGCCTGATCGTAGGCAGGTCCGGACTCGTCACGTCGAAGACGTGGCCGGGCTGGGTGAGAAGCGCCACGATCACGGCCGCCTTGTCGGCGGATCGGTCGGGCGACCCCCAGCGGATCTGCCGTCCACCGGTCAGACCGAGGGTCACCTGACCCGGCGCGTCCGGCGCCGTGTCCGTGGCGTCCACCGTCAGGACCTCCGGCCGCACGGAGTCGGGCACCGCGGCGAGGACGGCCACCGCCGCCTGGGTGGACGGGTCGGCGGGGCCGACGGCGCCGAACGTGAACCGGGGCAGCCCCGGCGCGGCCGCACCGGGGTACACCGCACCGGACCGGTCGACGAGCGCGAGGCCCTGCGCGGTCTGCACCGTGGCCACCGCCACCCGTTCGGTGATGTCGATGGTGACCGTGTGCAGCCAGTTCCTCGTGACGCGGACCGACTCCACGCCAGGCAGCTGCGCCACCCGGTTGGCGACCCCGGCGGTGTCCACGGCGGCCAGTGGAGCTCCCACCGTGACCCCCGCGGCGGTCACCACGTCGTCGACCGGGACGACGGTGTCGTCGGCGGTGTCCGGGGAACCGCCCCTGTTGGCCACGGTGACCTGGACGTTCTCGACGTCGGCCAGCCCCACGTCGTAGAGGAGCACGCGACCGGTCAGGCCCAGGCCGACGAGCAGCAGCAACGCGACCAGCAGGGCGGCGAGCCTGCGGCGCCGGTAGCGCGACGCCGGGACCGGCCGGACCGACGGACGGGGCCGGCGGCCGGGGGGACGGCGGGTGGGCCGGCCCTCCATCGAGCGCGGGGGTGCCGGGCGGGACACGGGACGGGGGGTCGTCGAGCTGCTCACAAGCCCTCCTCGCCGGAGTACGTCGGGCCGGCCGGTGGGGCGACTGCCCCTCGCCGGCGGCGGCCGGCCCGCTGCCCGGTCATGCCTGCTCCCGTCGCTCCAGCTCGAGCAGGATCTCCGGGGCCAGCACGGTGACGTCACCCGCGCCCATCGTGATCACGAGGTCGCCGGGCCGGGCGACACCGGCGATCACGGCCGGGACGTCGGACCAGCGCGGCACGTAGTGCACGCGGTCGGGCGGGAGCGTGACCGCATCGGCCACGAGCGCGCCACTCACCCCGGGCTCGGGGTCCTCGCGGGCGCCGTAGATCTCGAGGACGACCACCTCGTCGGCGAGCCCGAGCGCCGCGCCGAACGCACCGGCGAACTCGCGGGTGCGCGAGTAGAGGTGCGGCTGGAAACCGACCACCACCCGGCCCCGGTCGCCCACCACGTCCCGGGCCGCGCGCAGCTGCGCCGCCACCTTGGTGGGGTGGTGGGCGTAGTCGTCGTAGACGGCCACGCCGGCGGCGCGGCCGCGGAACTCGAACCGGCGGCGCACCCCGTCGAACGCGGCGAGCCCGGCCAGCAGGCCGTCGACGTCCGCACCGAGCTCGACGCCCGCCAGCAGCGCGGCCAGCGCGTTGAGCGCCATGTGCTCGCCGGGAACGGCCAGGCGGAGCAGGTGCTCGACGCCGTCGTGGCCCAGCACCACCCGCGCACCGGTGCCGTCGGGCCGGAAGTCGACCAGGCGGGCGTCGACGCCCGGCTCCCGGCCGTAGCGCCGCACGGTGATGCCGCGGCCCTCCGCCACCCGGGCCAGCGACTCGGAGCCGGGGTCGTCGGCACACGCCACGAGCGCGCCACCGGGCACGATCCGGTCGAGGAACGTCTCGAACGCGGCGAGGTAGGCCTCGACGCTGCCGTAGTGGTCGAGGTGGTCGGCCTCGACGTTGGTGACCACCGCGACCACCGGGGAGAAGGCGAGGAACGACGCGTCGCTCTCGTCGGCCTCCGCCACGAAGATGTCGCCGCTCCCCTCGTGGGCGCCCGACCCGGACGCGGCCAGGTCACCGCCGATCGCGAAGGAGGGGTCCAGCCCGCAGTGCTGCAGCGCGACGGTGAGCATCGAGGTGGTGGACGTCTTGCCCGCCGTGCCCGTGACGGCGGCGAGCCGCCTGCCGTCGGTCAGCGCGGCCAGTGCCCGTGCGCGGTGCACCACGTCGAGGCCGCGCTCACGGGCGGCGGCCAGTTCGGGGTTGGTGGCGCGGATCGCGCTCGACACCACCACGGTGGCCGGCGCCTCGGGCAGGTGTGCGGGGTCGTGGCCGATCTCCACGCGGGCACCGAGCGCGCGCAGGGCGAGCACCGCACGCGAGTCCTTGGCGTCCGACCCGGAGACGGTGGCCCCCCGCGCGAGCAGGATCCGGGCGATCCCGCTCATCCCGGCGCCGCCGATCCCGATGAGGTGCACCCGGCCCGCCAGATCGACGCGAGCGTCCGCGTCGCTCATGACTGCAGCCACGGGTCGGGCCCGGTGCGCCGGGGCCTGGTGTCGGCCCGCCAGAGGTCCTGACCCGGTGGCGGACCGGGATGCCCGGCGATCTCCAGCACGAGGTGGGCGAGGCGGTCGGCGGCGTCGGCGTGGCCGGAGGAGCGCGCCGCCCTGCCCATCGCGGCAAGGCGTCCGGGATCGGTGAGCAGGGGGACCAGCTCGGCCGCCGCCCGCTCACCGGTGAGCTCGGCGTCGTCCACCAGCAGCCCTCCCCCGGCGGCGACGACGGGCGCGGCGTTGAGTGCCTGCTCACCGTTGCCGTGCGGGAGCGGGACGTACACGGCCGGGAGACCGACGGCGGTGATCTCGGCGACGGTGGTCATGCCGCACCGGCCGAGCACCGCGTCGGCCGCCGCGTAGGCCAGGTCCATCCGTTCGATGTAGGGCATCGCGACGTAGCCACGGGCAGGCGGTGCGGCGGTGCCGTTCCTGCCGTGGGCGTGCAGGACCGCGATCCCGGAACCCAGGAGGCGGGGCAGCGCGGCGGCGACCGCCTCGTTCAGCGTGCGGGCCCCCTGGGAGCCACCGAACACCAGCAGCACCGGACCGTGCGGGGGAAGGCCGAACCACTGCCGGGCCTGGGCCCGCAGGGCTCGCCGGTCGAGACCGGTGATCGACCGGCGCAGCGGCATCCCGACGACCTGCTCGCCCGGCAGGCCGCTCCCGCCCACCGCGACCGCGACGAGCTCGGCGAACCGCGCACCCACCTTGTTGGCCAGCCCGGCCCGCGCGTTCGCCTCGTGGACGACGACCGGCACGCGGCCTCGAGCGCCCAGGTAGGCGGGCAGCGCGACGTAGCCTCCGAAGCCCACCACGACGTCGGCCTCCACCGCGTCGAGCACCTCCCGCACCCGCATGACGGCCTCGCGCACGCGCACGGGCAGGCGCAGCAGGTCGCCGCTCGGCTTGCGCGGCATGGGCACCGGCGGGATCAGCTCCAGCGGGTAGCCGCGGGCCGGGATGAGAGCGGTGTCGAGCCCGCGTTCGGTGCCGAGCGCGGTGATCCGGGCGTCCGGCCGCCGCCGGACCACGGCGTCGGCGAGCGCGAGCGCCGGTTCGATGTGCCCCGCGGTGCCCCCGCCGGCAACGACGATGGAGGGCCCCCGCCGGGCGGCCGGACCGGTGCTCATCGGACCCGTCCCCGCTGTGCGGGCGGACGGGTGGCCGGCGCGCGGTAGGGCTGTGGCATCGGCAGCCGCAGCATGCGCGCGACGCGCCCCTGACCGTGCTGTTTGAGCGCCGCGATGGCCTCCGGTTCGTGGCGCGCGGCGTTGGCGAGGATCCCGAAGACGAACATGGTGACCACGAGCGATGTGCCTCCGGACGAGATCAGCGGGAGCTGCAGCCCGGTCACCGGCAGCAGCCCCACGACGTAGGAGATGTTGATGGCCGCCTGCGCCACCAGCCAGGCCGTCGAGGTGGCGACCACCAGTTTGAGCCACGGGTCGGTGTTGCGGGCGGCGATGCGCAGGCCGGTGTAGGCCAGGGTGGCGAAGAGCGCGAGGACGGCGAACGCGCCGATGAAACCCAGTTCCTCGCCGATGATCGCGAAGATGAAGTCGTTGTGGGCGTTGGGCAGGTAGCTCCACTTCGCCCGGCCCTGGCCGAGCCCGACGCCGAACAGCCCGCCGTCGGCGAGCGAGTAGAGCGCCTGGCGCGCCTGGTAGTCACCGCTGAGCGGGTCGCCGCCCGGGGAGAGGAACGCGTTGATGCGATCCAACCGGTAGCTCGCGGTCAGCGCCAGCACGATGGCACCGGCCACGGCGCCCCCGGTGAGCGCGAGCATCAGCCGCATCGGGGCGCCCGCGAAGAACAGCAGAGCGACCAGCACCATGCCCAGCGTGACCGCGCCGCCCAGGTCGGGCTGCAGCACGAGCAGGGTGAGCAGCACGATCGTCACCGGCACCACCGGTGACAGCGCGTACTTCCAGCGGTGCATCACGGCCCGCCGGGCGACGAGCACGTGGGCACCCCACAACGTCAGTGCGACCTTGACCGCCTCCGACGGCTGAATGGAGATCGGGCCCAGCACGAACCACCCGCGGGACCCGCCGCGCTCCTGGCCGACGAGCAGCACGGCGACCAGTGCCACCACACCTATCATCAGCGCGCCGGGCGCCACCGCGCGCAGGGTGCGCGGCGGGATCCGCAGCCCCACCCAGAACAGGATCAGGCCGGGCACGCAGAAGATGAGCTGGCGGGTGAAGACCGAGTACGACGAGCCGTCGGCGGTGTAGGACTCCACCGCCGACGCCGACAGCACCATGACCAGGCCGAACAGCGTCAACAGCCCGAACACGCCGAGGATGAGGTGCAGCGACGTGAGGGGGCGGCGCAGCCACTGCCCGAGCGCGGCACCCATGCGCCCGACCGTGCCCCGGACACCGCCGGTACGCGGCGTGGCCCTGGCCCGCGGCTTCCGGGTGCGGCCCGCGTCGGCGGCGGTCATGACGCCTCCCCCGGTCGTGGCTCCAGCGCCGAGGCCGCAGCGGCGAACGCCAGGCCACGCTCGGCGTAGTCGGCGAACTGGTCCATCGACGCCGCGGCCGGGGCGAGCAGAACCACGTCACCCGGCCGCGCGAGGGCTGCGGCCCGCCGCACGGCGATCACCATGGGGCCATCGTCACCCGACGTCACCTCTGCGACGGGGACGTCGGACGCGTGTCGCGCGAGAGCCGCGAGGATCTCGGTGCGGTCGGTGCCGATGACGACCGCGGCGCGCAGCCGGTCGGCGTGCCGCGCCACCAGTTCGTCGACGGAGGCGCCCTTGAGGAGCCCGCCGACGATCCACACGACCTTCGCGGGGGCCTGGCCGGTGATCGACGCCGCCGCGGCGTGCGGGTTGGTGGCCTTGGAGTCGTCGACGAAGCGGACGCCGGCCACCACCGCGACCTCGGTGCCGCGGTGCGGTCCGGGGCGGAAGTCGTCCAGGCCGCCGCGTACGGCGTCGGGCCCGACACCGTGGGCCCTGGCGAGCGCCGCGGCGGCGAGCGCGTCGATGATCCCCGGCGCCCCGCCGGGGTGCACGGCGGCCGCCGCGGCGAGCTCACCGCCGCCGAACGCGCGGTCGACCAGCATCCCGTCGACCACCCCGAGCTGGTCGGGGCCCGGCTCGCCGATCGTCACCCCGACCCGGCGCGGCGCGGGGGACGCGGCGAGCAGCGCGGCGGCCGCGGGGTCGTCCGCCCCGGCCACGGCGATCGGGCCGAGCAGCGCCCTGGCCTTCGCCGCGGCGTAGGCGGCCACCCCGCCGTGCCAGTCCAGGTGGTCGTCGGCCACGTTGAGGACGCAGCCTGCGGCGGGCCGGATCGACGGCGACCAGTGCAGCTGGAAGCTCGACAGCTCCACCGCCAGCACGGGGTGCCCCGCCTGCACCGCGTCGACGACGGGGTAGCCGATGTTTCCGCAGGCCACGGCGTCGCGGCCGGCGGCACGCAGGATCGTGGCCAGCATGCCGACCGTGGTGGTCTTGCCGTTGGTGCCGGTGACGACCAGCCATTCCGGCGGGGTGTCGCGGGCCTGTCCGACCCACCACGCCAGCTCGGGCTCGCCCACCAGCGGCACCCCGGCCGCTGCCGCCGCGGCCACCAGCGGGTGGTCGGGGCGCCGGCCGGGGGAGGTGACGACGAGCGCGGTGCCGGGCGGCACGGCGTCGGGATCCCCGCCGGGCTCCGCCCCGGGGGGCAGGTCGGTGAGCCGGGAAGGCACGGCGTCGGTGACCGTCACCCGCGCACCGAGCTCGACCAGCGCCGCCGCGGCGGCCAGGCCGGACACGCCGGCCCCGGCCACGAGCACCGCGGCGCCGTCGAGCTCGGGCGGGGCGCCCATCACTGACCCGCCGACGCGGTGAGCCACTCCTGGTAGAACAGCCCCAGCCCGAGCGCCGCGCACATCGCGGCGAGCAACCAGAACCGGATGATCACGGTGGTCTCCGCCCAACCGGCGAGCTCGAAGTGGTGGTGGAACGGCGCCATCCGGAACACGCGGCGCCTGGTGGTGCGGAACACCGCGATCTGCACGGCCACCGACAGCGCCTCCACCACGAACACCCCACCGATCACCACGAGCAGCAGTTCGGTGCGCGTCACGATCGACAGGCCGGCGACGAGCCCGCCGAGCGCGAGCGACCCCGTGTCGCCCATGAAGATGCGCGCCGGAGCGGCGTTCCACCAGAGGAAGCCGATGCAGCCGCCCATCGCGGCCGCCGACACGAGCGCGACGTCGAGGGGGTCGCGCACCTGGTAGCAGCCGGCCGCGCTGAGCAGCGAGCAGTTGTTGCGGAACTGCCAGAACCCGATGATCGTGTACGTGGCCAGCACCATCGCGGCGGTGCCCGCGGCCAGGCCGTCGAGCCCGTCGGTGAGGTTCACCGCGTTGGACCAGGCCGCGACGATGAGGTTGGCGAGCACCACGAACCCGATCAGTCCGAACGACAGCACGGTGATGTCGCGGACGAACGAGAGGTTGTCCGATCCCGGCGTGAGCCCGTCGGCGTTGGCGAAGCGCAGCGCGAGGATGCCGAAGATCGTGGCGGTGAGCACCTGCCCGACGATCTTGGACGTCTTGTTCAGGCCCAGGTTGCGGGCGCGGCGGATCTTGATGAAGTCGTCGAGGAACCCGACGACCCCCAGCGCGGTGGTCAGGAACAGCACGAGCATCGCCGATGACGTCACCGGCTCGCCGGTGAGCAGGTGCGAGACCGAGTAGCCGAGCCAGATCGCGAGCAGGATGGCGACGCCACCCATCGTCGGGGTGCCGCGCTTGGCCTGGTGGCTCGACGGGCCCTCGGCGCGAATCTCCTGGCCGAAGCCCTGCCGCGAGAAGAACCGGATGAGGTAGGGCGTGAGCAGGATCGAGACCGCGAGGGCGACCCCCGCGGCGATGAAGACGCCTCTCACCGCGACACCGACCCCGTCGCGCGCGGACCGGCGCCCGCCTCGTGGGCACCGCGACCGTCAGGGACCTCCAGCAGGCCGGCGGCCACCCGTTCCAGCCCCGCCGCGCGGGATGCCTTGACCAGCACCACGTCGCCGGGGGACAGCTCCGACCGCAGCAGCGTCACTGCGTCGCCGACGCTGTCGGTGCGCCGGGCTCCCGGGTAGTCGGTGGTCTCCACCGCGACGAGCTCGTCGACACCCAGCTCACGCGCGAGGGCCGCGACCTCGGCGTGGGCCGCGGCGCTCCCCTCGCCGAGCTCGCCGATCCGCCCGAGCACCGCCCACGTCCTGCGCTGCCCGCCGCCGAGCGCGACCAGGGCCTGCAGTGCGGCACGCATCGACTCCGGGTTGGCGTTGTAGGCGTCGTTGACGACGGTGACGCCGTCGGGCCGGTCGACGACCTCCATCCGCCACCGGGACGCCGGGAGCGCGCTGCCCAGAGCAGCGGCGATCCCGTCGGCGGTGGCTCCGAGCTCGTGCGCCACGGCGGCCGCGGCGAGCGCGTTGCCGACGTGGTGCTCGCCCACCAGCCGCAGCGCGACGGGCGCGCTACCGGCGGGGGTGACGAGGGTGAAGCGGGCGCGACCGGCGTCGAGCTCGACGCCCTCGGCGCGCACGACGGCGTCGGGGCCGCGGCCGAACGTGACGATCCGGGCACCGGTGCGTGACGACATCGCCGCGACGGCGGGGTCGTCGGCGTTGAGGACGGCCACCCCGGTGTCCGCGGACAGGGCCTCCACCAGCTCGCCCTTGGCAGTCGCGACGGCGGCGCGGGAGCCGAACTCGCCGAGGTGGGCGCTGCCCACGTTGAGGACCACCGCGATCCGCGGCGGCACGGCGGCGGCGAGCCGCGCGATGTGGCCGGGGCCGCGGGCCGAGTACTCGAGCACCAGGTGGCGGGTGGCGGCGTCGGCACGCAGCGCCGTCCAGGGCAGGCCGAGCTCGTTGTTGAACGACCCCGGGGGCGCGACCGTCGGCCCGAGCGGGGCGAGGACGGCGGCGAGGAGGTCCTTCGTGGAGGTCTTGCCGGAGCTGCCGGTGACCCCGACCACGGTGGTGGCAGGCAGGGCGCGCACCGCGTGCGCGGCCAGGCGGGCGAGCGCGGCCAGCACGGCGGCGCCGAACCCGTCGGGGTCGGTCTCGGCGAGGTAGGTGCCCCCCTCGCGCGGCACCGGAGGGACCACGACGGCCGGGGCGTCGACGGGGCGCCCCGCGAGCACTCCCACGGCACCGGCCGCAGCCGCGGCGGCGGCGAAGTCGTGCCCGTCGGCGCGTTCGCCCGGAAGGGCCACGAACAGGCCACCCGGCCTGATCGCGCGCGTGTCGAACTCGACGGCGACGACCCGCTCCTCCCCGGTGGCGCGGTACAGCCGCCCTCCGGTCACGGCGGCGACATCGGCCAGCCGCATCTCGATCATGCTGTCGTCCCGGTCATCGGGTGGTATCCGATCATGTCGTGCGGGGTCACTGCCGTCCGGCCCCGATCGCCGCCGCCAGCTCGGCGGCATCGTCGAACGGGTACTTGACGCCGTCGATCTCCTGGCCGGTCTCGTGGCCCTTACCGGCCACGACGACCGCGTCCCCCGGCCGGGCGTAGGCCACCGCGGCGGCGATCGCGGCGCGCCGGTCGCCGATCTCCATCAGGTCACCATGGCCGGGCTCGGCCTGGGCACCCGCCATCATGGCAGCGCGGATCTCCGCGGGGTCCTCGGTACGCGGGTTGTCGTCGGTGACGACGAGCACCTCCGCGCGAGTGGTGGCGGCGGCCCCCATCAGAGGGCGCTTGCCGCGGTCGCGGTCGCCACCGCAGCCGAGCACGACGATCAGGCGGCCGGGCACCTGCGCGCGCAACGTGTCGAGCAGCGCCGCCACGGCGGCGGGCTTGTGGGCGTAGTCGACCACGGCGAGGTAGGGCTGGCCCGCCTCGACCCGCTGCATCCGGCCGGGCACGGTCAGCTGCGCGAAGCGCTCGGCCGCCACCGCGGCCGGCACCCCGACGGCATCCAGGCAGGCCAGCGCGACCAGCGCGTTGGCGACGTTGAACGCTCCCGGGAGCAGCAGCCGCACGGGCACGGACTCTCCGTCCGGGGTGAGCGCCGTGAAGCTCTGCGTGCCGTCGGGGCCCGTGGCGGCGTCCACCGCCTGCCACTGCGCCGGCCCACGGGTGGACACCGTGACCGCGGCGGGGGCGCGCGCGGCCATCCGCTTCCCCCACTCGTCGTCGACGCACACGACGCCGTGGCGGGCCCGGCCGTCGAACAGGGCCGCCTTCGCCTCGAAGTAGTCGTCCATGTCCGCGTGGAAGTCGAGGTGGTCCTGCGACAGGTTCGTGAACGCGGCCACCGCGAACCGTGTGCCCGACACGCGGCCGAGGGCGAGCGCGTGGCTCGACACCTCCATCGCCACGTCCGTGACGCCTGCCTCGGCCATCACCCCGAACAGCGCCTGCAGGTCGGGCGCCTCCGGCGTGGTGAAGGCGCTCGGCAGCCGCCTGCCGTCGATGTGGGTGCCGACCGTGCCGATCAGCCCGGTGATGCGGCCCCCGGCGGCCAGCCCGGCCTCCAGGAGGTGCGCGACGGTGGTCTTACCGCTCGTGCCGGTGACCCCGAGCACCGACAGCCGAGCCGTCGGATCGCCGTAGACGAGCGCGGCCACCGCGCCGAGGACGTCGCGCGGCGTCGGGTGCACGAGCACCGGGATCCGGCCGGCCGTCGAACGGGCCGCGCCGTCCGGGTCGGTGAGCACCGCGACCGCCCCCGCGGTGATCGCGTCGCGGGCGAAGTCGGCGCCGTGGGCGCGGGAGCCGGGCAGCGCAGCGAACAGGTCGCCGGGCTGTACCTGAGAGGCGCGCAGCGTCACCCCGGTGACGGCGGCGGGCGCCGCGGCGCGGCCCGCGGGGACGGAGGTGGTGGCATCGACGGCGGCGGCGATCACGCGCAGGTCAACCGGCCGCACGGACCGCGGTCGTGGGGACGCGGCGGCCGTGACGGCTGCGGCAGGACTGGCAGGTGACACGTCGCGGAAGGCTACCGGCGCACCCGGATCACTCCGCCCGCGCATCACCGCAACGACGCCGGGTGATACACCACCGGACGCACGGGAACAACCACCGGACGCACGCATCTCCGGAGGGGTCTCGACGGAGGTCCGGTGGCCGTGTCGATCCGGCCGATGATCGACCCGACGGGGTTCGGCGCCGCGCCGATCGGGACTGTCCTGTCCCCGAGCGGCGACCGGCACGGCGTCGGCCGCGGTCGTCGCCCCCACCCCACCACCCGCCGCGGACCCGGACGGGGGTGTGCCCCGGGGCGGGGAGATCCCCACCCCGCGGGCTCCCCACTCGGCCGGTCCGGGCACAGGAGCAGCTAGTGCGGTGGCCACGAACGTTGCCGGGTTGATCGCGGGATCCAGGTGGTTCCTCGCAAGGCGCCGCCCGCAGCTCATACCGGGGTATTCGCCAGGGCGGCAACGCCGCGAGGGGCCGCCTGGGCCTGCGAGGACCCAGTGGACGTTTGTGGCCGCCGCACTAGGGCGCGACGAGCGTCTGTATCGGCGCCGGTTCGGGGCTCACCGGCAGCTTCTCGCGCTGCGCCAGGTAGGTGGCGATGTCGTGGAACAGCGGTGCCGCGCTCGTGCCGCCCTTGGGGGCGTCGAGCATGATCGCGATGACGTACCGCGGGTCCTGCGCCGGGAGCATCCCCGCGAAGGTGATCCAGTACGTCGACGCCGAGTAACACCCGCAGCGCGGGTCCACCTGCTGGGCCGTGCCGGTCTTGCCCGCCACCTGGTAGCCGGGCACCGCGGCCGCCGGTCCCGTGCCGCTCTGGCCGCCGGGCGCCTTCTGCGTGACGGCGGTGAGCATGGTCCGGAGCTGCTGCGCCGTGTGCGGCGACACCACCTGCACACCCTGGGGCGCCGGTGGAACGGAACGGACGCCGTCCGGGCCCGTGGTGGACGCGATGATCCGCGGCGGGATCCGCAGCCCGTTGTTGGCCACCGCCTGGTACATCCCGGCCATCTGCAGCGTGGTCATCGACAGGCCCTGCCCGATGGGCAGGTTGCCGAACGTCGAGCCGGACCACGTGGCGATGGGCGGGACCTGGCCGCCGCTCTCCCCCGGCAGCCCCACGCCGGTGGGCGTGCCCAGCCCGAACCGGGTGAGCATGTCGGCGAACCGCTGCTCGCCCACCTTCTGGGCGGTCATGATCGTGCCGACGTTCGACGACTTCGCGAGCACGCCGGTGAGCGTGTAGTGCTCGGGGCCGTGCACCCAGGCGTCGTTGATCGTGCGGTCGGCGACCTTGATCTGCCCCGGCACCGTCAGCACCTCGTCGGGCGTGGCGACCCCGTACTCCAGCGCGGCCGACATCGTGACGATCTTGTTGACCGAGCCCGGCTCGAACGGGCTCTGCACCGCGGGGTTGGCGAGCTGCTGCGGTGTGGCGCCGGCGAGGTCGTTGGGGTCGAACGTCTCCCCGTTCGCGATCGCCAGGACCTGCGAGGTGCGGCTGTCCAGCACGACGGCCGACGACGTCGGCTTCGCGCCCGTCTTCGCGACGTAGTCGCTGAGGGCCTTCTGGACCGTGTACTGCAGGTCCGAGTCGAGGGTGAGCTGGACGTTCGAGCCCTGGATGGCGGGCCGCTCGTAGCGGGTGCTGCCCGGGATGACGGCGTCGCTGCCCTCGGCGGTGTCGACGATCCGCAGCCCCTCCGAGCCGGCGAGCGCGTTGTCCTGCGAGCTCTCCAGGCCGACCCGGCCGGTCAGCTTCTCCTCCTCGGCGTTCCAGGAGGCGGCGCCCACCACGTTGGCCGCGGTGTCGCCCGCCGGGTACTGCCGGACCTCCCGCCGGGCGATCGCGATCTCCTTGAAGCGGTCCTGCAGCGACTGCGCGACGTCCGGGTCGACGAGCTTGGCCAGCACGACGTAGGGCCGGTCGCTGGTGAGCAGCCCCAGCAGGGTGTTGCGGTCCTGGCCGGTGGCCTGGGCGACGGCGGTGGCCATCTCTCCCACGTACTGCGCCGTGCCGGCCTTCTTCGTGGACGCGATGAGCCGCGGGTTGGTGGTGAGCGCGCTCGCCGCGACACTGAACGCGAGCGGGTGGCCGTTGCGGTCGACGATCTCGCCGCGCTCGGCCGGCAGCGCGATGTCGGTGGTGTACTGGCGCGACGAGGCCGCGTTCAGCGCCCCGGCCTGCACCGTCTGGACCACGACGAGCTTGAGGGTGGCCACGCCGAGCGCGAGCACCAGCAGGATCCGGCCGACCTTCAGCCTGCGTGAGTAGGACGCCGGCCCGGTGGGGCGGCGAGGTGGCGCCGGGGGACGCTGCGTCGGGATCCTCCGGACCGCCCGTGCGGCCCGGGGCCGGGGCGGGGCAGAGGTCATCAGTCCGTGCCCGTCCCGCCCGTGGTGCCGGTGGTGCCGGTCCCACCCGTGGTGCCGGTCCCACCCGTGGTGCCCGTCCCGCCGGTGGTGCCGGTGGTCTGGGCGACGGAGTCGGCGGAGCTGTTCGCCGGGGAGCCGGCGGGCGGCTGCGGCCCGGCGGGCGGCGTCATGTCCTCCGGCGGCAGTGCGGCAGCCGCGGCATCGGGCGGCACCGGGGCGCCGGGGGGCACCGGAGCGACGCTCTCTGCCACGGGCGGCGCCGCAGGCGGAGCGGGGACGACGGGCCGGGCAGGCGGGGTGGCGGCCTTCGGCTGACCGACCACGGTGACGGAGCCGTCCGGGGCGACCACCAGACGCGCGGAGTCCTGCACGGGCACCATGCCGAGGGCCTCGGCGCGCCGGGCCAGCTCGGGCGCCGACTCGAGGTCGGCCACCTCGCGGTGCAGCCGCTCACTCTGCTGGCTCAGCGCCAGCGCCTGGTCACGTGCGTCCTGCAGGTGGTAGGAGCCCGCGGCGGCGGCCGTGGACAACCACAGCGTCGCCACCAGCCCGACGGCGAGCAGCACCATCACCAGCAGCACGAACTGTGCCCGGTGCGGCGTGGCCGCCGTACGCGCCGGGCGGGTGGCGCCGCTGCGCCGCACCCGGTCGTCCCGGCGGGCGTACGCCTTGTCCGTCGACCGCGTGCTCTTCTGCGGGGACGGCGCCCCCTCCCAGGCACGCGGCGCGGCGACGGAATCGCCGCGCTGGGCCGGGATGGTCGCCGTACGGGAGCGCGCCGCGTTGCGGGCCGCGGTGCGCGTGCGCTCGCTGACCGGTGCGCTCATCCCTCGCACCCGCCGAACCCGGCCTGCGCCTCACCCGTTGCGGACGATCTGTTCGCGAGCACGTTCTTCGCTCCCCCGTCTGCACCTGCCATGACGGCCCCTCCTCGCTGTCGCCGTTCGCCCTGCTCGAGCCCGGCGACCGTGATCTCCGTTCCCTGCCGCGGAACTGCTCAACCCTCCACTGAGGACGGCACCTCCCGGATGCGCTCAGCGGCCCGCAGGCGCACGGATGCCGCCCGCGGGTTGTCGCTGATCTCGTCCTCACCGGCCTGCTCGGCACCGCGGGTCAGCAGTCGTAGCTCCGGCCCGTGCCCGGGCAGCTCGACCGGCAGATCCACCGGTGTCCGGGAGGTCGACCGCACCGCCAGCTCGCGCTTGACGATGCGGTCCTCCAGCGAGTGGTAGGCGAGCACCACGATCCGGCCGCCGATGGCGAGGGAGTCCAGAGCGGCGGGCACCGCCGTCTGCAGCGCGTCCAGCTCGCCGTTCACCTCGATCCGCAACGCCTGGAACGTCCGCTTGGCCGGGTGGCCGCCGGTGCGCCGGGATGCGGCGGGGACGGCCTCGTAGAGCAGCTCGACCAGCTCGGCGCTGCGCTGCAGCGGAGCCTGCGCGCGACGGCGGCCGACGGCGGCGGCGATCCGCCCCGCGAAGCGCTCCTCGCCGTACTCGCGCAGGACCCGCGCGAGCTGCGGCACCGGGTAGGAGTTGAGGATCTCCGCGGCCGTGGGGCCGACGGTCGGGTCCATCCGCATGTCGAGGTCCGCGTCGCGGGCGTAGGAGAAGCCGCGCTCGTCGGCGTCGAGCTGGAGGGAGGACACGCCGAGGTCGAACAGGACTCCGTCGACCCGGGGCAGCCCCAGCTCCGCGAGAACATCGGCGATGCGGTCGTAGACCGCGTGCACGAGGTGGACCCGGTCGCCGTGGGCGACCAGCCGGCGCCCGGCCATGGCCAGGGCCTCCGGGTCACGGTCCAACCCGACCAGGGTGAGCTGAGGGTGCTCCGCGAGCAGCGCGGCGGCGTGCCCGCCGAGACCGAGCGTCGCGTCCACCACGACCGCAGGGCGGTCGGCGAGTGCGGGGCGCAGTAGCTCGGCGACCCGGGGCAGGGCCACGGGGACGTGCCTGGCCCCAGCCGGCCCGTTCTCGTGGTCGTGCTGCCCCACCGCACACCTCCCTGCCCCGTGTCGTCGAGCCCCCGCAAGGCCCGGGCTCCCCAGCCGGGCCACCGGCGATGTCCCCACCCGGCAGACCTGGCACCGGGGAAGGTGCGCCAGGGCTGCCGGGTGGGGACACCGCCGTGTCGATCCGCACCTGCGTCGTTCCCGGATCAGATGAGTCCGGGAAGCACCTCCTCCTGAGCCTTGGCGTAGGTGTCCTCGTGCTCGTCCTGGTATCGCTGCCAGGCCTCGGCGTCCCAGATCTCGGCGCGGGTGAAGGCGCCGATCACCACGCACTCCTTGCTGAGCCCGGCGTAGCGGCGCAGCTCGGGAGTGATGGCGATACGTCCCTGGCCGTCGGGGTTCTGCTCGTCGGTGCCGGAGAACAGGTTGCGCTGGAAGACGCGCGCCGACTCGCTGGTGAGCGGCGCCGATGCCACCTTGCCGGCCAGCTCCGCGAAGGCTTCGCGGGTGAACACGTACAGGCAGTGGTCCTGCCCCTTCGTGATCATCAGCCCGCCTCGCAGCTCGTCGCGGAATTTTGCGGGCAACGTGAGCCGCCCTTTGTCGTCCAGCTTCGGGGTGTAGGTGCCGAGGAACATCGGCCCACCTCCACCCAGCGGCCCCGTTGTGCCCCAGCGATCACCACATTACCCCACTCCGCCCCACCGTCAACCGGAACGATCCGGCCGCTTTCGCGTTCGGGCGCGCAAAAGCGCAGGTCAGACGCAGTGGGGGAAGGTGGGGGGTGCCGACCGCCCCCCATGGGAGCACCCCCCGATCTGATCACGGAGGGTGAGAACTCGGCTCGCGATCACCCTCCCGTTGCGCCACTAGGGGCGCCCGGGACCGCCGAAGGGGTGCCGTCGGGGCCACACGCGTCGCGGGTGGGGCACAGTGGGGGATCAGCGGAGTACCCCATCGGGCAAAGTTGCCTGCGGCCGTTTGACACACTGATCGCGTCTCGACGCATCGGGACCGACACGACGAGCGCGAGGAGGTCGGGTGACCGCGACGAGCAGCCGCGCCGGTATGGAAGGTGACGCCGCAGGCCTCGCCGATGTCGCCGATCTGTGTGGCCGGATCGCGGCCAACATCCAGCGGGTGATCGTGGGCAAGCCCGAGGTCGTACGCGTCGCGCTGGTCACCTTGCTCGCCGAGGGGCACCTACTGGTCGAGGACGTGCCGGGGGTCGGCAAGACCTCGCTGGCCAAGGCGCTCGCCCGGTCCATCGACTGCTCGGTCAGCCGCGTCCAGTTCACCCCCGACCTGCTGCCGGGCGACATCACCGGCATGTCGATCTACAACCGGCAGACCACCGAGTTCGAGTTCCGGCCCGGTCCGGTCTTCGCCAACATCGTCATCGCCGACGAGATCAACAGAGCCTCGCCGAAGACCCAGTCGGCGCTGCTCGAGTGCATGGCCGAGCACCAGGTCACGGTCGACGGCGCCACCTACGGCCTGGCGAGCCCGTTCATGGTCGTCGCCACCCAGAACCCGATCGAGATGGACGGCACCTACCCGCTGCCGGAGGCCCAGCGCGACCGGTTCACCGCGCGCGTCAGCGTGGGCTACCCCGACCTCGCGGCCGAGCTGGCCATGGTCGACGAGCACGCCGCCTCCGACCCGCTCGACATCCTCCGCCCGGTCGTCGACGCGCGGCTCGTCCGCTCGGTCATCGACGCCGTGCGCCGCGTCCACGTGAGCCCCGAGGTACGCCAGTACTGCGTCGAGCTCGTCGGCACCACCCGCAGGCTCCCCGAGCTGCGGCTGGGCGCCTCCCCCCGGGCCACGCTCCAGCTGGTGCGGGCGGCGAGAGCGCAGGCGGCGCTGGCCGGGCGGCACTACGTGGTGCCCGACGACGTGCAGGCCGTCGCCGTCCCCGTGCTGGCCCACCGGCTGCTCCTCGCCCCGGACGCCCTCGCCTCGCGCCGCACCGCCGTCGACATCGTCCGCAGCCTCATGGGCCGGCAGGCCGTACCCGGGCCGGCCCGGCCGGGCCTCTGAGCGGGGTGGGCCGGGGCGTGGTGGGCGACGCCGGCGGAGCCGGCCCGTGAGCGAGCGGGCCGGGCGGTTCTCCGGCCTCACCACCCGGGGACGCTGCCTGCTCGCGGGCGGCCTGGCCACCGCGGCCTCCGCGGTGGCCCTCAACGAGCGCGACCTGCTCCGGGTCGGGGTGTTCGTCGCCCTGCTCCCGCTGCTGGCCCTGCTGCTCGCGGCGCGGGCCCGCAAGCGCGTCCAGGTCGAGCGCGAGCTCAGCCCGGCCAGGGTGCCGGTGGGGTCGGCGGTGACCGTCGGGCTCCGGCTGCAGGGCGGGCCCCTGCTCGGGGCGCTCCGGCTGGCCGACACGGCACCCGACGCCGCAGGCCCGCAGGCCGACGCTCCCCCGCGGTTCACGGTGCACCGGCTGTCCAGCCGGGGCAGCGCCCTGCTCACCTACCCGCTGCGCCCGGTGCTCCGTGGCGTGCACCGCGTGGGCCCGCTCACCGGCACGGCGGGTGATCCGCTCGGGCTCGCGGAGTTCGAGCGCGAGCTCGCCCCCGCCGACCGGCTGCTCGTGCTGCCGCTGGTGGTCCCGCTCCGCGGGCTGCCCCCGGCCATCGGCGCAGGTGAGGGAACGCCGGGAGCAGCTCTCGCCCATCAGGGCCAGGGCGCGTCCGACGTGCTCATCCGCCCCTACCGCCAGGGCGACGAGCTGCGCCGGGTCCACTGGAAGAGCACGGCCCGCCACGACGAGCTGATGGTGCGGCTGGAGGAACGACCCTGGCGCGGTGGGATGTCGGTGCTGCTCGACCGCCGCGACGCCGCCCACCGCGGCCGCGGGGCCGACTCGAGCCTCGAGTTCGCGGTGAGCCTCACGGCCAGCATCTGCACCCACCTCCTGGCCCGCGGTGAGCCGCTGGAGCTCCTCACGGAGGACGGGGTGGTGGTCAGCGGGCCGGGCACCGGCTCCGGTCCCGAGCCGCTGCTCGACGCCCTCGCGGCACTGCGCCCCTCCGCCCGTCCCGACCTCGGCGGCCCGGAGCTCCGATCGGGCACCGACGTGCTGGCCGTGCTCGGTGCGCTCGCGCCCGGCCAGGTCGAGACCCTGCTCGGGCGCCGCACCGGCGGAGGCAACGCCGTGCTGCTGGACACCTCCACCTGGGACCCCGCCCTCCGCGGCACGCGAGGGGGCGGCGGCGACACCGCCGGCAACGCCGAGGCCTTGCGCCGGGCCGGGTGGCACGTCACCGTCGCCGTCGCCGGATCCACGCCCGACCGCGTGTGGAACGACCTCGTTGCCGGGGCGGCACCCGCTGCCCTGCGGCCGGGAGCGTCGTGACGGCCGGCCCACCCGACCACGGGATGACCGGCCCCGCCACCGCCCCGGCGGCCATCGCACTCGAGGAGACGACGTGAGCACTTCGGTGCAGGGGCCGCCGGCCGCTCCGCCATCGGCCACCCCCGTCACGCCGCCCCCCGCGGCCACGGGCTGGGGCCTGCCGTGGATCGCCACGCTCGGGTCTGGGCTGGCCGTGCTGCTCGCCGGGGGGCCGGTCACGGCCATCGTCCAGGGCGACGCCTGGTTCGGCCACGCCGCGGGCGCCGTCGTCGCCGTCGTCGTGATCGGCCTGCTGCTGCACCGCCTGGGCGCGGTGGTCGTCGCCGCGGGCCAGGCCGTGGCGGTTCTCGTCCTGCTCACCGTGCAGTTCGCCGACAACGGGATTCTCGGCGTGCTGCCCGGGCCCGCGGCGCTCGGGGAGTTCAGCGCACTCGTGTCCGGGGCCGGTCAGCAGATCGACACCGGCACCGCGCCGGTGCCGGGCACCGCGGAAATCCTGTTCCTGATCACGGCCGCCTTCGGCCTGCTCGCGATCGGCGTGCACCTCGCGGCGGTGAGCGCGGGGGCGCCCGCCGCGGCCGGCGTGCCGCTGCTCGCCGTGTTCGCCGTGCCTGCGGCACTGGCCGACGACCTCCTGCCGTGGTGGGCGATGGTCGCGGCGGCGGCCGGTTTCGGCCTGCTCCTCGTCGCCCGCACCGGGTTCCGGCGCAGGCTCCCCGCCAGCGTCGCACTCGTCGCGGTGGCCGTGGTGCTCGCGATCGGCGTCGGAGCAGGCGCCAACTTCGTCGGCACCGCCGGCCGGTTCGACACCGGCAGCGGCTCGGGCGGGTCCGGCGGCTCGATCGGCCTCAGCCCGTTCACGGCGCTGCGCGGGCAACTCGACCAGCAGAGCCCTACCGAGCTGTTCCGGGTCCGCGGGCTCACCCGCCCCACCTACCTGCGGGCTCTGACGCTGCGCCAGTACGTGCCGGACGCCGGCTGGCAGGCCACCCGGCCGGACCCGGGTGTATCGCTGCCCGGCCCGGTCCAGACCCAGCCCGCCGTCCCCGGCGACCTGGCGAATGTCGAGATCGAGAACGTCGCCTTCCGCGACTACTGGCTCCCGCTCTACGGCGAGCCGCTCGACGTCGGCGGGCTGCCCGAGAACGCGTGGCTCTACGACCGGAGCAGTGGCACCGGCTACACCGGACGCCCCCGCGAGGAGGGTGGCTGGCGGGAGCAGACGTTGCTGCCGGTTCCCACGGTCGCCCAGCTCCGGCAGGCCTCGGGATCGTCCGGCGTCGGGCCCGAGTACCTCGACGTCACGGGCGTCGACCCCCGGGTGACCGAGATCGCCCAGCAGGTGGTGGCGGGCCGCACCGACAACTTCGACCGGGCGATGGCGCTGCAGGACTACTTCGCCGGGCCCGACAGCCGGTTCACCTACAGCCTCCAGACCGCACCGGGATCGGGCGACGACGCGCTCGTCGAGTTCCTCACCGTCGGCCGGGCCGGGTACTGCGAGCAGTTCGCGTCGGCCATGGCGGTGATGCTGCGCACCGTCGGCGTCCCCTCGCGGGTGGCCGTCGGCTTCACCGCGGGCGTCGACAACGGCCAGTACCGCTCGATCAGCACATCCGACGCGCACGCCTGGGTCGAGGCCTGGTTCCCCGGCATCGGCTGGACGACCTTCGACCCCACGCCACTGACGGACGGCCGGACGATCGCGCCCCCGTACGTCCAGGAGGCCCAGGGGCCCGCGCCCGACCCGGCCGACTCCCCCGCCGAGCAGGACCTCAGCCCCGGGCAGGACCCCGCACAGCAGGCGCCACCCCCGCCCAGCCAGCCCCAGGACGTCCCGCCCGACGCTCTCACCCCGCCGCCGTCGGCGAGCAGCGGGCCACCGCTCTGGCCGATCGCCGTGGTGCTCCTGGTGATCGCGGGCGCGCTCGTCCCGGCCGGTCTGCGGGTCGTCGCCAGGCGGCGGCGCCTCGCTGCCGTCAGCGCCGGAGGCCCCGAAGCAGCCGGAGCGGCCTGGGCGGAGCTACTCGCCGAGTCGGCGGACCGTGGGGTCGGCTACCCGCCGAGCGACACGGTGCGGGGTTCGGCCCGGCGCATGGTGCGGGAGCACGCGCTGGACGGCGACGCCCAGCAGGCGCTGCGGGACGTGGTGGGCGCCGTGGAGGCGAGCTGGTACGGAGGCGGGCACCCCGCTCCCGGCGAGCTCGAGGAGCCGGTGCGCACGGTGCGGGCCGGGATCGCCACGAAGGGATCCCTGTCGCTGCGTGGACGGCTGCTGCCGAGATCGGTGATGCACCGGACACCGGCGGAGCAGCCGGCACCGGCCCCCGAACGCGAGACCGCCGCCCCCCGGTCCTGATCGCCGGGCGGCGGCTCGAACCTCGATCGGGACCACTCGTCCGTGGCCCGATCCGGCCGACTACAAGACGGCCCGGCCGGGAAACGGCCGGACCGGGTGGCCTACTCCTGCTCGAACCGGCGGCGGAAACGCTCTTCCATGCGGCCGGTGAAGCGGTTCTTGTCGGGCTCGGCTTCCTTCGGCTGGCCCGGCTGGCTGGCCTGGCCGACCGAGGTGACCGCGAGAACGGCACCGCCGAGCATCACCAGGAACCCGACGACACTCAGCACCGGGAAGCTGGACGCCAGCCAGAGCTGGGGCACGGCGACGCCGACGACGAGCAGCACCAGACCGAGGACGAACAGGCCGACGCCTTGGAGGCGACGGCGACGGGTGGGTTTGCGCAGGCGACCACCACGAACGGTGGATGCGAACTTCGGATCCTCGGCGTAGAGAGCGCGCTCGATCTGTTCGAGCAGTCGCTGCTCGTGCTCGGAGAGGGGCACGGCTTCACCTCCGGCACTGGTCATCCTGTCGGGTCATCTTCCATGGTGCCGGAACGACGCGACGAGCGCCCAGGGCTGGGCGTCTGAGCATGAGGATACGAGCCTCGCGCCTCGCCGACTAGCCAGACTCGTCAAGCGGACGGGTCGATCTTTGTCACGGACCGTCGCCAAGAGCCTGAGCAGGCCCATTTTCGGTCACACACCGCCCCGGTGGCGGATTGCGGAGGGCCTCCAGATGATCTCCATGCCCCGCGGCCACTCGTTGAGCCCTCCCGGGCACGAGCGGTGCGCGTTCCGTCACACCCGGTCGGCTGTGTCCGATTCGCCCGGTGCGGGTCCGGCGGGGCCGCTTCTCAGCCGGGTCGGCGGGCCAGCGCGTGCAGCCGGGCGGACAACTCCACGAGCGGTGCCGCGCCGGCGGCGAGGTCCTCCAGTTCGGCCACGGCCCGGGCGGCAGCCGGCCCACCGTCGCGGACCGCGCTCGGCACCCATCCCTCGAGCACCCCGTCGCCCTGCAGTACCTCCACCCGCAGCGCTGCGCCGTCCTCGAGCAAGCCGCGCAGGGTCGCCGCGTCGAGCCGCCTGCGCAGCGCGTCGTCGGCGCCGAAGCGGCCGTCGGGATCGGTGAGCACGGCCCGCGCCTCGGCGAGCCGGCCGCTGAGGGTGCGCGCGAGCACCGCGGCGTAGCGCCCGACGACGAGCACCGACACCACCCCGCCCGCCGCCGTGGCCGTGGTCAACGCCGACACCGCAGCAGCGGCGTCGTCAACCACCTCGAGCAGCCCGTGGCCGAGCACGAGGTCGGCCCCGCCGGCCGGGACGACCTCGGCGAGCGCGTCGACATCTCCCTGCACGGGCGTGACCAGTTCGTGCACGCCCGCCTCCCGGGCCCGCCGGTGCAGGGCCGCGAGCGCGTTGGGGCTGTTGTCGACCACGGTGACGGCGCAGCCCGAGCGCGCCAGGGGCACCGCCCAGGCCCCGCTGCCGCCACCGACGTCGAGCACGCGAGGCGGACGGTCCGGCCGCAGGGCGCGCACCCTGGCGACCTCGACAACCAGCGCGCGGTGCACGGAACCCCCGCCCACCGCACCGACCGTGTCCGCCGCCGCACCACTCACCATCCCAGCCTCACAACGGCAGACTAGTGCGCTCCGGGGAAGGGTAGGTTGATCGCCGTGCAGGTCGTCGCCACGTTGAGCCTCAAGGGTGGAGTGGGAAAAACCACCGTGGCGCTCGGGCTGGCCGGTGCGGCGCTCGAGCACGGGGTGCGCACACTGGTGGTGGACCTCGACCCGCAGGCCAACTCCACGATCGCGCTCGACGTCGGCTCGGCCACCACGGGCACGGTGGCCGACGTGCTCGACGAGCCCACCCCGTCGGTGCTGCGGCGCGCGATCGCCCCCAGCGCCTGGGGAGCCGGCCTCGACGTGCTGGTGGGCGCGGAGCAGACCGAGCGCCACAACCATCCCGATCCCGGCCCGAAGCAGCTGGTACGGCTGGCCAGGGCGCTGGAACGGCTCGACCACGTCGAGCACTACGACGTGCCCCGCCTGCACGACGTCAACGGTCAGGCGGCGGCCACGGCTTCCGGCGACCGGTACGACGACGCCCGCGAGCCCTACCGCCTGGTGATCATCGACTGCCCACCGTCGCTCGGGCAGCTCACGCGCAGCGCGCTCGCCGCGGCCCACCGGGCGGTGCTGGTGACCGACCCGACGATCTTCGCGGTGTCGGGTGTGCAGCGAGCCTTCGACGCGATCCAGACCGAGCGGCAGCGCGGCAACCCGGATCTGCAGCCGCTCGGCGTGCTCATCAACCGCGTGCGCCCGCGCAACAGCGAGCACGAGTTCCGCATCAACGAACTGCGCGAGCTGTTCGGCCCGCTGGTGTTCACCGGCGTGCTGCCGGACCGCGCGGCGATCCAGCAGGCGCAAGGCGCCTGCATGCCGATCCAGCGGTGGGACACCCCGGGAGCCCGGGAGGCGTCCGCCGTGTTCACCCTCCTCCTGGGCCGGGTGCTGCGCAGCGAGAGAGCGCGCCGCACGGTGGCCGCAACCGCTGCGCCCCCCGCCACGCACTGACCCGGCCGGCCACCGCCGGCCGGGTCCGGTTCAGCGCAGTGGTATCGACGCGCTGACGATGCCCACGAACTGCTCGGCCTGCCGCAACAGGTCGTCGGCATCGCGGCGCCCCACCAGCCGGGCGATGCCCGCCTCCGCTGCGGCCCGCGTGTCGGAGCACGACGCGAAGAACGCGGCCCACTCCGCGAACTCGGGCGCGACCTCGGCCAGCAACTGCCAGACGTTGCGCGTCGACCCGCGCCGCGGCCGCGGACGCGCGTGCACCGCGAGCACCGCCGCGCCGGCGCGGAGTGCGGCCAGGTAGGCCGCCGGGTAGCGCAGCAGCGGCTCCTCGGTGCGGTGGGCCTCCGCGAGGCCGTCGGCGGCCTGCCGCAGCAGCCCCAGCGCCGCCCGCGAGGTGGGCGCGCCGGGCGCCGACCCGACGGGGGGCCGCATGGGCGCCCGCGGCTGGGGCACCCGCGCTGTGGTGGTGATGGTCATCGTCGCCTCCCGGAGCTCACTCATTCCGTCACCCGCACCAGGTCCCACACACCGGGCCCGGCTCGCATCCGCAGCACGAACTCGCGGGCAGGCGCCTCCGGCTCCCCCGCGGAGCGTGCCTCCACCCGCCAGCACCGCAGCCGGTCGCCCCCGACCGGCATGGGGGACGGGAACGGCCACGGCGACTCCTCGATCCAGCGCTCGCGGACGTCGGTGACCAGGTAGCGCGGACCGCGCCGGACGGGGCGGCTCTCGAACTCGACCGGCTCGCCGTCCTGCCACCGCACCTGAATGGGGGTCGGCCGGCGCGACCCGAACACCCGACCGAAGGCACTCATCCGAATACGCTCCTCCCGCCCAGCACCGGACCGCCGGTGGCGGGGCGCTTCCCCCGCCCCACCACCGGAGCCCGGGATCGAACGCATGTTCGATCCGACTCCAGTAGAGCGCTCCGGCCCTTCCTCGTCAAGTCGGCCCTGCACCGGGAGCGGCGCACGTGCGGGCCGCGTGGTGTGATGGGCGCGTGACAAGGGCTCCGGCGCGCCAGCTGGTCCAGCTCGGTCCGGACGATCTCGCCGACCGGCTGGCGGAAGCGCTGCACGTGTACGTCAGCGCGATGCGCTACCCCACCAGCACCGCCCGGCATCGGCGCACCCTCTGGCTGGACCACTCCCGCCGGCCGGGGTGGCGCGGGGCGGCCTGGCTCGACTCGGCAGGCACGCTGCTCGGCATCGCCTACGGCTACACCGGGGGCCCGGGCCAGTGGTGGTTCGAGGAGGTCCGCCGCGGGCTCGCCACCCGGGGCCCGGACGTCCAGAACTGGCTGCAGGACTACTTCGAGCTCACGGAGCTGCACGTCCGCCCCGACGCGCAGGGCCACGGGCTCGGCGAGGGCCTGCTCAGAACGCTCCTCGACGGCACCCCGCAGCCGCGGGTGCTGCTCTCCACACCCGAGTACGGCACGCAGCCGCCCGGCCGGGCGTGGCGGCTCTACCGGCGCACCGGCTTCCGCGACGTCCTGCGCAACCACCGGTTCACCGGCGACTCCCGGCCCTTCGCCGTGCTCGGTCGCGAGCTCCCGCTGGCCCCCGCGCAGTAGCCGGACCGGCACGGCTCCCCGCTCCCGGCGGGGCGGATGGCACGATGACCGCCGTGCCGATGACGCCGACCGCTCACCGCCGCCGCGTCCTACCGCTGCTGCTGCTCGCCCTGCTGGTGGCCACCAGCCTGCTCAGCGGGTGCGCGCGTGTCCGCGCGGCCCTCGCGGTGCAGCCCGACGACACGGTCACCGGCGAGGTCGTCATCGCCACCCCGGAGAAGAGCGCCGACGATCCCGGACCCGCGATCACGGTGCCGGCGGACCTGGAGTCCGACGTCGAGGTGTCGCCCTACCGGCAGGACGGCTACGCCGGGTCGGTGCTGCGCTTCTCGGGGCTCACCTTCGCCCAGGTCGCGAGCCTGGCCACGGTGGCGGGCCCCGCGGGTGACGCGGTCCGGCTCGAGCTGCGCCGGGCAGGCAACCGCGTGCTCGTCAACGGCGCCGTCGACCTCACCACGGTGGCGGTGGACAGGGCCGACTTCCAGCTCAAGATCGGCTTCCCGGGTCAGGTGATCGAGACCAACGGCGACGACGACACCAGCGACTCCAGCACCGTGAGCTGGACGTTCACTCCTGGCGAGGTCGGCGACACCAACGCCGTGGTGGCCTTCGACGACCCCAACGCACCGTCGGCACTGAACTGGACGATCGTGCTGGGCAGCATGGTCGCGCTCGCGGCCGCCGCGGTGGTGGTGGTGGCCCGCCGCACCCGCAACCCCCCGGTCAGCCCGGGGCGGTGACGGCGGGGCGCCGGGCCGCCAGCCCGAGCCTGGTCACCAGCTCCACCGTGGCCATGGAGCGGTTCAGCGTGTAGAAGTGCAGGCCCCGCACGCCCTCGTCGAGCAGCCTCGCGCACATCTCCGCCGTGACGTCCATGCCGGCGGACCGGAAGGCCGCCGGGTCGTCGGCGTAGCGGTCCATGCGCTCGACCAGCGCCTGCGGCAGCGGCGCGCCGGAGAGCTCCGGGCCGCGGCGCAGGGTGCGCACCGTGGTGAGCGGCATGATCCCGGGGAGCAGCGGGACCTCGCAGCCGGCGGCGGCCAGCCGGTCGCGCAGGCGGAGGAAACCCTCGGGCTCCAGGAACAGCTGGCTGATCGCGAAGTCGGCGCCCGCCCGGATCTTCGCCAGCAGCCGGTCCAGGTCGGTGTCGGGGTCGGGGGACCGCGGGTGCCCGTAGGGGAACGCCGCCACGCCGACACAGAAGTCACCCAGCCTGCGCACGAGCGACACCAGCTCGTCCGCGTAGGTCAGGCCCTCGGGATGGGGCAACCACTCCCCGAGCGGATCGCCGGGCGGGTCACCGCGCACGGCGAGGATGTTGGAGATGCCCGCTGCGGCGTAGGCCCCGATCACCTGCCGCAGCTCGGCCCGCGAGTGCGACACCGCGGTGAGGTGGGCCATCGGCACGAGCGTGGTGTCGGTGGCGATACGGGCCGTTGTCCGGATCGTCCGGTCCCGGCTGGATCCGCCCGCGCCGTAGGTGACGGACACGAACGCCGGGTCGAGCGGCTCCAGCCTGCGGACCGCGCGCCACAGCTCCGCCTCGCCCGCCTCGTCCTTCGGCGGGAAGAACTCCACCGAGAAGACAGGACGGTCGCCGCTGATCCGTTGGGTGACCTTCACAGGTTCAGCCTACGACCAGCGGCGTTGTCGGCGCGCCGCAGTGTGTCGGCGCCGCTACCCTCCATCCGTGCCCCGCTCACCAGCAGTGCTGCTCCCCCGATGCCGCGGCGCGATCCGTCCGAGCCCGCTGTGGGGCTCCCGATGACCAACACAGAGGCGATCGACACCGCGCTGCTCGACGACGCCGGCCTCGTCACCGCCGTCGAGACCGAGCTCGCCGAGTTCCTTCGGCACCGCACGGCCGACGCCACCGCGATCGACCCCGCGTTCGCCGACGCCACCGACGCACTCGTCGCGTTCGTCCTGCGCGGGGGCAAGCGCATCCGGCCCACCTTCGCCTGGTGGGGCTGGCGGGGCGCGGGCGGATCCGTCGACTCCGACGAGGCAGGCGCCGTGCTCCGCGCGATCAGCTCGCTGGAGCTGATCCAGGCCTGCGCGCTGATCCACGACGACCTGATGGACGCCTCGGCCACCCGGCGGGGGCGCCCGACCGTGCACATCGAGTTCGCCCGCAAGCACGCCACGGCGGGCTGGCGCGGGAAGCCGGCGCGGTTCGGCGCCGCCGCGGCCATCCTGCTCGGTGACCTGGCGCTGGCGTGGGCCGACGACATGCTGCGCGCGGCGGGCCTGCCGCCGTCCGCGCTCGTGCGGGCGGCCCCGCCGTGGCAGGCGATGCGCACCGAGATGCTCGGCGGCCAGTTCCTCGACGTGCTGCACCAGTCCACGGGCGACACCTCCACCCGCGCCGCGCTCCAGATCGACCGCTACAAGACCGCCGCCTACACCGTGGAACGCCCGCTGCACCTCGGTGCGGCGATCGCCGACGCGGCGCCGGAGCTGGTGGCCGCGTACCGGCGCTTCGGCGCCGACATCGGCGTGGCGTTCCAGCTGCGCGACGACCTGCTGGGCGTCTTCGGGGATCCGATCGTCACCGGCAAGCCCGCGGGTGACGACCTGCGGGAGGGCAAGCGCACGCTGCTGCTGGCGTTCGCCGTCGAACGCGCTGAGGAACGGGGGCGAACCCAGGCGCGCGACGCGATCACCGCCGCCATCGGCGATCCCGACCTCGACGCCGCCGGGGTGGAGCGGGTCCGCGACCTGCTCACCGAGCTCGGGGCGGTGCAGGCGATGGAGCACCGGATCGCCGCCCTCACCGGCTCGGCGCTCGACGCCCTCTCCGCCGTCGAGATCGCGGAACCGGCGGCCGGCGCGCTCGCCGGGCTGGCGGAGATGGCCACGCGGAGGAGGAGTTGACCCGTACCGTCCCCGGTCCGACCGATCACGTCGTGGTGGTGGGCGCCGGCCTGGCCGGGCTGAGCGCCACGCTGCACCTGCTGGGCGCGGGACGCCGCGTCACCCTCCTCGAGCGGGCCGAGCACCCCGGTGGCCGCGCGGGACGGCTAGACCTGCACACCGAGAGCGGCACCTTCCGGGTGGACACCGGCCCCACCGTGCTCACGATGCCGGACCTGCTCGACGAGGCGTTCGGAGCGGTGGGCGAGAAGCTGGAGGAGCGCCTCGACCTCGTCCAGCTCGATCCGGCCTACCGCACGCATTTCGCCGACGGCTCCACGATCGACGTCCACACCGACGGCGTGGCCATGGAGGCCGAGGTCCGGCGCGTGTGCGGCCCGGAGGCCGCGGCGGGCTACCGGCGCACGCGCGAGTGGCTCACCGGGCTCTACCGCGCGGAGATCGACTCCTTCATCGGGGCCAACCACGACTCGCCGCTCGACCTGCTCGGCCCCGACCTGGTCCGGCTCGCTGCGCTGGGCGGGTTCGGACGGCTCGGTCCGCGGGTGGCGCGGCTGCTGCCCGACGAGCGGCTGCAACGCATCTTCTCGTTCCAGGCGCTCTACGCGGGCGTGCCGCCGCAGCTCGCCATGGCGGCGTACGGCGTCATCGCCTACATGGACACGATCGGGGGAGTTTTCTTCCCCACAGGGGGCATGCGGGAGGTGGGTCAAGCGCTCGCCGACGCGGCGGTGGCCGCCGGGGCGCAGATCCACTACGGCCGCACCGCGACCGGCCTGGAACGCCGGGCCGGGCGCGTCACCGCCGTCCGGCACGGCGACACGACCAGCCCGGACGGCGACACCGAGCGGGTCGCGTGCGACGCCGTCGTGCTCACCCCGGACCTCCCGGTCGTGCACCGGCTCGTCGGGCGCACGCCATGGCGCCCGCTGCCCCTGCGCCACTCCCCCAGCGCTGTGGTGCTGCATGCGGGCCTGCGCCGGAAGCGGCCCGACCTCGCGCACCACACCATCTCGTTCGGAGGGGCGTGGCGCCGGACGTTCCGCGAGATCATCGACGACGGACGGCTGATGAGCGACCCGTCTCTGCTGGTCACCCGCCCCACCGCCACCGACCCGGAGCTCGCCCCACCGGGCGGCGACCTCCTGTTCGTGCTCGCCCCGTGCCCCAACACCGACCGCGCCGGGCTGGACTGGGCCCGTATCGGCCCCGCCTACCGGGACGAACTCCTCGGCGTGCTCGAGGCCCGCGGCCACCCCGGCCTCGGCGGGATCACCGGCGACATCGAGGTCTCGCGCCTGGTCACCCCGGCCGACTGGAGCGCCGCCGGCCTGGCCGCAGGCACCCCGTTCTCCCTCGCCCACACGCTCGCCCAGACCGGTCCGTTCCGGCCCCGCAACCTCGTCCGCGGCCTCGGGAACGTCGTACTGGCAGGCTGCGGCACCACCCCCGGCGTCGGCATCCCGCCCGTCCTGATCTCCGGACGGCTCGCCGCCCGCCGGATCACGGGTGCGGCCACGCGGGCGCGCAGGGTACCCACCGGCGGCTGACACGGGTCATGCGAGCATGGATCGCGTCATGAAGCCACCATCATCGGTCGACGGATCGACGCTGCCGGAGGCGCTGCCGGGAGCAGCGCCTGCGGAGCACGCATCGGCGCCAGTTGCTGCGCCGGCAGACGGCGGGTCGGCACCCGGCGGAGGTCCGGTGGACCTCGCACCACCGGAACACGACACCGCTTCGACATCCGGGTCGTCGTGGCGCGCCCGGTTCGGCAACCCGCCCCGGCGGCCGCTCCTGCTCGGACTGGCCGCGACCCTGATGATGGTCCTCGGCGGGTTCGGGGCGGGCGGTGTCCTGGTCCGCGACCCGCTGCTCACCAACTCCGCGCTCGGCTTCTGGCGCTACGGGCACGGCCGCGAGCTGGCCACGGTGCTCATCTACGCGGGCGTCGCGCTGATGCTGTGGGCCTGGGTCCAGCTGGGTCGCGACGTGCTCGCACGCCGCGTCGGCGGTCGCGCCGTGCTCACCACCGCGGCGGTCTGGACAGCGCCGATGCTGCTGGCGCCCCCGCTGTTCACCCGCGACATCTTCAGCTACCTGGCCCAGGGCGGCCTGGCGCTCGCCGGGCTCGACCCGTACGCGGTCGGCCCCGACGCCATGCCGGGCATCTTCACCGACAACGTCCACTACTTCTGGCAGGACACTCCGGCGCCCTACGGGCCGCTGTTCATCCTCCTCGCCAAGGGCGTGGCCTGGGCCACCGGCAACAACATCATCCTCGGCGTGATCCTCATGCGGCTCGCGCTGCTGCCGGGCCTGCTGCTGCTGATCTGGGCGCTGCCCGAGCTCACCCGCAGGCTCGGTGGGCGGGTACCGGTCGCCCTGTGGATCGCCGTCGCCAACCCGGTGATGGTCATCCACATGGTCGGGGGCGGTCACAACGACCTGCTCGTGGTCGGGCTGCTCGCGGCCGGGTCGCTGGTCGCCCTGCGCGGAAGCTCCGCGGGAGGGATCGCGCTCGTCACCGGTGCGATGGCCGTGAAGGCCAGCGCAGCCGTCGCGTTGCCCTTCCTCGTGCTGGTGTGGGCCGCGCGGCTCCCGGGCTCGCGCAAGGCGCGCATCCTCAAGGCGACCGCGGCAGGCCTCGGCGTGTTCGTCGTGGTGTTCGCGGCCTGCACGCTGGCGGCGCAGGTCAGCCTGGGGTGGCTGCCGGCGCTCAGCGCGCCGTCCATGATCGTGAACTGGATGTCCCTCCCCACCGGCGTCGGCGAGTTCCTGCACACTCTCGTCGGGGTCGTGGCGAACGTCCCGAAGCAGCCGTTCATCAACGTCGCCCGGGTCATCGGCGCAGCCGTGCTGGTCTGGATCGCGGTCCGGCAGTGGTGGGCCGCACGCGACGGCGGACCGGACGCCGTGCACCGCGCGGGGATCGTCCTGCTGGCGGTGGCGGTGCTCTCGCCCGCCACCCTCCCCTGGTACGTGAGCTGGGGAATGGCACTGCTCGCGATGGTCCGGTGGTCGCCCCGCGGGATGGCCTGGGTCGTGTTCGTCTCGCTGATGCTCGTGATCGTCTACTACCCCAACGGCGAGGACGCCCTCTACAACTGGGGCTACCTCGCGGCGTGTGCCCTCGTGGCCGCGCTCGCCGCCGTGTCGCTGCTGCACCCCGACCCGCTCCGGCTCGCGTCCGGGGCCCGCGCCCGCAGACCCGCGACCGCGCTGCCGGCACCGGCCACCGCGTCCGCCCCTGCCCCCGTACCGACGCCTGCCGCCTCGACCGCCGCTGTCCCGGCCCCCGGTGCCGAGCCCGGGACAGGCTGAGCTCGACGCCGCCGGCATCACCGACCCGGCACTGCGAGCCGCCTACGCCAGCTGCCGGGAGCTCAACGCGCGCCACGGGCGCACCTACTTCCTCGCCACCCGGCTGCTGCCCCGTGAGCGGCGCCCCGCCGTACACGCCCTGTACGGCTTCGCCCGGTACGCGGACGAGATCGTCGACGACATGGGCGACCAGCGGCCGCCCGCGGAGAAGGCCGCCCGGATCGACGCCCTCTCGACGGAGCTGGAGCTCGCGCTCGCCGGCCGGCCCACCGACCGGGCCGTGCTCACCGCGCTCGCCGACACCGCCCGGCGCTACGACATCGACGGCCGCCACTTCACCGACTTCATGGCCTCGATGCGGATGGACACCCACGTCACCGGCTACGCGACGTTCGACGACCTCGGCGTCTACGTCCACGGGTCGGCCGCGGTGATCGGGCTGCAGATGCTGCCGATACTGGGCACCACCGTGCCGCGCGCCGAGGCGGAGGGGCCTGCCGCCGCGCTCGGCGTCGCGTTCCAGATCACCAACTTCCTGCGCGACATCGGGGAGGACCTCGACCGCGGCAGGCTGTACCTGCCCGCCGAGGAGCTCGCCGCGTTCGGTGTCGACCGTGACCTGCTCAGCTGGTGCCGTCGCACCCGCAGTCCCGACCGGCGGGTACGGCGCGCACTCGCGCACCTCGTGGCCCACACCCGTGCCGTCTACCGCCGGGCCGCGCCGGGCGTCGCGATGCTCGAACCGGTGTCACGCGCGTGCATCGCGTGTGCCTTCCGGCTGTACCGCGGCATCCTCGACGAGATCGAGGCGGCCGACTACCACGTGCTGCACCGCAGGGTGTCGGTGCCGACCCGCACCCGCGCAGCCGTCGCGCTGCCGGGAATGCTGCGCGCCGTGGTGGCCCGCGCCAGCTCCTGAACTCCGCGGGCCGCGGTGGCCCGAGGGGTCAGAACGCCATCGCCTGAGCGCGGCGCTTGACCTCCCGATGCCGGCCGGCGCGCAACGACGCCACCGGTGTGCCCGGCAGGGAGTCGTCCTCGGCGAACAGCCACCGCAGGATGTCGTCGTCGGTATAGCCGCCGTCACGCAGCACGGTGATCGTGCCGGACAGCCCCTTGACCACCGCGTCGTCCGCATCGAGGAAGTCGGCGGGGACCACCACCTCGCCCTCGCGCCGGAACGACAGCAGCTGGCCGTCGCGTACGAGTTGATGAACCCGGGAGACGGGCTGGTTGAGCCTTTGGGCGACCTCCGCGACGGGCAGCGTTGCCACGACCTCGGAGAGCACGGACACGTCGTTCACGGGTAAACACGATGCCACAGCTGCGGCAGGTCCGGCACCACCTCGGGCTCCCGGTACCGTCTGATGCGTGAATGCCCCGCCGGCCGCGATGCTCGATGCGCGCTACCTGCTCGGGCCGGTCCTTGCCCATGGCGGCATGTCCACCGTCTACCGGGGTACCGACACCCGTCTGGACCGACCCGTCGCGATCAAGGTGATGGAGCCGCGGCTCGCGGCCGACCCCGCGTTCCGCACCAGGTTCGAGCGCGAGGCCAGGGCCGCGGCCCGCATCGACCACCCGGCCGTCGTCGACGTGCACGACCAGGGCGACCACATGGGCGTCGACGGCCCGGTGCTGTTCCTCGTGATGGAGCTCGTCGAGGGCGGCACGCTGCGCGACGTCCTGCGGGACCGCGGGCCGCTGGGGGTGCCGGCCGCGCTGTCCGTGATGGAGCCGGTGCTCGCCGGGCTCGCCGAGGCCCACCGGCTCGGGCTCGTGCACCGCGACGTCAAGCCGGAGAACGTGCTCATCAGCCGTACCGGCGAGGTCAAGGTCGCCGACTTCGGGCTCGTCACCGCCGCCGCTCAGGCCGGGTCCAGCCACGCCGGCTACATCCTGGGCACCGTCGCCTACCTGTCGCCCGAGCAGGTCGCCACGGGCGCCGCAGACCCCCGCAGCGACGTCTATGCGGCGGGCGTGATGCTCTACGAGCTGCTCACGGGCGAACCGCCGTACACCGGCGACACCGCGCTCTCCGTGGCGTACCGGCACGTGAACTCCGACATGCCGGCGCCGTCGCTGATCGCCGGGGACGTCCCCCCTGAGCTCGACGACTTCGTCCTGCGTGCCACCCGCCGCGACCCCGCCGCCCGGCCTGCCGACGCCGGGGCGATGCTCGCCGAACTGCGCCGCGTGGCCACCAGGCTGGAGGTGCCGCGCGTGGCGCCACCGGTGCCGCCCGCGCGTCCGCTGGAGGAGCAGGACACGCTGCCGGCCGGCCCCCAGCCGGTGCCCGCCGCCGGCGCCTACCCCGCCGCTGCGCCGCAGCGCGGTGGCACGCGGATGATGGCGCGGCCGGGCGAGGACGAGCACCTGGGCGCACCCGGCGGCCCTCCGGCCCACCTGCAGGCCCGCCGCCGCAGCCGCCGCATCTTCGCCGTCTGGACCGCCATCGTGCTCGTGCTCGCCCTGCTCGTCGGGGTGTCGGCCTGGTGGCTCGGCAGCGGACGCTGGACCGCGATGCCGTCGGTCGTCGGTCTGGACCAGAACACCGCGCAGCAGTTGCTCGGCGAGTCCGATCTCGTCGCCAGCATCACCACCGCCCGCGACGACAACCAACCGGCCGGTGTCGTGGCGTCCGCCGACCCCCAGCCCGACTCCCGGCTGCTGCGCGGCAGCACCGTGGTGCTCACGATCTCCTCCGGCCGTCCCACGGTGCCCACCATCGCTCCCGGCACCGCCGTGGCCGCCGCGGAGCAGGCCCTGCGCGACGCCGGCCTCACCCCCGTGCGCACCACCGACGCCGACCAGTTCAACGCCACGGTGCCCGCCGGTGCGGCCGTCGGCACCAACCCGGCCGCCGGCACCCCGCTCGCCATCGGTGCGCCCGTCACCCTCGTGCTCAGCCGCGGCCCCCAGCCGCCCCCTCCACCGGACCCGGACGAGGAGCAGGTGCGCGTGCCGTTCGTCATCGGCGAGCGGTTCGAGGATGCCGCCGACAAGCTCGACGACGAGGGGCTGGACGTCGAGCAGAACTCCCGGTTCTCCGACAAGCGCGACCGCGCCCGCGTGATCAACCAGGACCCGAGCGCCGGCACCCTGGTCGACCCCGGCACCACGGTCACCCTCGACACCTTCTGACCGACCCCACCCCCGCCGCCGTCCGCGACATGGACACACATCGCTGCCCGAAGGGCCGTCCGGACAGCGTCATGTGTCCACGTCGCGCCTGGGCGCGAGAGGACGGCCCGGACGGGTGACTCGGTGCGGCCGCCCCAGCGGCCCCTCAGGCCCCGAGCGGCGGACACCCGCACACCGGACCAGAGCGGGCGACTCGCGCACGGGATCCGGGCGACTCGCGCGCACGTTTCAGGCGACTCGCGGGCACGTTCCGGGCGACTCGCGCACGGGATCCGGGCGACTCGCGGGCACGTTCCGGGCGACTCGCGGGGGTGGGGCGGCGGGGTCAGCTTCGGAGCATCTCCGCCACGAGGAAGGCGAGCTCCAGGGACTGCTGCGTGTTGAGGCGGGGGTCGCAGGCCGTCTCGTAGCGGCCTGCGAGGTCGGCGTCGGAGATCTCCTGGGCCCCGCCGAGGCACTCCGTGACGTCCTCACCCGTGACCTCGACGTGGATGCCGCCCGGGTGGGTGCCGAGGGCGCGGTGGACCTCGAAGAAGCCCTGCACCTCGTCGACGATCCGGTCGAAGTGGCGGGTCTTGTAGCCGGTGGTGGACTCGACGGTGTTGCCGTGCATCGGGTCGCACTGCCAGATGACCTTGTGCCCGGACGCCTCCACCTTCTCGATGATCGGCGGGAGCGCGTCGCGGACCTTCCCGTTGCCCATCCGGCTGACCAGCGTGAGCCGGCCGGGGGTGCCGTGGGGGTCGAGCCGCTCCACGTACTCGACGGCGAGCTCGGGCGTGGTGGTGGGGCCGATCTTGAGCCCGATCGGGTTGGAGAGCAGCTCGGCGAGGGCGATGTGGGCACCGTCGAGCTGGCGGGTGCGGTCACCGATCCAGAGGAAGTGCGCCGAGAGGTCGTAGAGCCGCGGCTGGTCCCGGGTGACGTCCAGCCGCAGCATCGCCCGCTCGTAGTCCATGAGCAGGGCCTCGTGGCTGGCATAGAACTCGACGCTGTGCAGGTTGTGGTCGTCCACGCCGCAGGCGTCCATGAACCGCAGGGCGCGTTCGATCTCCGCCGCGATGGTCTCGAAGCGCTCGCCTGCCGGCGAGGTGCGCACGAAGTCCTTGTTCCAGTCGTGCACCATCGTCAGGTCGGCCATGCCGGTGGCGGTGAGCGCACGCACGAGGTTCATGGCGGCGCTGGCGTTGGCGTAGGCCCGCACCATGCGCGACGGGTCCGGCACCCGGGCGGCCGGGTGGGCGACGATCGAGTTGACGATGTCACCGCGGTAGGACGGCAGCCCCAGTGCGTCGACGGGCGCGCTGCGCGGCTTGGCGTACTGCCCGGCGATGCGACCCACCTTCACCACCGGCAGCGAGGCACCATAGGTGAGGACGATGGCCATCTGCAGGAGTGTGCGGATGGTGGCGCGGAGGTGCGGCTCGGTGTTGTCGACGAACGTCTCGGCGCAGTCGCCGCCCTGCAGCAGGAAGGCCTCTCCGCGGGCGACCTGGGCGAGCCGCTCCTGGAGGCGGTCGACCTCCGGGGGGAGCGTGACGGGAGGCACGCTCTCGAGCACGGTGCGGACGTGCGCGACCTGCTCGCTGTCGGGCCAGTCCGGCTGCTGAGCAGCGGGACGGCCCAGCGCGTCATCGAGGCGGGCGCGCAGTTCGGCAGGCAGCGGGGGCAGCTCGGGCAGCACTTCGACCGGTGCATCGACGGTCCAGTTCACAACAGCAGGGTAGCCGGGACGGCCGGGGTCGGGTCGTCGGCTTCCGTTGAGGCGCGAAAAGTGCAAAACGAAGCCGTTGGACCATTCGGCCCACTGACAAAACGGCCGCCGCTATACCGTACGGCGGCAGAGGTCACCCGAATGGCGCGATTCCCTGACCGAGCGATCAGGGCATCCCGCCGCATGGCAACTCTACTGTGGATCATCGCCGTCGTTCTCGTCATCGCCGGCATTCTTGCGATCGTGCGCAGGCAGCTCATCTGGGGAATCGTGCTCATCATCGTCGGCCTGCTCGTCGGGCCGGGTGGTGTCAGCATCTTCACCTGACCCCGACGGCGTCGCGCGGTGGCCGCTCGCTGAGCTCAGCGAGCGGCCACCGCCGATTCGATGGCTTCCCACCGCCTCGCGTTGAGCCGGGCGTCGGCGAGCGCGTCGTGGGCGTCGGTGCTGGGCGGCGGCAGCGGCGGGCGCCCCGCGTCCTCCCAGCGCTGGCGAAGCTCGCGCGTGAAGCGGGGCAGCGCTCGCGGCAGCGCGGGCATCGCTCCCCACAACTGGCAGAGCGCCACGTGGTCGTAGGCGGCGATCCACGCCCAGAGTTCGACGTCACCCGGCGCGGAGGTGACGAACTCCAACAGGTCCGCCCGGAGGCGGCTACGCGACCGCCACGCCGGGTCCGCCGGCGACGGGAGCTTGGGGAGCACGTTGGCGCGCACCCACGCGCCCGCTCTGGACGGGTCGAACTCCGTGGAGACGGCGTAGAACTCGCGTCCGTCCTCTCCGACCACACCGATCGACACCAGATCGATCGTCGTCCCGTCCTCGATGAACTCGCAGTCGTAGAAGAACCGCATATCCGTCCTGTTCCCGCTGGTCGGCGCGTGCTCAGCGCTGCCGGTGCGCACCGGTCAGCGCCACGTTCGGGCGCCATGCGGTCCGGTCGTCCGAGCCGGGCCACCGATGACTGTATGTGCTGCCCGTCAGCGAGGGGACGAGTGTCCCGAACCGCAGCACGGGATCGGCGGGAACGCCCGGTCAGCGCGGCCCGCTCGGCGGAGTTGCGGTCCGACAGGGCGCGCCCGAACCGGTCGGCCTGCCCGGGGAGCAGGTCGCCGTCGGTTGCGCGGGGAAGAGCGGCGGCCGAGTCGCCCGCGGGGTCGTGGTCGTGGCCGCCGACGTGGGTGCGGGCGGGGCGGGTTCCTGCGGCTGTACGGCCGGCGGCGCCACGGGCGGAGGCACGGTGGACGGCGTCGAGCGCGCCGTGGTCCTCGCGCGCTCACGCGTGGCGCGGGCCGCGCTGGTCTCCTCCTGAGCGGCCGTGGTCGGCTCCGGGGTGGGCGCCGGGGCTGCGGGGGTGAGCACCGGCACCTGCGCGAGCGTGGGGGCGGCGCCGAGCGAGTGCTCGGGGCCGCGCAGCGACGCCGACCACGCCGTGGTGCCCGCGACGACCACGACGGCGACGACGCCGAAGGCGGCCCACGGCGCGATCCTGCGGACCCAGCTCTGGGGGGCGGGCGGAGGACCGGCGGGGGCGGCGGTCACGACCGGGACGTACGTGGTGGGGATGTCGTCCGCCCGGACGAAGGTCGTGGGCGACTCGTCATCGGGTGGAGGGTTGTCCCGTCTGACCACATCGACCCATCGCGACACCGGCCGACTGTATTACATCGCCCCATTCGCCGCTGCTCCGAGTGGGTGCACACACCCACATGGGTGATCAGCTGGCGCGGGTACCCGGTACCCGACTGGCGGAGCGCGCGTTCCCGTCGGGCCCCTGGAGATCGTCGGCCTTCGCCTTGGCCGCCCGTTCCTTCACCGATGCCGCGTACATGTCCACATAGGTCTGCCCGGACAGCTCCATCAGGGCGTACATGATCTCGTCGGTCATCGAACGCTCGATGAACCGGTCGCCCGCCATCCCCGCGTACCGGGAGAAGTCGAGCGGCTCCCCGATCTTGATGTGCACCTTGCGGGGCCGCCACATCCGGGACCCGATCGGGTTGACCTTGTCGGTGCCGATCATCGCCACCGGGACGACCGGGACGCCTGCCTCCAGCGTCATCCTGGCGACACCCGTCTTGCCCTTGTACAGGCGTCCGTCGGGCGAGCGGGTGCCCTCCGGGTAGATGCCGAGCAGCTTGTCCTCACGGAGCAGGCGCACGGCCGTGTCCATCGCCGCCTGGGCGGCGGACCCGCCGGACCGGTCGATCGGCACCTGGCCGACGCCGGAGAAGAACGTCTTCTTGAACCAGCCGACGAGCCCCGGCTGGGTGAAGTACTCCCGCTTGGCGAGGAACGTGATGCGCCGAGGCACCAGCAGCGGCAGGAAGAAGGAGTCGACGACCGCGAGGTGGTTGCTGGCGAGGATGGCGCCGCCGCGCTCCGGGACGTTCGCGACTCCCTCGATCGTGGGCCGGCAGAACAACCGGAGCAGCGGACCGAGGAGCACGAACTTGGACCACCAGTACAGCACCTGGGCGTGCCCCCTCCACCTCGACTGCGCCAGCCTACGGACGCCCGTGACACGGCGACAACGGGCACGGCCGATCGCAACCGATGCGTGCCCCGGCGCCTCCTCTTCCCGAGCCCGGCATGCCAGGATGGTGGGGGCGGGCCGTTCCCGCCGCAGGGCGACGGGCTTGGAGCGTGCCGACTGCGGGACGAGTGAGGAGGCCGCGTGAACCGGGATCCCGACGAGCGCGCGCAGCCCGACGGCGGCTCCGCCCCCGACGAGTTCGACGCGATCGTGGCCGGCTGGCGCCGCGAGGGCCAGGTGCCCGAGTGGCCTGCCGCGGCGGAGCCGGCAGGGGCGTTGTTCGAGCCCCGCCCCACCGCCGTCCCGGAGCCGCCGCCACCCCCGGCCGCCGACGACGAGCACTTCATCCCGCCTGAACCGCCCCCGCTCCCCCGGCTCGGACCGCCTGCGATGGTCGGGCTGGTGCTGCTGGCGCTGGGTCTGGTGCTCATCATCGCGCCCGGGTGGGTGGGCGTCCCCCTGGCCTACGGGCTGCCGCTGGGCCTGCTCGGGCTCGCCGCGGGCCTGGGCTGGCTCGTGCTGCGCCTGTGGCCCGACCCGGCGAACGACGGCGAGGACGACGGCGACGACGGCGCCGTGGTCTGACGGTCCCGCTGCGCCGGACGGCGTCAGGACTGCAGCACCACCTCGCGCGCGAGCTGTGCGGCGCCCACCACGGCGGCCGCCTCCCCGAGCTGTGCGGTGCGGATCCGGGCGAGCGGCCTGCGGCCCGCTCCCGTCACGGTGGCGGCGTAGTGCTCGCGGGCCTCGTCGAGGAACAGCGGAGCCGACTCCGACACGCCGCCCCCGATGACCACGAGCTCCGGGTCGAACACGTCGGCCACCAGCGCGAGCCCCTCCCCCAGCCACCGGGCGAGGTCGTCCATGGCTGCGCAGGCCACGGGGTCGCCGTCGCGGGCCGCGGCGGCCACCCGCTGGCCCGTCACACGTCCCGGGTCGCCCGCGACGAGCCTGCGCAGCACCGGGGAGCGCCCGGGGTCGCGGGCCAGCAGCTCGACGGCGGTGGTGGCGAGCGCGGTGCCGCTGCAGTACCGCTCCCAGCAGCCGTTCTTGCCGCAGGGGCAGGGCCGCCCGTCCGGCACGACACGGAGGTGGCCCAGCTCCGGCGCCACCCCGAAGGCGCCCCGGTAGAGGTTCCCGTCGAGGAGCAGCGCCGACCCGATACCGGTGCCGAGCGCGACGAAGACCGCGATGCCCGCGCCGGACGCGGCCCCGAAGTGCCGTTCGGCGAGCGCCGCCGCGTTGGCGTCGTGTTCGACGACGACGGGCAGCCCGACGCGTTCGGCGATCCGGTCGGCGACCGGGGCGTCGCGCCAGGACAGGTGCGGGGCGAACCGCACCCCGCGCCGGTCGGGCGTGACGAAGCCGGCCAGCGCGAGCCCGACTGCTCCGACGCGGTACCGCCCGGCCAGCTCGCTGATGACGCCGGCCAGTGCGGCCTCCAGCGCGGCCTCGCTACGCGGGGTGGGGGTGCGGGCCGTGTCGTGGACGTTCCCTTCCGCGTCGACGACACCGGCACGGACGCTCGTGCCCCCGACGTCGACGCCGACGGTCAGCACCGGCACGGACATGAGCACGGACACTCGACAGTTCTCCCACCGGCGGTCACCGGAGCACCGGGCCGCGATCGATCACGATGTGCTGGACGCGCCGCTCCGGCGCAGTGGGCTCGGGCGCAGGCGCCGGGGAGCCATCGGGCGCGGGGGCGCCCTCCTCGAGCGCGGCCCGCAGCACGGCCAGCAGCCCGGCGGCGTAGGCGGCGAGCTGCCCAGCGAGCTCGGGGTGGTCTCCGCGCAGCGCGGCGACGAGGGCGCACACGGGGCAGTTCGCGCAGGTCTCGGCGGTCTGCGTGGCCGGCTCGGCGCGCATCCGCTCCAGGACGGGCTCGAGCCGGTCGAGCGTGCTCAGGACGAGTGCGCGCAGCTCGGCACCGAGCCCGGCGTGCTCGTTGCAGCTTTCCGCGGTGGTCGTCATCGGAGCCATGCTGCCGGGTCTGGGGTGAACGCCACCCTCAGGTCGTCGCCGGAGAGGCGCGCGCCGCTCACGGTGCACCGGCGCAGCACCGACGGCAGTGCCACCATGCGCCGCGTCGGCCCGGCGGTGACGGCCAGGTCGTCGTCGATCCGGCTGAGGTCCAGCGAGCTCGTGGCGACGCCGGGCAGGTGCAGCACGAGCTCGAACTCTGAGTCGAGCGAGCGGCCCCGGCCCGCTGTGCGCCGGATCTGCAGCAACGGCTCGGGGGCGGTGCCGGCCCGCGGGGCCGGATCGGCGGAGCCGTAGAGCGACCGCGCCACCTCGAGCAGGGCCGGGATACCGGTCGGCTCGGCGGCGGCGTGGGGGGCGGTGCGCAGGGCGACCGGGATCGCGCCGAGCTCCGCGAGCACGGCCTGCTGCTCGGTGTGCCGTTCGCGCAGCCAGCGTCCCGCCGGTCCGCGCAGGGACGGCGGTGGCCCGGGGAGCACCCGGTTCGCGACGAGCCCGTCGACGTGCAGGCCGTGCAGGGCGAGCGCGGTGAGCGTGCGGCGGGTCTCGGCCAGCACCATGCGTTCGGGGGTGAGCACCAGCCGGATCGAGGTGGTGGTGTGGTCGGCGAGCATCGCGCGCAGCCCGGTGAGCTGCTCGGCCAGCACGTCGAGGGCGTCGACCGTGCGGTCCCAGGCAGGCTGCGCATCACGTCCCGCGCCGGTCAGTCCGGCGAGCAGGCCGCGCACCGCACGACGGTGGGCGGGGAACAGCCGCTCCAGGTAGCCCGACAGCGCCTCCGGCAGCGCCAGCAGCCGCAGCGTCTCGGCCGTGGGGCCGCAGTCGACGATCACGACGTCCCACGTTCCGTTCTCGGCGGCGCGGCGCACCTCGCCGAGAGCGAGCAGCTCCTCGACGCCGGGCAGCACCGTGAGCTCGTCGGCCACCATCTCGTCGACGCCTGCGCCGGACAGCAAGGTGCGGAGGTGGCCGCGCAGGGAGCCCCACGAGTCGTCGAGGAGTGCCCTCGTGTCGATGTGCGCGGCCGAGAGGCCGGGCTCCAGCTCGGTGGGCTCGCCACGGAGCTCGCACTCCAGCGCATCGCCCAGGGAGTGGGCCGGATCGGTGGACACCACCAGCACCTTGCGCCCTGAGCGCGCGAGGAGCGCGGCCGTGGCCGCGGCGAGAGTCGTCTTCCCGACGCCTCCCTTGCCGGTGAAAAGGACGACGCGCACGAGCCGGAGGGTAGCCGCGGGATCAGCGATGATGCGTCACGGGGCGCTCTCGACCCGACGTTTCAGCCCCTTGAGTGCGGTGTCGATGATCACCTTCTCCGCCTTGCGGCGCAACATGCCGATCATCGGGATGTTCAGGTCGACCGCCAGGCTGTAGGTGACGGTGGTCTCCGACCCCGTGCCGACCACCGTGTACGACCCGTTCTGCGCCTTCTGGATCTGGCCCTTCACCAGTGTCCAGCTCACCGAGCGCGCGTCGGGCGCCCAGGTGTAGTCGAGCGTGTAGGAGTCCTTGATCGGGCCGGCGTCCATCGTGAACTTCACTCGTTCGGCGCGGCCGCTCTCGTCGCTGCCGAGCACCTCGACGCTCTTCACCTGCGAGGCCCACTCGGGGTAGGCCGGGAAGTCGGCGATCACTGCCATCACCCGCTCCGGTGCGGCGGCGATGGTGATCGTGGAGGTCGTAGCGTCGGCCATGGCGGCAGGCTACCGAAGGGTTGCTCGCAAGCCCGAACATCCAACACAGGAAGGTCGATCTCGGGCTGCAACATCGACACGGCGGAGCCGGTCGGCGACCCCGAACATCACCAGCGCAGCACGTAGGGCACGCCCGTGCGGCGGAAATGACCGACGTTGACGCACTCGGTCCGGCCCACCCGCACCCTGGCGGACAGTGGCTGGTGGACGTGCCCGAACAGCGCCGCCCGCGGCCGGTCCCGGTGCACGACGTCCAGCAGCGCGGACGCGGCAGCCTCCGGCCGGCGCGACACCACGTCGAACGCCAGCTCCGGCACCGCGGGTGGCACGTGGCTGCACAGCACGTCGACCGGGCCCAGTGCGTGGACGGCGGCCGCGAACTCCTCCGCGTTGCGCAGGTGCGGCGTCCACGGACCGCTGCGGCGCAGCATCTGTCCCGCCGGCAGGGGCGCGCCGCCGACGAAACCGAACCGCAGTCCACCCACCGGGACGACGTGCCCGTCGGGGAGGCTGAGGCCGGGCCGCTCGTACTCGGGCCACAGCCGGGGCATGTCGACGTTGCCGGGGATGGCGTAGGTCGGGGCGGTCATCGCACCGAACAGCCGGTCGTACTGCTCCCGGACGGCGTCCTCGACCACGGCGTCGGCGTCCCGCACCCGCGACCACGCGTCGCGGATGTACGCGATGAGCTCTCCCGGCGCGCCGTGCGTGCGCAGGTACGCGAACCGCCTGCTGACGTCGGACCCGAGTACCCGCCCCAGGATGCCGGCAGCCGGATCGCCGTAGTCGACGTACTCGACGAGATCGCCCAGGACGACCAGTGCGTCGGCACCGTCTCCGGCCCGGGCGAGAGCCTCCACGTTGCCGTGCACGTCGGAGACCACGTGCACGCGCATGTCCGTCAATTTACGTCGGTGCCTCTCCCGCCGCCCGTCCCGCCTCCAGGCGGTCCTTGCAGGCGAACGCGAGTGCCTTTGCCGCGCGCTGGCGCCTGCGCGCCTCCGCGGCGCCACGGCGGCGCGAGGTGGGGCGGGGGGCGCCGTCCGGTCCCGCCGGGTCGGCCCGCAGGAAGTAGTGCAGCACGGTCCCGTCGAGCACGGGTTCGAGCCAGATCTCCATGCTGCCGACCAGTGCTCCCTGCACGGTCCAGCGCAGCCCCTGGACACCTCGGTCGGTCATCACCTCGAGGCGCAGGTCGGGCCACAGCGCGGGCCAGCGCGCCGGCTGTGCGAACTCGGCGGCCACCACCTCGGGGGCCACGGCGAGGAACGTCTCGTCCATCACGTCCACCGTCGGCATGGGCGCAGCCTGCCGCACCGGATCACGCCGATGCGCCGGGGCCTGCCCGGGCCTTGAACTGCGCGGTAGGTTTCCATGAACGACAGCCGGCCCGGCCAGGAGGAAAAGACCGTGCGCGAGTACAGCGTCCCCGCAACGGTCCGTGTCGGCGACGAGGAGAACCTCGTCGACGCGGTCTACGACAATGCCGCCAAGGACTCCGCCGCACCGGCCTTCCGCCGCCGTACCGGCGCCGACGGCGCGTGGACGGCCGTCACCGCCGGTGAGTTCGCCGACGAGGTCACCGCCGTGGCGCGCGGGCTGATCGCGGCCGGGGTCGAGCCCGGCGAGCGGGTCGCCCTGCTCTCGCGCACCCGCTTCGAGTGGGCCGTCGTCGACTACGCCGTGCTCGCTGCGGGCGGTGTCACCGTGCCGATCTACGAGACGTCCTCCGCCGAGCAGATCAACTGGATCCTCGGCGACTCCGGGGCGGTCGCGATCGTCGTCGAGTCGGACAAGCACCGGGCGCTCGTCGAGAGCGTCTCGGACGACCTCCCGGCACTGAAGCACGTGTGGCAGATCGAGGCGGGCGCCGACGGGACGCCCGCGGCGATCGAGCAGCTCACCGGGCTGGGTGCCGGCACCCCGGCCGACGAGGTGCACACGCGGCGGCAGGCGGTCCGGGCCGACAACCTGGCCAGCCTGATCTACACCTCCGGCACCACGGGCCGTCCGAAGGGCTGCGAGCTCACCCACGGCAACCTGGTGTGGGAGGCCAAAGCGCTGGAGCACGAGTTCTCCGCCGTGTTCACCGACAGCGGGTCGTTCCTGCTCTTCCTGCCCCTCGCCCACGTGTTCGGGCGCGCGCTCCAGTACTGCGCGGTCGCCAGCCGCACCGTGGTCGGCCACACCCCGGACGTGGCGACGTTGCTGCCCGACCTCCAGGCGTTCCGTCCGACGTTCCTGCTCGCCGTGCCGCGCGTGTTCGAGAAGGTCTACAACGGGGCCCGCCAGCGCACCCACGACGACGGCAAGGGCCGCATCTTCGACGCGGCCGCCGAGACCGCGATCACGTGGAGCCGGGCCCACGACACCGGCGGCCCCGGGCTCGCCCTCCGGCTGCGGCACGCGCTGTTCGACAGGCTCGTCTACAGCAAGCTGCGCGCCACCGTCGGTGGCAGCGCCGTGGCGGCGGGTTCCGGGAGCGCCCCGCTGGGCGAGCGGCTCGGCCACTTCTTCCGCGGGATCGGCCTGCCCATCCTCGAGGGATACGGCCTCACCGAGACCAGCGCCGCGATCACGATCAACACACTCGCGTCCCAGCGGATCGGCACGGTGGGGCGGCCGCTGCCCGGCCACTCCGTCCGCATCGCCGACGACGGCGAGATCCTGCTGAAGGGCCCGGTCGTCTTCCTCCGGTACTGGAAGAACGAGACGGCCACCGCCGAGGCGCTCGAGGACGGCTGGTTCCACAGCGGCGACCTCGGCGAGATCGACGACGCCGGCTATCTCTCGATCACCGGCCGCAAGAAGGAGATCATCGTGACGGCGGGCGGCAAGAACGTCGCGCCTGCCGTGCTCGAGGACCGGCTGCGCGCGCATCCGCTGGTCAGCCAGTGCATGGTGGTCGGAGACGCGCAGCCGTTCATCGCCGCACTGGTCACGATCGACTCCGACGCCCTGCCCGGCTGGCGCGAGCGCAACGGCAAGTCCGCCGGTGACGGCGTGGCCGACCTCGTGGACGACCCCGAACTGCGCGCGGAGATCAGCAACGCCGTTGCGGAGGCAAACAAGGCCGTCTCCCGGGCCGAACAGATCCGCGAGTTCCGGATCCTGCCCGTGGACTTCACCGAGGCGGGCGGCGAGATGACGCCGACGATGAAGGTCAAGCGTGCCGTCGTCGCGAAGACCTTCGCCGACGACATCGCGAGCATCTACAGCACGCCCAGAAGCTCCGCCTGACCCAGCGCGCCCGGAGACGCCGAGGCCTCAGGTGGCCGCCGGGAGCGGGGCGCCCGCCAGCAGGGCACGCAGGCGGGCGACCCGGGCGGGCCACGCCCACTCCTGCAGCATCCACTCGCGCCCGGCGGCGCCCATCGCCCTGGCGCGGTCCGGGTCGGCGAGCAGGCTGGTGAGTGCGTCCGCGACGGCCTCGACGTCCCGGCCGTCGACGACGTGACCGGTGCGGCCGGCCTGCACCGTCTCCGGAGCGCCGCCGGAGTCGCCCGCCACCACCGGCAGCCCGCACGCGGCGGCCTCCAGGAGCACGATCCCGAGACCCTCGACGTCGAGCCCGCGGCCGCGCGTGCGGCAGGGCAGCGCGAACGCGTCCCCGACGGCGTGGTGGGCCGGTAGCTCGGCGGCAGGCACCGGGCCGGTGAACACGACGTGCTCCGCCGTGCCGGTGGCGGCCGCCAGCCGGTGCAGCCGACGGCTGTCCGGTCCGTCACCGACGATCAGCAGGCGTGTTCCCGGCACCCGCTCCCGCAGCCGGGGCAGTGCACGGATCAGTACGTCCTGTCCCTTCCGCGCGACCAGCCGGGACACACACGTGACGACGGGCGCGTCGCCGAGGCCGTAGCGGCGGCGCAGCTCACCGCGGGCAGCCGGGTCCGGACGGAACACGGCGGTGTCGATCCCCGACGGCATGACCTCCAGGGCCGCGTCCGGGCCGAACGCGGCCGCCACCCGTCCGCGCGTGTAGCGCGAGATCGTGGTGAGCGCGTCGGCGCCGGAGCCGATCCGGCGCAACGCCTGCCGGGCCCCGGGCAGCATCGCCCAGCCCACCTCGTGGCCGTGCGTGCTGGCCACGACGCGGGTGATGCCTGCCCGGCGGCGCAGGCCGGGACCCAGCAGGGCCAGCGGTGCCGACGCCCCGAACCACACCGTGGTCGCACCGTGCTCACGCGCGAGCGCCGCCGCCCGCCGGGCGACGCCGGGGGTCGGCACCATCAGGGACGTCGGGTGCCGGTGCACGGGGTAGGAGCACGCGGCGTCGAACTCCGCCGCACCCGGCCAGGCCGGTGCGTAGACCGCGAGCTCACCGGCGGGGAGCCGGTCGGCGAACGCCTGCAGATACGTCTGGATGCCGCCGGTGCGGGGCGGGAAGTCGTTGGTCACCAGCAACGTGGGCGGCACCGGGGCGACGGTAGTGCAGCCCGTGGCGGCCCGGAGATGAGATCGGGCGGCGGCCGGCCGTATCGGCCGCCCCCCGCCCGTACTCGGGGAGCGGACGAGGTCTGTTAGGCCGTGTTGAGGAAGTACTGATCGATGGGCTTCGTGATCCAGATCGTTCCTGGCAAGGCGCCGCCCCGAGCCGTCGTACCTGGTGTACCCGGTCGGGGCGGCAACGCCGCCAGGGAGGATCTGGGCGCGAAGACCGCGATCAGGGGCTTTCTCAACACGGCCTAGAGGCGGCGGGCGCCGCTGAACGCGCTGCTCGACACCGTCTGGTACTTCACGACGTCACCGGTCTGGGGAGCGTTGATCATCTTTCCGCCGCCGGCGTAGATCCCGACGTGACTCACCGGCGAGTAGTAGAAGACGAGGTCGCCGGGCTGCATGTTGTCCCACGACACAGCCTTGCCGACGCGCGCCTGCTGGCTGCTCGACCGCGGGAGCGTGACGCCTGCCTTCTTGAAGGCCCAGCTCGTGAGACCGGAGCAGTCGTAGCTGCCCGGGCCCGACGCACCCCACTGGTAGGGCTTGCCGAGCTGGGTCGCGGCCGCCTTGAGCGCCTCGACTCCGGCCCCGGTGCCCGTGATCGGACCGCTCGGGGCGCCCTCATCAGGTCCGTTGCGCGCGCGCCGCTGCTGGGGGGACAGCCGCTCGAGGAGCTTCTCGGCCTGGTCGATGCGGATCTCCGCATCCCGCTTCCGGGCGGCGACGTCGTCCTCGGCCTTCTGGGCCTCTTCGGCGGCGGTCCTGGCCCGCTCGACGGCGGCGTCGGCATCGGACTCTGCCTTCGCCGTGACGTCGACGACGGACGACAGCTGCTCGAGCGCGGCCTTGTAGTCGGCCGAGAGCGTCTCGAGCGCCGACATCTGGTCCAGGAAGTCCTGCGGGGACCCGCTCGCGAGCAGCGCGTTGAACTGGTCGAGGTTGCCGCTCTCGAAGGTGCCCATCGCCACCGCGTCGAGCTGCTGGCGGTACTGCTCCTCGTCGGCCTTGGCGGTGTCGACGGCGGCCTGCGCGGGCGCGACCGCCTGCTGGAGCGTCTGGAGCTCGGCCTGCCGGGCGTCGACGGTGTCCTGGGCCGCGTGCCACTCCTCGGTGAGGGCCTCGGCCTCCCGCTGCACCTGGTCGAGCTGGGCGGCGGCGTCGGCCGCGTTGGTGGGCGGCGGGGGCGGGGGCGACGGCGGCTGCGCACTCGCGGGTGCGGCGCCGAGAACGAGAGCGAGGAGCGAGACAAGGACCAACGCTCCCGCGGATGGGACATGACTCCGGCGGGGGGCGGATCGGTGTGTGATCCACCGGGACTTCCGACCGTGACCGGATGGGGTACGCCGAGGCGACACCACGCGGATGGCTCTCCTCTCACCACCCACACGCTCCTCGATCGGGGGCCTCAGGCCATCCGTTCGGACGAAGGTGCGGTGACCTTGTGTCGCCATTCCGGTCGAATGGCTGAACCGCCACAAGGTCGCGGCGAGATTACGGAGACGGGCAATGACGACCAAACCGGGGGGATGTCACTGGATGGGGTGATGAGAGCCCCCTGTGAATGCAAAGAGCTACCAAAGAGGTTCTACAACGCTGTGATGTCACACTGCGTCACGGGCCGATCTTCCGCCATCCGTGTCACCGGACGCTCGGCGCTCACTGACAGCCACCAGTCGCAATCTCGGCACAAGACCTTGATCCGCGAGCACTTCCAAGGCACGTCGCTCCGGTGCGTCGAACTGCACGATGGGCGCGCCGGACGGCAACTCCGAACCCTCCGTTCCGGTCGTCTGGGGGGTGGGCACGCCCAGCAGAACACCGATCACGCAATCGCCGCAGGCGATCCCCCGAACCTCGCAGCTGTCACAATCGATGATCATTTCCTGCTCCCTCGTCGGCCGGGTCGTTCCCGATACCGCGGACGTTAGGAGCACCCTCCGACAGTTCTTCACCACCGAATGCCGATCGGATGACCGAAACGGCGGCCACGAGGGTCAGACGCGGGCGAGCCTGCCCAGCAGGACCGCGGACGGCACCGAGTAGGCCCCGCCCCGGCGCACCGACTCCACGACCGCGCGGTCCGACGTGGCGACGAGGACCGGACGGCCCTCCGGCTCGGCGGCCACGAGGTCACGGATCACGTCGTCGGCCAGCACGCCGACGTCGCTGAACAGCACGCGCACCCGGGATCCCCGTGGCGGGGCGGTGACGACGCCCGCACCGTCGAACACGACGGTGATCTCCCCACCCGTCCGCGCCGCGAGTGCGGCCAGCTGCCCGACGAGGCGCGTGCGCTGGTCGGCGAGCGGTAGCTCGGGATAACCCGTCTTGCTGACGTTGTAGCCGTCGACGATCACGTGCACCGACGGAACCGTGAGAAGTGCGTCGAGCTCCGACAACCGGTCGATCGCCGCCCCGCGGCGCGCGGCCTGGGCACCGGCCACGAGATCGGCGGGCCGGGGCCCGCCGCCACCCAGTGCCAGCTCCCGGCGCAGCCCCGTGACGGCGCCACCGAGGGTGTCGATGAGGAGCTCGAGACGCACCTCGTCGGCCTTGCGGGCCTCCCGGGCGGCCTGCCGGGCCGCCGCCACCTCGGCCGATGCGCGGTCGGCGCGCCTGCGTTCGGCCTCGGCGCGGCCGCGCTCGCGGTCGCGCTCGGCGCGGGCCGCTGCCAGCTCGTTCTCGGCGGCGCGCCGCATCTCGGCCGCGCTCTGCTCGGCGGCCGCCTGCCCGTCGATGGCCGCGCGGAGTCGCGCGCCCTGCTCCGAGACGCGCCTGCGCAGCTGCTGGTACTCGGCGTCGCGCTGCTCCCCCGCCACCCTGGCCTGGGCCCGGGCCTCGGTGAGCTCGGCGCGCAGCCGGTCGAGCTCGACCGTGAGCTTGTCCACCCGGGAGAGCGCCGCGTCCCGCTCGGCCCGCAGTTCGACGACCTCGCCACGGCGGGCGGCCGCAGCCACCGCTGCGGCGGCCGCGGGGTCGTCGGCGAGGACAGCGGCCGCCGCGGCGGTGAGCGGGTCGTCGGCGGCGCTGGTGAGCTCCCCGGGGCGGTGTTCCTCCCACCAGGCGACGACCGCCGCCCGGAAGGCCACCGAGGCCGCCAGCTCCGCGGTCAGCGCCGCACCGCCCAGCTTGGCGCGCTTGGCCGGGGTGAAACGGGCGAGCCTGCGCAGCGGCACCGGGACGTCGGCGACGGGCATGGAGCCGACCGCGGCGGCTGCCGTGTCGGCCAGCCGGGCACGCACGGCGTCCGGGAGCCGGTCCCAGTTCACGGGCTCCGGGCCGGCCCTGTCGGCGGTACCGCAGGCGCCGTCACCGGCAGGCGACAGATCGGCCGCGCCGCTCCCGGGCGGCCGGGCGGTGTCGTCTGACCCGGACATCACTCCAGGTTATCCGCGTTCGAGCGGAACCACCCACCGGTGGTATCGCGAATACGCGCTGTGTTCCCCGGTTCTGTCGGTCACTCCCGCTAGCGTCCGCCGCCGTGCCCGGTCTCTCCCCCCAGCTGTCCTTCGACGAGCTCGGCACCCCGTTGCGCGAGGTGACGTTCGTCGTGCTCGACCTGGAGACCACCGGCGGCTCGGCAGGCAACGACGCGATCACCGAGATCGGCGCGGTCAAGATCCGCGGGGGTGAACGCATCGGCGAGCTCGCCACGCTGGTCGACCCGGGCACCGGAGTACCACCAGCGGTCATGGCGCTCACCGGTATCACCACCGCGATGATCTCGGGGGCTCCCCGGATCGCCGCCGTGCTGCCCACGCTGCTGGAGTTCCTGAGCGGTGCGGTCCTCGTCGCCCACAACGCACCCTTCGACGCCGGCTTCCTGCGAGCGGCGTGCGAGCGCCACGGCCGGGCATGGCCGCGCCCTCCGGTGCTGTGCACCGCCCGCCTGGCCCGCGCCGTCCTCTCCCGCGACGAGGCGCCGAGCGTGCGGCTCGGCGCGCTGGCCCAGCTGTTCGGCACCACCACGAAGCCCACCCACCGGGCGCTCGCCGACGCCCGGGCCACCGTCGAGGTGCTCCACCACCTGCTCGAACGGGTGGGCAACCTCGGTGTGCAGAGCCTCGAGGAGCTGCTGGGGCTGGCCCGGGAGTCGGCGCCGCACCGGCCGACGCAGCAGCAGCGCAAGAAGCGGGTGCTGGCGGCCGGGGTGCCCGCGGCACCGGGGGTGTACCTCTTCCGCGGCCCCCGCGACGAGGTTCTCTACGTCGGCACCAGCGGCGACCTGCAGCGCCGGGTGCGCAGCTACTTCACCGCCGGGGAGCGGCGCCGCCGCGTGCGCGACATGGTGGCGCTCGCCGAGCGCGTCGACACCGTCGTGTGCGCCCACGCACTGGAGGCCGCGGTACGGGAGCTGCGGCTGATCTCGGCCCATCAGCCGCGCTACAACCGCCGGTCCCGCCGCCCCCATCGCGGCTGGTGGGTCACCCCCACCGCCGAGGCGTTCCCGCGCCTGTCCGTGGTCGCCACCCCCCGGGACGGGGCGTTGGGCCCGTTCGGGTCCCGGCAGGCGGCCGCCGCGGCCGTCGACACCGTCCTCGACGCGGTGCCCCTGCGCCCGTGCACGCAGCGCATCCCGGCCCGCGGGGCCTCGGCGTCGCCCTGCGCCCTGCACGAGCTCGGCCGGTGCGCGGCGCCGTGCGCCGGGCTGCAGACGCCCGAGGAGTACGCCCCGGCGGTACGGGCGCTGCACGACCTGGTCGACGGCCGCGACGACGGCGCGCTGAGCATCATGGCCGCCGCGGTCGACGAGCTCGCGGGGCGGGAGCGGTTCGAGTCGGCCGCCCGGGCCCGCGACCGGCTCGCCGCGCTGATCCTCGGGCTCCAACGTGCCCAGCGCCTGGCCACGCTCGCCGCGCTGCCCGAGGTGGTCGGGGCCCGGCCGGACGGCCGGGGCGGCTGGGAGGTCGCCGTACTGCGCTTCGGCCGGCTCGCGGCCGCCGGGGTGGCTCCCCGGGGCGTCGCGCCCATGCCCGTGATCGACGCCCTGCGTCTCGGTGCCCAGACGGTCCTCACCGAGCCCGGACCGCTGCGCGGAGCGCCCGCCGAGGAGGTTCGGCTGCTGCACCGCTGGCTCACCACCGGTGGCACCCGCCTGGTCCACGCCGAGCCCGCCTGGGCCGAGCCGGCCCGTGGCGCCGCACGCTGGGGTGGCTGGGTGGAGCGGGCGCGGCCGATCGAGGCCGACGTGGACTAGGGTCGCACGGGAAGTCGACCTACCCGAGGAGCCGTCGTGATCACCGCGATCGTCATGGTGCACACCGCCGCCGACCGGATCCCGGAGACCGCGCAGGCCATCGCCGACCTCGACGGGGTGAGCGAGGTCTACTCGTGCGCCGGTGACGTCGACCTCATCGCGGTGGTCAAGGTCAGCCAGCACGACCAGCTGGCCGACGTGATCGCCGGGCGCCTCAGCAAGATCGACGGGGTGCGGCGCACCGACACCCACATCGCCTTCCGCTCGTACTCCCGCGCCGACACCGAGGCCACCTTCTCGGTGGGCCTGGACTAGCTCGTACCTCCTCCACCCTGCGCCGTGGCACCTGAGACCAGCCTGGGCCGCCCCCGCCGCGTCATGGACACATAACGCGGCATCGGGCCGCACCGGAACAGCAACACGGGACCACAACGCTGCTACCGCGGCCACCCGCAGCAGGAAACGGGCGACTCGCGCACGCACAACATCGCCCTGTCCGGGCTGCGCCAGGACGCCGACCGAGAGAACGGGAGCGTCCGGAGCCGGCCTGCGTCAGGCGCGCTGGGCCACCGAGAACGTCGCCCACCGCTCCAACAACCGCTGTGCCGCTCCCGAGTCGATCGCGGCCGCCACGCGGTCCAGGGCAGCGGGGAAGGCGTCGGACAGGCGATCGGGCACACCGTCGAAGGCCACCACCGCGGCCGCCGCGTTCAGCAGCACCGCGGACCGGACCGGGCCGGGCTCGCCCGCCACCAGCGCCCGGAACACGCCGGCGTTGACCTGCGCGGAGCCGCCCCGCAGGTCCTCCCGGGTGGCGGCGACGATGCCGAACTCGCGCGCGTCGACCGTCTCGTTGCGTACCTCACCGCCGGTCACGGCCCACACCGTGGTGGTGGTCGTGGTGGTCAGCTCGTCGAGTCCGTCGTCGCCGCGCACCACGAGCGCCGACGACCCACGCCCGGCGAGCACCTCGGCGAGCACGGGGGCCAGGCGCGCGTCGGCACAGCCCACCAGGGCCGCGAGAGGCTGAGCGGGGTTCGTCAGCGGGCCCAGGATGTTCATGGCGGTGGGCACGCCGAGCTCGCGGCGGGGACCGATCGCGTGCCGCATCGACGGGTGGAACACCGGGGCGAAGCAGAACCCGATACCGACCTCGGCCACGCAGGCCGCGACGCCGTCGGGCGGCAGGTCGACGGCCACGCCGAGCGCCTCGAGCACGTCGGCGGCCCCGCTGGCCGACGACGCCGCGCGGTTGCCGTGCTTGACGACCGGCACTCCCGCGGCGGCGACGACGACGGCGGCCATCGAGGAGATGTTCACCGTCTGGGCCTGGTCGCCACCGGTGCCCACCACGTCGACGGCACGACCCGGCACGACCACCCGGCGGGCGTGGCGCAGCATCGCGTCGGCCAGACCGGAGATCTCCTCCGCGGTCTCGCCCTTGGCCCGCAGGGCCACGAGGAACCCGGCGAGCTGCGCGGGAGTGGCCTCGGCCGAGAGGATCCGGTCCATCACCCACGCGGTGTCGGTGGCACCGAGGTGCTCCCCGCGGATGAGCCTGCCGAGGATCCCCGGCCAGGTGAGCGGGGTGTCGTCAGCCACGGAGCGCGGTGTCGAGCGCGGCGGACCGGCGCAGGACGTCGGCCACCGTCTCGGCGGCGGTGAGGGGGTCGAGCGGGTGCACGAGCACGGCGTCGGCCTGCGACCAGGTGGCGAGCCACCGGTCGTCGCGCCTGCGGAGGGTGACGATGATCGGCGGGCAGTCGTCGATCTCGTTCTTCAGCTGGCGCGAGAGACCCATGCCCCCGGTGGGCTGGGCCTCGCCGTCGAGGATGGCGAGGTCGACGCCGCCGGCGTCGACGGCGGCCAGCACCTCGGCGATGCCACCGGCCTCGACGAACCGGACGCGGCCGAGGTCGGGGGCGGGTCGCCGGCCGATGGCCATGACGACGGCCTCGCGTACCTCGGGGCGGTGGCTGAACACCAGCACGGTCAGGGTCGGGTGCGCGACGGGGCTGCTCACAGGGAGGAACTGTAGTGCCGCGCTCCGGAACATTCGGGGGGTGCTGCCCGTTGGGCGACCGAACCGTGACCGACACCCCGGGTATCCCGACAGGCTGTAGAAGTTGGCCGGGGGTCATAATGCCCGGGTGACGACAGCGGCTCCCAGCATCAGCGCGCGTATCCACTCGCTGAACCGCCCGAACCTGGTCAGCGTTGGCACCATCGTCTGGTTGTCCAGCGAGCTGATGTTCTTCGCCGGGCTGTTCGCGATCTACTTCACGGCGCGCGCGCAGAATCCTCCGGGTGCGACGTGGCCACCCGCCCCGACCCACCTCGACGTGCCGTACGCGCTCGTCGTGACGATTGTGCTGGTGGCGTCGTCGTTCACCTGCCAGTTCGGGGTGTTCGCCGCGGAGCGTGGCGACGTGTTCGGGCTACGCCGCTGGTACCTGCTCACCCTGATCATGGGCACGATCTTCGTGCTCGGTCAGAGCTACGAGTACTGGAACCTCGTGCACGAGGGCACCACCATCTCGTCGAGCGCGTACGGCACGGTCTTCTACCTGGCCACCGGGTTCCACGGGCTGCACGTCACAGGCGGCCTCATCGCCTTCATCTTCTTGATCATCCGCACCAAGCTCAGCAAATTCACTCCGCAGCAGGCCACCGCCGCGATCGTCGTGTCGTACTACTGGCACTTCGTCGACGTCGTGTGGATCGGCCTGTTCGCCGTCATCTACTTCATCCGCTGACCGCCGACATGGGCTGGAAGACGCAGACGATGACCACCACACCTCCCTCGAAGCGCCTCCGGGGCCCGCGCAGCCGCTTTCGACGCCGCATCGCCGGCGTCATGGCGCTCGGCATCGGCCTGTTGGTCGTAGGCGGCCTCTACACCACCTTCGCGCCGCGACCCCAGGTCGCGGTGGCGCAGCCGGACGACGCCGCACAGGTGGCGCTCGGGCAGGAGCTCTACAACTCCCACTGCATCACCTGCCACGGGGCGAACCTGCAGGGCGTCGAGGACCGCGGACCGAGCCTGATCGGCGTGGGCGACGCGGCCGCCTACTTCCAGGTGTCGACCGGCCGCATGCCGCTGGCGCGCCAGGAGGCGCAGGCCATCCGCAAGCCGCCGCTCCCGGAGTTCAACCCGGACACCCCCCAGGGCGCGGCGAACCTCGACGCGCTGGGCGCGTTCATCGAGTCCAACGGCGGCGGTCCCACGCGCCCGGCGGAGTCCGGAGCGGCCCTGCGCGGCCCGGACACCGCCCGCGGCGGTGAGCTGTTCCGGCTCAACTGCGCGTCCTGCCACAACTTCACCGGTCGCGGTGGCGCGCTGACGTCGGGCAAGTTCGCGCCCAACCTCGACCCGGCCACCGAGACCGACATCTACACGGCGATGCTCACGGGCCCGCAGAACATGCCCCGCTTCTCCGACCGGCAGCTCTCGCCGGAGGAGAAGAAGGACATCATCGGCTACATCAAGTCGGTCACCAACGGCAACAACAACCCCGGTGGGGAGCCGCTGGGCGGCATCGGGCCGGTCTCCGAGGGCTTGATCGCATTCATCGTCGGCCTGGCCGGCCTGATCGGATTCGCACTGTGGCTGGGAGCCAAGTCATGACCACCTCGCGGCAGGACCTGCCCGCATCGGGCACGGAGCACCCGCATCCGCGCACCCCCACCGCCGCCGAGGTGGAGGAGATGACGCCGGACCAGCGGGCGCGGCTCGCTGCGGAGCTCGATGACGTCGAGATCGTCCACAACCAGCGGAAGTGGCCGATCCCGGGCACCCGCGCCGAGAAGCGGGCCGAGCGCTCCGTGGCCCTGTGGTTCGTGATCTCCGCGATCGCCGGGCTCGCGTTCGTGGTGGCCTTCATCTTCTGGCCCTTCGAGTACGTGGCACCGGGGCAGCCCGGCTACACGATGTATGTGCTCTACACGCCGGTCGTCGGAGGCACCTTCGGTCTCGCGGTGCTGGCGCTGGGCATCGCCGTCATCTCCTACGTGAAGAAGTTCTTCCCGGACGAGGTGTCGGTGCAGCAGCGCCACGACGGGGCGTCCGACGAGGTGGCGCGGCAGACCGTGCTGGCGCAGCTTGCCAAGGCGGGCCAGGACACCGGCATCGCGCGGCGCAAGCTGATCACGCGGGCGGCGGGCGCCGCGGCCGGCATCTTCGGCCTCGGGCTCGGCATCGCCGCGATCGCCCCGCTGGTGCGCAACCCGTGGAAGGGCGGGGCCGACGCCCCGCTGTGGGTCACGGCGTGGAAGCCGGTGAACGGCGAGACGGTGTACCTGCGCCGCGACACCGGCGACCCGGACGAGGTCTCCCTGGTGCGTCCCGAGGACCAGGAGGCCGGCTCGATGGAGACCGTCTTCCCGTTCCGGGAGGCGGACCGGGGCAACGAGGAGGCGCTGCAGGCGGGCCTGCGCGGCTCCGACACCCCGGTGATGCTCATCCGGTTCCGCCCGAACACCACGGTGGTCGAGCTTCCCGGCCTCGAGAACTACCACTACGGCGACTACTACGCCTACTCCAAGATCTGCACGCACCTGGGTTGCCCGGCGTCGCTGTACGAGGCGCAGACCCAGCGGATCCTGTGCCCGTGCCACCAGTCGCAGTTCCTCGCGACGGAGTACGCGAAGCCGATTTTCGGTCCTGCAACGCGCGCGCTCCCCCAACTTCCCATTACCGTGAACGACGAGGGCTATCTCGTCGCCCGCGGGGACTTCAACGAGCCAGTCGGTCCGGCCTTCTGGGAGCTGAGATCATCATGAGCGCGATCACCACCCCCACGAGTTCGAGCGGTGGGCTGCAGGCCAAGGGCGCAGCCGCCCTCGACGAGCTGGACCAGCGTTTCCACCCGGCAGCGGGGATGCGCAAGCAGTTCAACAAGGTCTTCCCGACCCACTGGTCGTTCATGCTCGGGGAGGTCGCGCTCTACAGCTTCATCATCCTGCTGATCTCGGGCACCTACCTGGCATTGTTCTTCGACCCGTCGATGGTCGAGGTCACCTACAACGGTCCGTTCGACAACCTGCGCGGCGTCCACATGAGCCGTGCGTACGAGAGCTCGCTGGAGATCTCGTTCCAGGTGCGCGGCGGGCTGTTCGTCCGGCAGGTCCACCACTGGGCCGCGCTGCTCTTCCTGGCCGCGATGGTCGCGCACATGATCCGCACCTTCTTCACCGGTGCGTTCCGCAAGCCGCGTGAGACCAACTGGATCATCGGCGTGCTGCTGCTGTTCCTCGGGTTCTTCGCGGGCTTCAGCGGCTACTCCCTCCCCGACGACCTGCTGTCGGGCACGGGGCTGCGGATCGCCTCCGGGTTCACCCTGGCGGTGCCGGTGATCGGCACCTGGACACAGTTCGCGCTCTTCGGCGGGGAGTTCCCCGGCACCGAGATCATTCCGCGGCTCTACATCGTCCACGTGCTGCTGATTCCGGGCATCCTGCTCGCGCTGATCGCGGTGCACGTCGGTCTGGTCTGGTACCAGAAGCACACCCAGTTCCCCGGCCCCGGCCGCTCCGAGAAGAACGTCGTCGGCGTCCGGATCCTCCCGGCGTTCGCGGCAAAGGGCGGCGCGTTCTTCGCGGTCACCGTCGGCGTCATCGCGATCATGGGCGGGCTGCTCCAGATCAACCCGATCTGGAACTTCGGCCCGTACAACCCCTCGCACATCTCCGCCGGTTCCCAGCCGGACTGGTACGTGCTCTTCACCGAGGGAATGCTGCGGATCTTCCCGCCGTGGAACATCGCGATCGGGGACTACACGATCCCGCCCGCCTTCTGGGCCAGCCCCGCGTTCCTTCCGGTGCTCTACGTGCTCGCCGGCGCCTACCCGGCCATCGAGCGCCACTTCACGAAGGACAACGCGCTGCACAACCTGCTGCAGCGGCCCCGTGACGTTCCGGTCCGCACCTCGCTCGGTGTCATGGCCATCTCGTTCTACGCGGTGCTGGTCCTCTCCGGCAGCAACGACCTGATCGCCTACTTCTTCGACATCTCGCTGAACGCGACGACGTGGGCAGGCCGGATCGGGGTCCTGGTGGTCCCGCCCATCGCGTACTACGTGACCTACCGGCTCTGCATCGGGCTGCAACGGTCCGACAGGGCGGTACTCGAACACGGCATCGAGACGGGCATCATCAAGCGGCTTCCGCACGGTGAGTTCATCGAGGTGCACCAGCCCCTGGGCGGCGTCGACGACCACGGGCACGCCATCCCGCTGGCCTACCAGGGCGCGCCGGTGCCCAAGAGGATGAACCAGCTGGGTATGGGTGGCGCTCCGGTGTCGGGCTCGCTGCTCACCCCCGACCCGCCGTCGGAGACCGCCGCGCTGGAGCAGGCGAGGGCCGAGGAGGCCGCCGCGGAAGCTGCCCAGCACAACGGCGCCTCCCCCGACTCGGGTCACGCCGAGAGCGTGGCGCGCAGCCAGGAGCGCAAGGCCCTGACAGGTCCGCACGCGGGCGACTCGGGACCGACCGCAGGCGACTGAGGGTCACACCAGCACGTACGCGAGAGGGCCCCACCGGGACACCGGCGGGGCCCTCTCGCTGTTCCACCGGCTGAGCGTGCACCGGTTCAGGCTCGGGGCCGACCAGGTGCACGCTCGGGATGCTCGCCCGTCCGCCACGGGACGGGAGAACCGAGCCACCACCAGCTCCCGACGAGCACGGCGAGGAACAGCAGCAGGTAGACGTCGGGCTGCAGCGAGATGAGCCCGGTGCTCGGGATCGGCCCGATCCCCGGGCCCGGCAGTGCGGTGACCACGGCGACGGTGGCGGCGAGCACCCCGAGCAGCGCCACGGTGGCGGCTCGCCCACCCGCCACCGCGCGATGGGCGAGCAGGACCACCAGCGGCACCACCCACACCCAGTGGTGCGACCAGGCGAACGGGGCCAGCGCGGCCGAGCCGAGGCCGCACAGCGTCAGGGCGAGCACCTCCTGCCCCGCCCGGTGCGCCCGCGCGGCCAACCAGACGGTCAGCGCCCCGAGCACGGCGGCACCGAGGACCCAGGGCAGTACCGACGGGGCCGGCTGGCTGCCGAGCCGCGCCAGCAGCCCGTTCAGCGAGTGGTTGGTGGTGCCGGCGACATCGGAGATCCGGTCGGCGGCGGCGAACGTCCCGTGGAACCAGTACCCGGCCGAGTCGGACGGCGCGGCGAGGAACCCGACCCCGGCGGCGGCGACGAACACCCCGAGCGCGGTGGCCGCGGCCCGTCGGCGCCCGGTGACCACCAGGTGGACCACGAAGATCAGGGGTGTCAGCTTGACCGCGGCCGCGATGCCGAGGCCCACCCCCCGCCACCGGCTGCCGGGGCGTCCGAGCAGGTCACCCACCACCAGCGCGAGCAGCACGATGTTGATCTGCCCGAGGTAGAGCGTGGTGCGCACCGGGTCGAGGCAGGTGGCGAGGACGGTGAGCAGCACCGTGGCCGCGGCCGCAGAACCGGGCGGCACCCCGACGCTGCGCGCGCACCGGTGCACGACGTAGCCGAGTAGCCCCAGGCCGGCGACGGTCCAGACGACCTTCAGCACGTCGAGGGGCAGGAACACCAGCGGCGCGAACAGCGCGGCCGCGAAGGGCGGGTACACGAAGGGCAGTTCCAGGAGCACGCCACCGGCGTAGAGCGGCTCGCCGCGCACCACGTGCTCACCGCCCGCGCGGTACACCTGCAGGTCGATCATGAGCAGGTGCGCGGCGGGCCACAGCGCCAGCACCACGGCCTGCCCGGCGAGCGCCACCACCGCCCCGACCGCGCCCCAGCGCAGCGCCCGCCTGCCGCGCACCCCGGCGTCCGCGGTCGCCCGCCCCACGCTCATCGGCCCTGCGCTCATCAGCCCTCCGTGATCGTCGGCGCCCGAGGCTAGGCGAGGCCGGGCCGCGCGGAGCGCGCACCGCGCCGTACTCCATGCTCGGGATGACGAAGCCGGGCACGACGAAGTGGGGAGCGGATGAAGGTCGACGCGATGCTGCAGGGCACGGGGCTGGCGGAGCTCGCTGCCGAGGCGCGGGAGCGGGAGGCGGCCGGGTACGACGGGCTGTGGAGCTTCGAGGGACAGCACGACCCGTTCCTCCCGCTCGTGGCCGTGGCCGAGCACACCTCCCGGCTGACGGTGGGTACGGCGATCGCGGTCGCCTTCGCCCGCAACCCGATGTCCACCGCGTACGTCGCGCACGACCTGCAGGTGCACTCGCAGGGCCGCTTCCTGCTCGGGCTGGGCAGCCAGGTGCGCCCGCACATCGAGCGGCGCTTCGCCATGCCGTGGGGCCACCCGGCGCCGCGGATGCGGGAGTACGTGCAGGCGCTAAGCGCGATCTGGTCGTCCTGGAACGAGGGCGAGCCGCTGAACTTCCGCGGCGACTTCTACTCCCACACGCTCATGACCCCGTTCTTCTCCCCCGCGCCGAGCCAGTGGGGACCACCCGCGGTCTACCTCGCGGCCGTCGGCGAGCACATGACGCGCGTCGCGGGCGAGGTGTGCGACGGCGTCCAGCCGCACCCGTTCACGACCTCGCGCTACCTGCGGGAGCGGACGGTGCCGATCCTGGAGGAGGGTCTGGCTCGGTCCGGGCGCACACTCGCCGACCTCTCCGTCAGCTACTCCGGTCTCGTCGTGAGCGGGACGACGGAGGAGGAGATGCAGGCAGCCGCACGGGGCGCGCGGGAACAGATCGCGTTCTACGGCAGCACCCCGGCCTACCGGAAGGTGCTCGACCTGCACGGCTGGGGTGAGCTGGGCGGCGAGCTGAACCGGCTCTCGCGCGGCACCGACGACGACCGCTGGCGGCAGATGGGCGAGCTGATCGACGACGAGGTGCTGCACGCGTTCGCCGTGGTCGCCGAGCCGGCCCAGCTCGGGGCCGCCGTGCTGGACCGGTTCGGCGGCGTGGTGGACCGGTTCACCTTCTACGCCCCCTACCCGCATGCCGACGACCTGTTCGTCCCCGCGATGGAGGAGCTGCGGGCGGCGGACTGACTCCGGTCAGGGCCGCTCGGGCACCGGTACGGCCACGACCTCCAGGCCCGTGATCCCGGTGAAGTCGGCCGGGTTGCACGTGTGCAGCGGGAGGTCGTTCGCGATGGCGACCGCGGCGATCAGGGCGTCGTACGCGCGAGCCTGCGGCTTCCGACCGGCGTGGCGCAGGGAGGCTGCGACCCGCCCGAACGCTCGGGCGGCCGGCGCGTCGAACGGGAGCGGGTCGAAGTCGGACTCGGCCTGCTGCAGAACGGACTGTCGCGCTGCCCGTTCGTCGTCGGACGCGGCGACCAGCGGCCCGACGGACAGTTCGGCGAGCGTGACCGTCGAGATCAGCGGCTCGGCGGGCAGCCCGCGCTCGCTGCGCAGGAGCGGGAGTGCGATGACCGTGCTGGTGTCCAGGAGGCCGCGGCGAGCTTCTGGCGCAGTCACAATGCCGGATCCAGCACGGCGTCGACGTCGGCCCGGAATGCGGCCGGGTCGACCACGGGCACGCTGCGCCAGCGGGTGAGCAGGGAGGCGGCGGAGAGCCTGGGCCGGGGCAGCGGCCGCAGCTCGCCGACCGGCACCCCGGCCCGCGTGACGACGACGGTTTCGCCCTGCTCCACCCGGTGCAGGACGTCACCTCCGTGGTTGCGCAGTTCCCGGATCGTCACCTCGCCCATGCGCCGACTGTATCACCGGTGAGACACTCCTCCCCTATCGGGCCCTTTCGCGCAACGGACGCATCACGATCCCCCCGCCATTGCGCCTTCCGGATGCGCGACGGGTCGGGCAAAGGGAACATCCGCCCCACCCACCCATCTCCCCGCGGAAGGACGCGTCATGCTCGCGATCATCGCCGCAGTGCTGTTCGCCCTGGCCCTCATCTTCGAGCTCGCCGGTATCTCTCTCGACATCATCACGGCCCAGGTGCTCCTGACCGCAGGCCTGCTCTGCGTCGCTCTGCACCTCGCGGGAGTCGGCGCCTCGACCTCGGGCTGGCGCCGCAGCAGCCGCCGCTGACCGACGCGGTGGCCGCCCGCGGCAACCGGGTTGTCGCGGGCGGCCATCGCACGGCAGGCTGCGCCGGTGAGGGCTCGGGGGGTGCCGCTCGGCAGCGGGTTCGCGAAGCTGTGGGCGGCGAACGCCGTGTCCAACATCGGCGACGGCGTAGCGCTCACGGCCGGGCCGCTCCTGCTGGCGTCGCTGACGAGCGACCCGGCGCTGGTCGCAGGGGCGCTGTTCGTCCAGCAGCTTCCGTGGCTGATGTTCGCGCTGCCCGCGGGGGTGGTCGTCGACCGGCTCGACCGTCGCAGGCTGGTGGTGCTGGTCAACGTCGTCCGCGCCGTCGTCATCGCCGCGCTCGCGGTGGCCGTCGCCACCGGCGTGGTCACCGTGTTCCTGATCTACGCCGCGCTGTTCGTGATCGGTTCGATGGAGACGCTCGCCGACAGCGCGAGCACCGCGCTGCTGCCCGCCCTCGTCCCGGCCGACCAGCTGCCGCGGGCCAACGCCCGGCTCATGGGCGTCCAGATCGTCGGCAACAGGCTGCTGGCACCCCCGCTCGGCGCCGCACTGTTCGTCGTGGCGACCGCACTGCCGTTCGGCCTCAACGCGGCCACCTTCCTGATGGCGGCCCTGCTCGTCGCCACGCTGCGCGGCTCACTGCCACGCGAGGTGCCCACCGGGCCGCCCCGCCCGATGATCCGCGACATCGCCACCGGTCTGCGGGCCCTCATCGGCCACCCGGTCCTGCGCCTGCTGGCGCTGTGCCTGTGTCTGATGAACGTGACGCTCACCGCGGCGTTCTCGATCCTCGTGCTCTACGCGCGCGAGCGGCTCGGCCTCGACGAGATCGGCTTCGGCCTGCTCCTCGCGGCGAGCGCGGTGGGCGGCCTCGTCGGCTCGCTGGCCGCGGCGCGGCTGCTGACGCGGTTCGGAGCGGCGTTCCTGCTGCGGGTCGGGCTGGTGATCGAGACGTGCACGCACCTGTCCCTCGCACTGACCACGGCGCCGTGGGTGGCCGTCACCACGATGGTCGTCTTCGGTGCGCACGCGAGCCTCTGGAACGTGATCACCCTGTCCTGGCGCCAGCGGGTGGTGCCCGACGCCCTGCGCGGGCGCGTCAACAGCGTCTACTTCCTGTTCGCGGTCGGGGGATCGGCGATCGGCGCGCTCACCGGTGGGCTGATCGCCCGTGGCTTCGGCATCACGGCGCCGTTCTGGATCGCGTTCGCCGGGATGGCGGCGCTCACGCTGGTGGCGTGGCGGCTGTTCACCCCGGCCCGGCTCGACGACCCGGATCCTGTCCCGCTCGTCGCGACCTGAGCCCGGCACGCCACGCGGGCCGGGCCCAGGTCGCGGCCGTTCGGTCAGTCGCGCCAGCTGTACCGCGGCTCGAACCCGAGCACCCGGCGCGCCTTGTCGATCGACAGCATCGTCTCGTGCTCGCCCAGTTCGCGGGTCACCGGAACTCCGGGATAGACCTCGGCGGCGAGGTCGGCACTGCGCCGGGACATCACCGTGTCGGCGTTGGCGATCACGAACACGTCCACGCCGGTGGCCTGGTGCTCCAGCGCCAGCCGCACCGCCTGCGCACCGTCCCGGCCGTCGATGTAGCCCCACAGGTTCCACCGCCGCGACGCCGGGTCGGCGTCGAAGCCCGGGAACTTCGCGTAGTCCTCGGCATCCATCACGTTGGAGAACCGCAGCCCGATCATCTTCAGGTCCGCCACCCAGCGGCAGAAGTGCCCGGCCATCTCCTCCTCGAGGCTCTTGACCAGGGAGTAGGTGCTCTCCGGTCGCACCGGGTACTCCTCGTCCACCGGGATGTAGGGCGGCGGGTTGTCGAACGGCAGCCCGAGCACGGTCTCGCTCGACGCCCAGACGATGTTGCGGATCCCCGCCGTCCGCGCCGCCGCGAAGACGTTGTAGGTGGCGGTGATGTTGTTCGCGAACGTCGTGGCGTTGGTCGCGAGCCCCGGCGCCGGGATCGCCGCGAGGTGCACGACGGCGTCCACCCCGTCGTGGCGGCCGTCGACGGCCGTCAACGCCTCGAGCACCTGCCCGTGGTCGGTGAGATCCACCCGGACCGAGGCCGCGGCGGGTGAGCCGGGATCGGGCACGCGGTCGAGGGCGATCACGGTGTAGCCGTGTTCCTGCAGGTGGCGTACCACGTGACGACCGAGCTTCCCGCTGCTTCCGGTCACGGCGACAGACGTCATGGGCTTCCTCCGGGGTGGGTCTTCCGCGGGTGCCGATCGGCACCCGCCCCTTGTGTTACCACCTCGCCGTGGCGGGGCGCGTGGTGGGCGGCGCCGGACCGCGCTACAGTCGTCGGCATGCGCACCGCCTTCCCGCACGACGTGGCCGTACGGCCGCGCGTCGGCTGAGCCAGGCCGTCGGCGCGCCTTTCTGCTCCCTTTCCTCCACCGAGGCCTGGCTCGGGTCACCCGTACCCACGGAACCCTGGAGCCACGATGACAGTTCTCGGCCATTCCCCCCGTCCCACCTGGGTCCCCCGCCTGCAACGCCGCCACGAGATCGTCACCACCGGCGGCATGGACGGCGTGCTACGCGTCGGCGACGCGCTGCGCGCATGCGGCTTCCCGGTTCGCGACTTCGCCGTCGACGTCCGCGACGGCGTCCCCTACAGCTCCGTGACCTGCACCGTCTCGGTCACGAACGACGAGTCGGCCACCTTCACCGAGCGGATGGGCGCGCTTCCGACGGTCGTGTCCATCGCACCCTGCTGACTTGTCTGTCAGAACCACTCGGGGCGCACGTCGAGCGTGGTGCGGTCCAGACTGGCCAGGAGGGTGAGCTGCGGACCCGTGCGCGGTAGCTCGTAGCGGAAGAAGTACCGCGCCGCCGCCCGCTTGCCCTCGAAGAAGTCGCCGGGGCGATCGGCGGCGGCCACCCCCTGTTCCAGCCACATCCACGCCACCACCACGTGCCCGACGGCCTCGAGGTAGAGCGAGGAGTTCGCCAGGGTCACCGCCGGGTCACCGGCCGCCCACAGCTGCGCCGTGACCTGCTCGACGCTCGCCACGGCGGCGGCGAGGACGTCGGCCTGCGTGGCGGGCTCCCCGCCCGCGGCCCGTGCCTTGCCGATCGTGGTGGTGATCGTCTCCACCAGCAGGGCGAGCCCGGCGCCGCCGTCCATCACGACCTTGCGGCCCAGCAGGTCGAGGCCCTGGATGCCGTGGGTGCCCTCGTGGATGGGGTTGAGCCGGTTGTCCCGGTAGAACTGCTCCACCGCGTACTCGCGGGTGTAGCCGTAGCCGCCGTGGACCTGGATGGCCAGGTCGTTGGCGTGCAGGCACCACTGCGACGGCCAGCTCTTCGCGATCGGGGTGAGCACGTCGAGCAGCAGGTGCGCCCTGGCCCGGTCCTCCGGTGTGGCCGCGGTCCGTTCCTCGTCGAGCAGCCGTGCGCAGTACAGGACCAGCGCCACCGCACCCTCGGCGTAGGACTTCTGGGCCAGCAGCATCCGGGCGACGTCCGGGTGCTCGATGATCGGGACCTGAGGTGCGGCCGGGTCCTTCGCCGCGACCGGCCGCCCCTGCGTGCGGGTGCGGGCGTAGTCGAGCGCGTGCAGGTAGCCCGTGTACCCGAGCGCCGCCGCTCCCCCACCGACGCCGACGCGCGCCTCGTTCATCATGTGGAACATGTAGGTGAGCCCGCGGTGCTGCTCGCCCACGAGGTAGCCGACGGCTCCCGGCTCCCCGCCCGGCGTGTGCCGACCCTCGCCGAAGTTCAGCAGGGTGTTCACCGTTCCGCGGTAGCCCATCTTGTGGTTCACGCCGGCAAGCACCACGTCGTTGCGGTCGCCGCGGGCGCCGTCGGGCCCGACGAGGAACCGCGGCACCACGAACAGCGAGATGCCCTTCACCCCCGGCGGACCGCCGGGCACCTTCGCCAGCACCAGGTGGACGATGTTCTCGCTCAGCTCGTGGTCACCGGCCGAGATCCACATCTTGTTGCCGAAGAGCCGGTAGGTGCCGTCGTCGCGGGGCTCGGCACGCGTGGTGATGTCGGCCAGCGACGACCCCGCCTGCGGCTCGGACAGGCACATCGTGCCGAAGTACCGGCCCTCGACCATGGGCTGCACGAAGGTCCGCACCTGCTCCGCGCTGCCGTGCGCCATCAGCAGGTTCGCGTTGGCCACGGTCAGGAACGGGTAGCCCGCCGTGGCGATGTTCGCGGCCTGGAACCACAGGAAACACGCCTGCACCACGGTCTGCGGCAGCTGCATCCCGCCGACCGACTCGTCCAGCCCGGCACCCACGATCCCCGTCTCGCCGAGTACCCGCAGCGCCTCACCGACCTCGGGGATCATGTGGACGCGTTCGCCGTCGAACCGGGGCTCAGCGAGGTCGGCAGCCCGGTTGTGCGTGGCGAACTGCTCGGTCGCCACCTGCTCGGACAGGTCCAGCACGGCGTCGAACGTGGTGCGGGAGTGCTCGGCGAACCGTGGGCGCGCGGTGAGCGACCCCACGTCGAGCCAGTCGTGCAGCAGGAAGTCGAGGTCACGTCGCGACAGCAGCAGTGATCGCACGCCTGAGGCTAACCCGGCTCAGGGAGCAGGCGCGTCGTGCGCGGCCTCCATCATCTCGGCGAGGTCCGCAACCTTCACCCGCTCCGCTCCCCGGCGACCGCCGCGGCGGACCTCCTCGGCGTCCAGGCGCAGCCACCCGGTCCAGTCCACCGGCCGCATCCCGTACGAGGCCAGTGCCTTCCGAAACGCCTCCGGCTCGGGGTGCGGGGGCGTGGGAAGCGTGGGCAGATCGGCGAGCAGCGCCGCAACCGTCTCGGCGGCGTCGGCCTTGTTCGTGCCGATCACGCCGGTCGGGCCGCGCTTGATCCACCCCGTGACGTAGGCGCCGGGCACGGGGACGCCGTCGCGCACCACCCGCCCGCCGTCGTTGGGCACCGTGCCGGTGCGGGCGTCGAACGGGAGGCCCGGGATCGGCTCCGCGTCGTACCCGATCGCCCGCACCACGAGCCCGACGTCGAGCGTCTCCTCCTCACCGGTGCCGACCACGCGGCCCTCGGCGTCGATCCGGGTGCGCTCCACCACCACCGCGCTCACCCGCCCGGCCTCCCCGAGCAACCGCACCGGGTTGCGCAGGAACCGCAGGTGGACCCGGCGCGGCTTGCCCGTGGCCGGCTGGGCGGCCCACTCCTGGAGCATCTCCAGGTTCTGGCGCTGCCGCCGGTCCTCGGGCTCGTCCACCCCGGCGGCGAGCAGCCCGTCGTCGTGCACGACGACATCGGCGTTGGCGAGCTCCCCGATCTGGCGCAGCTCGGCGGGCGTGAACCGCACGTGCTGCGGCCCCCGGCGGATCAGGATGTGCACGTCCCGGACGGCGCTGGCGCGCAGTGCGGCGAGCACGGGCTCCGGAACGTCGGTCTCGGCCATCTCGTCAGCGGTCTTGGCCAGCACGCGGGCGACGTCCAGCGCCACGTTCCCCGCGCCGACGACGGCGACACCCGGGTGGTCCAGCAGCGGCAGCAGGTCGACGTGGTCGGGGTGGCCGCAGTACCAGCTCACGAAGGCGCCCGAGCCGAGCGAGCCGGCCAGCTCCTCGCCGGGCACCCCGAGGCGACGGTCGACGGAGCTGCCGGTGGCGTGGACGACGGCGTGGAAGTGGTCGCGCAGGACGTCCAGCGGGATGCCGCTCTCCCCGACCCGGACGCCGCCGAGGAACTCGACGTGCGCGGGGTCGAACGGCTTCTGCAGCACGCGGATGACCGACTTCATCTTCACGTGGTCGGGCGCCACGCCGTAGCGCACGAGCCCGTACGGCGCCGGCAGTCGATCCAGCACCTCGACGCTCACCGGCTCGCCTGATGCGAGGAGAGCCGCCGCGGCGTACAGCCCGGACGGGCCCGCTCCGATCACCGCGACCCGGGCCTGTGCCTGCTGCATGTGCTCATCTCCCGTGCTGGTCCTACTCCGATCCTGCCACCGTGGGCGGATCCGGACTTGGCTCAGCGCGCCGGATAGCCGACCTCACGGAGCACGGAGTGTGCCCTCTCGGGCGCTCAGTGGCGCGAACCGTGGCGGGCGTTTCTCCAGGAAGGACGCCACTCCTTCCCGCAGGTCCGCCGAACCGATGAACCGGTCGGCGTGGGCGTAGGAGCGCTCCAGCGCCTCGTCGAACGACCCTTCCTGGTCGGCGAGCACCTGTCCGGCGATCACGGCCATGGCGCGAGGACTGCAGTTGCGGGCGAGGTCGCCCGCATAGGCCTGCGCAGCGCTGAGCACGTCGGCGCGCGGGACGACCCGGCTGACCAGGCCCAGCTCCTTGGCCTCTGCCGCGTCGACCGTGCGCCCCGACAGCAGGAGGTCCATCGCGTTCTCGACCCCGACCAGCCGCTGGAGCGTCCACGCGACCCCGTACTCCGCGATGAGGCCCCGCCGGGCGAACGCGGTGGAGAAGCGAGCGGTGTCGGCGGCGAACCGCACATGGCAGAACAGCGCCTGCACCAGTCCCACGCCCGCGCAGCCGCCGTTGATCGCCGCGATCAACGGCTTGGGGAACTGCCGGGGCACGTCCACCGGCTTGTGCCGAAGCCGCGCGCCCTCCGCACCGAGCCCCCCGAGGCGGGAGAGGTCGGCGCCGGGGCAGAACGTGCTGCCCGCACCCGTCACGACGACGGCACGGACATTCGGATCAGCGGCGGCCCGCACCAGCAGGTCGTAGTAGCCGCGCTCCATGTCCTCGGCCCACCCGTTACGCCGCTCCGGACGGTTGAACGTCAGCGTGAGGACGCCGCCGGGGGCGTGATCAGCGAGTACGGCGGCGTCGGTGTCTCCGTGCTCTTCGCGCAGTCCGCTCACGCTCCGACAGTACGACCGGACCAGTGCGAACCGGGCGACCGGTGGTGACGTGTGTTACAAATCTCGGACGCTGCCGATCATCCGTTCGGCGCAACAGCCGGTGCTGCCATGAGGGCTACCCTCCCGCCTCGTGGACCGTAGCGGGACCGGTGAGCTTCTCGGCAAGCCTGTGCTCATCGAGCTGTCACACGCCATCGAGCAGTTCGCCCTTGCTGCGGCCGCCAGCGAGCCACTGATCGTCATCGCGATGTTCCAGAAGCACTCCTACTTCGAGCGCGAGCAGTCCGTCTACCAGGAGATCGCTGCCCGCGGGGCCCTCACGGTGATCGGGATGGCGGAGGACGTCGCGCCGCCGATGCCGCCCGGGGTGCAGCCCGCGCTGCTGCCCGCGACCGACCCCCTCACCCGCGAGTGGAGCGTCACCGTTCTCGGTCCGCACGGGGGCGCCACCCTCGCCGCGGCCGACCTGGAGACGGTCGATCCGGTCGCCAGGACGATCGAGGAGGGCCGCACGTTCCGCGGCCGATGGTCCTTCCGCCGGGAGGACGCCTTCCGGGCGGTCCTCCGGCTGCGTTCCCAGCTGCGGCTGCCCGCGCCCGTGGTGGCCCGGATGGACGAGATCCTGCACGCCGTGCAACTGGTGGCCGAACCCTCCTACCAGGACTGGTGGGGCGTCCCGGCCCGGTACCTCGCCGACCGCATGGAAGCCGCGGTCCTGGCTCGCACCGCGGCGGAGGTGGCGCTCGAAGCCGTGGTGGAGGACAGCGGGGAGCGCGATCCGCGCACGGGCCTCTACACCGAGAAGTTCCTCCAGCGGTGGACCGCCGGGCTCGGCGCCGGCACGTTGCCGATCGGCCTGGCCCTGCTGCGGGTGTTCGGCATCGCCGAGGTGCGGGCCGACTACGGGCTGCGCGCCGAGCTCGCAGCCCTCCACGGCGTGAGCGAATGCGTGCAGGACCTGCTCACCGGCGTCGACCGGGTGGTGCGGATCGGCCGCGAGGACTTCCTCATGGTGCTCCCGTCCTGGCCCCCGGAGAAGGTCATGTGGCTCTGCCAGGAGGTGTGCGAGCGCGTGGCGCGCCTCGAGGACGTCTACCCCTTCATCGCCCTGCCCGGGGTGGCGGCGGCCACCGTCACCCGCAACCGGCCGCTGCCGATCCCCCAGCTCGTGCACCAGGTCGAGCTCGGCGGCCGCGCGTCCGAGCCGGTGAGCCTGCTCGCCGACTGACCACCCGCCGGGCCGTCAGTGGCCCGCCACCGCCGCACGCAGGGTGAACGTGCGCCGGTAGTCGGCAGGCGCCACCCCCACGACCTTGCGGAAGTGGTGGCGCAGCAGTGCCCCGCTCCCGAAACCGCTGCGCTCGGCGACGTCGTCGATGCCGAGGTCGGTGTCCTCGAGCAGCCGCTGCGCCCGCAGCACCCGCTGCAGCGTCAGCCAGCGGTGCGGTGTGGTGCCGGTCTCGGCGACGAAGCGACGGGCGAAGCTGCGGTCCGACATGCGCGCCCGCTGGGCCAGGTCACTGACCGTGTGCTCGACCTCGAGGTTGTCGATCACCCAGTCCAGCACCGGGGCGAGGCCGTCGGACGAACACTGCGGCACCGGCTGCTCCACGAACTGGCGCTGCCCGCCGTCGCGTTGCGGGGGCACGACCATCCGGCGCGCGATCAGGTTGACGACGGCGCTGCCCAGCTCCCGGCGTACCAGGTGCAGGCAGGCGTCGATGCCGGCCGCCGTGCCTGCACTGGTGATGAGGTCGCCGTCGTCCACGAACAGCACGTCCGGATCGACCTGGGCCAGCGGGTGGCGCTCGCGCAGCTCGTCGACGTTCATCCAGTGCGTGGTGCACGAGCGGCCGTCGAGCAGGCCGGCGGCGCCCAGCACGAACGCTCCGGAACACACGCTGAGCATCGTGCTGCCACTCGCCGCGGCCTCTCGCAGCGCGTCGAGCACCGGTTCGGGAAAGGTCCGCAGCCGGGTGGCCCCGACCGCGACGAGGTCGGCGTCGCGCAGCCCGTCGAGGCCGTACTCCGGGACGACGCTCATCCCGACGGTGGTGGAGACCGGCTCGCCCGCAGCGGGACCGCACACCCTCAGCTCGAACGGCGGCACACCGTCGGCGGTGCGGTCGACGCCGAAGACCTCGCAGATGGTGCCGAACTCGAACGGCGAGACCTCGGGAAGCACCAGTGCGGCGACGGTGGAGAGCATGCCGACAGCATAATGGCAGGATATTAACCGTGGTAGGCACGTCTGCCACTGTTGGCAGGAAGTAGATCGGCGGATACTTCCTGCCATGGCTACCGCAATCATCGTCCTGCTCGTCGTCGCCGTCGCCGTGGCGATCTCGATCGTCCGTCCGGCCACACGCGTCACGTCGTCCGACCCGGTGGACCGCGACCGCGAGCGGGAGCTCGCAGAGCTACGTGCGCTACCCGGCTACCACTCCGACATCCGCCTGCCCTGACGCCCCGGCGTCACGCGCCCGCGTAGAACTCCGTGAGGCGCCCGGCCTCCTCGTGCAGCTCGTCGAGGACGGCACGGGGCAGCGCACGGAAAGGCTCGCACTGGACGGCACCCTCGACGTAGCGCCAGGTGCCCGCCACCCGGCCGTCGACGAGGAACGTGGGCACCGACTGGGGCATCGACTTGCCGAAGACCAGCGGCCGGTACTCCTCCGGGAGGATCTGCGTGCGCCGCGCGTGCACGAGCAGGACCGCCTCCCACTGGCCCAGGAACCGTACGGGCGCGGGGGCGTCGCCCGACGGTAACGGGGCGTCGGGCAGGTCGAACAGCTCGCCGCCCGACCCGTCACGGAAGCGCCGCGGCTCGAGACGCTCCAGCACCTGCCGCGCGGCGGTGACCGTCCATCCGCAGAAGGACGAGACGTCCTTGGCCGACGCGGGGCCGAAGCCCCCGAGATAGCGCCGGACCAGCAACTCCTCGCCCTCCTCCGGCGACGGCGGGGACCCGGGTGGGGGAACCGTGTGCTCCGCGAGCCCGTAGACGTGGGCCCGCGGCGTGCCCCAGGTGCCCGCGGGCGGCACCCGCACCAGGTCGAGCCAGAGCTGGACGCCCGACCACACCTCGCGCGGGAACCCGTCGGCCGCCAGGAGCCGCTGGATCTCGGCCTGCTTGAGCGGCCCGTCGGCCAGATATCCGCGCACGGCATCGGCGACCTTGCGCATGTCGATCCCGTTGGCCCTGTAGGCGCGGACCCACCACTCCCGCCGGGGAGCCCGCACCGCCGCGATGAGGGGCCAGTAGTCGGGCGCCGAGAGCATGTGGATCGTGCAGCGCATGACCCAGCCCTGCACGACGGCGCCGCTCGTCAGGGCGCCGGTGAGCAGCTCCCGGCGGAAGCCGGCGACCCGCGACCACAGCCCGATGTAGCCCGACGGCGAGTACTGCGTCTGCAGGCAGCCGACCTGCTCGACGGCCCGCTCCGGCGGCAGCGCGGACCGCGCGAGCAGGAGCTGGCGCGCGAGGACCGCACGGTTGAGCTCATCGGTGGACAACACGTGCTCCGCCATGGCCCGGAGTGTGCCCGGCACCCCCGACAACCTCGCGATCACGCACGAACATGACTTTTGTCAGGCCGCGACGCTGACTGCGCCCACTGCCGAGGCGGGCCGGAACCCGGCACCGTCACCACCATGATCGACGTCCTGCAGATCACCGGCGCCCACCACCGGTACGGCGCCCTCACCGCCCTCGACTCGGTGGACATGACCGTCCGTGCCGGCGAATGCGTGGCACTCCTCGGCCCGAACGGCGCCGGCAAGACCACGCTCGTCGGGCTGGCCACGGGACTGCTGGCCCCGCAGACGGGACGGGCCCGCGTCTGTGGCGGGGACCCCCGCCGGGCGGCGACCCGGAGGCACCTCGGCGTGGTCCAGCAGTCGATGGGCTTCCCGCGCACCCTCACCGTCGCCGAGCTCGTGCGAGGCGCGGCGGTGCGGGCCGGGCGGCCCGCCTCCGCCGCCGGACCGGTGCTCGCCGAGGTCGGGATCACCGACCTGCAGCGCAGGCGGGCCGGGAAGCTCTCGGGGGGCCAGCAGCAGCGGGTGGCGCTGGCGATGGCGCTGGTCGGCGACCCGGCCCTGCTCCTGCTCGACGAGCCGACCGTCGGGCTGGACATCACCTCGCGGCGCGCGTTCTGGCAGACGATCGCCGCTCGCCGCGACGCCGGCGTGGGGATCCTGCTGACCACCCACATCGTGGAGGAGGCCGCCGCGGTGGCCGACCGGGTGGTGGTGCTGCACCGGGGGCACGTCGTGGCCGCCGACACCCCGGCCGGGCTCACCGCCCGCCTGCCCGACCGCACGATCGTCGCCCGCACCCGCGTGGCGGGGAGCGTGCTGCGGACACTGCCCGGCGTGCTGTCCGTGACCACGGACGGCGACCGCGTGCACGTGGCCACGGCAGCGCCGGAGGACGTGCTGCGCAGCTGGCTGGTGCTCGACGAACAGCTCACCGACCTGCGGGTGGAGGGCGCGGGCCTGGAACAGGCCCTGCTCGCGCTCACCGGGGACGCCACGAGGCGCGCCAACACGACAGACGACAACACGACAGGCGACAAGGTGGAGGTGCGGGCATGACCGCGATCGAGACGGGACCGACGTCCCCGCTGGTACGGGGCCTGCGGGTGCTGGGCGTCGAGGTGGCCGACGGGGTGCGGGCCATCCTGCGGGAGCCCACCGCCCTGTTCTTCTCGGTGCTCTTCCCGGTGATGTTCTTCGCGCTGTTCGCGTCGCTGTTCGGCAACCAGCCGTCCGCGTCCGGGCTGCCGACGGCCGCGACCATGCTGGCCACGTTCGGGACGTTCGGCGTCGTCTCGGTGATGCTGCTCAACCCGGGCGTGGCCGTGGCCGAGGACCGGACGAGCGGCTGGCTGCGGGTGAAGAAGGTGTCGGCCGCCCCGATCGGCACGACCATCGCGGCCAAGGTGATCTCCGCGCTGCCCTACGCGCTGGCCGTCGTGCTCGCGATCAGCGGTGTCTCGCTGCTCGTGGCGGGACCGGTGCTGGATCTCGGCACGTGGCTGCGGCTCGTGGGCGTCCTGTTGCTCGGCGGCCTGCCGTTCACGCTGCTCGGGCTCGCCGTCGGCTTCGTCGCCTCGTCGAACGCGACGGCGGCCGTGCTGAACGCGGTGTACCTGCCGATGGTGGTGGCGTCGGGCCTGTGGTTCCCGCTGGACATGATGCCGGGGTTCGTGCAGGCGCTCGCGCCGTTCCTGCCGACCTACCACGTCGCCCAGCTCGCGCTGGCCCAGCTCACCGGAGCCGACGCGCTGGGCAACCTGCTCGCGCTCCTGCTCACCACGGCGATCAGTGCGGTGCTGGCCGGCTGGGCCTACCGTAATCTCCGCGTATGACCGCGGAACCCGGCAGCGCGGGGGCCACATTCCGCGGGCAGGCACCGCTGCGAGCGTCCACCCTCTGGCACCTCGTCTGGCTGGGGATGCTGCTCTTCCAACCGCTGTACGACGACCGGAACCGGCCGCTGCAGTGGACGGTGGCCTTCGCCGTCGTCGTCGTGTTCCTCCCGATCTACGTTCTCGCCCACCGCGGTTCCGCCCCGGTCCGGCGCTGGGCACCGGTGGCGACCACCGTGCTGGGCGTGCTCGCGGCGCCGGTCAACTCGGGCGCGAGTGTGCTCTTCGTCTACGCCGCGGCATTCGCCGCGAGCGGCCGGACGCGGCAGGTCGCCCGGTGGTGGCTCGCCGGGCTCACGGCGCTCGTCGTGGTGCTGGTGCTGCTCTCCTCGATCCCGATGCCCTGGCGCCTCTGGGCGTTCGCGCCGTCGCTCGTGCTCGTCTGGGTCGTCGGGCTCGTCACGATCGAGGAGATCGAAGAGGGCCGCGCGAACCGCATCCACAACGCCAGAGTGGAACACCTGGCCACCCTGTCGGAGCGGGAGCGGATCTCCCGCGACCTGCACGACCTGCTCGGACAGACCCTCACCGGCATCGTCGTGCGCTCCCAGCTCGCGCAGCGCCTCACCCGCGTCGACGCCGAGGCCGGGATCGCCGAGATGGCGGAGGTGGAGCAGGCCGCACGCGCCGCGCTCACCGAGGTGCGGGCCACCGTGTCCGGCTGGCGGCAGGTCGACCTCGACGACGAGCTGGCCGTGTCCCGCAGCGCACTGACCGCCGCGGGCGTGACGCTCGAGGTCACGCGCGAACCCGGGCTGGTGCTCACCCCGTCGGCCGAGACCGCGCTGAGCCTGGCGCTGCGGGAGGGCGTCACCAACGTGGTGCGCCACGCCAGTGCCCGGAACTGCACGGTCACGCTGCACCGTGTCGACGGACGGCTGGTGCTGGAGGTCGCCGACGACGGGGTGGGCGGCGAGTCACCGGACGGCAACGGGCTCACCGGGATGCGCGAGCGGATCGCGGCGCTGGGCGGCGAGGTGCAGCGCCGCGCCCGTGGCGGTACCGCGCTCACCGTCACCGTCCCGGCGGCGGTGGCCACATGACCGGGAGTGCGAGCGTGATCCGGCTGGTGCTCGCGGAGGACCAGGGCATGGTGCTCGGCGCCTTCGCCCGGCTGCTCTCCCTCGAACCGGACCTCGAGGTGGTGGCCACGGCAACCGACGGTGCGGAGGCGTTGGCCGCCGTCGCGGAGCACGACCCGGACGTGCTGGTCACCGACGTCGAGATGCCCGGCCTGAGCGGCCTGGACGTGGCCGCGGAGCTGCACCGGAGGCGGACCCGCACGCGGCTGGTGATCGTCACGACCTTCGCGCGCTCCGGCTACCTGCGCCGGGCACTGGAGAGCGGTGTCTCGGGGTACGTGCTCAAGGACGCGCCCGTCGACCAGCTCGTCGACACGGTCCGCCGGGTGCACGCCGGGCAGCGGGTGGTGGACCCGGCGCTCGCCGTCGCCGCGTGGGACGGCGCCGACCCGATGACCGACCGCGAGCGCGACGTGCTCCGCCTCGCCGCCGAAGGACTGCCCAACACCGACATCGCCGCGACGCTGCACCTGGCCGAGGGCACGGTGCGCAACTATCTCTCCACGGCCATCACGAAGCTCGGGGTCCGCAACCGGATCGAGGCCGCGCGGGTGGCCCGCGACCGGGGTTGGCTGTAGCCCGACCGGCGAGTGCGATCACATCCCGCCCAGCCACAGGCCGAACGCCGCCGTGAGGAGCGCGCCACCGAGCATCCCGAACGCGTGGACCGACGCAGCCGCCGGCTGCCGCCGCCTGACCAGGTCGGCTGTCTGCGAGCACGCCGTGCTGAACGTCGTGTATCCGCCGAGGAACCCGGTGCCGAGGATCATCCGCACCTCGATCGCCGCGGTCTGCGTGATCGCGAGCCCGGTCACGAGGCCGAGCAGGAACGACCCCGTGAGGTTGATGACCAGCGTCCCGTACGGGATGCGGCCGTGGAACCGCGAGGTGATGACGGCGTCCAGGAGATACCGCGCGACCGCGCCGACTCCCCCGGCCACCGCGGTCGCGGAGAGCGGCCACGCGGTCATCGCCGTCCCCCTCGGTCCGCCGCGAGCCTGCGGAGCAGGCCGGCCACGGCACCACCGGCGAGTGCCGCGAGCACGCCGAGGACCACCGTCGGCAAGCTGTAGCCGATCGACACGATGAACCGGTCGGTCGCGATGAGACCGTCGGTCCCGACCGCGAACATGCCGTAGGTGGTGTACCCGCCGAGGAACCCGGTACCGAGCGCCAACCGGAGCGAGCGGCGAACCGTCGACTCCGCGTCGCTCGCGAGGAGCCCGAGCAGCAGTCCCATGAGCAGAGCTCCGCTCACGTTGATGATGAACGTGGATGCGGGGAACGCTCCGGCGTTCGGGATGGCCAGTGACAGGAGCGCCCGGACCGTCGTGCCGACGGCTCCACCGATGAGCACGAGCACGAGATCCGTCGCGGTCACGGCGACCGCCGAACTGCCGGGCGCCGTCGCCGGCGTCATCGCTGCGTCCGGTCCGTCCGCCTCATGGTCGCGCATGCAGGTCCTCCGGGATGCCGGGTCGATCGGACCGTACGCAGGGCGCGAGTTCGGCAACTAGCGTCATCCGACTCGGACGACGCCGGCCGCGTCGTCGTCGACTCCCGCTCCGCAGGAGATTTCCGTCCCGCCCAGAACCCAGTCATTTGGCTCAAGCGAGGAATTGGCCGCCGTAGTGGGGTTGTGGCCGGGGGCCGCTCACCGTCGAAACGCGGAGGAGACAGACCATGGAACATCGCGCACCTGCACCGCACCACGAGACACCGAGCTTCGGCGATCCGGACCTCCCGCCGGAGGGTGAGATCAACACCCTCGACCATCCGGCGAGCACCACCATGAAAGGCCCGCGGAACCCGGTCATCGAGAGCCAGTTCCCGAACCACATGCACGCGCCTGCCACCGACATCAGCACGCAGCCGTTCTTCTGGTCCTCGTTCAACATCTCCCCTCGACGCGTGCAGAAGGGCGGCTGGGCGCGCGAGCTCACCCAGTCGGACTTCGCGATCTCGGACGAGATCGCCGGCGTCAACATGTACCTCGAGCCGGGCGGCATCCGGGAGCTCCACTGGCACCAGACCGCCGAGTGGGCCCTGATGACCGAGGGACGCTGCCGGATCACCACGCTGAGCCGCACCGGCCGGCCGAGCGTCGACGACGTCGAGGCCGGCGACCTGTGGTTCTTCCCGGCCGGCCTGCCGCACTCGCTGCAGGGGCTCGGGCCCGACGGGGCGGAGTTCGTCCTCGCGTTCGACGACGGTGAGCAGTCCGAGAGCAACACGCTGCTGCTGACCGACTGGTTCGCCCATACCCCGCCTGAGGTGCTCGCCAAGAACTTCGGCGTCGCCCAGGACGTCTTCACGGACATCCCGCTGCACAACCTCTGGATCTTCCCCGGCGACGAACCCGGAGATCTGGCGGCGGACCAGGAGGCGGCGGGCGTGGAGTGGGGTGCGACGGAGGCCGTGATCTTCCGCCTGTCGCGCTCGGAGGCGCGGTACCGGAACAGCGGCGGGAGCATCCAGGTCGCCGACAGCACCAACTTCCCCGCCTCGCGTTCGGTCGCGGCCGCACTCAACATCATCCAGCCGGGCTCGATGCGGGAACTGCACTGGCACCCGAACGCCGACGAATGGCAGTACTTCCTGCGCGGGCAGGGCCGCATGACGGTCTTCAACACCGGACCGCACGCGAACACGTCGGATTTCCGCGCAGGTGACGTCGGCCTGGTGCACCGGAACCTCGGTCACTACGTCGAGAACACCGGGGACGAAGTCCTGATCTATGTCGAGACCTTCCGCAGCGACCATTACGAGGAGGTGTCGCTCGCGAACTGGCTCGCCCATGTCCCGCCGTCGCTCGTGTCGGCGCACCTCAACATCCCGGAGGAGACGCTCGCGACCTTCCCTCGCGAGACACAGGGCATCACCCCGCTGCGGTGAGGCCTGCCGGTGCGGTGCGGGTGCGCCGCATCTACGAGCCGGTCACCGAGCAGGACGGCCTCCGCGTGCTGGTCGACCGGCTCTGGCCACGCGGCATGAGCAAGGCCAGAGCGCGGATCGACGAGTGGTGCAAACACGTCGCCCCCTCCACCGAGCTGCGCCGGTGGTACGGCCACGACCCGGAGCTCTTCACCGAGTTCGGCCGTCGTTACCGGCAGGAGCTCGGGAGCGGCGAGCAGGGGTCCGCCCTCGTGCACCTGTCGGAGCTGGCGCAGGGCCGGACCCTGACGCTGCTGACCGCGAGCAGGGACCCCGCGATCAGTGAGGCGGCGGTCCTGGCCGAACTCCTCGAGAGCCGACGGTCTTCGTCCTGACCGCGCACACCCCGTGGCCACCGCACACACCGCAGGACGTGTGCACGGTGGCCATCAGGTGTGCGCGGTGGGCTCAGGCGCCGGGGCGGGCCAGGCCGAGGTGGTGGCGCAGGGTCGGCCCGGTGTACTCCGCGCGGAAGCTGCCCCGGTCCTGCAGCTCCGGCACCACCTTCTCGACGAACTCGTCGAGGCCGCCGGGCACCAGGTGCGGGATGAGGATGAAGCCGTCGCAGGCGTTCTCCTGCACGTAGGTGTCCATCTGCTCGGCCACCTGCCGCGGGGTGCCGACGAAGGACTGCCGCGCGGTGGTCTCGATGATCAGCTCCCTGATCGACAGGCCGCCCTTCGCCTCGGCGAGCTCCCGCCACTGCCGGGCCACGGCCGCCGGGTCCTTCTCGTGGCGCACCCGGCCGCGCGTGATCGACGTGCCGTCCGGGTCCGGGTCGACGTCGGGCAGCGGGCCGTCGGGGTCGTACGCCGACAGGTCGCGGCCCCACACCTGTTCGAGGAACGCGATCGCGGTCTGTGGGCTCACCTGGGAGCGCCGGACCCGGTCGGCCCCCTCCTCCGCGTCCTGCGGGGTGTCGCCGAGCGCGAACGTGGTGGCCGGCAGGATCGTGACGTCCCGCTCGGCACGTCCGTAGCGCGGGAGCCTGCCCTTGAGGTCGCGGTAGAAGGCCTGGCCCGCCTCCAGCGTGCCGTGCCGGGAGAAGATCGCGTCGGCGGTGCGGGCCCCGAACTCGCGGCCCGCGTCGGAGTCGCCGGACTGGATCAGCACCGGGTGCCCCTGGGGCGTCGGCGGCAGCGAGAACCGTCCGGAGAACGAGAACTGCTCACCCCGGTGCTCGACGACCGGCACCGCATCGTCGCGCACGAAGACGCCGCGCTCCCGGTCGGCCACCACCGCGTCGTCCGCCCACGACAGCCACAGCTCGCGGGTCGCGTCGAGGATCTCCTGCGCACGGTCGTAGCGCTGTTCGGGCGCCAGGAACCCGCCGCGCCGGAAGTTCTCGCCGGTGAACGCGTCCGAGCTGGTCACGAGGTTCCACGCGGCCCGGCCACCGGAGAGATGGTCGAGCGACGCCAGTTGCTTCGCCAGCTCGTAGGGCTCGTTGAACGTGGTGTTGAGCGTGCCGCCGAGGCCCAGGTGCGTGGTGACGGCGGCGATCGCGTTCAGCACGGTGAGCGTGTCGGGCCGTCCCACCACGTCGAGGTCGTGGATCCGGCCGCGGTGCTCGCGCAGCCGCAGCCCCTCGGCGAGGAACAGGAAGTCGAACAGGCCCCGTTCGGCGGTCTGCGCGAAGTGCACGAACGAGGCGAAGTCGGTCTGGCTGCCGGACTCCGGGTCGCTCCAGACGGTGGTGTTGTTGACGCCCGGGAAGTGCGCGGCCAGGTGGATCTGCTTCTTGGCGGTCACGCGCGCGCCCCCTCGAACCGGTTCGCCGGCCGGGTGAGGCCGAAGCGGTCGCGCAGCGTGGCGCCGGACGCGAGCGGGGTCCGCAGGCCGCGGTCGGCAAGGCGGGGAGCCACGTCGGCGGCGATCGCCTGCACCCCACTCGGCAGCGCGAGCGGCACGGCGGTGACACCGTCGGCGGCGCCGCCCGCCACGGCCTCCGCGATCACGTCGACCAGCGCGTCCGCCGGGCCGACGACCCGCACCGAGGACGGGGCGAGCTCGCGGTCGGCGTCGAGCGCGTCCAGCTCGCGGCGGGCGCTCCCGGCATCCGCGCCCAGCAGCACCTCCACGTCGAGCAGCACGGCGACCGCGTCCGGGTCACGGCCCGCCGCGGCCACCGCCGCGCGCACCCGCTCCCGCGCGGTGTGGGCCGCCGCGAGGTCCGCGGCGGCGATGCGGACCACGTCGGCCCGGGCCGCGGCCACGGCGACTGCCTCCGGTTCGTCACCGCGCACCACGACCAGCGGGTGGGCCTGCGGGCTGCGCGGCGTGATCGACGGGCCCTTCACCGAGAAGAACTCACCGGTGAAGTCGATGTGGTGCAGCTTGTCGCGGTCGACGTAACGGCCGGTGGCGACGTCGCGGATCACGGCGTCGTCCTCCCAGGAGTCCCACAGCGCCACCACGACCTCGACGACCTCGGCGGCCTCGCGCCACAGCTCGGCTGGCGGTGCCGCCTGCTTGCGGCCGAACAGCTCAGCCTCCGCCGGCGTCCGCGAGACGACGGGCTCCCAGCCGGCGCGACCGGAGGACACCAGGTCGAGGGTGGCGATGGCCTTGGAGACGTGGAACGGCTCGGTGTGGGTGACGGTCACCGTGGGCACCAGCCCGACTCCGGGGACGACCGGCGCCACCCGCGCGGCGATCGCCACCGCGTCCAGGCGCAGGGGCACCAGGTCCGGGTCGGCCGACGGTGGGGCGAAGGAGTCGGGCACGGCGAGGAAGTCGGCGCCCGCCCGGGCGGCGAGCTGCGCCAGCCCGACGTGGTACGACGCTGTGAGCAGGGCTTCCGGTTGCGCGTCGGCCCGCCGCCACGCCGCCGGGTGCCGCCCCGCTCCCGACACCTCCACCGCCAGGTACGTACTGCGCCCCATCAGTGCCCTCCGGTGGCTCGTGTCGGCCGTTCCTCGTTCGAACCCGGTGCCGCCGCCGGGGCATTCCCCCGGCGGGGCGGAGGTGTCAGCGCGGGGTCCGGTCGCCCGCGGTGATGTCGGCCTCGATGGCCGACGCGCACGCCCGGAGCGCGGGAAGGACCTCACGCACGACGTCCCGCGAGCCCGCCCTCGTGCTGACGTTCGCCGCGGCCACTACGGCACCGCCCGTCCCGCGCACCGGGACGGAGATCGAGCGCAGTCCCAGCTCCAGCTCCTGGTCCACCACGCAGAATCCGGCCTCGCGGACCGCGTCGAGCTCGCGGGCGAGCGCCGCCGGGTCGGTGAGGGTGCGTTCCGTCAGGGGCAGCGGGCGCAGCGTCGCCAGCCGGGCCGCCCGCTCCTCGGGCGGGAGGGCCGCCAGCAGCACCCGGCCCATCGACGTGACGTAGGCCGGCAGCCGGGTGCCGATCGTGATGGCCACGGTCATGATCCGCGAGGTGGGCACCCGGGCGACGTAGACGACGTCGCCGCCGTCGAGCACCGAGACCGACGCCGACTCCTGCACCTCCCGGACCAGCACCTCCAGGTGCGGCGCGGCGATCTCGGGCAGCGACAGGCTGGAGAGGTAGGAGTAGCCCAGCTCCAGCACCCGCGGGGTGAGCGCGAAGATCCGTCCGTCGGAGCGGACGTAGCCGAGCTCGGTGAGGGTGTGCAGGAAGCGCCGGGTGGCGGCGCGCGGCAGCGCGGTGCGGCGCGCGACCTCGCTCAGGGTCTGCTCGGGGTGGTCGGCGTCGAAGGCCCGGATGACGGCGAGGCCCCTGGCGAGCGAGCGGACGTGTTCGGTCACCGCGGCGCCACCGTCCCGTTCGGGGCGGAGGGCGGCAGTGGCGTCGCCATGGGACGGGCGACTCGCGCCCGTGAACCGGGCGACTCGCGCACGCATTTCGGGCGACTCGCGGCAGTCACGGCCGGTCCGCGAGCAACCGGTCCACCAGGTCGGCGGCGTGGCCGGGTGAGGGGCTCGTCCCGCTGGTGAGCGCGAGGTTCGCGGCCATCCGGTCCGGGTGGACCACCAGGCCGTCCAGGCAGGTCCGCAGCCGGGCCGCGGCGCCGCCGGTGGCCCGCAGGAGCTCGCCGAGCGTCTGCCACTCGGCGTGCCAGGCTCCCGCCGCGCGCTGGTGCTCGTGGTCGGCAGCGGCGAGCAGCACCGCGGCGAGGCCGGGAGCGCGGCGCGCCGCTCCCCTCGCCGTGATCGCGGCGATCGGGTTGCGCTTGTGCGGCATCGACGACGAGTCGCCCGGCGCGGCCTCGGACACCTCGCCGAGCTCCGTCCCGGCGAGCAGGACGACGTCCGTGGCCGGCTTCGCGCAGGCGCCTGCGGCCACGGCCAGGGCGCCCGCCAGCTCGCCGATCCGGGTGCGCTCGGTGTGCCACGGCGGGGTGTCGGAGAGCCCGAGGCTCGCGGCGAGCGACGCCGCCACGGCAGGGCCGTGCGGGTGCAGTGCCGCCAGCGTGCCGGCAGCCCCGCCGAGCTGGACGGGCAACGAGGAGAGGAGACGAACGAGCCCGGCCCTGGCCCGGTCCAGCCCGGCGCACCAGCCCGCCGCGACGAGGCCGAACGTCGTGGGCAGGGCCTGCTGCCCCAGCGTGCGCGCGATCATCGGGGTGCTCCGGTGCGCGGCAGCCAGCGCCGCGGCGGCGTCGGCGGCGCCGCGCAGGTCGTCGAGCACGATCTCGCCCGCCCACCCGGTGAGGAGCACGGCGGCGGTGTCCATGACGTCCTGGCTCGTGGCGCCGGGGTGCACGGACCGACCGGCCTCCCCCGCGGCCTCCCGCAGCAACCTGACCAGCGGGATCACCGGGTTTCCGCCCTCCACGGCCGCCCGCCCCAGCTCCGCGGGGTCGATCCGCAGGTCGCCCGCCACCGCCGCGATGCGGGCAGCGTCGGCCGCGGGGACGATCCCGTGCTCGGCCGCGGCGCGGGACAACGCCACCTCGACGGCGACGAGCGCCGCCACCCAGGAGGCGTCGTCGAGCCGGGCCGCCACCCGGTCGGCCCCGAACACCGGGTCGAACAGCGCACTGGACATGAGGCGGAACCGTACGGGCCGCGCGGAGCAGCGTGGGTACCCACCCAGGTTCAGGAAAGCCACTTTGCCGCCCTCTCCGGGCAGGAAAGTGGCTTTCCTGAACTCGGCCGGACACCGATCGTGTTCGCTCTGCGAACGGTTGTGCGTTGCGCGCACGCCGTCGTAGTGTCGAGCCCCGTGATGGACAAGGTGGTCGCGACCGCGGCCGAGGCGGTGACCGACGTCCCCGACGGCGCGTCGCTCGCGGTGGGCGGGTTCGGGATGTCCGGCGTCCCCGCGGCGTTGATCGCGGCGCTGCTGGAACAGGGCGCCACCGACCTGGAGACGATCAGCAACAACCTCGGCATCGACGGGTTCGGGCTGGGCACGCTGCTCGCCGCCGGCCGGATCCGCCGCACGATCGGCTCCTACGTCGGCAACAACAAGGAGTTCGCCCGCCAGTACCTGGCCGGGGAGATCGAACTGGAGCTCACGCCGCAGGGCACGCTCGCCGAGCGGCTGCGGGCGGGTGGCGCGGGCATCCCCGCGTTCTTCACCCCCGCAGGCGTCGGCACCCAGGTCGCCGACGGTGGCCTGCCGTGGCGCCACGACGCCGACGGCGGGGTGGCCGTGCGCTCGCCCCGCAAGGAGGTCCGCGAGTTCGGCGGCCGCTCCTACGTGCTGGAGGAGGCGATCGTCCCCGACTTCGCCCTCGTGCACGCCTGGAAGGGCGACCGGCACGGCAACCTCGTGTACCGGCGCAGCTCCCGCAACTTCAACCCGGCCTGCGCCGCGGCCGGCCGGATCACCATCGCGCAGGTGGAGCACCTCGTCGAACCCGGGGAGATCGACCCCGACGCCGTGCACACCCCGGGCATCCAGGTGCAGCGGGTGGTGCACGTGCCCGACGCCGACAAGCCCGTCGAGATCCGGACGGTGCGCGCCCCGAACGTGGAGACAGCATGAGCCTCACCCGTGACCAGCTCGCCGCGCGAGTGGCCACCGAGCTTCCCGACGGCTCCTACGTCAACCTCGGGATCGGCATGCCGACGCTCGTGCCCGGCTTCATCCCGACGGGACGCACGGTCGTGCTGCACTCCGAGAACGGCATCCTCGGCGTCGGCCCCTACCCGACCGACGACGAGGTGGACCCCGACCTCATCAACGCGGGCAAGGAGACCGTCACCGTGCTGCCGGGGGCGTCCTACTTCGACTCCGCCGCGAGCTTCGGCATGATCCGGGGCGGCCACGTCGACGTCGCCGTGCTGGGCGCGATGCAGGTCAGCGCCCGTGGCGACCTCGCCAACTGGGCCGTGCCCGGCAAGATGATCAAGGGCATGGGCGGGGCCATGGACCTCGTCCACGGTGCCCGGCGGGTGATCGTGATGATGGAGCACACCGCGCGCGACGGCTCACCCAAGATCGTGCCGGAGTGCACTCTCCCGCTCACCGGCGCCGCCTGCGTCGACCGGATCATCACCGACCTCGCCGTGATCGACGTGACGGACGACGGGCTCACGCTGGTCGAGACCGCGCCCGGCGTCACCGCGGACGAGGTGCGCGCAGCCACCGGCGCTCCCCTGCACGACGGCCCGGCGCCGCGCTGATCGATCCATGGGACCGCAGCGCTGCGGGACCCCGCCCCACGGGCGCTCCCCGGCACGGCCACCCCTCGCCGTGCCGGGGAGCGCTCGGTCAGGCGGACGGGCCGAGCTCCACCGGGAGGGTCCGGAGCCCGCGGATCAGCGTGCTGTGCCGGTACAGCAGCTCCTGCGGGTCGATGGCCAGCGCCAGCTCCGGGCGGCGCGCGAGCAGCAGCCCGATCGCCTCCTGCCCCTCGATGCGCGCCAGCTGCGCGCCGAGGCAGTGGTGCAGCCCGTGGCCGAACGCGACGTGGCCCGCCGGGTCGCGGTCGACACGCAGCTCCTCTGCGCCGTCGAAACGGGCAGGGTCGCGGTTCGCCGCAGCGAGCGAGAGCGTGACGACCGACCTGGCCGGGATCGTCACCCCGGAGTACTCGACGTCCTCGGCGGCGACCCGCAGCGGGGTGCTGTGCACCGGGGAGTCCCAGCGCAGGAACTCCTCGACGGCCGAGGGCAACAGGTCGGGGCGGTCCCGCAGGAGAGCGAGCTGCTCGGGGTGGGTGAGCAGGGCGAGCAGCCCGTTGCCGATCAGGTTGACGGTGGTCTCGTGCCCGGCGATGAGCAGCAACATCGCCATCCCGATGAGCTCGCCCTCGGAAAGCCGGTCGCCGTCCTCGGCCACCTCGATCAACCCGCTGATCAGGGCGTCGTCGGGGTGCGCGCGCTTCTCCGCGATGAGCTGGGAGAGGTACTCGAAGAGCTTCCCCGAAGCGGCGTTCGACTCGTCGCGCGTGGACTCGTCCACCATCGTGTTGGACCAGGCAGCGAAGTCGTCGCGGTCCTCGGCCGGCACGCCGAGGAGCTCGCAGATCACCAGCACCGGCAGCAGGAACGCGTAGTCGGCCATGATGTCGACCCGGCCGGTGGGCGGCAGGGCGTCGAGGAGCTCGCCCGCGATCTGCTCGACGCGGGGGCGCAGCCCCTCCATCCGGCGCAGCGTGAACGAGCGCGACACCAGCTTGCGCAGCCGGGTGTGGTCCGGCGGGTCCATCAGCAGCATCATCGGCATGGGCGACACGGGAGCCGCGGCCCGCTCCTCCGGCGGCAGCGTGTAGCGCCAGTCCTTGACCAGCCGGGGGTCGGCGAGCGCGGCCCGCACGTCGGCGTAGCGGGAGAGCATCCACACCGTGCCCTCCGGACGCTCCAGCCGGATCACCGGCTCGTCGGTCCGCAAGGTGCCGTATGCCGGGTACGGGTCGCGCCAGAAGGCGCCTTCGAAGAGCTCGAGGGTGGAGGTCAACGTTCTCCTTCAGCCGTCCCAAACGGATGTAAGCAGGAGCTTACAGGCGACTCGGGGAGAACGTCGCCGGATCGACGGACACGTCCGTGGGCACCGGCTCCCCGGTGACGACCGCCGCGGCGAAGGCCGACAGCGCCGGAGCGGACTCGATACCGGAACCGCCCTGTCCGGCGCAGAACCAGAAGCCCGGGTGCTCGGGCCAGGCCCCGACCACGGGACGCCGGTCGGGCACGAACGAGCGCAGCCCGGCCCAACTGGTGCGCACCGAGCGCAGCCCGAGCCCGGTGACCGCCTCGACGCGTTCCAGCGCCGTCGCCACGTCGAGCTCGTCGGGCCGGGCGTCGTACGGCTCGACCGGCGTCTCGTCGGCAGGGCTCACGAGCAACCCGTCGCCCTCCGGCTTGAAGTAGAAGCGCTCGGCGGCCTCGCGGACCATCGGCACGCGACCGTCCGGCACCCGCAGCCGGGACTGGTCGGGCACGCGCACCACCGCGATCGTGCGCCGCAGCGGGACGAGCCCCACGAGCGGCACGCCGGCGAGGCCGGCCACGACGTCGGCCCACGCACCCGCGGCGTCGACGACGTCGGCCGCGTCGATCGGGTCGTCGGTTCCGGCCTGCACGCGCCAGCCGCTCCCGCTGCGCTCGATCGCCGTCACCCGGGCGGCGGCCCGCACCGTGCCGCCGCGGCGGCGCAGCCCGCGCACGTAGGCCTGGTGCAGCGCCTCGGTGTCGACGTCGGCCGCGCCTTCCACCACCGCCGCGGCCCGCACCAGGCCCGGCAGGAGCATCGGGCACCGGCGCTCCGCCTCCGCGGGGTCGAGCGCCACCGGGGCACCGGGCTCCCCCGCCTGCTCCGCGAGCAGCGTGGCGAGCGCCGCTTCGCCTGCCGCGTCCACCGCGACGTGCACGACGGCGCGCGGCGTCAGCAGCGGTGGCGCGTCCAGCTCAGCGGCGAGCCGGGCGAACCGGGGCCCGCTGGCCACGATGAGCGCCCGGACGGGCCGCGTGCCGTGCCCGGGGATGTACGTGGCCGCCGAGCGGGCCGTGGAGTGCCGGGCGAGCGCGGTCTCCGCCTCGAGCAGGACCACCGAGCGGGTGGCGGAGAGCTCGTAGGCGACCGACGCGCCCGCGATGCCCCCACCGATCACGACGACGTCCGCTGAGCTGGTCATGAATCCGACGGTAGTGCGGCCCGAAAACCCGTGGCGCCGGTGTCCGATTCCTCCTACAGTTCCTCTCATGCGCCTGTAGTGACGACCGCCTCGCGCGGCACCGCGGCCCGGACCCTCGTCCGGCTCCGCCCGTCCCAGCCACCCGGCCGGCCTGTCTCGGTCCAGCTGTTGCTGTTGCTGTGCCGGCTTCGTCCCACCTGCAGGAGGCACTCGTGCGTGATCCGTTGCTGTCCACCGTCGCCGACGGCACCGTCCTCGGCGACACCACCGACATCGTCGGCGGCGGTCCGGTTCTCGACCCGGCCGCATCGCTGCCGGCCAACCGCGCGGCCCGTCGCGGCCGCTCGGGCAAGCAGGCCCAGAACGGAGCCGTGCATCCCGGCTCCTCGGGCCGCGCCCGTGCGGCGCAGGGCCGCCGGATCAACCCTGTGCGTCGCACCGGTTGATCCGCTCCGGTACCGCCGGCCTCGCGTCCACGAGGTCGGCGGTACCCCCGCCCACCTGGACACGTCCGCCGCGACGCGGGCGGCGCCGGGTGTCCATGTCGCGCTCGTTACCCCCGGCCCGGCCCGGCCGCGTGTGACGATGGCAGCGTGACCATCGCGCGCAGCGACTCCGGAACCCGAGGCACCACCGTCTGGTGGGCGGCGCCGGTGGCGCCGGAGTCAGCACCCGGCCTGGTCGCGCTCCTCGACCCGCACGAGCGGGGCCGACTGGAACGCTTCCGGATGCCTGCCGACCGCGCCCGCTACGTCGCCGCCCACGCGCTCGCCCGGATCGTGCTGGCCGACGCCGTGGGTCGTCCCGCCGTGGATCTCGAGTTCGACCGCACCTGCCAGTGCGGGAAACAGCACGGCAAACCCGTTCTTCCCGGGGGCCCGGGGTTCTCGCTCACCCATTCCGGCGACCTCGTCGGCGTGGCCGTGCACCCGGGTGGCCCGGTCGGTCTCGACGTCGAGCAGATCCGGGACCTCACCGAACTGCCCTCGATGGCCGGGCACGTCTGCTCACCGGCCGAGTCGGTGTCCGACCCGTCGTCCTTCTTCACGCTGTGGACGCGCAAGGAAGCGCTGCTCAAGGCCACCGGCAGCGGCCTGTCCAGCCCGATGACGGCGATCACGCTGGGGCCGTCAGGGGTGCGGGAGTGGACCGGTGACGGCGCACCGTCCGAGCCGGTGTGGCTCCGGGACCTGACCCCCGCCGACGGGTACCCGGCCGCGGTGGCCGGGCTCGGCGCGGCGCCGTCGCAGGTGGTCGAGGCCGACGGCAACGCGTTGCTGCGCGCCGGCGTGGGCTGACACCGGCCCCGGCGCCGCACGAGACCGGCCGCAGCGAGACTGTCGGGGGCTCGGGGGATGATGGCGCCGTGGGCGCGCGCTGGGTGCTGCACCTCGACATGGACGCGTTCTTCGCCTCTGCCGAGCAGCTCACCCGTCCCACGCTGCGCGAGCGTCCGGTGCTGGTGGGCGGGCTCGGTCCGCGTGCCGTGGTGGCCGGGGCCAGCTACCAGGCACGGGTGTTCGGGGCACGCTCGGCCATGCCGATGGGCCAGGCCCGCAGGCTCTGTCCGCACGCCGTGGTGCTGCCCGCCCGGTTCGTGCTCTACCAGGCGCTCAGCGAGCGGGTGATGAGCGTCCTCGCCGACGCCGCGCCGGTGCTCGAGCCGGTCTCGGTGGACGAGGCGTTCCTGGAGCCGCCGGCGCTCGCGGGCGCATCGGCGGCCGAGGTCGAGCGGTTCGGCACGCAACTGCGGGCGGCGGTCCACACCGCCACCGGGCTCGCCGCCTCCGTCGGCGCCGGATCGGGCAAACAGCTCGCCAAGATCGCGTCCGAGCTCGCCAAGCCCGACGGGCTGCGGGTAGTGGCACCCGACGACGAGCAGGCGGTGCTCGCACCGCTCCCGGTGCGCGCCCTGTGGGGCGTGGGACCGGTGGCCGAGGCCGGCCTGCACAGGCTCGGCGTGCGCACCATCGGTGAGCTGGCCGCCATGGACCTCCGCGAGCTCACGGGCCTGCTGGGCACCGCGATCGGGATGGAACTGCACAGGCTCGCCCGCGGCATCGACGACCGGCCCGTCGCTCCGAGGGGAGCGGCGAAGCAGGTGAGCGCCGAGACCACCTTCGACACCGACCTCACCGCGATGACCGCCGTGCACGACGCCGTCGCCCGGATGACGCAGGCTGCGCACCGGCGGCTCGTGGAGTCGGGGCGCGCCGCCCGCACCGTCACGGTCAAGGTGCGCAGCGCCGACTTCACCACGTCGAGCCGCTCCGAGACCGCCGGCAGCGGTAGCACCGACCTCCCCACCCTCACCGCGGTCGCCCAGCGGCTGGCCAGGGCCGCGGTACCCGAGGGCGGGGTCCGGCTGATCGGGGTGTCGCTGGCCGGGCTCATCGACGACCCACCTCCCGCGCTGTTCGAAGCGGTCCGGTTCGACGCCGACGCTGCCCCGCCCGAACCCGAGCCCGGCCCGAGCCACACCGTCTCGGCCCCGGTAGGCCCTGCCGTCCTCGCACCCGATGATCCGGGTCCGCTCCCGGACCCGTCCCCGGCGGACGCGATGAGCCAGGCGTGGCGCCCGGGCGACGACGTGCGCCACCCCGAGCACGGCCACGGCTGGGTGCAGGGGGCTGGGCACGGCCGCGTCACCGTCCGGTTCGAGACCCGCAGCACCGGCCCGGGCCGGGCGCGCACCTTCGCCGCCGCCGACCCCGACCTCGCCCGGGCCGACCCACTGGGCAGCCTGTACTGACCGAACCCGGCGCACCCCCACCCGCCGGAACCAGCAACACGCGCACGGAACGGGCGACTCGCGGGCAGGAACCGGGCGACTCGCGGGCACAGAACGGGCGACTCGCGTGCGCGAGTCGCCCGGTTCGGGGGGTCCAGCTACACCGGCGGGCGCCACGGGCGGGGCGGCAGCACCGGGAGCCCGGTCGGGGCGCACTGGCCACCGCGCTCCCCCGCCAGCCGGAAGATCAGCCAGCCGATGACGCCCGCGACGATGGAGCCGGTGAGGATGCCGATCTTGGCGTCGTTCACCAGGACCGGGTCGGTCAGGGCGAGGTCGGTGATGAACAGGGCCACCGTGAACCCGATGCCGGCGAGCCCGGCGCCTCCCACTATCTGGCCCCACCGCAGCGTGTCGGGCACCCGGCCGATCCCGGTGCGCAGCGCCACCCAGGTGCCCAGCGTGACGCCGATCAGCTTGCCGACCGTCAGGCCCACCACGATGCCCCAGAAGAGCGGTGAGGTGACCGCGGCGGCGATGGACTCGCTCGACAGCACCACACCGGCGTTGGCCAGCACGAAGATCGGGACGATCACGTAGCTGCTCCACGGCTGGATGCGCAGCTGGAGCCGCTCGTTCGGCGACACGGCCTCCGCCGCGGCGGCCCGGGCGGCGAGGGCTCGTTCCGGGCTGGGGTCGACGAGGAAGCTGCCGCCCAGCACCTGCAACCTGGCGATGTCGCGCGGCCGTGGGGCGTAGGCGTTGACGAGCAGGCCGAGCGCGACGCCGACCACGCTCGGGTGCACACCCGACTCCAGCACGGCCACCCACATCACGACGGCGATCACCACGTAGATCGGCGTGCGCCAGAAATTGACGAACCGCAGCCCCAGCAGCGCCAGGAACAGCACGACGGCCAGGAGCAACGCCGTGTAGTTCACCCCATGGGTGTAGAAGATCGCGATCGCGATCACGGCGCCGATGTCGTCGACGATCGCGAGCGCGAGCAGGAACACCCGGAGCTGGTCCGGGCAGCGCGGCCCGATCAGCGCGAGCATGCCGATGACGATCGCCGTGTCGGTCGAGATCGGGATGCCCCACGCGCCCGCGGCCGGTCCACCCGCGTTGAACAGCAGGAAGATCCCGGCCGGGACCAGCAGTCCGCCGATGGCGGCCACCGCCGGGGTGGCGAGCGCCCGGACACCCCGCAGCTCGCCGAGCACGGTCTCGCGCGAGATCTCCAGGCCGACGCTGAGGAAGAACAGCACCATGAGGCCGTCGTTGACCCAGTGGCGAAGGTCGAGGGTCAGGTCGATGGAGCCGACCGCGAACGAGAGCGGCGTGTGCCAGAACGCCTCGTAACCCCCGACGTTGGCCCAGACCAATGCGATCACCGCGGCGGCGAGCAGAAGGACCGCCGAGCCGGACTCGGTCCGCATGAAGGACCGCGCGGCGCGACTCAGCTCGCCGCGCTCGGTTAGGGTCGTTACGGCCACGCGGGGAATCCTGCCATCCTGGGAACCAGCACTTCGTCAGACGTCACTGGAGGTCACGATCGCTCTCGACCCCCGGATAGGGACCTACGACCATCTGCAGGGCGTACTCGGAGCAGAGCTCTCGCTCGTCGAGTACGGCGATTTCGAATGTCCGTACTGCCGTAAGGCCGCCCCGGTGATCGAGGAGGTGCGCAAGCATCTCGGCACTCGTCTCGTCTTCGCATTCCGCCATTTCCCGCTGGCCGAGCTGCATCCCTATGCGCTGTCGGCCGCGGTCGCGGCGGAGGCCGCTGCCCTCAAGGGCCGGTTCTGGCCGATGCACGACCGGCTCTTCTCGGGCGACGAGCCTCAGCTGCGGCAGGAGGACCTGCGCCGCTACGCCGAGGAGATCGGCGTGCCGCCGGAGAAGGTGGTGTGGCCCGCCACCCAGTTCGTCGAGGAACGGGTGGAGGCCGACTTCAACTCCGGGGTACGCAGCGGCGTGCGCGGTACTCCGACCCTTTTCGTCAACGGTGAGCAGTACCAGGGAGCCGTCACCGTCAGGGACCTGATCGAGGCACTCGACCCCTGAGACGGCCCGCCGGACCGGGCCCGTTCGGGTAGCGCGTGATGATCGCGGAAGAGAGTCTCGCGCGGCATGATGTGGACCATGCAGCGACCCGCCCCGAGGTGGCCGGGAATCGGCACGTCGCTGCTCGCGGTGCTCGCCATCCTCGCGGCCGGGCGTGCCATGGTGCTGATGTTCTACCTCGGGGTGGCCTACCGGCACGAGGTCGACCCGATCTCCCAACCACTGAGTTTCTACGAGTTCGTCGACGGAGCCGCCGAACTGCTCGGCTCGGCGGTGGTGGCCCTCGCCGTCGGGACCCAGGCCGTGGTGCTCGGCATGGCCCGCGCCGGGGTGCGGCTGGCCGGTCGCCCGGCGGTGCTGTTCATCGCGTGGACGGCGTGCCTGCTGGTGGCGGCGATCTTCCCCACCGACGACTCGCCGCAGATCCTGACGGTCAGCGGGTGGGTGCACCAGTTCGCCGGTGCCGGGATCTTCGCGCTGCTGTCCCTCGCCGGCTTCGCGGCGGCCCCCCGGCTGGCGGAGAGCCCGGCGTGGCTGCCGGTGGTCGGGCTCGTCCGGCGGTTGTCGGCAGGAGCGGCGGTGCTGGCCGTCGTGTACGTCGTGAGCAGGCTGAACGACTGGATCCCCGGGTTCGTGTCGGTGTTCGGCGGTGTCGACCCCGGCGGCCTCCTGCAGCGAATGGCGCTGCTCGTCCACGGCGCGGTCGTCGGGGTACTGGCGGTGCATCTGCTGCGGGTGTCGTGGCAGGCCGGCCGCTCCCGCACGGGCCCGTGGCAGGCCGACACCGCGGCGGCCCCGCCCTGCTGACGTAGTCAGGAGATGACAGCGACGTCGGCCGGGTGATCACCGGCCGCGGGCGGGGCGCCCACCGCGGCCGGTCCGCCCGAGACTTGCGAAGCAGGGAGCAGGGCCTCCAGCGCGGCGTCCGGCCCGGTACTGCGGGCCACGGCCCCGCACCGGCGCAGGAGATCCGCGGTCGGGCCGTCGCCGGAGCACCAGACGTCGGCGAGCATCGCCGCGATGTCGGCGATCGCGTCGAGGTCCTGCGCGGGGTCGCCGCGCCCGGCGTCGATCATCACCACGAGCGGAGTCCCGTCCGGGTCGAGGAACACGGCCTCGCCGTCGAGGTGCCCGTGGACGAGGCCCTGCGCGTGCAGTTCGGCCACCGTCCGGACGACGACGGTCAGCACCGCCACCGCGTCAGGTCCGGTCAGGGATGCGCTCCGTAGGTCGTCCAGCGTGGGCGTGGGCGGCTGCGGGGTGCGCAGCCACACCTGCCCGTTGGCGGCGACGACGTTCCCGATCGGCAGCAGCCCCGCCACGCCGAGGTCACGGATCCGCCGCACGTCCCCCGCGGCCACTCCGTCGGCCACCCGGAGCAGGGAGCCCGATCCACCGTCGGCGGGGAGGAACCAGTCACCAGCGGGCGTCGTGCGCACTGAACGGGCGGTCATGCGGGCGAAGCCATCGGCCGGCGTCCTGTCATCAGGTCGGGTGGGTCGGGGATGGAATCGGAGCCGGCAGGGACCCGCGTTACGGGGGGTCGCGAAACTCACCGATGCCGGGGCCGGCCGGGTGCCTGACGTCGCGCGGAAGGGTGCCGGACCTGCCCCGTACAGCTCAGGCGCGAGGAGCGCGCTGAACAGCACCCTCCTTGTCGGCCACCCCGGCAGCGTCGAAGGTGGCGACGTCCTGCAGCGCCTGAGCGGCGGCCTGCAGCAGCGGGAGGGCGAGCAGCGCCCCGCTGCCCTCACCCAGCCGCATCCCGAGGTCGAGCAGCGGTTCGAGGCCGAGGTGGGCGAGGGTGACGGCGTGCCCCGGCTCCGCCGAGCGGTGCCCGGCGACGCAGTAGCCCGTGGCGGCGGGGGCGAGGGCCGCGGCCACGAGCGCGGCGGCGCCGGCGTTCACCCCGTCGAGGAGCACCGGCACCCGCAGAGCCGCGGCGCCGAGCACGAACCCGGCCAGCGCGGCGTGCTCGAGCCCACCGAACGCGGCGAGCACGCCGACCGGGTCGGCCGGGTCGGGGTCGTGCCGGGCGAGCGCCGAGGCCACCACCGCCGTCTTGTGCGCCAGCGTCGCGTCGTCGATGCCGGTGCCGCGCCCCGTGGCCGCACCCGGCTCGGATCCGGTGAAGGCGCAGATCAGCGCGGCCGCCGCCGTGGTGTTCGCGATGCCCATGTCGCCGGTGACGAGGCACCGGTTGCCGGCCGCGACGAGGTCACGGGCGGTCTCGATGCCCACCTCGACGGCAGCCTGCGCCTGCTCGCGGGTGAGGGCGGGGCCCACGGTCATGTCCGCTGTGCCGTCGGCGATGCGCCGCGGGAGCAGGCCCGGGACGGTCGCGGCGTCCGGCGTCGCGAGTGGCGCGGCCACCCCCACGTCCACCACGCACACCTCGGCGCCGAGCCGCCGCGCAAAGGCGTTGACAACGGCACCACCGGCCACGAAGTTGCCCACCATCTGCGCCGTGACCTCCTGCGGCCACGGCGACACCCCCTGGGCGTGCACGCCATGATCGGCGGCGAACACGGCCACGGCCGCGGGCTCGGGTACCGGTGGGGGGCAGCTCCCGGCGATCCCGGCGAGGGTCACGGCGACGTCCTCGACGCGGCCGAGCGAGCCCCGCGGCTTCGTCATCCGGTCGAGGCGATCCGCGGCCGCGGCTCGGGCCGCGGAGTCCGGTGCGACGATCGCGGCCACTGTCTCGAGCAGGTCCATCGGTTCCTCCCCGGGTAGTCCGCGGCGGCCGTACGTGTCGTGGTGCACGGCCCACTGCAGCGGTCTGCGCTGCGCCCAGCCCGCCGTGGCGAGCTCCGGCTCGGGCGCGAAGCCCGTGACGGGCCCGACGCACAGGTACGCCACCAGCTCCAGGTGGGCCGGCAGGCCGAGCAGGCCGGCCAGCGCGCGCTCGTCACCGAAGCTGACCCAGCCGACGCCCAGACCCTCCGCCCGCGCGGCCAGCCACAGGTTCTGCACGGCGCCGACCGTCGAGTAGGGCGCCATTCGAGGCTGGGTGTGGCGGCCCAGCGTGTGCCGCCCACCGCGGGTCGGGTCGCAGGTGACGGCGATGTTCAGCGCGGCGTCCAGGATCGCCTCGACCTTGAGGTCGCGGAACGCGGCGGCCCGTGCGCCGGGCAGTGTGGCGGCGTACTCGGCCCGGGCGGCGGCGACGTGGGCCTGCACCCGCTCCCGCACGGCCCGGTCGCGGACGACGAGGAAGTCCCACGGCTGGGAGAAACCCACGCTGGGCGCGGCGTGGGCGGCACCGAGCACCCGGCGCAGCACGGCGTCGTCGACGGCGGCGCCGGGCAGGAACCCCGAGCGCACGTCCCGGCGGGAGTGCACGACCTCGTAGAACGCGTCGGGATCCACAGCGGCGTCAGCGCAGCCCGTGGCCGCGGCCGTTGCGTTTCGGCGGGACGACCAGCGTGGAGAGGTAGGGGCCGGCCTCGTGCGGGTCCAGCTCGCGGGCGGGGCGGATGTCCTCCTCCGCGAGCCCCAGCCCGGCGCCGTACACCGCCTCGTCGATCCGGCCCGTCTCGCGCAGGACGGCGAGCGTCTCCGGCAGCATCCGGCCGAACTTGTAGGCGGCCACGGCGTCCCCGCGCGCCAGCGCCTCCCGGAACCGCTCGGGCCCCGCGGTCATCGGGAACAGGGCGAGCGCCTCCCGGCCCTCCACCAGCGACGTTCCGCTGCGCGCTGCGAGGTCCTGCATCGCGGTGATCCCCGGCACCAGCTCGACCGACAGCTCCCCCACCACCGACCGCACCGACGCGGCCAGGTAGCTGAACGTGGAGTAGACGCACGGGTCGCCGATCGTCGCGAACACCGCCGTGCCGCCAGGGTGACGGGCGTACCAGCGCGCCACCTGCGCCGCGGCCGCGTCCCAGGCCTGCTCCCGGCGCTGCGTGTGCTCGCGGTCGTGCAGCGCGAACACCACCCGCTCGACCCGCCAGGCCTCGGCGTAGAAGAGCACGGTCTGCTCGGCGCGTCCGGTCTCGCCGGAGTCGGCGACGGGCACGAACACGATGTCGGCCTTGGCCAGCAGGTTCGCCGCCTTCACGGTGACCAGCTCCGGATCGCCCGGCCCGACCCCGACCCCGACCAGCGTGTTCATCACGACTCGCCTTCCAGGTCGCCTTCGAGGTCGAGGTAGGTCTGGCGCAGCCGGTCGAGCACGGCGTCGTCGGGCTTGGCCCAGAGCCCGCGGTCGGCGGCCTCGAGCAGGCGCTCGGTGATCCCGCGCAGCGCCCACGGGTTGGACCGCTGCATGAAGTCGCGGTTGGTCTCGTCGAAGACGTAGCTCTCGGCGAGCTGGGCGTACATCCAGTCGTCGACCACACCGGCGGTGGCGTCGTAGCCGAACAGGTAGTCGACGGTGGCGGCGAGCTCGAACGCGCCCTTGTAGCCGTGGCGCTGCATGGCTGCGATCCACTTCGGGTTCACGACCCTCGCGCGGAAGACCCGTTTTGTCTCCTCGGCGAGCGTGCGCGTCTTCACGGCGTCGGTGACCGCGGAGTCGCCCACGTACGCCGCGGGCGAGCGCCCGGTCAGCGCGCGCACCATCGCGACCATCCCGCCGTGGTACTGGAAGTAGTCGTCGGAGTCGACGATGTCGTGCTCGCGGGTGTCCTGGTTCTTGGCCGCCACCGCGATCCGGCGGAACGACTGCTCCATGTCGGCGCGCGCCTCGCGGCCGTCCAGCCCGCGCCCGTAGGCGTAGCCGCCCCAGACGGCGTAGACCTCGGCGAGGTCGGCATCACTGCGCCAGTTGCGGGCGTCGATCAGCGGCAGGAGACCGGCGCCGTAGGCACCCGGCTTCGAGCCGAAGATCCGGGACGTGGCGCGGCGGCGGTCGCCGTGTGTGGCCACGTCCTCCTCGACGTGAGCGCGCAGATAGTTCTGCTCGGCCGGCTCATCCAGCTCGGCGACCATCGCGAACGCGTCGTCGAGCAGCGTGATGACGTGCGGGAACGCGTCGCGGAAGAACCCCGAGATCCGCACCGTGACGTCGATCCGCGGGCGCCCGAGCTCCGCAGGCGGCACGACCTCGACGCCGGTGACCCGCCGCGACGCCTCGTCCCACACCGGGCGGCAGCCGATCAGCGCGAGGATCTCGGCGAGGTCGTCGCCCTGGGTGCGCATCGCCGACGTCCCCCACACCGTCAGCCCGACGCTCTGCGGGTAGGTGCCGGTGTCGGCGAGGTGCCGGGCGACGAGCGAGTCGGCCAGCGCGCTCCCGATCTCCCACGCCGAGCGCGACGGGATCGCCTTGGGGTCGACGGAGTAGAAGTTCCGGCCGGTCGGCAGCACATTGACCAGGCCGCGGGTCGGCGAGCCCGACGGACCGGCGGGCACGTACCCGCCGTCGAGGGCGTGCAGCACGCCGGCGATCTCGTCGGTGGTGCGGTTCAGCCGCGGCACGACCTCGGCGCAGCCGAACTCCAGCACCGCCACGACGTCCGGGATCTCCTCGCCCAGCAGCTGCGCGCACACCTGCGCCGCGTCGCTCCAGCCCCGGGCCTGCACCTCCGTGACCAGCGCGCGGGCGACGCCCTCGAGGACGTCGACGAGGTCGGCCCCGGTGACCGACGGCCCCCCGGCGAGCCCGACGAGCCGCTCCACGGGAGTGCCCCCGGTGGCAGCCGCAGCCCCCGTTGCAGCAAAGCCACTTTCATGCAGCGAGGTTGCGTCAAAGTGGCTTTGCTGCAACCGCTCACCGGGAGACGCGAGGAGGGACTGCTCGTCCAGGCCCGCCCACGCGGCCAGTGCCGCGCGGAGGCCGGGGAGCGCCCGCTTCCCGCCCCAGACCTGCGTGGCGCGCAGGATCGACAGCACCAGGTTGACCTGCGCCTCACCGGCAGGCACCCCACCCAGCACGTGCAGCCCGTCGCGGATCTGGACGTCCTTGACCTCGCACAGGTACCCGTCGATGTGCAGGACGAAGTCGTCGAAGTCCTGCTCGCCGGGCGCGTTGTCGACGTGCAGGTCGTGGTGCAGCTGAGCGGTGGTGACGACCTCCCAGATCCGCGCGCGCAGCGCCGGGAGCTTCGCCGGGTCCATCGCGGCGACGGTCGCGTACTCGTCGAGCAACTGCTCGAGCTTCGCCATCTCGCCGTAGGTGTCGGCGCGCGCCATCGGCGGCACCAGATGGTCGACGACCACGGCGTGCCCGCGGCGCTTGGCCTGCGTGCCCTCGCCCGGGTCGTTGACGATGAACGGGTAGACCAGCGGCAGCTCGCCGAGCACGGCGTCCGGGGCGCACTCGGCCGACAGCCCGAGCCCCTTGCCGGGCAGCCACTCCAGCGTGCCGTGCTTCCCGAGGTGGATCACGGCGTCGGCGCCGAACTCGTGGTCGAGCCACCGGTACGCCGCCAGGTAGTGGTGTGACGGCGGCAGGTCCGGGTCGTGGTAGATCGCCACCGGGTTCTCCCCGAACCCGCGCGGCGGCTGGATCATCAGCACCACGTTCCCGAACTGCAGAGATGCCAGCACGACGTCGGTTCCGTCGACGTAGAGCGAGCCCGGCGGCTCGCCCCAGTGCTCGCGGATCCCGTCGGTCAGCTCGGACGGTAGCGCGTCGAACCAGCGGCGGTAGTGCTCCAGCCGCACGCGTGACGGGGCGGCGGCGAGCTGTTCCTCCGTGAGCCATTCGACGTCGTGGCCCCCGGCGGCGATCAGGGTGTGGATCAGCTGGTCGGAGTCCTCCGGGAAGTCGCCCACCGCGTAGCCGGCGTCCCGCAGCGCGCGCAGCAGCACCACCGCGGACGCCGGGGTGTCCAGCCCGACCGCGTTGCCCACGCGGGCGTGCTTCGTCGGGTAGCTCGACAGCACCACGGCGAGCTTCCGCTCGGCGACGGGCGTGGCCCGCAGCCGGGCGTGGCGGACGGCGAGCCCGGCCAGCCGGGCCGCGCGCTCCGGGTCGGCCCGGTACACGGGGATGTCGTCACCCGCGTCGACCTCCTTGAACGAGAACGGCACCGTGATCAGCCGGCCGTCGAACTCCGGGATCGCCACCTGCATCGCGGCGTCCATGGGCGAGAGTGCCGCGTCGGAGTCGGCCCAGGTGGCCCGCGACGTGGTCAGGCAGAGCCCCTGCAGCACCGGCACGTCCAGCGCGGCGAGCGCGCCCGCGTCCCAGGAGTCCTCCTCGCCGCCCGCCACGGCGTCGCTCGCGCGGGTGCCGCCCGCGGCGAGGACGGTGGCGACCAGCGCGTCGGCCCGGGCGAGCAGCTCCATCAGGCCGTCCGCCCCGCCGGCCGGGACACCGCGCAACGACCCGCAGAACACCGGCAGCGCGTTGGCGCCCCGCGCCTCGATCGCGTCGCAGAGCGTGTCGACGAACGCGGTGTTGCCCGACAGCTCGTGCGCCCGGTAGAAGACCACCGCGACCGTCGGACGGCCGGCGGCCTGCTCGCGCTCGCCGTGCACCCCGAAGTCGGGGGCGGGCGCGGGCGGGGCGAATCCCTCGCCGGTCAGCAGCACCGTGTCGGACAGGAACCGGTGCAGCTCGCGCAGGTTGTCCCGCCCGCCGGCGGCGAGGTAGGCCAGCGCCTCCGACGTCACGCCCGCCGGCACGGTCGATGCGGCCATCAGCTCCGCGTCGGGCGCGGCCTCCCCGCCCAGCAGCACGACGGGACGCCCGGACGCCACGAGCGCGTCGACCCCCTCCGGCCAGGCGCGGCGCCCGCCGAGGAGCCGGAGCACGACGACGTCGACGCCGTCGAGCAGCGGCGCCAGGCCGGCGGGCTCGACGCGCGCCGGGTTGGCCGTGCGGTAGAGGGCCCCCGAGCTGCGGGCAGCCAGCAACTCGGTGTCGGCGGTGGACAGCAGCAGGACGGTGCTCGACGCCCCGTCGGCGGCGGATCCCTCCCGGCCGGTGGTGGCGGAGGCAGCGCGCGTCATCAGCGTTCCTTCCGAGGGTCCGCGCCCTCTACTGGTGGAGGTGCGACGGCAGCGAGTGTCTGGCTCCCAGGCCCGCGCGTGCCGGCCCGGTGACAGTGGCGGGACCGCGCCGGACTCACACCGGCTTCCTCCACTGACGTCGCGGAGAACTGGAACACATCGGGAGGTCACGGGTCAACGCGGCGTGAGGATGCCGACGTGCGCACGATCATCCCGAGGAGCGCGCTCCTAGACTGCGCCGATGATCTCCGACGTGCCGGATCCCGGCATACCGGGGCTGGCCCGTCCCGAGGTGGTCGGCCAGGGCGGGTACGGCACCGTCTACGCCGCCGAGGAACCGGAGTTCGGCCGCCGGGTCGCCGTCAAGGTGCTGCACGAACGGCTCGACGGCGAGGGTGTGCGGCGCGCGTTCGTCCGCGAGTGCCAGGCGATGGGGGCGCTCTCCGGGCACCCCCACATCGTCACGGTGCACCGCAGCGGCACCACTGCCCGCGGCGAGCCCTACATCGTGATGGACCTGATGTCGGCGGGGTCGCTCGCCGACCGGATCCGCCGGGACGGGCCGTTGCCGTGGGCCGAGGTGCTGGACGTGGCGGTCATGGTGGCCGGGGCGCTGGAGACGGCGCACCGCGCCGGCATCCTGCACCTGGACCTCAAGCCGGCCAACGTGCTCGTCTCCCGCTACGGCGAGCCGAAGCTCGGCGACTTCGGCATCTCGCGCCTCCCCGGCGTCACCGAGACCAGGGCCGACGGCCGGATCCGCGCGAGCGCGGCCTACGCGTCACCGGAGCGGCTGCTGGAGGGGCACGCCACCCCCGCCGCCGACCTCTACGGACTCGGCGCCACGATGTTCGCGCTGCTCACCGGCCGTCCGGCGTTCGTCACCGACACCGAGGAGCTGGTCGCCACGGTCTTGCGGATCGCCCATGACCCGGTCCCCGACCTGCGCCCGGCAGGGGTGCCCGACGCGGTGTGCCGGGTGGTGGAGCGGCTGATGGCGAAGGCGCCGGGCGACCGGTTCGCCTCCGCCGCCGAGGCCGCCGAGGCACTGCAGGGCGCGCAGCGGGCCACGGGACAGCCGGTCACCCGGGCCGTCGTCGAGGGTCCGGTCGCCGGCGGACCCGGCACCACCGCGACGGTGTACGTCCCGCGGCTGCATCCCTCCGTCACCGCCGCCCCGGCTCCGCAGTTCGCGCCGCCGCCCACGCGGGTGTCGCCGGGGCGCAGGCGCCGTCCGCTGGTGGTGACCATGGTCGCCGCGGTGCTGGTGGCCACGCTCGCAACGATCGCGTTCCTGCACCTCGTCGACCGTCCGCGGGCGGTGCGCGCCGCGCCGAGCGAACCCGCGGCCGTCACGGGCACGACCGGCACGTCGGCCGGCGAGCTCCCGCCCGACGACCTGGTCGACGTCGCGCCGGGGGTGGCGCACCCCGCGCTGGCGGAGGCACGCACCGTGATCAGCGAGTACGTCGCGGGGATCAACGAGAACCGCTACGCCGACGCGTTCGCGCTCCTGCACCCCGACTCCGACATCGCCAGGAGCGGGCTGGAGGTGTGGGCGAAGGGGCAGGCCACCACGGTCATCCACTCCCCCGTGCTGACGGCGGTGCGCGACGACGACGCGGACGGGCTCGAGGTGGACGTGACGTTCACCAGCACCCAGTCCGCCGAGCTTGGCCCGGGCGGCCAGACCTGCACGAACTGGCGGCTCACCTACAGCCTGGCGGGCCCGGCCCCTGGCCTGCTGATCCGCGGAGCGCGCACGATCGCCCCGCCGCAGGCCTGCTGAGCGCTGCCGGTCAGCCGCCCTGCACCTCGGCTGCGCGCGCCCGCGCGGCGGCCGCCACGACGCGGGCGTTGGCCAGCACGTCGTCGGGCGGGGTGTTGGCCGCCACCAGCTCGGCGGAGGTGGCCGCGGCCGCCGCCGCGAGGTGGATCGCCGCCACCGCGTCGCCGTGCAGGTTCGGGTTGCCGTCGCGGACGATCCCGGCGGCCAGGTCGGCGACCGCGCCCGCGATCCCCCCGATCTCCGCGGGGACGCCGACGGCGTCGCTCCGGGCGGCGGTCACGGCGTCGGCGCGGGAGGGGTCGTCGCGCGGGAGGCGCACCGCCGCCAGGTACGCCCGGTACGCCGCGGCGTCGGCATCGGCGAGCAGGGCGGCACGGGCGCGCAGGGCGTCGGCCTCCTGCGCGGCGGAGCCGTCGCCGAACCGCGAGGCCATCCCGGCGAGCGCGGCGGCCAGCGCGGTGGCGAGCGCGGCCGCCCCGCCCCCGCCAGGGGCGGAGGTGCGGGCGGCCACGGCGTCGAGCAGCTCACGCACGGTGAGATCGAGCAGCGACTCCTCGTCCGGCACGGGTTCCCCTCGTCTCAGCCGGTGACCGGCTCGTGGGCCAGGCCGGCGACCGGTCCCACCACGATCACCGCCGGCGGGCTGATCCGCTGCTCGCGCACGGCATCGGCCACCGTGGCGAGAGTGGCGCGCAGTGAGCGCTGGATCCGCATCGTCCCGTCCTGCACCACGGCGACGGGCGTGTCCGCGGGGCGACCACCCTCGATCAGCGCGGTGGAGAACGCGCCGATCCGCTCGACCGCCATGAGCAGCACGAGCGTGCCGCGCAGGCGCCCGAGCGCCGGCCAGTCGACGAGGCTGCGCGGGTCGCCGGGGGCGACGTGTCCCGACACCACGACGATCTCGTGCGCGACCCCGCGATGGCTCACCGGGACGTCGGCCACGGCGGGCGCGGCGAACGCGCTGGTCACGCCGGGGACGACGGTGACGGGCACGCCGGCCTCGGCGCAGGCGAGCGCCTCCTCGAAGCCGCGGCCGAAGACGTAGGGGTCGCCGCCCTTGAGCCGCACGACGAACCGGCCTGCCCTGGCGTGCTCCACGAGCAGTTCGTTGATCCGGGCCTGGTTCATCGCGCGGCCGTAGGGGATCTTCGAGGCGTCGATCACCTCGACGTGCGGGGCGAGCGTGTCGAGCAGGTCACGGGGGCCGAGCCGGTCGGTGACGACGACGTCGGCACGGGACAGCAGCCGCCTGCCCCGCACGGTGATCAGCTCCGGGTCGCCGGGGCCGCCACCGATCAGCGCCACCCCCGGGTGCACCGGTTCGGCGGAGTCGTCGACCAGGCCGGTCTGCAGTGCCTCGACCAGCGCCGTGCGGACCGCCGCCGAGCGCCGGGGACGGCGGCCGGCGAGCACCCCGACGGTGAGCCCGTCGTGATGCCCCACGGCCGGGGTGACCGCGCTGCCTGCCGGCGCGTCGTCGGCGCGCACGCAGAAGATCCGCCGGGCCTCGGCGTCGGCGCCCACCGCCGCGTTGACGGCCGGGGCGTCCGTGCACGCGACCACGTACCAGGCCGCCTCGAGATCACCGTCGCGGTAGGGCCGCGCGCTCCAGCGCACCTCCCCGGCCGTCGCCATGCCCTCGACCGCCGGGGTGACCTCGGGCGCCACGACCTCGACGTCGGCTCCGGCCGCGAGCAGGCCGGTGATCCGCCGCTGGGCGACCGCGCCACCGCCCACCACGACGACGCGCCTGCCCCCGAGGTCCAGTCCCACCAGATAGGGATCCACGATCCTCATTCTCCGGCCACCGCCTCCACCTGCCCGTGGCCGTGCCCGTGGCCATGGCCGTGGGCCGGGTCGTCGGGGTGGTGATGCGGGGTCTGTGCGGCCCCGAGCTTGTCCTCGAACCCGGGCAGCAGCACCCGGTACGCGCAGGTGTCGCAGTTCATCCTGATGTCGCCGTGCAGCGCCTCGCGGTAGCGCTCGACGACGAGCCCGGCCAGCTCGTCGCAGTCGCCGAGGTAGCCCGCGATGCGCACGTCGACGTCCGGGTGCTCCGCGCCGAACGCCGTGGCCTGGTCGACGACCCGGCGCGGCAGCACTCCGTCGAACAGGAAGTACGGCGCCACCACCACCCGGCGCGCGCCGAGCGCCCGGCAGCGGGCGAGCCCGGCGGTGACGTCGGGACGGGCCAGCGAGACGAACGCGGGCTCGACGAAGTCGTACGGCCTGCCCTCCTGCAGCAGCCGCGCGACCTTGCAGACCTCCGCGTTGGCGTCCGGGTCGGTGGAGCCCCGCCCGACCAGCAGCACGGCCGTGCCCGCTCCCGGGTCGCCCTGCAACGCCGCGGTGACCCGCTGGTCGAGCAGGTGCTGGAGCACGGGGTGCGGGCCGAGCGGGCGACCGAGCACGTAGCTGGTGGCCCGGTCGCGCACCACCTCCCGCTGCAGTGCCGCGGGGATGTCGCCCTTGGCGTGCCCGGCGGCCACGAGCACCATCGGCACCGCCGCCAGCGCGGTGTGGCCCCGGCCGGACAGGGCCGTCCAGGCCTCGTGCACGGTCGGCTGGGACAGCTCGATGAACCCGCCGTCGACGTCGACGCCCTCGGCAGCGAGCACCCGCCGAACCCGGTCGGTGAACGCCACGAACTCGGCCACGCCCGTGGCGTCGACCGTTCCGTGGCCGACCAGCAGCACCGGCGGGGCGTTCATGCGGTCTCCTCGCTGTACAGCAACGCGTTGACGGTGGCGGCCGCGGCGGCCGCCCCGCCCCGTTCCGATCGGTTGGACACCGCGGGCAGCAGCGCCGAGCGCAGTGCGGCCTTCGCCGCCACCGCACCGACGAAGCCCACGGGCAGCCCCACCACGAGCGGCATGGTGACCAGGCCCGCAGCGGCGCAGCGCACCAGTTCGGCCAGCGCGGTCGGCGCATTGCCGATGGCCCAGACGGCGCCTGCCGGGTGCTCGCCGACGGCGACGCGGATCCCCGCTGCCGACCGGGTGAGCCCCTCGGCGGCCGCGAGCTCACGCACGCCGGGCAGGTCGATGGCCACCGTGGCGGGCCGGGCGGTGACCCCGACGGCGACCATGCGCACGTCCGTCACCAGTGGCGCCCCGGCGAGCAACGCCGTGCGCCCGGCGCGCAGCGCGTCCTCGGCACAGACGAGGTCGCCCGCCCAGCTCGGGTCGGCGCTGGTGTGGACCACCCGCTCCACCACCGCGCGGGTGAGCGGGGGCAGGTCCGAGGTGTCGAGCCGGGAACGCAGGATCGCGTACGACTCCACCTCGATGGGGTGCACGGTGGCGCGCACGCTGTCTCCTCCCCGGGTATCCACGCCCGGACGGGTTCGGTGGTCGTCGGCGGCGGGGGTCTGACTCCCCCGGGTCACCCGGGGTCACAGTGGCGGGACCGTCCCGGGATCGCACCGGGTTCCACGCTGCCGATCGCGCCGAGCATAACCCGCGGCTCCCGGCCCCCTGGTTCAGGAAAGCCACGATGCTGCCCGCAGAGGGCAGGAAAGTGGCTTTCCTGAACTTTGCCGGGGGCGCTCCTGGGGCCCTCACGGGTGGGGGGTCGTCCAGCGGTAGCCGCGGGGGGTCACCATGCGGCCCGCCACCATCCTCGTCGCCGACGAGCCGACCACCACCGTGGTGAGCATGTCCACCTCCGCCGGGTCGAAGTCGGCCAGGGCGGCCGTCCACACCCGCTGCCCCGGCCGGCCCGCCTGCCGCACCGCGCCCACGGGTGTCGTCGGGGGGCGGTGGGCCCGGAACGCGTCCAGCGCGGCGCCGAGCTGCCAGTGCCGGTCGCGGCTGCGCGGGTTGTAGAAGCACGTGACGAGGTCGGCGGACGCGGCGGCCGCCACCCGCTGCTCGATAACCGGCCACGGGGTGTGCAGGTCCGACAGCGAGATCAGCACGTGGTCGTGGCCGAGCGGCGCCCCGAGCAGCGACGCGGCGGCGAGCGCCGCGGTCACACCCGGCACCCCGACCACGTCGATGTCGGCTCCGGCGCCCTGCAACGCGGGGCTCGCCATCGCGTAGACCCCGGCGTCGCCGGAGCCGATCAGCGCCACGGCGTGCCCCTTCGCGGCGAGGGCGACGGCGTCGGCGGCGCGCTGCTCCTCGTCGCCGAGGCCGCTGGCCCGGATCTCGGTGCCCGGCCGCAGCAGGTGCCGCACCTGGTCGACGTACTGGTCGAGCCCCACCACGATCGACGCGCGCCGCAGCTCAGCGTCGGCCCGGGGCACGCGGAGGTCGGCGGCACCGGGCCCGAGCCCGACGATCGCCAGCCGGCCCCGGGGGCGGATCCGCGCGGCCGCGACCGTCACGTTGTCGCCCTTGATCTTCTCGACGACCAGCTCGACCGGTGCACCGCCGCCCAGCTCGGCCGCGGCGTGCAGCGCTGCCGCCTCCGCGACGCTGGCCGTACCGACCTCGGCGCGCACCACCTCGCTGGGGTTCGGCACGTCGACCGCGGCCAGCACCGCGGCCGGGTAGGTGAGCAGCTCGGCCGGCGCGATCGCGGCGAGGATGCCCGCCTCGCCCGCCTTGAGGTCGACGCTCGCGTAGGCGCGGACGGCTCGCAGGTCGACTCGGTTGCCGGTCTCCAGCCGGTGCAGGGTCGCTCGGACCGCCTCGGGCGGGACCCCGCGGGCGCTGCCGATCCCGACCACGAGCGTGGGCGGCACGAGCCGCGTGACGCCCGCTGCAGTCTCGGGGACCCGCGGCAGGCGGTCGGTGATCACGATCCGGTGCCGGGGCTCCCCGGTGCCGGGCGGCATCGGGGGCAGCGGGAAGCCCAGCGGGTTCTCCACGTGCGCGGCGCCGTCCAGCAGCGCCGTGCCGGCGGCGGCGAGGTCCCCGTCGACCGCGGCACCGAGCAGCGCCACCAGCTCGTCGAGGCCCGTGCTCCCCGCCGCGTCGGACGCGGTGGTGATCACCGGTTCGGCGCCGAGCACCGCCCCGACCCGCGTGGCGAGGGCGTTGGCCCCGCCCTCGTGACCGCCGGCGAGTGCCACGGCGAACCGACGGCCCTCGTCCACGCAGACCACGCCGGGGTCGGTGCGCTTGTCGGCCAGCAGCGGGGCGATCAGCCGCACGGTCGCGCCGGTGGCGAGGAAGAACACGGCCCCGTCGAGGCGCGGCCACAGCTGCGCCAGCTCGGCCAGTCCGTGCGGGGTGGCGCCGAGCGGGCCCGCCACCTCGGCGGCGGCCCGCCTGCCTGCCTCGGTCACGGCGAACAGCGCGATGCTCATGCGGCGTACCCACCGAGCGGAGCGTCGGTCATCGGTCCTGCACCTCTCCCCAGACGAGCGTGATCGGGTTGGTGGCCGCGAGCCGCACCGAGCCGTCGGGCAGCTCGGCGAGCCGGCTCGCGGCGATCTGCGTGCCACCGGCCGCATAGCCGGCGGCCAGGAGCACGGCGCGGGTCGGGGCGATCCGGTCCAGCGCGGCGAGCGCCACGACGATCCGCTCCGGCCCCGCCGCCGCGGCGGCGGCAACCACCTCGGGGCCCCCACCACCCACGAACACGGCGTCCGGGCGCGGCAGCCCGGCCAGCGCGGCAGGCGCCGCTCCGGCCACGACCCGCACCTCGACGCCGTGGGCGGCGGCGTTGGCCCGGACCCGTGCGGCGTCGTCGTCCCGGCGTTCCACCGCGAGCGCCGCCGCGCCGAGGCGGGCGCACTCGACGGCCACCGAGCCCGACCCGGCGCCGACGTCCCAGACGAGCGTGCCGGGGCGCGGGGCGAGCCGGGCGAGCGCGACGGCCCGGACCTCGGCCTTCGTGACCATCCCGGCGCGGTGCTCGAAGGCGGTGTCGGGCAGCGCCCACCCGCCGGGCGGCGGCGCGGGCTCACCACCGGCGAACCAGCCGCGGGCGGGAACGTCCGGTGCGTCGGTGGAGCGCAGGCACAGCACCACGCTGAGCGGATGCCACGCGCGGGTGGCGGCCTCGGCAGCCGCCAGGGTGGTCACCCGCTCCCCCGGACCGCCCAGGTCCTCGGCCACGACGAGCGTGCGCGGCCAGCCGTCGAGGGCGGCGCCGATCTCGGCAGGCCCGGCACCCGGCCCGGTGAGGACGGCCGTGGCCCCGCGGGCCCGGCAGACGTTGACCGCCGGGCCGAGGGCACGCCCGTGCGCGCTCACCACGGCCACGTCGTCCCAGGAGCGGCCGATGCGGGCGAAGAGCAGCTGCACGCTCGACCGGGCGGGCAGCACGACGGGCTCGTGACCTCGCTCGCGCAGCAGCCGCACGATCCCGAAGAACCCCGGGTCACCGCTGGCCAGCAGCACGGCCCGGCGACCGGCGAGCTTCGCCAGTGCGGGCTCGACCGGGCCCAGCTCGACGCGCTCGGCGGCATCCGGCACCGGCGCTGCCGCCAGGTGCCGAGGCGCCCCGACCACGATCTCGGCCTCCGCGAGCGCCGCGGCCGCGCCCGGCGGGAGCGGGGCGCCGTCGAGCCCGATGACGGTGAGGGTCACGGAGCGGGGCGCCCGGCCGCCCGGGCCGCGCGCAGCTCACGGCGCGCCGCGGCGTCCGGCTTGCGGAAGGTGTGGAAGTGGCCGGGGTGGTACAGGTGGCTGCGCCGCCCCGTCGCGCCGAGTGCGGGACCCACCAGGAACAACGTCTGCCGCCACAGCTTGCGCTCCTTGCAGACGGCCTCCACCTCGTCGAGCCGGCAGCGCAGCGTCAGCTCGTCGGGCCAGCTGGTGCGGTAGGCGACCACGACGGGCGTGTCGACCGGGTAGCCGCCCGCGCGCAGCTCGTCGACCATCTGGGCGGTGCGGGCGGCGGACAGGAAGATCGCCATCGTGGTGCCGTGGCGAGCGAACTCGCGCAGCTTCTCCCGCTCCGGCATCGGCGTCTTGCCGCCCTCGAGCCGGGTGAGCACCACCGACTGCGCGACCTCGGGGATCGTCAGCTCCCGCCCGGCGACGGCGGCGGCGGCCCCGAACGCGGAGACCCCCGGCACGATCTCGACGTCGAGGCCGAGTTCCTCCGCCGCGTCGTACTGCTCCTGCACTGCGCCCCACAGCGACGGGTCGCCGGAGTGCACGCGGGCGACCTTCAGCCCGTCGGCCGCGGCGCGGCGGTAGAGCGCGAGCACGTCCTCGTGGGCGATCGCCGAGGAGTCGACGAGCTCGGCGTCCGCACGGGCGTGCTCGGTGACGCACTCCTCCATCACGAGGCTCGCGGCCCAGATCACCACGTCGGCCTCGGCGATCCGCCGCGCACCACGCAGCGTGATCAGGTCGGCCGCACCCGGCCCGGCCCCGATGAAGGACACTCTCCCGCGATCCACGCCGGACAGTCTGAGCGTCGGGCCGGAGCGAAGTAAACGCGCCCCGCCCCCGCCGCGGCCCCCGTGGTTCAGGAAAGCCACTTTGCTGCCCGGAGAGGGCCTGAAAGTGGCTTTCCTGAACTTCGGTGAGCGCGGCTAGGCCGGGCGGAGTGCTCTCAGCGCGGAGTCCACTGCCGCTTCGCGGTAGGACTCCAGGGGCTCGTCGGACATCAGCACCACGCAGTCCTGCAGGCCGCCCAGGGCGATCACCGCCCGCACCCGGTCGGCCGGGGCGTCGCCGCCCACCAGTACCCGGTCCACCTCGGCGCGCTTCTCGAGCACGGTGCTGAGCACGTCGAGCCGGCCGAGGACGGCGATGTCGCGCAGCAGCCCTTGGAAGAGCAGGCGGTGCCGGTGGCACAGGTCGAGGTAGCGCTGCAGCAGGGAGCGGAGATCGCCGGGAGCCACGCTCGTGACGTCGGTATGGAACGCCTCGAGGTCGGCGACCATCGGCCGGACGAGCTCGGCGATCAGCTCGTCCTTCGACGGGAAGTGGTAGTAGAGCGCCGCCTTGGTGATGTCGAGACGCTCGGCGATCTCACGCAGGCTCGTCTGCTCGATCCCCTGGGCGGCGAACAGCTCCGTGGCGACCTCCCGGATCTCGGCACGGGTGTCGGCGCTGCGTCTCGGCACGGAACGAACTCCTCCCCTGGCCCGGTACGTCGCGAGCGTAGCTCCCTGCCTGTCGCCCGGTTAGCTACTTGCCGCCCGGTAAGTTTGTAGCTTACCGTGCGACAGGTAGGTTTCACCGGCATCGCGGAGGCACTCGTGACCCCCACCGTTCTGATCTCGGGTTCGAGCATCGCCGGACCGGCACTGGCGTACTGGCTCCGCCACCACGGCTTCCGGCCAATCGTCGTCGAGCGGGCGCCGTGGCCCCGTCGCGGCGGCTACCCGATCGACATCCGCGCCTCCGCGGTCGACGTGGTCGAGCGGATGGGTGTGCTGCCGCAACTGCGCGCGGCACACGTGGACACGCAGCGGGTCACCTTCGTGGACGCCCGGGGGCGCGTCACCGGCCGCGTCCGGCCGGACGAGATCGTCGGCAGCCCTGCGGGGCGCGATCTCGAGGTGCCGCGCGGCGCGCTCACGCAGGTGCTCTACGAGCACTCCCGCGACGACGTCGAGTACGTGTTCGACGACACGATCACCGCGATCGAGCAGGACGACGACGGCGCGCACGTGACGTTCCGTCGCGGCCGCCCGCGCACCGTCGACCTGGTGGTCGGCGCCGACGGCCTGCACTCGAACGTGCGGAGCATCGCCTTCGGTCCGGAGCGGGAGTTCCGGCACGACCTCGGCTACTACTTCGCCGGGTTCTCCCTCGACGACGGCCGCGGGCTCGACCGCGAGGTGCTGATGCACAACAGCCCGGGCCGGGTGGCCGGCTGGTACGCCGTCGGCGGGCAGGACCGCCCCACCGCGATGCTGGCGTTCGCCTCCCCGGTACTGCGCTTCGACCACACCGACCTGGACCAGCAGCGGGATCTCGTGGCGCAGGCCTTCGCCGGCGCGGGCTGGGAGGTGCCGCGGCTGCTCGCCGCCATGCGCGAGGCGGACGACCTCTTCTTCGACTCGGTCAGCCAGATCCGCATGCCCCGGTGGACGGCCGGCCGGGTCGCGCTGGTCGGCGACGCCGCCTACGCACCGGCGCTGCTGTCCGGCCAGGGCACGACCCTCGCCCTCGTGGGGGCGTACGTGCTGGCCGGTGAGCTGGCCGCGGCCGGGGGTGACCAGCGGGTGGCCTTCCCGGCCTACGAGCGGGCGTTGCGCGGGTTCGTCGAGCGCAACCAGGCGGTGGCGCGCACGGGTGGCGCGGCCCTGATCCCCGGGTCGCGCACCCGGATCTGGCTGCGCGACCGGATCGTCTCGTTGCTGCCGTTGCTCGGGCCGGCGAAGCGGCTGGTGGCGGCCCGGATGGCACGGGCGGCCGGCGGGCTCGCGCTCCGGGACTACCCGCCACTGGTGGCCAGTGAGGAGAGCCGGGGCTGAGCGCACCGGGGCGGCCCCGCGAACTGTGGTCATCGATCGGGGCGCGGATCGCCGGGAATTCTCGTCAGTGTCGTCAAGTTCACGACCTACGCTCTCGGCGACGACCTCATCGAGGGTAAGGACCGCGCTGTCACCCACCTGACCGGCGGGCGTGAACGCGGTCACCCCGGCCCTTCGCCGATCCCCTGAGAGGGTCGACACATGAGAGCAATCGTCCACGACCAGCCCGGCGACGCATCCGTACTCCGTCTCGTCGAACGCGAGACGCCCGAGCCCGGCGAAGGAGAGGTGCGGATCAAGGTCGTGGTGTCGGGAGTCAACCCGACGGACTACAAGTCCCGCACCGGCGCCTACGGAAGCGAGCCCGATCCGGTCGAGCGCGTGCCCAACCAGGACGGAGCCGGGCTCGTCGACGCCGTCGGTCAGGGCGTGCACCATGTCGCGGTCGGTGATCGCGTCTGGGTCGTGCTCGCCGCACACGAGCGCCCCACCAGCGGTACCGCGCAGGAGTACACGGTCGTGCCGGCCGAGCGCGTCTTCCCGTTGCCCGCCGGCGCCGGGTTCGACCTGGGCGCCGGCATCGGTATCCCCGCCATCACCGCCCATCGCGCTCTCACGGTGGCGGAGGACGGACCGGCGCGCCTGCACCCGGGCGCTCTCGACGGCAAGGTGGTGCTGGTCGCAGGCGGTGCGGGCGCCGTCGGCCACGCGGCGATCCAGCTCGCCCGGTGGGCAGGTGCCACCGTGATCACCACCGTCAGCAGCGCCGCGAAGGCGGCATCCGCGACAGCGGCGGGCGCGCACCACGTCGTCAACTACCGGGACGCCGACGCGGCAGCGCAGATCCGCGGCATCGCGCCCGACGGCGTCGACCTCGTCGTCGAGGTCTCGATCGGCAGCAACGCCGACCTGGATCTCCAGGTCCTGCGTCCGCGCGGGACGATCTCGGTCTACGCGAACAACGGCGACGTGCCCTTCACCGTCGACATCCGCAGGAACATGGGACTCAACACCCGCTACCAGTTCGTCCTGCTCTACACCGTGGGGTGGGACACCATGGCCGGCGCCGCCGAGGACATCAACGCCGCGATCGCCGACGGTGCCCTCCCCGTCGGGGAGGCAGCGGGCCTCCCACTGCACCACTTCGCTCTCGAGCAGGCTGCCGAGGCTCACCGGGCCGTGGAGGAGGGAACCGCGGGCAAGGTCCTCATCCGTGTCGCCGACGGGCCGGAGTGACGCCGGCCGGCCCGCCTGGTGGTTCAGGAAAGCCACTTTGCTGCCCGGAGAGGGCCTGAAAGTGGCTTTCCTGAGCCTGGGGGTGCCCACGCCGGCTTGGGGGGCCGGGGTGGAGGCTCGCGCTCAGCGGGCCAGGGCGGACACCTCCGCCACGAGCGACGACCACAGCTCGCGGGGCAGGCTGTGGCCCATCCCGGGATAGGTGACGAGCCGCGACCCCGGCACGGCCGCCGCCGTCGCGCGCCCGGCAACCGGGCGGACGAGCGGGTCGGCCTCGCCGTGCACCACCAGCGCGGGCACGCGCACCCGGCGCAGCCCCGCCGCCCTGCTCGGCGACGCGGTGATCGCCGCGAACTGGCGGCGGGAGCCGGTGGGGTCGCCGCCGCCGCGCACGAACGCGCGCCTGCCGTAGTGCCGCAGCCAGTCCTCGTCGAGGGGGTGGCCCGGCGAGCCGATGACCCGGAAGGTGCTCACCACCCGCTGGGCCAGAAGCGCATCTGCATCCCCAGACCCATGATCAGCAGCAGCGGCTCGCCACCGTCGGGACCGAGCCGCTCGAAGGCCAGTTCGACGTCGCCGTTCCTGGCGCGCGCCGCCGTCCCGGTCATACCGCCGTCCCGGTCACGCCGCGCTCCGGCCGCTGTCGAGCGCTCCGGCCAGGGTCTCGGACGCGGTGGTCAGCGCCGTGTCGAGCACCTGCTCCCGGCGCCGCGGGTTCATCAGGTTGCCGCCCATGGCCAGCAGGTCGGCCGCCCCCGGCAGCAGGACGGTGACGCGGGCGCCGGTGGCGCGCACCGCCTCGACCTCCGCGTCGAGCCAGCGCGTGATCAACCGCCGGACCCCGCGCTCCACGCCGGCGATCGGGTCGAGGGACCGGTCGTACTCGTGGCTGGCCAGCGGGGCGAGCACGTACACCTCGTCGAGCTCCGGCGCGCCGGGCCGGGCGAGCAGCGCCAGCGACGTCGACGAGGCCACCCCACCGTCGACGTACCGGCGCCCGCCGATCGTCCGGGGCGCGAACCAGCCGGGGATCGAGCAGGAGGCCAGCACCGCGTCGGACACCGAGGACGGCGGCGCTCCGGGGCGGCCGAAGACGACCCGCCTGCCGCTGTCGTAGTCGACGGCGACCACCCACAGCGGCGCGCCGGGCACCCAGCCGTCGGCGGTGATCCCGATCCGGGCCTGGAGCACGTCGACCATCCGGACGAGCGACCCCATCCGGCCCCGGCCCCTGGGCAGCAGCCCGGACGCCGCGATCATCGGGTTCATCCGCCACGGCGGGGTCGCGGCGGTGACCAGCAGCCGCGGGGAACCGAGCAGCGGCAGTGGGAGCGGCGGGAACCCCTCGCCGGACTCGCGGTCGATCGCCTGCATCTCGGGCAGGTCCTCCGGCCGCCGGTCCGCCGAGTCGGCCGGGTCGACTCCGCGCTGGTGGGCCAGCAGCTCCGGCACGTCCATGCCGCAGCGCAGCGCCGCGGCGAGCACGCTGCCCGCGCTGGTGCCGATGACGAGATCGACCTCACCCAGCGGGCGGTCCAGCCGGGCCGCCAGCGCCGTCAGCGCTCCGACCATCCAGGCCGAGCCGAGGATGCCACCGGCACCGAGTACCAGCCCCACCCTCGGCGCTCGTCGTGACGCGGTACGTGTGCTCCGGCGGTCCGGCATGGTGCCCTCCTCAACGGTGAGGACCAGTTACCCGACGGTAGCAACGGCGGTGAGGAAAAGGGAGCACCGACGAATCACGCTTCAGCGGGCTGCTGCGCCGACGAAACGGGCGACAGCCGCCGGGTCGGCGGCCGGATGGGTGTGCAGGAACGAGGCGTGCACCCCGCCGAGGACCCACCCCTCGGTGGTCGGCCCGTCCGGTGCGCCACCGTGCCAGCCCCAGGCGGGACCGCCGCACGCCCGCGCCGGGCCGGCACCCGGCGTCACCGAGCAGCGGTGGAACTCGTGTCCGGCCACCCGCGTCCCGGCCGGGAACAGGGGCGACCCGGTCAGCGCGACGGCGTCGCGGTATCCCAGCGTGAGCCGCCCGGTCATCGCGGCCCGGGCCGGCAGCACCCCGCACATCGGCGCGTCGTCGAGGGACTCGCAGAGGTAGAGCAGGCCGCCGCACTCCGCGTGCACCGGCGCCCCGGAGACGGCGAGCGCGGCCACCGCGGCGCGCAGCTTCTCGTTCGCCCCCAGCACGGCGACGTGCTCCTCCGGGAACCCGCCGGGCAGCACCAGCGCCGCCGTCCCGGCGGGCAGCGCCTCGTCGCGCAGCGGGTCGACCACCACGACCTCAGCGCCCGCCGCCGCCAACAGTTCGACGTGCTCGGCGTAGCCGAAGGTGAACGCCGGGCCGCCGAACACCGCCGTGCGCGGGGCGCACGCCGCTCCCGGCGCGGGGACGGCGGCCGCCGCCGACCAGGCCTCGCCCGGCGGCAGCGGCTCGGCCAGTCGGATCACCGCGCCGAGGTCGACGTGGGTGGCCACCAGCTCGGCCATCGCGGCCACGGCCGCCACCGCGTCGGCGCCGTGCTCGGCTGCGGTGACCAGCCCGAGATGCCGCGACGGGACGGCCAGCGCGTCGTGGCGCGGCAGGGCCCCGAGCACCGGCAGCCCGGCCTCGTCGGCGGCCGCCCGCAGCACGGTCTCGTGGCGGGCGCTGCCCACCCGGTTGAGGACGACCCCGGCGAGCCGCACCGTGGGGTCGAACGACCGGAACCCGTGCAGGAGCGCCGCCAGGCTGCGCGACTGCCCCCGGCAGTCCACCACCAGCACCACCGGCGCCCCGAGCAGCGTGGCCACCTCCGCCGTCGAGCCGCGGCCGTCGGCGAGCCGGCCGTCGAACAGGCCCATCACCCCTTCGACGACGGCCACCTCGGCGCCTGCCGCACCGTGCCGGGCGAGCGGTGCGATGCGCTCGGCCCCGACCAGCACCGGGTCGAGGTTGCGGCCCGGCCGGCCGGCCGCGAGCGTGTGGTAGCCGGGGTCGATGTAGTCGGGGCCGACCTTGAACGGAGCCACGACCGTGCCGCGCTGCCGCAGTGCGGCCATGAGCCCCGTGGCGACGGTGGTCTTCCCGCTCCCGGACGACGGCGCCGCGATCACGACCGCCCGTGCCGTCACGGCCGCCCCCGCCCACCACATGGACACCCGTCGCGGTCGGGGACCGCAGCGGAACAGCCCGGGTTGTCCATGTGGTGGTCTCCGCTACGAGTGGCCGAGGACCGGGTGCGGCACGTAGGGCGCCTCGAGCGCGGCGATCTCGTCGTCGGACAGCTCGATGTCGACGGCCGCCACCGCGTCCTCGACGTGGCCGGGCTTGGTGGCCCCCACGATCGGCGCGGTGATCGCGTCCTGGTGCAGCATCCAGGCGAGCGCCACCTGCGCGAGCGGCAGGCCCCGGGCCTTCGCGACGTCGGCGACGGCATTCACCACGGCGTCGTCGGAGTCGTTGTACATGCGGTCCCCGATCGGGTCGCTGCCGGACCGGGTGGTGGTGGAGCGCTGCTCCGGCAGCCGCGCCAGGCGCCCGCGGGCCAGCGGGCTCCACGGGATGACACCGACGCCCTGGTCGAGGCAGAGCGGGTGCATCTCCCGCTCCTCCTCGCGGTAGATCAGGTTGTAGTGGTCCTGCATCGAGACGAAGCGCGTCCAGCCACCGAGGTCGGCCGTGTACTGCGCCTTCGCGAACTGCCAGGCGTACATGCTGGAGGCGCCGATGTAGCGGGCCTTGCCCGCCTTCACGACGTCGTGCAGCGCCTCCATCGTCTCCTCGATCGGGGTCTCGGAGTCGAAGCGGTGGATCTGGTAGAGATCGACGTGGTCGGTGCCCAGCCGTCGCAACGAGTCGTCGATGCTGGACATGATGTGCTTGCGCGACAGGCCACGGTCGTTCGGACGGTCGCTCATCGGCGAGAAGACCTTGGTGGCGAGCACGTAGTCGTCGCGGCGCGGGAAGAGCTCGCCGAGCAGCGCGGCGGTCACCTCCTCGCTGACTCCGATGGAGTAGACGTCGGCGGTGTCGAAGAAGGTGACGCCGGCCTCGACGGCGCTGCGCACCAGTGGGCGGGAGGCGTCGATATCGAGCACCCAGTCCCGCCACGACGACGAGCCGTAGCTCATCATCCCCAGGCACACCCGTGAGACCTGCAGTCCGGTCGAGCCAAGTCGTGTGTACTCCACGGTTCGGACAGTAGCCCCGCCGTTCTGTGTCCGCGTCACCACTCGATGCCGCGCTGGCCCTTCTGTCCGGAGTCCATCGGGTGCTTCACCTTTGTGGTCTGCATGACGAGATCGGCTGCGGACACGAGCTCCGGGGCCGCGTCCCGGCCGGTGATGATCACGTGCTGGCGGCCCTGCCGTGCGTTGAGCACCTCGACCACCTCGGCGACGTCGACCCAGCCCCACTTCATGGGGTAGGTGAACTCGTCGAGCACGTAGACGTCGTGGGCCTGCGCCTCGATGCGGCGGCGGATCTCCGCCCAGCCCTCGGCGGCGGCAGCGGCGTGGTCGTCGTCGGTGCCCGGCTTGCGGGTCCAGGACCAGCCCTCGCCCATCTTGTGCCACTCGACCGGGCCGCCCTCGCCGGTCTCGGCGTGCACGCGGCCGAGTGCCCGGAACGCGGCTTCCTCGCCGACCTTCCACTTGGCGGACTTCACGAACTGGAACACCCCGATCGACCAGCCCTGGCTCCAGCCGCGCAGCGCGAGCCCGAACGCCGCGGTCGACTTGCCCTTCATCTCCCCGGTGTGGACGACGACGAGCGGCCGGTTGCGGCGCTGGCGGGTGGTGAGCCCGTCCTCCGGTACGACCGTGACCTGTCCCTGCGGCATGTGTGCTCCTCCCTCACGCGGCCCGGGCGGCGCGGACCACACCGGCCACCTGGTCGGCCGAGAGCTCCGCGAGCCCGAGGGCCGGTCCCCCCGCCGCGGCGGCGACGCGGGCGGCGAGGCCGAGCCGGACCGGGCCGCTCTCGCAGTCGACCACCACGGTGGCGACGCCGTCGGCCGCGAGCAGGGCCGCGGCGCGGCAGGCGTCGTGCACGGGGTCGCCGCCCGGCCGCGCGGCCACGGTGGCGCGGCCGTCGGTCAGCAGCACGAGCAGCGCACGACGGCGCGGGTCGCGCAGCCGCTCGACGCGCAGCACCGCCCGGGCCCGCAGCAGCCCGTCGGCGAGCGGCGTGCGCCCACCCGTCCGCATCGCGGCGAGCCGGACCTGTGCCGTGGGGACACTGGACGTGGGGGGCAGCACGAGCTCCGCCGCCGCGCCCCGGAAGGTGACGAGCCCGACCTTGTCGCGGCGCTGGTAGGCGTCGCGCAGCAGGGAGAGGACCGCCCCGCTGACGGCGGACATCCGCGCCCGTGCGGCCATCGAGCCCGAGGCGTCCACGGCGAACAGCACGAGGTTGCCTTCCCGACCTTCGCGTTCGGCGCGGCGCAGGTCGCCGGTGCGCAGCAGCAGCCCGGCGCCCGCCCGGCCGCGGGACCGCTGGTGCGGGGCGGCGGCGGCGATGGTGGCGGCCAGGTGCAGGTCGGCGGCACGGCGCGGGGCCTCGCCGGACGCGCGGACGACCCGTCCGGTGTCGGTGCGCGCCCGCGACCGGCGCCCGGGTGCACCCTCCCCCACTCCGGGGACCTGCAGCAGGCGCGCCCGGAACGGGCTGGACGGGGGCGGGGCGGGCGTAGCGCGGCCGTCGCCACCGGGTGCGGCACCGCTCGGGGCGGGCTGCCGCTCACCGTCGGGCTGCGCAGGCTCCGGGGTGGTCGCGTCCTCGGCCTGCGAGGGGTCGGCAGGCCCGCCGCCGCCGGTATCGGGCCCGTCCGGGCCGCCGTCGGAGCCACCGCCGTCGGGGCCGTCGTCAGGTCCCCCGCCGTCGGGGCCGTTGTCGTCCGGGCCGTCGGGGGGTTGTTGCCCCGCCTCCCGCAGCGCCTCGTCGAGGGCGTCGTCGTCGATGCCCGGCTCGTCGAACGGGTCGCGACGGCGCCGGTGCGGCAGCGCCAGCCGGGCGGCCACGCGCACGTCCTCCTCGGCCACCGCATCGGCGCCCCTCCAGGCGGCGTGGGCCACGGCGGCGCGGGCGATGACGAGGTCGGCGCGCATGCCGTCGACGTCGAACGCCGCGCACACGGCGGCGATCCGGCGCAGCTCGGCGTCGGGCAGCACGACGGACCCGACCCGGGCCCGCGCGGCGGCGATCCGCTCGGCGGTGGCGGACTCGGCGTCGCGCCACGCGGCGGTGAACGCGACCGGATCGGCCTCGAACGCCAGCCGGCGGCGGACCACCTCGACCCGCGTGGCCACGTCGCGGGCCGCCCGCACCTCGACGGCGAGCCCGAACCGGTCGAGCAGCTGAGGGCGCAGCTCGCCCTCCTCCGGGTTCATCGTGCCGACCAGCAGGAACCGGGCCGCGTGCGACACCGAGACGCCGTCGCGCTCCACGTGGGCGCGGGCCATGGCGGCGGCGTCGAGGAGCAGGTCGACGAGGTGGTCGTGCAGGAGGTTGACCTCGTCGACGTAGAGCACGCCGCGGTGGGCGTCGGCGAGCAGCCCGGGCTGGTAGGCGCGCACGCCCTCGCTCAGGGCGCGTTCCAGGTCGAGCGAGCCGACGAGCCGGTCCTCCGTGGCTCCCACGGGCAGCTCGACGAGCCGGGCAGCGCGGGTCTCGTGGCCGGCGGTGGTGGCGTGCGGTCCGTCGGGGCACTCCGGGTCGGGGGCCGCGGGGTCGCAGCTGAACCGGCAGCCCGCCAATACGTGCAGCCGGGGCAGCAGCGCCGCCAGGGCACGGACGGCCGTGGACTTCGCGGTGCCCTTCTCCCCGCGCACCAGCACCCCGCCGACACCGGGGTGCACGGCGTTGAGCAGCAGGGCGAGCCGCAGGTCGTCGTGGCCGACGACGGCGGAGAAGGGGAACGTGCTCACGGCGGGGAGCCTGCCAGACCGGAGGTCACCACCGGGAGGTCCGCAGGTGTTCCGTGATTGATGACATGTTCAAGTGTGCGGGTGTCGAGGTGCTCCTCGACCAGGTCGCCGAGCAGGTCGAGCTGGGCGTCACGGCGCGTCGCGAAGCTGGTGTCGGGGGCGGGGTGGAACCCGGTCCGTCCGGCCTGGTCCGCGACACGGCGCAGCAACACCCGCCGGAAACCGTCGTTCTCGAGCAGGCCGTGCCAGTGGGTGCCGACGACGACACCGGTGTCTGACCCCTCCGGTCCGCCCGGATTCGTAGCGTGCAGCAGGGACGGGTCGCCGGTGTGCACCACGCGGCCGTGGTGGATCTCGTAGCCCCGCACCGGCTGACCCCACGCCGTCCCCGTCGGGTTGCCCAGGTGCTTGTCGGCGGCGAACTCGACCTCCAGGTCCAGCAGGCCGAGCCCCTCGGCCTCTGCCCCCTCCACACCGTGCGGGTCGGCGATCCGGCGCCCGAGCATCTGGTAGCCCCCGCAGATCCCCAGCACCGGACGCCCGGCGCGGGCGTGGGCGACCACACCGTCGGCGAGCCCGGTGCGGTGCAGCCACTCCAGGTCGGCGACGGTGGCCTTCGAGCCGGGCAGCACCACCAGGTCGGCGTCGAGCAGCCGGGACGGCTCCGTCACGTAGCTGACGGCGACGCCGGGCTCGCACGCCAGCGCCTCCGCATCGGTGGCGTTGGAGATCCGGGGCAGCCGGACCACGGCCACCCGCAGCCACTGCGACCCGTGTGGTGGCGCGGGCCGGCCGAGCACCCCGTCGGCCACGGCGGACAGCGAGTCCTCCGCGTCGATCCAGAGGTCCTCCGCCCACGGCACGACCCCCAGCGTCGGACGTCCGGTGAGCACGCCGAGCCGGTCGAGCCCTGGCGTGAGCAGGGAGACGTCACCGCGGAACTTGTTGATGACGAACCCGGCGATGCGTGCCTGGTCGGCGGCGTCCAGGACGGCGAGGGTGCCGAACAGGTGCGCGAGCACTCCGCCACGGTCGATGTCGCCGACCACGATCACCGGCAGGTCGGCGGCCTGCGCGAGACCCATGTTCGCGATGTCGGTGGCCCGCAGGTTGATCTCCGCGGGCGATCCGGCCCCCTCGCAGATCACCACGTCGTAGCGCTCGCGCAGCCCGGCCAGCTCGGCACGGACGACGTCGAGCAGTGCCGCCTTGCGCGCGTAGTAGGACCGCGCGCTCACCGTGCCGTCGACGCGCCCGCGCACCACGACCTGCGAGCTGCGGTCGCTCCCCGGTTTGAGGAGCACCGGGTTGAAGGCGACGTTGGGCTCCAGCCCGCAGGCGTGGGCCTGCATCGCCTGGGCCCGGCCGATCTCGCTGCCGTCGGCCGTGACCACCGAGTTGTTCGACATGTTCTGCGCCTTGAACGGCGCCACGGCCACCCCGCGGCGGGCGAGCCAGCGGCAGATCCCGGCGACCAGGGCGCTCTTCCCGGCGTCCGACGTCGTGCCGGCCACGAGCAACGCCCCATTGACCACGCCAGAACCCTACGTCGGCGGAGCCCTCCTGCTCCCGAACGGCGCGAACGCCTAACGTGGACCCGTGCGGTTCCTTCTTCGCCCTGGGTGGCTGGCGTTCGTCGCGGTCGTGATCGGGTTCGCCGTGGCGTGCTACACGCTGCTGGCCCCGTGGCAGTTCGGCCGCGAAGCCCAGCGTGACGCCGAACAACAGGCCATCGACGCCTCCTACCGCACGCAGCCCGTCCCGCTCGCCGACCTCGTGTCCAGCGGCACCGGGGTGCGTCCGGACGTCGAGTGGCGGCAGGTCACGGTGACGGGAACGTACGTGCCGGAGGCCGAGGGGCTCGTGCGGCTGCGCGTGGTGGACGGCAAGCCGGCGTTCGAGGTCCTCACCCCGCTGCGGACGGAGGACGGGCGGCTCGTCGCCGTCGACCGCGGGTACGTCACCACCACCGGCGGAGTGACCGTTCCGAGCTTCGCGCCCGCGCCGCCGGGCACCGTCACCCTGACGGGCCGGTTGCGGCTGGACGAGACAGATCCGCAGAACCGCCCGGTGCAGATCGACTCCGGCCACCGGCAGCTCTACGCCGCCGACTCCCGTGCACTCGGCGCCGCCACCGGCCTCACCCTGGAACCGGGCTACGTGCAGCTGTCGGCCGGCCAGCCGGGAGTTCTCGGGCCTCTCGCCGTCGCGGAGAGCACGGGCGGCGCCCCGTTCACGAACTTCTCCTACGCCCTGCAGTGGCTCACCTTCGGCGCGATCGCGATCTTCGCGCTGGGCTACTTCATCCGGCTGGAGATCCTGCAGCGCCGGGGACGCGACCGCCGCGGCGAGCGCACCGCGCTGCGCCAGGCCCTCGCGGGTGACGACGACGATCCTCCCTCGCCGCAGGAACGGCCCGCGCCGGACGAGACCCCGCTCGCCGACCGCTACGGCCGCAACTAGCCGCGGCCCGCGGGTCAGGTCCGGACGAGCTCTGCGGCCCGTTCCGCGATGGCGTAGACGGTGGCGTTGGTGTTGGCCGACACCGGGCTCGGCATCACCGAGGCGTCGACGACCCGCACGCCCTGGAAGCCCCGCAGCCGCAGGTCCGGGTCGACCACGGCATGGTCGTCGACGCCCATCCGGCAGGTCCCCGCGTAGTGGTGGTAGCTGCGCAGGCTGCGGCGGAGGTAGGCGCGCAGCTCCTCCTCGCTCTGGGTGCTGACACCCGGCTGGGCCTCCTCACCACGCCAGGCATCGAACGCGGGCGCGGTACCCAGCTCACGGGCGATGCGCAGCCCGGCGAGCATGGCGTCGAGGTCGCGGCGGTCGGAGTGGTAGCGCGGGTCGATCACCGGCAGGGCACCCGCCTCCGGGCCCGCGAGGCGGACGGTGCCGCGGCTGTAGGGCGCCATGAGGCTGACCGCGAGGGTGTAGCCGGCGCCGGGCTCCGGGCCCGTCAGGGTGGCGGTGCGCAGCGGAACGACCGAGCAGAACAGCTGCAGGTCGGGCCACGGGACCTCCGGGCTGCTGCGCAGCGTGCCCTTGACCTCACCCCCGCCGTTGCTCGTGGAGGGCGGCACCGGCTGGGTCGAGTGGTAGATCAGGGTGGTCATCGGGTGGTCGTGGACGTTCGCACCCACCTCGGGAACATCGGCCACCACCGGGATCCCGACCTCGGCGAGGTGTTGCTGCGGGCCGATGCCCGAGAGCATCAGAAGCTGGGGTGTGCCGACGGCACCGGCGGCCAGGAGCACCTCGCCGCAGTGCGCGGTGAGGACCGACCCACCGGTGGAGTACTCGACACCGGTGCAGCGGTCGCCGTCGAGGACGAGCCGGTGCACGAGCGCATCGGTGACGAGGTCGAGGTTGGGCCGGTCGAGCACCGGCAGCAGGTACGCATCCGCCGCGCTCTGCCGCTTGCCGTTGACAATGTTGAACTCGCCCCAGCCGAACCCTTCCTCCAGCCCGCTGTTGATGTCGTCGACGACGGGGTAGCCGACCTGGCCTGCCGCCTCGAGCGCAGCGAGCGACAACGGGTGCGGCGCCGTGGGCGTCCAGAGCGACAACGGGCCGTCCTGACCCCGCACCGCCGGGTCGCCGCCCGCCACGTGTTCGGTGCGTTTGAAGTAGGGCAACAGGTCGTCGAAGCCCCAGCCCTTCAACCCGGCCGAGACCCACGCGTCGTGGCTCGCCCGGTGCCCACGGATGAACGCCATCGCGTTGATCGCCGACGACCCACCGAGGCCACGGCCCCGCGGCCACGCCTCCGTGCGGCCCACGCCCTCCAGCACGACGGTGTGGTCCCCCCAGTCCATCGACGACCCGGTCAGGCTGGGCCACGCCCGCGGCAACGCCACCGCGTCCAGCGGCTCCCGTGCGCCCGCCTCCAGCAGCAGGACACGCGTGTCCGCGTCCTCGGTCAGCCGCGCCGCCACCACGCAACCCGCCGATCCCGCACCGACGACGATGAAGTCGTACTGTTCTGCTGAAGGCCCCACGATTCGACCTTTCTGTAGTTATTAGTATTCCAATACCTGATTATAAATACATCGTCCGCCATCGTTTCGTGACGCCTCTCACCGGAATCGTGAGATTCTCTTGTGAATCGTGCCGTTCCGATCCGCTCACGGCTCGACCAGGGGACAGCGATGAGTTCCCGCTCCCGAGGCGGTCTCACAGGGAGTACCGACCGCCAGCGAAGGGACCAGCCGTGCAGCAGAAGATCATCCCGAACCTGTGGTTCGACACCGAGGCCGAGGAGGCCGCGGCCTTCTACCTCTCGGTCTTCCCGAACTCGCGCATCGGGAAGGTCACCCACTACAGCGAAGGCGGGCCACGGCCTGCCGGCATGGTCATGGCCGTGGAGTTCGAACTGGACGGCCAGCGGTTCGTCGGCATCAACGGAGGCCCCGAGTTCACGTTCGACGAGGCCGTCTCCTTCCAGATCAGCTGCGAGACCCAGGAGGAGGTCGACCACTACTGGGAGCGGCTGTCCGACGGCGGGGAGGAAGGGCCCTGCGGCTGGCTCAAGGATCGGTTCGGGCTGTCGTGGCAGGTCGTCCCCACGGCCTTCGAGGAACTGATGTCCGATCCCGACCCGGCACGTGCGCAGCGCGCGACGCAGGCGATGTTCGGGATGACCAAGCTCGACATCGCCGCACTGCGCCGCGCCGCCGACGGTGTCCCGGTGACCTGACGGGGCGACCTGACCGGGGGCGACCGGTCGCTACGACGTGGGGCGCCGGCGCGCCGGCGCGCGCACCGTCGCCACGGCGGCCGCCAGCCCGGCAGCAGCCCACCCGACCAGCCGGGACAGCCGGGCTGCCCTCAGCAGATCCGCGGGCGAGGGCGCCGGGCCTGCGCCGAGGCGGGGGCGCTCCTCCACCCCGTGCGGGTAGACCGTGCGCCCACCGAGGCCCACGCCCAGCGCTCCTGCCGCGGCCGCCTCCACCGGGCCGGCGTTCGGGCTGGGATGCGCACCGGCGTCCCGGCGCCACGCCCCCAGCGCCGCCACCGGCGAGCCACCGACCGCGGGGGCGAGCGTCGCGAACAACAGTGCCGCCACCCGGGCGGGCAGCAGGTTGGCGAGGTCGTCGAGCCGCGCGGCGGCCCAGCCGAACCGCAGGTAGCGGGCCGAGCGATAGCCGACCATCGCGTCAAGGGTGTTCACGGCGCGATAGCCGAGCAGCCCCGGCACCCCCGCCACGGCGCCCCACAGCAGCGGGGCCACCACCGCGTCGGAGGTGTTCTCGGCCATCGACTCGGTGCCCGCCCTGGCCATCCCGGCGGCGTCGAGCGCCGCGGGGTCACGGCCGCACAGCGACGGCAGCCGCAACCGCGCCGCCGCCAGGTCGCCCTCGCCGAGCTCGGTCGCGAGCGCGCTGCCGTGGCGGGACAGCGAGGTGCCGCCGAGCACGGCCCACGTTGCCGCTGCGGTGAGTACCACGTCCGCCAGCGGGCGGCCTGCCACCGCACGCCGGGCGAGCACGCCCAGCCCGGCGGCCGCCGCCACGAGCACGGCGGTGTGGGCGGCCCCGGCGGCCCGGCTGTCGGCGTAGCAGCGGCGTTCGACGATGGCGGCCACCGCGCCGAAGCCGGCCACCGGATGCCACCGGCGGGGGTCGCCCAGCACGGCGTCCGCGGCCGTTCCGAGCAGGAGCCCGGCCGGCCGGACCCACCCGTTCGCTCTCACGCCGCGACGGTACGGCGGCGCACCTACTCCCCGCCCACCGCCCGACCGAGCCGCAGTCCGTAGAGCCGCTCGGCCTCGCGGGCGATCCGGTGCAGCGAGCACGGCCATCGGGAGCCCGACCCGCTGGAGGTACGGCAGGCGACACACCGGCCCATCCGGTCGGCGACGTGCGCTGCCAGCAACCGTCGCCACACCTCCGGCATGCCCGCCATCACCTCCGCCAAGGGACCAGCACCGGGCGCGCGTGGTTGCGTCACAACCCGAGGAACTCCGCCGGGGAGGAACACATGCCCGGCTCCTCGGTCCTGTCGACGAGCGGTATACAAGCTGCGACCAGCGCCAACAGTCCGGCGGAAACCGTCCCAACTGTCGGGATCGCCGGTTGCCGTACGCCACTCATCGCCCCGATCAGGTGACGTGGACGCCGCCGGACGTGGCAGACCCGGTGCGCCACCGCCGGGTCTGCTCACGCAGCGGGGCGATCAGCAACCCGCCGCCCGTCGGTCAGAGGACGAACTCGCCGTCGGCCGGCCCCGTACCGGTGCCGGCGCCGCGGAGGTCGGCCTCCCGACCCCGCAGCTCCACTCTCCTGATCTTCCCCGAGATCGTCTTGGGCAGCTCGGCGAACTCCAGCCGCCGGATCCGCTTGTAGGGGGCGAGGTTGTCGCGGGCGAACTCCAGGATCGCCCGTGCCGTCTCCTCCGTCGGCTCGTGGCCCGCGGCGAGCACCACGTACGCCTTGGGCACGGCGAGGCGCACCGGGTCCGGCGACGGGACGACCGCGGCCTCGGCGACGGCCGGGTGCTCGATGAGCACGCTCTCCAGCTCGAACGGGCTGATCCGGTAGTCCGATGCCTTGAACACGTCGTCGGAGCGCCCGACGTAGGTGATGTAGCCGTCCGCGTCGCGGGAGCCGACGTCACCGGTGTGGTAGTAGCCCCCCGCCATCGCCTCGGCGTTGCGCTCCTCGTCGCCGTGGTAGCCGACCATCAACCCGAGCGGCCGCTGCGACAGGTCGATGCAGATCTCCCCCTCGTCGGCAGGCTGCCCGCTCACCGGGTCCACCAGCACGATCGGGTAGCCGGGGACCGGGCGGCCCATCGAACCCGGCTTGACGACCTGCCCCGGCGGGTTGCCGATCTGCACGGTGCTCTCGGTCTGCCCGAACCCGTCGCGGATCCGGACGCCCCACGCCTTCTCGACCTGGTCGATCACCTCGGGATTGAGCGGCTCCCCCGCCCCCACGACCTTCGCGGGCGGGTTCGCCAGGCCGGACAGGTCGGCCTGGATGAGCATCCGCCACACCGTCGGCGGGGCGCAGAAGCTCGTGACGGCGCAGCGGTCGAGCACCGCGAGCACGCTCTCCGCGTCGAACTTCGTGTAGTTCATGACCAGCACGCAGGACTCGGCGATCCACGGCGCGAAGACGTTGCTCCACGCGTGCTTGGCCCAGCCGGGCGAGGAGATGTTGAGGTGGACGTCGCCGGGCTGCAGACCGATCCAGTACATCGTGGAGAGGTGACCGACGGGGTAGGACGCGTGCGTGTGCTCCACGAGCTTCGGCTTCGCCGTCGTGCCGGAGGTGAAGTACAGCAGGAGCGTGTCGGACCCCCTGGTCACACCGTCGGGGGCGAAGACGGCCGATGCGGAGTCGGCATCGCCGTAGTCGAGCCAGCCATCGGGTGCGCCGCGCACCGCGATGCGCGTGTAGTCGCCGTCGACGGCGTCGAACTTGCCGGCGTCGGCCCCGCCGACGACGACGTGCCGCGCACCGCCGCGGGCGAGCCGGTCACGCAGGTCGGCGGCGGTGAGCAGCGTGGTGGCCGGGATGACCACGGCACCGAGCTTCATCGCGGCGAGCAGCGTCTCCCACAGCTCGACCTGGTTGCCGAGCATGAGGATGATCCGGTCCCCCCGGGCCACCCCGTGGTCGCGCAGCCAGTTGGCGACCTTGTTCGAGCGTGCGGCCAGCTCCCGGTAGCTCCAGTACGCCTCGCTGCCGTCCTGCTCGACGATCCACAGTGCACGGGCCGCGCCACGTTCGGGGTGGGCGGCGACGGAGTCGAAGTGGTCGATCGCCCAGTTGAACTCGTCGATCCCGGGCCAACGGAACTCACGGTAGGCGGTCTCGTAATCCTCCCGATGTGCCACGAGGAACTCGCGCGCCGCGTAGAAAGCCTCAGCCGACCGATTCATGACCTCACCTCGGGAAGTTCGCAACTCTGCTCGTGGCACCCTAGTTTGATCGCGTCACGCTGTGTTCCGGCTGCGCTCTGCGGGGTGGCAAGGGCTGATCCCCCGGACGCGCCGAACACTTCGGGCCCGCGCATCCTGCCCCACCGCCTACCGTTTGCGTCGTGATCGATTTCCCGTGGAGGGGCCGCATCGTGGCGGCTGCGCTCCTCACCGGCCTGCTCCTGGCAGGCTGCGGCACAGGCGGCCCGCCCGCCGGTGCCGGACTGGCCACACCGCCCGCGGACCCGACGGCCCAGCAGACGGCACAGCAGTCCACACGGGAGACGACGCGGGAGAGTCCTCAGCCCGCGGCCGAGTTGCCCTGGCCCGCGCCGGGTGCCGCCGAAGCCGCCGCGCTCCAAGCGGCGGCCGACCGCGGTGCCCAGCCCTGGTTGCTCGATCCGTCGGAGGTGGCCATGTCCTATGTCGCGGCAGCGCACGGATGGACGGACGCCGAGGCTCTCCCGCGAACGGACGGCACCAGCGTCGATGTCCGCCGGCCCGACGGCGAGCGTCTCGCACTCACCCTCGCCCAGCCCGGTCGCACCGGGAACGGTGGGATCTGGGTGGTCACCAGGGAGAACGACGGGTAGCGACTAGTGAGGTGCACAGACTCCCGGCAGTAGCCGGCAGGGAACCAACGCCAGTAGAGCGTCGATCAGCTTAACTCGACGGCCGTGACCATCCGTAACCCTTTGGCACCTTGACTCACTTGTTCGGGTGAACCGCTGCCACAGGTGCAGCGTTCCGGGTCCGGCCGTCGATCTCCTTCACAGATGCCGCCGCACGAGCGACGGCCCGATCGCCAGGGGGCGACGAGCATGACCACCGACTCTGTCCAGCAGGACATGTTCACCGTGTTGCACGGCCAGCCGGCACCGGTCGTGACGCGGTGGACCTACACCGCGTCCGACCCCTTCGCGATCTCCCTGGCCGTCGCGACCAGGAGCGATCGATGGATCGAGTGGTTGGTGGCGCGTGATCTCGTGATCGACTCGATCACCGGGCCGGTCGGCGAGGGCGACATCCGCATGACGCCGCAGGAGGTGCAGGGCTACGACATCGTGGAGATCGAGATCCGCTCCGCCGACGGCCGCGCCGTGCTGGAGGTCGACCGGGACCTGTTGCGCCATTTCATCGAGGCGACGATCGACATCGTGGCGCTCGGTGACGAGCTGAACCGGCTGGACCTCGACGAGGAGATCGCGAAGATCACGCGGAGTCGCGCCGAGTAGGTACGGCAGCGCCCGGTAGGACTGCTCCAACCGCGCCGCCCTGCGCCTCGTGGCTGCCTCGCGTGTGTCTGCCCGCGACGGTCACGTCCTGCGGCTCCCGCCGCCGCGCGGGCGACCACCCACTCTTCTTCGCGCCGGCCCATCGCAGCGGCCGGCTCGTCCGCTCCCCCGGCGTACCACCGCTTGTAGTGCGGTGGCGCCCGGCCTCAGGGCAGGCCCGCGCCCGGCCCCACGTCGTCCCGTCCCGATGCAGGTGCGGCTGCGCCCGCGGCATCCTGGACGGCGTCGATGCCGGCGGCAGGATCACGACCCGGGTCGAACACGTCACCGTCGGCGCGGACGTCCCGCGCAGCCTCAGCGCGCGCCCGTTCGGCGAGCGGGTCGTCGCCGAGCGCATCGGCGAGTGCCGGGTCGTCAAGGGCCGGCGAGTCGGCGACCGACGGTTCCGCCTCGATCACGGCCCCCGGGCCGTCGAACTCGTGCATCGCGGCCTCCTCGGCAGACGCGGCACCGCCGTCGATCCCGACGTCCACGGCATCCATCGCGTCGGACGTCTCGAGCGCGGCGCCCTCACCCGCCATCGTCAGGCGCCCGGCCCGGTCGACGTCCACCTGTTCCTCGCCCTGCTCGCGGCTGAGCCGTTCGTCGAGGGTGTCGCCCTCCCGCATCCCGCGGGCGGTGACGCCGTCCTCGTCGAGCGCGTAGGGCCGGTCGGGCGGCACGTAACCTGCATCCAGGGCGTCGTGGTCGCCGGGAGGCGCCGTCAACTGCTCGTCGCTCTCCAACTGCACGGATGCACCCAGGTCGGGCGCCTCGGGCTGCTCCTCATAGTCTCGCTGAGCCATGGCGGCGGTTACCCGGGCAGGTAGCCGGCCACACCGCGTATTTCCTGTCGCTCCGCGCCGTGTGTTCTGATCACATCCACCGCCGGAGGAGAACCGATGACGCCGCAGCCACCCTCGCAGTCCGGGTCGAGCGGCGCGGTGGCACCGGTCCCGGCGGTCCGGCCCCGCGACTCCGCGGCGACCCGGCGGGCGCTGGCCGACGCCGGCCGCGCGCTGTTCGCCACCGTCGGTTACGACGCCACCACCGTCCGGGCGATCGCGGAGCGCGCCGGGGTCAACCAGGCACTGCTGTTCCGCTACTTCGGGAGCAAGGAGGGCCTGTTCGCCGAGGCCGTGCTGGACAAGGCGACGCAACTGCTGGCCGAGGTGCCGCGCGAGGTCCTGCTCGAGCGCACGCTCGCCGCGGTGCTGGACGACGTGCAGGGCCGCTCCGCCGAGACCCTGATGGCGGTGCTGCGGGCCGCGGGCAGCTCCCAGGTGGCCGAGGACATCCGCATCCGGCTGTGCGAGGCCTACTCCACCGCGTTCGCGTCGCTGGTCGACACCGACGATCCGGCCGATGCCCAGGTGCGCGGCGACCTGCTGCTGGCGTGGCTCCTCGGGATCGCCCTCAACCGGTCCGTGCTGCAGGCGGGGCCGCTGCCCGATCCCCAGGTGGTGACCGGACACGTGATGCGGGCCGTCGGCACCCTGCTGGCCCGGCACGACGAGTAGCACCTGTCACCTGGCACGTCCGCCCGGCGCGGCTCAGGATGGACAGGGTGTCCAGCGAGCATCGCATCGGGTACGTGATGTCACCCGCCCCGCTCTACTACGAGCAGTTCGCCACCGCGGGCGACGGTGACCGCCGCGTCATCGTCCTGGTCCACGGCGGCCTCCTGAGCGGCGCGTGCTACCTGGGCACGCCGGACGGGCGGCCGGGATGGGCCCACGACTTCGTCGACCACGGCTATGACGTCGTGGTCCCCGACTGGCCGTCGATCGGCCGGAGCGGCCCCGTGGCCGAGCACGCGCTGTCCGGCGAGTTGGTGTGCGCGGCGCTGGGCGCCCTCCTGGAGCGTCTGGGCAGGCCGGTCGTCCTGCTCGTCCACTCGATGGCGGGCCCCTACGGGCTCCGGCTCGTGGAGACCCACGGGCACCTGATCGAGGCGCTGGTGGCGGTCGCTCCGGGGCCACCGGGCAACATCCAGGCCCGTCCCACCGTGGTGTCCGAGACCGACACTGAGATCGAGGTACTCGGGCCGGGGACCCGGTGGAGGTTCCCGAAGACGGGTGCGTTCGTCGCCACGGAGCAGTTCGTCGAGGACAAGCTGATCGGCCGGGACACGACCCGGTTCCCCCGCCACGCCGTGGACGTCTTCCGGGCCGGGCTCCTGGCCCTGCCGGCGCCGCTGGTGCTGGAGCGCTACAACCTGAACGGCAGCGCGGTCCGGGTGGAGCAGCCGGACAACTTCGCCGGGCTGCCCGCACTGGTGGTCACCGGAAGCGCGGACCTGGAGCACTCCCGGGACGAGGACGGCGCCACGGCCTCGTGGCTCGCCGGGCTCGGCGCCGACGTCGAGTACCGCTTCCTCGCCGACGCCGGGATCACCGGCAACGGCCACATGCTCATGCTCGAGGACAACAGCCGGGAGATCGCAGGCTCGATCGCCGGCTGGTTGGAGGACAAGGCGGCGCGCTGACGCCGACCGGTCACTCCTCGGGACGCGGGAACGGCTCCGGCAGCCGCCGGGTGTGGGCCTCCACGCCCCCGCGGGCCCGCCCGCCGGTGCCGGCGGCGAGCCGCAGGCAGGTCTCGACCCACAGGTTCAGCTGGATCTCCTTGGCCACGCCCACCCCGCTGTAGAGCAGGTTCGACAGCCGGTCCCCCGACCGGGCCCACGCCTCGATGCCGATGAACAGCCGGTCGCCGTCGTGGCGGCAGCTGAACTCGATCTGCCCCGCCTCCAGGTGCCCGCGCAGGGTGGCCAGCCGGAACGACGTGTCCGTCCGGTCGATCACGCGCACCGGGCCGTCCCACGGTCCCGGCATCCGGATGAGGAACTCGTCGCCGACGCTCAGGGAGCCCGGCTCCCCCCGGCTCTTCACGAACACCGCGACCTCCGACGGGGCACCGGAGTTCGGCTCGCCGGCAAAGGCAGCGATCACCTCCGCGGGCTCCTGCTGCGTCCCCTCGACACGCACCGAGTAGTGCCGGTGGAACAGTGGCCCCACGCCGTCCTCGACGGGCTGCACGTCGTCGTCGAGCAGGTCGGACGGGATGGCGGGTGGGAGGTCCGACGCGTCGCCGTCGGCCTCCGACCGGTAGACCGGGGTGGTGCGCCACATGTAGCGCCAGGACACCAGCACCAGCCCGAGTGGCCAGCGGAGCACGATCGCGATCCGGCGGGCGAGGCTGCCGGGCGTGGAGCGGGATCGCCGGAGTAGGAGCACGAGAACCGGGGTACCCGGTTTTCGTGATCGCCACCGGTCCTCTCCTACGCCACGCGGTGCTGCCGCTGTACGGCGCCTCGCTCGGCTCGATCGGGCTCTGCATCGCGCTGTGGTTGCGCGCCAAGACCGTCGACCAGGAGGAGCGGGGGAACGCCGAGCGCCGGGCGCTGTTCGTCGGGCTGTGGCCGCCGATGTTCTGGCTGATCGGGGACGCCGCGCACCGCGAAGGCAACCGGCGCTGAGAGCGGTGCGGGACGTCGCTACCGCGGTGTGCGACCTCCGCCACCGTCCGGTCAACTACGACGAGGGTCAGGCTCCCCCGGTCGTCGTCGACGGCTGGCACCAGGACCGGCGCGTGCTGCTGCTCGGCCAGGAGGGACCGGGGGAACCGGAGCCCGGCGGAGTGGTCGAGACGGCGGGCGCCCTGGTCAACAGCTACGAGTTCAGCGACCCCCGCATCCTGCGCGCGGCCTACCACCTCCCCGGCGACCTCGTTGGCCGCGACATGCTGCTGGAGGGCCGGTTCCTCGTCCTGCGCTTCCTGATCGGGGTGCGCATCACCGACGAGCACAACGAGATCCGCGCCGGGGCGAACGGGCCGGAGCGGGTGATCGGCTGGTCCTACCGCACGCTGCAGGGCCACCTGGAGCAGGGCCGGCTCACCTACGAGGTGGCCAAGGAACTGGGGACGGGCCGCGTCGAGTTCCGGATCATCGCCTACTCCCGGCGCGCACCCATCCCGAACCCGCTGCTCAGGCTGGGGTTCCAGCTCTTCGGGCGCCATACGCAACTGCAGTTCTACCGGCACGCTCTGGTCCGGCTGCACCGCCTGATGCAGGCACCACCGGGTTCACCCGCCCCGGGGCCGGACGGGATCGTCCGCGCCCCGAGCGGGGCGGAGCCCGGCCGGTTCGAGAGGTGGACGGTGCGGTTCACGCACCCCGGCCGGTGACCCGGGCACCCCCGATGCGACCACGCGGGGCCGCCCGATCGGGGTCCACCACCCGGGCGGTCTGCCGATCTCCGGGTTTGCCGGGCCGCCGAACGGTCAATCCGCCGGTCATGCGGCCCTTCGACCAGATCGAACGTCTCGAACGCGCCCAGGTGCTGGACGGCCCGGCTGCGGCGATCCGCACCCGGGTGGAGCGCCTGCTCTCCGACCGCCGTGTGAAGGACGCGCTGCACGGGGTGTGGCTCGGCCATCCCCTGCACTCGGCGCTGGTGCACGTCACGCTGGGGTCGTTCGTCTCGGCGTCGTTGATCGACCTGGTCGGCGGGCAGCGGCGCTACTCCACCGGGCTCATCGCCACCGGGCTCCTCCTCACGCCGCCGACCGTCGCGGCGGGCTGGGCCGACTGGTCGTCGGCGCACCCCGACCAGCAGCGGGTCGGTCTCGTGCATGCGGCCACGAACGCCGTGGCGATCACCTGTTACGCGGGGGCCCTGCGCCAGCGCGCCCGGGGCCGGAGCGGGCGGCTGCTGTCGCTCGCCGGAGCCGCGGTGAGCAGCGTGGGCGCCACCCTGGGCGGCCACCTCTCCTACCACCAGTCACTCGGGGCCAACCACAGCGACCGGGTGCGCGACCTCGCTCCGAAGGGCTGGCAGCCGCTGGGGCTGCTCGCCGACCTGCCCGAGGGACAGCCGGTGCGGCGGACGACCGGCGAGGTGCCGCTCTTCGTGCTGCGGCGCGGGCAGCAGGTCGTCGTGCTGGCCGACCAGTGCCCGCACCTGGCGGGCCCGCTCTCGGGAGGTGAGGTGGTGGGCACCGACGGCGACGCCCGGGTGGTCTGCCCGTGGCACGGGAGCGAGTTCCGGCTCGACGACGGCTGCGTCGTGCACGGCCCCGCCACCGCCGCCGTTCCGCTGTTCGAGGCCCGGGTCGTGGACGGCGCGCTGGAGGCCAGGATCGTCGCGAGCGCGGGCGCGCCGACGGCATAGGCGGCGCTCCCCCGGCTCACCGCTCGATGTGCACCTGTACGGACCGGGCGTCGGGCGACAGCCAGCCCTTCCGCTCCGCGTACGCCGTCATGGCCGCCCAGCGCTCGTCCCAGTCGGGGGCGGTCGCGAGCAGCTGTGCCCGGGAGCGCAGGACGCCGAGGTCCAGCCAGGCGGTGTCGGCGTCGATCAGCTCACCGGTTCCGGTGGTCGTCAGCGCGGTCCGGGCACCCTCGGCGTCGAGGTCGGTCTGCAGGTGCAGGCGGCCGAGGTCGTCGGCGTCCTGCACGACGGCACCCTCTGCGGTGAGTCGGACGATCATCCTGCTGATCCTGCCCGGGATGGCCGAGATCGCGAAAGTCGGGCCGCGCGCCCGGTCGGGCCGGTCACTGCCCGAGCGCACGCCCCCTCGCCTGGTCGAGGAACGCGGCGGCGTCCGGGCCGAACGCGTAGCGCGCGGCGTCGAGTGCGCGGATCGCGGCGGAGAGCGCGTCGGGGTTCATCGCCTGGTGCAGCGCCATCCAGACGTGGCGGTGCGCGCCGCGGCCCTCGAGTCCGGACGTCCGGGCGAGCACGTCGGCGTCGGACGTGAGGGTGCGGGTGGCCAGGCTCGCGGCGACCGCGGGGTGGGAGCCGAGCCCGCTGTGTTCCACCGCCTGCGCGGCCGCCCACCAGGCCAGCTCGCGCAGGGCGGGGTCGGGGAGCGCCAGTAACGATTCGGTGGCCGGACCGAGTGGGGCGGGCTCGCTCCAGCGCCGGGTGCCGTCGGGCCGGCGCTCCTCCGGGTGGTGCTCCGGGAGCCGGGGCAGGATGCGGTAGGCGACGCCTGCCGTCTCGATGCGCTCCAGGTCCTCGGCGCGCAGGCCACGGCCGGTGAACCGCTCGACGGCGACGAGGCACTTCTCCACCCGCTCGTGGTAGTCCTCGAGCTCGAGCCCCTCGAGCACGGCGATCACCTCCGCATCGCCGGGTGCGTCGGGCGGGGGCGGCTCGAACGAGGCCAGCATCACCCCGGCGCGGGCGAACGACAGGTTCGTCATCGCGTCGACGTTCCAGTACATGCTGGCGGCCCGCCCCCGCGCGGATGCGAGCCGCAGCACCGGCATCTGTGCCCCCTGCCAGCCGTTGTACTCGACCGCCAGTACCGCGTCGCCGACCGGCAGCACGGCGACCCACGGGTCGATCCCGGTCTGCTCGAACAGCTCGGTGAGGGCGACGGGCTCCGTGGGGTCGGCCCCGAACGCCCCCAGCACCCGCTCGGGCCCGGAACCGGTGACGACCGTGACCGTGGCCGCCATGCCGAGAACGGTGTCGCGAACCCAGCGGTAGGCCGCCTCCGGGCGGGGGGCGACCGGTGGCTCCGGCTCGCCCCGCAGCCGGTGGCCGAGCCGGTCGGTCGCCTTGTGCACCACCTCGTCGGCGTACGGCGCGGGCCAGAGCACGATCTCGTAGCGCTCGCCGCCCTCCCGGCCGTCGTCGTGCTCGTCGCGGCCCCGCGCCGAGACCCGCGCCCTGATCGATCCCGGCCAGGGCGGGGTCTGTCCCTGCAGGTGCGCGGGCGCCGGGCCGGCCGGGCCCAGCACCGACGCCGCCCCGGCGACGGCGGTGTAGCTGACGTCGACCACTTCCTGCCACGCGTCAAGGTCGACCACGTCGGGCTCCTCGCCCAGCACCCGCAGCCACACCGGCACCGCGGCGCTCGGCACCCCGGTCCGGACGACGATGCCGCCGGGCACCACCTGGGCCAGCCCGTTGGTCGGCTCCGCCGGGACGGCCGGGAAGTCTCCCTCGACCAGCGCGAAGCGGTGCTCCTGCACCGGCACGTCGCCTGCGGAGAACCGCGGCAGGACGTACTCGGCGCGCAGCCGCTCGCGCAGCGCCACGGCGTACGCATCGGGTATCGGGCGCTGCCGCAGCACCCGGGTGGCCGCGTCGAGCGCCACCCCGACCACCACCGGCGGCTCCGACCCGACGATCGGGGGCCGGGCCGCCCGCAGCACCGCGAGGGCCGTGACGACGGCGAGGGCGAGGTGCACACCGCCGTGTGCGGCGGCGACCTCGTGCTCGGCGCCGGGGGCGGCCTCCAGCAACGGCGAGATCCGCTCGTGCTCGGCGAGGGCGGCGACGAGACCGGTGACCAGCTCGCGCAGTCCCGGCGCCACCTGGTCGAGGAGGGCGACGGCGGACCTGGTCTCGCTCTCCCCGCTCGCCGAGAGACTGGCCACCGCGCCGGGGGCCTGCGGCATCCGCGCCCGGACGTGCCTGGTGAGCACCTCCGGGACGACGATCCGGACGTCGGGGATCGTGAGCTCGAGCGCACCGAGGAGCCGCTCGGCGAGCAACTGGTCGACGCTCGACCCGCGCGGGGGCGCGGGCCGCAGTCGGTCCACCGGTCCCGAGGGCGCCACGAGCCTGCCGAGCGCGGCGACGGGCGCCGCGGGGATCCGGGCGGCCACCGTGGGAAGTGCGTTCAGCACCGGCTCGACGAGAGCGACGGCGAGCGCGGCAGGAGCCTCCGGCGCCCGCGCCGTCCCTTCCGCGCCCGGCGTGTCGACGGCCCACTCGGGAGACATCGGCACCCGCATGGGCGCGGCGGGCCGCGCGGCCGGTGGTCGTTCTACTCGTTCGCGTCGGTCCACAGCAGACCCGCCCCTTGATCGTGGAGCGGCCATTCTGGACGACGGCGGGGACCGGCCGTCACCCGGTCCGGTGGCCCCGGGGTGAATGGTGGACGCGCAGGGCGGGCACTCCTCCGACATGACGGACCGGACGCACGGAATCGCCCCCCAGGAGCTCGACGACGACGACCTCCGCCGCGAGGTGGCGCACCTGCACGAGACCCGGCACGACACGCTCCTGGGTGGCAGCGAGGCGGCGCTGGAGGCGCACACGGAGCGGATGCTCGCACTCGAACACGAGTTCCTCCGCCGTTTCCCGGAGGACAGCGCACCCGACCCGATGCGCACGCGGGCCGGTAGCCGCGAGAGCGCCGGGCAGTCGGTGCCGGGCCGCGACCTGGATGGCGCACCGGGCTGACCGGAACAATCGTCCTGATCGACACCACGAAGACGAAAGGGAATCATCCGGTCCTCGGTTGCCGCACATTGTCGATAATGGCGGCGTGCCCTATCTCCGTACCGAGGACAGCAACATCTTCTACACCGACACGGGCCCCGGCACGGGACCCCCGGTCGTCCTCGTGCACGGCTGGACCGCCGACTCGGTGGACTGGTCCTGGCTGATCCCGGCGCTCACGGAGGACTTCCGCGTCATCGCCTACGACCAGCGGGGCGCCGGCCGCTCCGCTCCCGCGCGCAGTTACGACATGGCCCGGCAGCGCGCCGACCTGGCTGCACTCATCACGCGGGTGGCCGCTGGACCCGTGCTGGTCGTCGGGCATTCGCTGGGCGGAGCCATCGCCTCCACGATGGCCGTGGAGCACCCGGAGCTCACACTCGGCATGGTCGCCCTGGACGCCCCCTACGCGGCGGACGCGGCGCGCCGCCCCGTGATCGAGGCGATGAAGGCGCGGCTGCTGACCGAGGAGCCCGTGGCGGCGATCCGCTCGTACCTCGGCGCAACGTGGTTCTCCGACACCTCCCCCGACTGGCTGACCACGCTCGTGTTCCGCAGGGTCGAGACGCTGTCGGCCGCCACCCTCCACGACATGTTCCTCGGCATGTGGGACGACCGCGACATCGCCTTCCGCCCCGGCACGGACGGCTACCTCGCCCGCCGGGAGTGCCCGGTGCTCGTGATCCAGCGGAACGCCGAGGCGGCCGCCTACGAGGAGTCGACGTTCCGGCACCCGGCATCCCGCGCGGTGGTCATGACCGGGGCCGGCCACTGGCTCCAGATCGAACGGGCACCGGAGGTCGCCGCCGAGATCAGGACGTGGTGGAGCACGGCACGTCCCGGCCGGTGACCGCAACGGCCATGCGGCGCCGCGGCCTGCGGAGCACGAAGAACGCCACCGACCCGAGTGCGGTCACCACCGCGAGCGCGACGAACGCCCCCGGGTACCCACCCGCACCGTCGGCGAGCGCGGTGACGAGCAGCGGCCCCACCACCAGACCGATGGAGACGAAGCCCATCGACCAGCCCATGATCGTGCCGAAGGAGCCGATCCCGAAGTAGTCCGTGCGCAGCGACGTCATCACGGGACCACGCAGCCCCCACGCGATGCCGTGCACGATCGCCGCGGCCACGACGAGCCCGACGCCCGACACCAGTGCGAGCGCCACCAGCACCCCGGTCTGCACGATCATGCAGAGCGCCGCGAGCCGGCGCTGGTCGACGCGGTCGCCGATGAGGCCGGTGACCACCTGGCCGAGCAGTTGCGCGGTCGACATCACCGCCACCGTGAGGCCCGCGGTCGCCAGCGGGATGCCGTGATGGTGGGTCATCAGCGGCACCAGGTGCAGGTTGACGGCGCTCACCGCCACGAGGGCCGAGCCGTGCCCCACCACGAGGAGCCAGAACGCGCTGGTGCGCAACGCGCTGCCGAGGTCGTGGTCGTGGTCCCGATCGCGGCCGTGGTCGCGGCCGCGGTCTCCGGCCGGTGCGGCGGCCACCGCGGCGGCGAGCATCGCCGGTTCAGCGGTCGCCGGGGCGACGACGGGTCGCGACACCCGGTCGGTGGGCAGGACGGTGCCTGCCGCCACGCCCACCACGAGGATCACCACGGCCACGCCCAGGAACGTGGCACGCCAGCCGACGCCGTCGAGCGCCCACGTCACGAGCGGGACGGCCAGGCCGCCGAGCGCGACGCCGGTGGGCAACAGACCCAGCGCGAGCGTGCGGCGCTCGGTGACCGTCTGCACCACCGCGACCGTCAGCGGCGTGATCCCGGCGGCGGAGCAGCCGAGGGCGATGACCACGACGGCACCGATGAAGTGCGACGCGCTCCCCACCGTGCTGGCCAGCGCGAACCCGGCCGCGGTGCCGACCGTCCCGAGCCGGGACACCGCGCGCGTGCCGAACCGGTCGCAGCACCACCCCGTGAGCGGGGACAGGAACCCGTTGCCCAACTGGACGATCGCGTAGCCCACGGCGACCACGCCCGGCGACCAGCCGGTGTCGGCGGTGATCGCCACCAGGTAGGCGCCGAACGCGCTCATGATCAGCCCGTTCTGCAGGGTGAGCAGCACCGAGCCGCCCACCACCACCCACCACCCGCTCCTCGCCGTTCCGCGCACGCGCAGCGGCGTCATCGGGTGGTCGGCGCCGTGGCGTCCCGCTCCTCGTTCTGCTGCCGCTCGAACTGCGAGCGTGCCCAGCGCAGGTCGGACTTCCCGGTGTTGAGCCGTTGCACCTCCGGCACGACGACGACGTGGCGGGGCTTCTTGTAGGAGGCCAGTCGCGCACCGACGAACGCCGCGAGCTCGCCTGCGTCGGCGTGGGCCCCGCGCTCCATCGACACGACCGCGGCGACGGCACTGCCCCAGCGCGGGTCCGGTACGCCGAGCACGACCACGTCACGCACGGCGGGGTGGGCGTGCAGCGCAAGCTCCACCTCGTCGGCGTACACCTTCTCCCCGCCGGTGTTGATCACGGAGCTGCCCCGGCCGAGCAGCCGCAGCCTGCCGTTCGCCTCGAGCACGGCCATGTCCCCCGGCACCGAGTACCGGACCCCGTCGATGTCACGGAAGGCGGCGTCGGTCTGCTGCGGGGCTCCTGCGTAGCCGGCCTCGGCCACCACCGGGGCGGCGAGCATGCCCACCTGGCCGGACCCGGCCGGGACGTCGCGCCCGTCCTCGTCGAGCAGCCGCGCGCCTGCTGCCAGCACGAACGTGCCGTCCTGGTCGTCGACCGTGCTGCGGGTGACCGAGGAGTGCGCGTACACCCCGCCCTCGGACGCCGCGATGGTGTCGAGCAGCGTGAGGTCGCCGTGGGCGAGCAGCCTGCGCTTGACCGCCGGGCTCCAGACGGCACCGACGCTGCGGATCCGGCGCAGCGTCTCGATGCCCGACGGGCGCCCCTCCGCGCGCGCCTCGTCGAGTGCGTCGAGCATCCGCAGCGCGAACGCATCGCCGACGATGTGCATGTCGGAGACGCGGTGCCGCGAGATCGCCGCCAGCAGGTCCTCCCCCGTGGTGCTGCGGCCCGGCAGCAGCACCACCGGCGCACCGACCGACATGGCTCCGAGCGCGCCGTACAGACCGGTGCCGTGCATCAGCGGCGGGGCGGGTAGCTCCACCCGGCCCCGCTCGCTGTACGGGTCGATGTCGAGCGCCTGGTGCAGCGCCTCCACACCGTCGGCGGGATCGATGCCGAGCGCCGACAGCCCACCCGCCCGCACCGCGCGCACCCGCTCCGCCTGCCGGCCGACCACCGCCTTGGGGTAACCGGTCGTGCCGCCGGTGAACAGCAGCCATTCCGTGTCGCCGCGAGGCCTGCGCGGCAGGCGTTCTGCGGTGGTGACCTCGCTGCCGAAGCCACTGCCGTTCGGCCCGATCGTCACGAGGAGGTCGCAGCCGGCCACGGGCTCCGCGGCCTCGGCGACCACACCCGCCAGGTCCGCGTCGACGACGGCGCCGCGGGCGCCCGAGCTCTCCAGCAGGTGCCGGACCTCCTCGGCCCGGTACCGGTAGTTGATGTTGATGGGAGTCGCCATCAGCTTGAACAGGGCGTGCAGCGTGACCAGGTACTCCGGCGAGTTGCGGGCGTCGATACCGAACCGGTCGCCCGCCCGGATGCCCTGCGCGGCGAGGTACCCGGCCAGCCGGTCGGCCTGCTCGTCGAACTGCGCCCAGGTGAGCTCCCGTTCACCTGCGGCGATGGCGACCCGGGCCGGTGCGAGGTCGGCGATGTGCTCGAAGTGCGACGCGAAGTTGTCGGCGAGGCCGCCCGGCCCGGTGACAGCGGTCCCGGTCATCGCGACCCCGGCTGCGACCGGTCCGGCGCGCCCCCGACCTCCAGCCCGAAGAGCCGGGCCGCGTTGTGCAGCATCAGGTCGGGCTTGACGCTGTCGCGGATCTCGGTCTTCTCCAGGTCGGCGATCCACCGCTCCGGGGTGAAGAGCGGGAAGTCGGTGCCGAACAGCACCTTCTTCTTCAGCAGCGTGTTGGCGTACTGCACGAGCTGGGGCGGGAAGTACTTCGGTGACCAGCCCGAGAGATCGATGTACACCTGCGCCTTGTGCACCGCGATGGCCAGCGCCTCGTCCTGCCAGGGGAACGACGGGTGCGCCATGATGATCGGCATGTCCGGGAAGTCGACGGCGACGTCGTCGAGGTAGATCGGGTTGGAGTACTTCAGCCGGACGCCACCCCCTCCCTTGGTGCCGGACCCGACGCCGTTCTGCCCGGTGTGGAAGAGAGCGGGCAGCCCGTGCTCGGCCAGCACCTCGTAGATCGGGAACGCCACCGGGTCGTTGGGGTAGAACTCCTGCACGCTCGGGTGGAACTTGAACCCGCGGAAGCCGTACTGCTCGATCAGCCTCCTGGCGATCCGCGCTCCCGCCTTGCCGCGCAGCGGGTGCACGCTCGCGAACGGGATGATCACGTCCGGGTGCTCGGCCGCGAGCTCACCGACCTCCTCGTTGGTGGGGGCGTGCTCGTCGACGTCCCCGAGCGAGTCGATCGTGAACGCCACCGCCGCCATCCGCCGCTCGCGGTAGAACTCGGCGAGACCGTGCAGATCCATCCCGAGCACGTCGGACCTGAAGTGCTGCTTCATCTCCGCCATCCGCGCGCTCCCCGCCTCGCTCTGGGTGGCGCGGGTGGAGAAGTGCACGTGGGTGTGCACGTCGATGGCGACCAGGTCGGTGGGCCGGAGCCTCGGCTGCTCGGTCATCATCGGGCCTCCGCCGGGACGTCCGGTGCGTAGGGCTGCAGGTGCGGTGCGAGCCGCTCAGGGAACACCTCGGCGATCGCCTCGGGCGTCCAGCCGCCCTCGCGGGACGCCTCGGCCGCGACGGCCGGGTGGGTCCACACGCTGATCCGGTCACCGCCGACGCCCAGCGCCTGCCCGGTGACCCCCGCAGCCGCGTCGGAGAGCAGGTAGACCACCAGCGGTGCCACATCGTCGGCCGTGCCCACGCCCGCCGCGCGCAGCCGCGCCGGCACCGGCTCCCCCGCCTCGACAGCGGCCACGGCGTCGGCGAACGCGGGGATCGTGGCGACCATGCGCGTGAGCGCCACCGGAATCAAAGCGTTCACGGTGACGTCGTGGCGGGCCGCCTCGACGGCCAGCGTCCGCGCCATCCCGACGATGCCGGCCTTGGCCGCCGAGTAGTTGGTCTGCCCGAAGCTGGCCCGCTGGCCGGCAGGCGAACCGATGAGCACGAGCCTGCCGCCCCCGCCCTGCTCACGGAACCGGGCCAGCGCGGCACGCGCGCAGGTGAACGTGCCACGCAGGTGCGTCTCGAGCACGAGGTCGAAGTCCTCGTCGGTCATCTTGCCGACCGACCGGTCCCGCAGCAGCCCGGCGTTGGTGACCACGGCGTCAAGCTGCCCGTAGTGCTCCACCGCCGCGGCGACCAGCGCATCCGCCGTGGCTGTCGGGCCCACCGGCGCGACGACCGGCACGGCCCGTCCGCCGGCAGCGATGATCTCCCCGACAACCGCGTCAGCCGCGTCGGCGTCGACGTCGTTCACCACAACCGCGGCGCCCGCGGCCGCGACCGCCAGAGCGTAGGCGCGGCCGAGGCCCCGGCCCGAGCCGGTCACGACCACCACCCGTCCCGCCAGCACCAGATCTCCCGTCACAGTCCTGTCTCTCCTCTGCTAGTGGTGGGGTGGTCGAGGTCAGGCGGGGTCGACAGTGGCCCGGCCACGGTCGATGACCACCGTCCCGTCGTCGGTACGGGTGCGGAACAGCACCTCCGGGTCCCCGTCGCCCGCCCAGATCTCGACGGTGAGCGCCTGGCCCGGCACGACCACGGCGCTGAACCGCCCGTACATCCCGGTGAGCCGGACGGGGTCACCACCGGCGATCTCGTGGATCAGCGCCCGCCCGGCGACGCCGTAGGTGCACAGCCCGTGCAGGATCGGCTTCCCGAAACCGGCCCTGGCCGCGAAGACCGGGTCGGAGTGCAGCGGGTTGCGGTCGCCGGAGAGCCGGTAGAGCAGCGCCTGCTCGGGCCGGGTCTCGTAACGGACGGTGCGGTCCGGTGCCCGGTCGGGGGCCGCCCAGTCGTCGCGGGGCCCGCGGTCGCCGCCGAAACCGCCCTCGCCCCGGATGAACAGGGCGGTGCGGTTGGTGGCCAGCGGAGACCCGTCGGCGAGCACGGCCTCGGACTCGGTGACGACGAGCGCGCCCGAGCCCTTGTCGTGCACCCCGACCACCCGGGCCGTCGCCGTGACCGTGCCCTCCACCGGCACCGGCCGGTGCAGGGTGATGGCCTGCTCGGCGTGCACCAGCTTGGCCGGGTCGAACGTCCCGAACGACGGTGGCGGGGCCTGCGAGAGCAGCACCGCGAACGTCGGCAGCACCTGCTGGGGCGCCCCGTCGGAGTTCTCCGTGGTGAAGGCCAGCTCACTCGTCGGCTCCCCGAGACCCGCACCGACACCCACGGCGTAGAGCAGGGCATCGGTGGAGCTCCAGGAACGCGTGCGGGGCGCGCCTTCGCGCCCGACGGCGGAGGGGTCGATCGGCATCAGGCCCCCTCCGTCCCCGCCGTGACCGCCCCGCCGTCGGAAAGGGCGCCGTCGATCATCGGGTGGTGGCACGCGACGAAGCGCTTCGGTGCGACCTCCCGCATCAACGGCTCCTCGGCCGCGCACTTCTCGGTGGCCAGCGGGCAGCGGGTACGGAACCGGCAGCCGCTCGGCGGGTTGACCGGCGAGGGCATCTCGCCGGTGCCCACCTCGGTGGGGATGCCGGCGCGTTCCATCGAGGGGATCGACGAGACCAGCAGCCGCGTGTACGGGTGCACGGGGTTGTCGAAGAGGGCCTCCGTCTCGCCCACCTCGCAGATCTTGCCGAGGTACATCACCGCGACCCGGTCGCTGATGTTGCGCACCACGCCCAGGTCGTGGGCGATGAACACCAGCGTCAGCCCGTAGCGGCGCTTCATGTCCTCGAGCAGGTTGAGGATCTGCGCCTGCACCGACACGTCGAGCGCCGACACCGGCTCGTCGCAGATGAGCACCTCCGGTTCGAGCACCAGTGCCCTGGCGATCGACACCCGCTGGCACTGGCCTCCGGAGAACTGGTGCGGCCTGCGGTCGGCCACCTGCTCCGGGTCGAGCCCCACGGCCTCGAGCACCTCGGGGACGACCTTGGCCCGGTCCTTGCCGCGGCCCCACACCACCAGCGGGTCGCCGACGATGTCGGGGATGCGCCGCCGCGGGTTCAGCGACGAGATCGGGTCCTGGAAGATCATCTGCAGCTTCGGACGCAGCTGGCGCAGCTCGTCGGCCGACATGGTGGCGAGATCGCGGCCCTCGAACAGCACCGACCCGCCGGTGGGGCGGGGCAGCTGCATGATCGCCCGCCCGGTGGTCGACTTGCCACAGCCGGACTCCCCCACCAGCCCGAGGGTCTCGCCCCGGCGGACGTCGAGGCTGATCCCGGAGACCGCGTGCACGGTGCGGCCCCCGCCTGCCGGGAACTCGACGACGAGGTTGTCCAGCCGCAGCACGACGTCGGACTCGGCCGCGTCGTCCACCACCGGTGCGGACGCCTCCATGTGCGGCGCCGTCACCGGTCGAGCCATGTCGTCGCGAAGAACTGGTCGCGTGTCAGGTAGCGAACCACGCCCTTGACCTCCGGCTTCGTGATCGTGGACAGGTAGCCGCGGCTGTAGAGGGCCACGGGCAGGTCCTGGTTGGCGAGCAGCTGAACCTGCTGGTAGAGGCGCGTGCGCTCCGTCGGGTCCGACGAGGCGGTGGCCTGGTCGAGCAGCGAGTCCATCTGCGGGTTGGAGTAGCCGCCGTAGTTGGCGTTGCCGCCGGTGTGGAAGAGGTTCGTGGCGGCCGGGTACGCAGCGTCGACCGGGCCACCCACCCAGCCGGCGATCTGGAAGTCCTGGCTCTGCACCACGCTCGAGGAGTACTGGGCGAGGTCGAAGAACTGCGGTTGCAGCGTGATACCGACCGCCGCCATCTGGGCCTGCAGGAACTCCGCGAACGCGACCCGGTTGGGCGCGTTGGTGGTCTTGTACTGGACGGTGGCGCTGCCACCTCCCGCGACGTACTCCTGAACGAGTTGCTTGGCCCGTTCCGCGTCGTAGGCCGGCCACGCTGCCTCGGCCTCCGGCGTGGTGTACGGGCTGTCCGACCCGAAGTACCCGTTGGCCCTGGTCATCCGCGACCGGAACTGCGTGGCGGCGAGTGCGTTGAGGTCGATGCCGCGGATCAGCGCCTCGCGCATCCTGTGGTCGTCGAACGGGGCCTTCTCGACGTTGAAGTAGATGTACTCCGCCCCGTTGCCCGGGCCGTAGTAGACCCGCAGGTTGGGGTTGTCGAGCGCCCGGATCAGCTCCGTGTGGTAGCCGCCGAAGATCTGGTCGACGTCGCCGTTCTCGATCGAGGCGTAGCGCGACTCGGTGTCGGGCAGCGGCCGGAACTCGAGCCCGTCCAGGTAGGGCAGGCCCTTGTCCTTCTGCCAGTAGTCCGGGTTGCGCTCCAGCACCATCCGGGAGTCGCGCGTCCAGTTGACCATCTTGAACGGTCCCGCACCCACCGGGTTGCGCGCGATCTGCTCTCCCTGCTGGGCCAGCGCGGCCGGCGAGACGATCGTGCCGAGGCTGCCGCCGGTGAAGCTGCCGGCGAAGGTCACCGGGAACTGCCCGAACGGTCCGTTCAGCGAGAACTCCACGGTCCTCGCGTCCACCGCCCGCATCGACACGATCGGCTCGGTGAACTTGTGGCCGGGCGAGGAGGCCTTGTCGATGTGCCGCTGCACATTGAGGATCACGGCATCCGCGTCGAGCGGCGTACCGTCGCTGAACCGGACGCCGTCGCGCAGGACCAGCCGCCAGGTACGGCCCTGGTCCGCGCTCTCCATCGACTCGGCCATGTAGGGCTCGACGACGCCGTCGTCGCCGAGCTTCATCAACGAGTCGTAGACGGCGATGGCCGCCTGGTTGGTGTTCTGCACGGTCGGGTCGAACCCGACGGCCTCGCGGTCGGTGCCCATCACCAGCACGCCGCCGGTCTTGGGCGTGCCCTCCGCCGCCAGGTCGCCCCCGACGGGGTTGGTGGCCGTGATCCCGTCGCCGGCCCCCGGCGCCGCTGCCGGCGCGACGTTGCTCCCGCACGCGGCGAGCAGCGCCGCGCCCAGCAGCACGGCAAGCGCGCCCACGGCGCGCGAGCCTCCTCGGCGGACCCCCTGTCCCGCCGTTCCCGGCGGGCCGGATGAGCAGCTCCGTTGCTGGCTCATGTCAACACCATCTCCTCGGTCACGGGTGTGCCGGCGGCACTCGTCCCACGCTCGATGTTGCGGGCCTTGGCCTCGGCCCAGGCCGGGCTGCCCACCGGGAACCAGCAGCGGTACTGGTGGTCGGGCGAGCCGGCGTCGCGCAGGGGCGGCTCTTCGGTGAGACACCTGTCCTGCGCGTAGGGGCAGCGCGGGCTGAACTTGCAGCCCGCGGGCGGGTTGATGAGGTCCGGCGGCCGGCCGGGGATCACCTGGAGCCGGACGTGGTTCGGCCCGGCGACCGGCGGCACCGCGTTCATGAGTGCCTCGGTGTAGGGCATCTTCGGCTCGGCGAAGAGCTCCGGGGTGGGCGCCGTCTCGACGATGCGGCCCGCGTACATCACGGCGATCCGGTCCGACCGGCTGCGCACCACCCGCAGGTCGTGCGTGACCAGCAGCATCGCCATCCGCCTGCGCGCCTGCAGGTCGGCGAGCAGGTCCAGGATCTGGGCCTGCACGGTGACGTCGAGCGCGGTGGTGGGCTCGTCGGCGAGCAGGAGCCGCGGGTTGCAGGACAGCGCGATCGCGATCGTCACGCGCTGGCGCATCCCCCCGGAGAGCTCGTGCGGGTACTGGCGCACCCGTCGCTCGGGCTCGGACAGCCCCACCGAGCGCAGCAGCTCGACGGCCCGGTCCAGCGCTTCCTTCTTCGTGACGCGGTCGTGCAGCAGGATCGTCTCGGTGAGCTGCGCGCCGATCCGCTTCACGGGGTTCAGCGAGGTCATCGGGTCCTGGAGGATCAGCGCGATCTCCGAGCCCCAGAACGCCGAGAGCTGCTTGCCCGACAGCTCGCTGATCCTGGTGCCGTCGTAGGTGACGGTGCCCGACACCTCGGTGCCGCGCCCGCCGCTGATGAGGCCCATCGCACGGCGGGTGAACACGGTCTTGCCCGAACCGCTCTCCCCCACCACGGCGAGCACCTCGCCCGCCTTCAGGCGCAGCGACACGCCCTCGACGGCGTGCACCACGCCCTTCTTGGTGTGGAAGCGCACCACGATGTCCTCGGCCGTGAGCAGGTCGCCCCCGTCCGGGACATCGCCCGCCGCAGCGGCACCCTGGCCGTTCCGGGTCTCGCTCCGCGTGCCGGTCACAGGTTGCTCTCCTTGACCTCGAACTGCTTGCGGGTGCGCTCGCCGATGTAGTTGATCGAGAGCACCGTCAGGAACATGACCGCGGCAGGGAACAGCGAGATGTGCGGGAAGTTGAGCAGCTCGGTGCGGCCGCCGGCGATCATCCCGCCCCAGCTCGGCGTGGGCGGCGGGATGCCGAGGCCGAGGAAGCTCAACGAGCCCTCCACCACGATGAAGACACCGATCATGATGAAGCCGTACGCCGCCACCGGGAGTACGACGTTGGGTGCGATCTCCCGGGCGATGATCCGCAGCGGCTTGCAGCCGTACGCCCGCGCGGCCTGCACGAACTCCCGCTGCGCCACGGTCAGGGTGGCGGCCCGGCTGAGCCGGATGAACGTGGGCACCGACAGGATCGCCAGGCCGATGATCAGGTTGGCGAGGCTCGAGCCCAGGATGGCGACCAGGGCGATGATGAACACCAGGCCGGGGAACGCGAGCACCACGTCGGTGACCAGCGCCAGCACCCGCTCGGTGCGGCCGCCGAAGTAGCCGGCGAGCATCCCGAGGATGCCGCCCACCAGCGCGCCGAGCAGGACGGCGCAGATGCCGACGAGCAGCGACGCCCGCGCGCCGTAGATGACGCGGGACAGGTTGTCGCGACCCAGCGTGTCACCGCCCAGCCAGTGCTGGGGTGTGATCCCGCCGAACACGTTGTTGTAGTCGGGCACCGCCGGGTCCCACAGCGGCAGCAGCGGAGCGAACACCGCGGAGAGAACCACCGCGCCCAGCCACACCCACGCCACGTACCAGCCGATCGGCGCGCGACCGGCCCGCTGGATCCGCTTGCCCTTTCCCTTGGCCGCCATCGTCGCGATCGGCACCTGGGTGGCGACGGCGTCGCCGCTGGTCGTGTCGGGGGTCATTCCCGGAGTCGTCGTCTCAGGCATCTCTACGCACCCGCGGGTCGAGGGCCAGGTACAGGAGGTCGATCAGCATGTTGATCACGACGTAGGCGACCGCGACGAACAGCAGCGCGCCCTGCAGGATCATGTAGTCGCGGTTGAACACGGCCTGCACGATCAGCTGGCCGAGCCCGGGGATGGCGAACAGCGTCTCGACGATCACGGTGCCGCCCAGCAGGCGGCCGATGTTCACACCGGACAGCGTGATCAGCGAGAACGACGACGGCCGCAACGCGTGGCGGAGCAGGATCGTGCGGGCACTCAGACCCTTGGACCGGGCCATGAGGATGAAGTCCTCCTGCAGCGTCGAGATCATGTCCGAGCGCAGCAGTTGCCGGTAGACCGCCGCCTCGGCGATCATCAGCGTCAGGCACGGCAGGATGATCGATCTCAGGTTGCCGAGCGGATCCTCGAAGAACCCGACGTAGCCGGTGGCCGGCAGGATGCTCGAGACACCGCCCGCGAACAGCACGATCAGCACCATGCCGAACACGAAGGTCGGCATCGCGGCGGCGCCGAACCCGATCGTCATCGATGCCCTGTCCACGAGCCGGCCCGGCCGGTAGGCGGAGTAGATCGCCAGCGGGATCGCGATCAGGAGCGCCAGAAGCTGCGCGATGATCGTGATCTCGAACGTTACCGGTATCCGCTGGGCCAGCGCCTCGGCCACCGGCTGTCCGGTGCGGAACGAGCTGCCGAGGTCGCCGGTCACCACCCCGCCGAGCCAGTCGACGTAGCGCACCAGGAGCGGCCGGTCGAGCTGCAGGTCCTCCCGCACCTGCTGCACCTGCTCCGGGGTCGCGTTGTCCCCCGCCACGACCACCGCGGCGTCGCCCGGGAGCAGGTCGACCACCACGAACGAGAGGAAGGTGACGGCGAGCAGCACGATCAGCAGATGCACCAGCCGCTTGCGGATGCGGCGCAGGGCGGGGCGGCGGCTGCCGCCCGCGCGGGGCGGAGTGCCCGGCGCAGCCGGCTCTCCGGCGGGCAGGGACGGGCCGGCCTGCGACGTCAGTGTCATGTCGGCCACGGCGCGCTCAGCTCTCCCGCGCCGGGAGTGCCGACACCAGCGGGGTGTCCACCCCGACCGGTCCGATGACCGAGGCGCCGCCCGGGTCGCCGAGCGGGGCGTCGCGGCCGGGGAGCACGTCGTAGAAGAACGCGGCGTTGTCGGAGATGTGGGTGGCCTCCGTGCCGGACGCCGCCTGCTCCAGCACGATCGAGTCCACCGGGCACTCCGGCTCGCACGCGCCGCACTCGATGCACTCGGCGGGGTTGATGTAGAGCTTGCGGTCACCCGTGTAGATGCAGTCGACCGGGCAGACGTCGACGCAGCTGCGGTCCATCAGGTCGACGCAGGGTTCGGCGATGACGTAGGTCATCTCGTTGGCCCCCTTTCGTGGGGCGCCCTGTCGGGGGGCGCGTGCTGGTCGCGAGTCGGTGGCGGGCTCAGTTCGGGTTGCGGTCGAGCCAGGTGGTGGCGAAGAACATGTCCCGTGACGGGTAGCGGTCGATGCCCTTCACCTCGGGTTTGGTGATCGTGGACAGGTAACTGCGGCTGAACCACGCCATCGAGAGGTCCTGCCCCACCAGCAGCTCGACCTGCTGGTAGGCGTGGGTCCGGACCGCCTGGTCGGTGGTTCGCGCGGCCTCGTCGAGCAGGGCGTCGACCTGGGGGTTGGAATAGTCGCCGTAGTTGGTGTTGCCGCTGGTGTGCAGGAGCCGCGTCGCGCCCGGGAAGGGCACGTCGAAGGCTCCGACCCAGGTGGTGAGCTGGAAGTCGTTGCTCTGCACCACCGCGGAGGAGAACTGCGCGAGGTCGTAGAACTGCACCTTCATGTCGATGCCCACGGCCGCCATCTGGGCCTGGATGAACTCCCCGAAGGGCACCCGCGCCTGGGTCGTCTTGAAGGTGAACGTCGGGTCGCCGCCCGAGGCCTTGTACTCGGCGATCAGCTGCTTCGCCCGTTCCGGGTCGAACTTCGGCCACGCCTGGGACGCCGCCTCCGTGTGGTAAGGGCTGTCCTCGGTGAACAGGCTGGTCGACGGCACGAGCCGGCCGCTGTACTGGCTCGCCGCCAGTGCGTTCAGATCCAGCGAGCTGATCAGCGCCTCGCGCATCCTGCGGTCGTTGAACGGCGCCTTGTTGAAGTTGAAGTAGAGGTACTCGCCGGCGTTGCCGGGCCCGTAGTACACGCGCAACCCGGGGTTGGAGCTCGCCCGCACGAGTTCCTGGTTGTACCCGCCGAACACGAGGTCGACGTCACCGTTCTCGATCGAGGCGTAGCGCGTCTCGGTGTCGGGCAGCGGACGGAACTCGAGCCCGTCGAGGTAGGGCATGCCCTGCTGCCAGTAGCTCTCGTTGCGGGCGAGCACGATCCGCGAGTCGGGGATCCACTCCACGAACCGGAACGGGCCCGCGCCCACCGGGTGGCGCCCGATGTCGTCGCCGTACTGCTGCAGCGCCGCGGGCGAGATGATCATGCCGAGGCTGCCGTAGGTGATCGGCTGGGCGAACAGCACCGGGAAGTCGCCGAGCGGGGCCTTCAGCGTGAACTCGACGGTGAGGGGGTCCACCGCCCGCATCGACGCGATGTTCGCGGCGAAGGCGTGGGCAGGCGAGGACAGCTTGTCGATGTGGCGCTGCACGTTGACCAGCACGGCGGCGGAGTCGAGGGCGGTGCCGTCGGTGAACTGCACGCCGGGCCGCAGCCCGAGGCGCCAGGTCAGTCCGCCGTCGGCGCTGTCCATCGACTGCGCGAGATACGGCTGGGCCTTGCCCTGCGGGTCGACCTTGAGCAGCGAGTCGTACACGGCCAGCGCGGCCATGTTCGAGTTCTGCACCGTGGGGTCGAAGCTGACGACCTCCCGGTCCATCCCGAGGGTCAGGGTGCCGCCGCGGCGGGGCGTGCCCTCCGTGGCGAGGTCGGCACCGTAGGGATCGCGGGCCTGCAGCGCACCGGCCGACACCGCCTCCCGGTTGGCCGCCCCACACGCGCCGAGCAGCACCGCGCAGCACGCGAGCGCCACCGCGGCGACGACACGGGACGCGCGACATCGCAATCGCATCTCAGAACACCTCGATGTGTCAGGAATGGCGATCTAGCAGAAAGAGCGGCGTATCAGGACGAGCGACAGATCAGGAACAGCGACTGATCAGAACAGCGAACGTCGACGAGCGGCGCCGGGATGAGCGGCGGACGACAGGCGGGAGCCGGACGGCCCCCGGTGGCCGCCGCCCCTGACGGGGCGGCGGCCGGGGCGATCAGGAACCGGCGACCGGCACGCGGGCGTTGCCGGCGTCGTACTTCTGCACCATCGGGTCGTCGGCGGTGCCGAGCGCCCGCCAGTCCTCGTCCGGTTCGAGGATCTTCTCCGCCGAGCGGATGCTCTTGTAGTCGAGTTGCTGGGCGACCGCGGGCGGTTCACCGCCATCGGCCACCGACTTGGCGGCGGCCATCAGCAGGCGGCGCATCCGGATGATCGCCTTGTCGGAGGTGCCCAGCCGCTCCTGGCTGCGGTCGTAGATGGGGCCCATCGACTCGGTGACCATGAAGTCCTGGCTGATGAACTCACGGACGCCGGAGTAGGTGACGTTGCGCTGTTCCTCGCGGTCGATGCCGTAGTCGTTCTCGGCGGTGTAGCGCCGCGGGATGATCCCGTTGCGGCCCACCTCGGCCGGCCCGAACTCGAAGGGGCTCAGCGCGAAGAGGTTGGTGCCGCCGACCTCCTGCAGGCCGGGGTTGACGCGCGTGGAGAAGCTGTAGCGCCACGTGTTGTGGTCGTCGATCGGCACGAACAGGCCGTGCTGGGTACTGAACGGCACCGACGCGATCACCGTGTTGTACGGGAAGACGAACGCGCTCATCCGCACGTGCTTGTGCCCGTTGGGCGTGTCGCGGATACCGACGTACTTGAACCCGTACCAGGTGTCCTCGATCTCCAGCCGCGGCGCGCGGTCGTGCTTCCAGAACTTCCACGACATCGCGTTGCTCGGGTAGCCCGGCTTGTCGCTGCCGTCGTCGGGGATGTCGTCGACGCCGTCCCACTGGTGCAGCCAGGAGATGTGCGAGGTGTCGAGGTTGCCCTCCATCGCCTGCACCCAGTTGCACGGGGTGTTGAGCTTGGTGGCGGCGACCTGGTCGGGCTCGAGGGACTCCGTGCCGAAGTCGCGGAACGGGGTGATCTTGTCGGCCGGCCCCATGTAGGTCCACACGATGCCGCCCGACTCGTGGGTCGGGTAGGCCGTGGCCCTCACCTTGTCCTTGAAGACGCTCTTCGGCGGCTCGCTGGGCATGTCGACGCACGCGCCGTCGGCGTCGAACTTCCAGCCGTGGTACGGGCAGCGCAGCCCGCACTCCTCGTTGCGTCCGAAGTAGAGCGACGCACCGCGGTGCGGGCAGTTCTCCTGGATCAGCCCGACCCGGCCGTTCGTGTCGCGGAACGCCACCAGGTCCTCACCCAGCAGCCGCACCCGTACCGGGTCGCTGTCCGGCGCCGGCAGCTCGCTGACCAGCAGAGCGGGCGTCCAGTAACGGCGCAGCAGCTCGCCCATCGGAGTTCCGGGCCCCACACGGGTCAGGAGTTCGTTGTCCTGTGCTGACAGCATCGTCGGCCTCTCTCCAGAGTGGTGGTGGATCTGGTCGGGAAGATCAGATGGTGCTCACCGCGGCGGCGGCTTCCTGGCGCTGCTGCTCCAGCAGGGCCACCTGGCGGGCGGAGAGCGCGAGCAGCGGATGGGCGCCGACCTCGGTGAGCGTGTCGAAGCCGTCGGCCAGCAGCGCCGCGCGCTGCTCGTCGGTGAGGTCGGCCTTCGCCGCCACGGCCCCCGGGTCGCGGACGAACTCGCTGCGGAGCTCCTCGTCGGTGATGACGCGGTGCAGGAGGCGGTTGAGCGGGAAGCTCGCCGGCTCCGGGAATCGGTAGTAGATGAAGTCGGTGGAGGTGAACTCGTAGCCGCCGTGCCTGGGCACGGGGCTCGCCAGCGGCTCGTCGACGGTGGGCTCGGTGCCGGCTGCCACCGGAGGAACGAACTGCACGACACCGTGGCCGTGGTGGCTCAGGTGCTGGTAGGACAGCAGCGAACCGGGCACCGCGGCGCCGGATCCGGCGAGGATCCCGAGCATGACGAACCAGGTGAGCAGCTCGCTCTCGCCCACCTCGTCGAGCTGCACGGGCGTGAGGTCCAGCAGTTCCTCGTAGCGGCCCGCGGCCACCTCCTGCAGCACCCACTCGTCGAACGAGAACTGCGGCGCGGTGTAGCGGGCGGTGCCGGGGAAGTGGGACATCCCGCCGCTCGCGAGCACGGCGACGCGCTCCGGGCGGTCGGCGAGCGACTCCGCGATCGCCTTGCCGAGCGCGAAGCAGCGGCGCGGGCTGGGCAGCGGCGGCAGGTAGGCGTTGACCAGCAGGGGGATCACCGGGATGTCCCGGTCGCCCAGCACGTGCTCGAACGGCGTGAGGAACGCGTGCCCGAGCTTGGCCTCCTGCGAGTAGGTGAGGTCGATGTCGCGGCTGACCACACCGTGCAGCAGGTGGGTGGCGAGCCCGGTGTGCACCGGGACGCGCCGCTCCTGCTGCATGTAGTGGGCCTCGGCCTCCGGGGAGAGGACGAGGGTGAAGGTGGGCACCGCCTCCAGCCAGAACGTCTCGAGGTGGTCGATGCCGATCACCAGCAGCGCGTCCGGGCGGGTGTCGTCGAGTACCTGGCCGAAGCGGCGCAGCGCGTCGGTGCTGCCGTCGAGCTTGGCCGGGTCCTCGTGGGGCGGGCGGCTCAACAGCTGCGGGGCGTGCACCGCAGCGGCGGCCGCGACGATCTCAGCCATGGAGCACTCCCTCCGGAAGCCCGGAGGCGGTGTCGTCGGTGGGGCCGTCCACGTAGCGGACACCCAGTCGTTCGAGGTCGGCGCGCAGCCCGTACATGTCCAGGCCCAGCTCCCCGGCGGCGAGCCGGGCGCGCTTGTCGGCCTCGTTGCGCAGCCGCTCCTCGGCCGCGGCGGCGACCGTGGGCGCCTGGGTGCGGGGAACGACGACCACGCCGTCGTCGTCGGCGACCACGACGTCGCCCGGCTCCACGAGGGTGCCGCCCACGACCACCGGCACGTTCACCGAACCGGGGCTCGCCTTCACCGTGCCCTGCGCGCTGACCGCGCGCGTCCAGACCGGGAAGCCCATCCGGCGCAGGTCGGCGACGTCGCGGACGCCGGCGCCGGTGACGAGGCCGATCACCCCGCGGCTGCGCATCGAGACCGCGAGCAGGTCACCGAACATGCCGTCGGTGGACTCCGACGTGGTGGACACGACCACCACGTCGCCCGGCCGACACTGCTCGACGGCGGCGTGGAGCATCAGGTTGTCGCCCGGGTGGGACAGCACGGTGACGGCGCGCCCGGCGATCGCGGCGCCGTCCTGCACGGGCCGGATCTCCGGACCCAGCAGACCGCGCCTGCCCTGCGCCTCGTGGACCGTGGCCACGCCCTGGCGGCCCAGCTGCGCCACCGCGTCGACGTCGGGGGCGAGATCGCTGCGGACGACGACGTGCCCGTTCACCTCTGGCCTGCTCACCGCGCTCCGCTCCTGGGGAAATCCTGCTGGGCGCACCGCACGGTCGGCCCGTCGCCTCTGACGGATGAACCCATGTGCCTGTGCCTCCTGGCGTCGGGATCAGTCTGTGGACCATATCTCCGGCACCCGTCAGTGGCAACCAGATTGTTAACAATCTGGTTGCCAGTTACTCTCGTACTTCGGGGCGCCGGTCAGCGGGGACGGCGCCGGGGCGAAAGGACCTGCATGACCGCAGGCGGAGGAACTGCGACAGGCGACGCGGTCGCTGTGGTGGTGGGTGCGGTCCGTGACGGCATCATGCAGGGCCGGTTCGCCCCGGGGCAACGGCTCCCGGAGGCCGACCTGGTCGCCCTGTACGACGCGTCCCGGGGTGCTGTCCGCTCCGCCCTCGCGCAGCTGGAGAACGAGGGCATCGTCGAGCGCGAGCGCAACCGCGGTGCGCGGGTGCGCCCGATCTCGCTCGAGGAAGCCGTGGAGATCACCGAGGCGCGCGCGGTGGTCGAAGGACTGTGCGCCGCCAAGGCCGCGGCCAAGGCCACGTCGGACGACCGCCGGGCGTTGCGCGAGCTCGGCACCGAGCTCGGGGTCACCGTCGAGAGCTCCGACGTGGTGGCCTACAGCCGCATCAACCAGCAGATCCACCGCGCCGTCCGCGATCTGTCCGGCCACGAGACAGCAGGCCGCATGCTCGACCGGCTGCGCACGCAGAGCGTGCGCTACCACTACACGATCGCGCTGCTGCCCGGGCGCCCCTCGGTGGGCCTCGAGGAGCACCTGCAGGTGATCGAGGCCGTCTGCAGCGGCGACCCGGACGTCGCCGAGCAGACGATGCGTTCCCACCTGCTGAGCGTCGTCGAGGCGCTCCACCAGCTCGACGCGAACCTGCATCAGTGGTGAGCGACGACGGTTCGACCGAACACCTGCCCGAGTACTCAACGAGGAGGCCGGAACATGTCCGATCGCATCCGCACGACGCACGTCGGTAGCCTGCCGCGACCCGCGGACCTGCTGGCGATGATCAATGCGAGCGACCGAGGGGAACCGGTCGACGAGACCGCGCTCGCGGCCACGATCGAGTCGGCGGTGCACGACCAGGTGCGCCGGCAGGCCGAGATCGGTATCGACGTGGTCAGCGACGGCGAGATGAGCAAGATCGGATACGCCACCTACATCCGGCACCGGATGAGCGGGTTCGAGATCGGCGACGCGCCGCGCGCCACCCCGGCCGACCTCGACGCGTACCCGGACTACAAGGAGCAGCTGCACCGCTCGGGGGCCACGGTGGCCTACCTGCGCCCGATCTGCCGCGGTCCGATCACGTACGAGAACTTCGGCCCCCTCGAGACCGACCTCGCCACGCTCAAGGCCGCCACGGAGGCCGTGAACGTCGCCGGTGCCTTCATGAACGCCCCGTCGCCGGGCATCACCGCGCTGTTCCAGCCCAACGAGTACTACCCCGACGAGGACACCTACCTGAACGCGATCGCCGACGCGCTCAAGGTGGAGTACGACCGGATCGTCGCGGCCGGTTTCGACCTCCAGATCGACGCCCCCGACCTCGGGATGGGCCGGCACAACAAGTACAAGCACCTCTCCGACGAGGAGTTCCTCGCCCGCGCGGAGGTGCTCGTCGAGGTGCTCAACCACGCGCTGCGCGACGTCCCGTCCGACCGCAGCCGCATCCACCTGTGCTGGGGCAACTACGAGGGCCCGCACACGTTCGACATCGCCGTGGAGAAGATCGCCGACGTGGTGCTGCGCGCCAAGCCCGGCACCATCCTGTGCGAGGCGGCCAACCCCCGCCACGGGCACGACTGGGCCGGGTGGGCCGCGGCCAAGATCCCCGACGACAAGGTCTTCGCTCCCGGTGTGATCGACACGACCACCAACTTCGTGGAGCACCCGGGGCTCGTCGCCGAGCGCATCCTGCGCTACACCGACATCGTCGGGCGGGAGCGGGTCATGGCAGGCACCGACTGCGGCTTCGGCACCTTCGCCGGCTGGGGCGGCGTCGTGCCCGAGCTGGCCTGGGAGAAGCTCCGCTCGCTCACCGAGGGCGCGGCCATCGCGTCCGCGAAGCTCTGGTGACGATCACCGAGACCGACCCGGCGATCATCCGACTGTAGGAGGCACGACATGGAGTTCCTGGTCCGCGCGGAGAACCGCCTGCCCCCGGACACCCCCGACGAGGAGCGCAACCGCCTGAAGAAGGGGGAACGGGCCCGGGCCGACGAGCTGCGGGCGGCCGGGAACCTCAAGCGGTTGTGGCGCGTACCGGGCCGCAACGCGACGATCGGGCTGTACGAGAGCACCGACGCCACGGAACTGCACGACCTCCTGGCCTCGCTGCCGATGTTCCCGTGGATGGACATCACGGTCGAGGCGGTCGCCACCCACCCGCAGGAGCAGTGACCCCCCGCCGGTGAACCCGCTCCCCTGATCGCCAGGAGGGCCGCGGTGCTCGCCGGGCCACCCCCACGGCCCGGCGAGCATCGCGACCTCCTCGGCTTCGACCTTTCCCCTGGACGACCCGGCGCAGCGATTGTTAACAATCTCGGCAACAACTATGCTGACGATCTGTGTGCACGGGACGCCGCCGCGAGAGACGAGGACCCCATGACTGCTGACAGCGGGGAGGCAACGCAGTGAGCACGTTCGTCCTCCTGCACGGCGCCTGGCACGGCGGCTGGGTGTGGCGCCGGGTGGCGGCACACCTGCGCAGTGCAGGCCACGAGGTGCTGGCCCCCACCCTCACCGGGGTCAGCGACCGCGCCCACCTGCTCGGCCCCGCGGTCGGCCTGGACACCCACGTCCGCGACGTCGTCGCGCTGCTCGACGCCGAAGGCCTGTCCGACGTCGTTCTCGTCGGCCACAGCTACGCGGGTCAGGTGGTCACCGGGGTCGCCGACGAGCGACCGGAGGCGATCCGGCGCCGCGTGTACCTCGACGCGTTCGTCGGCGAGGACGGCGAGGCCGCCATCGACCTGCTGCCCGCGCAGGTCGCCGGGCACTACCGCGAATCGGTGGCGGGCCCGGGCTTCGGGTGGCTCATCCCGGTGCGGTCGCTGCAGGCCCTCGGGGTCACCGACCAGGCCGACGTCGAATGGCTGACGCCCCGGCTGACACCGCACCCCTGGCGCACCTACACGCAGCCGCTCGCCCTGACCGGCCGCCAGCAGGACGTCGCGGCCACCTTCGTGGAATGCACCGACTGGATGCGGGTCTTCCGTGCCCACGGAGAGCGGGCCGAGAGCGCCGGCTGGCCCGTGGTCAGCCTGCCCACCGGGCACGAAGCGATGGTCACGGCCCCGGAGGCCCTGGCCAAGATCCTCATCGACACGGCGGACTGACGACCCAACCGAGCACGAGACCGGGAGAGCAACGATGGAGTTGCCAGCACCCACCCAGACCGCCGAGACGGTGGCCGAGGCCTTCCTGGTGCAGCTGCGCCGGCGGGGCGTCGACCGGCTGTTCGTCAACAGCGGCACCGACTTCGCGTCACTCGTGGAGGCATACGCCCGCCGCAAGGACTCCGGGCTCGACCTGCCGGAGGTGGTCGTCTGCGCCCACGAGAACCTCGCGGTGTCGATGGCGCACGGCTCCTACCTCGGCGACGGGCGGGTGCAGGCGGTCATGCTGCATACCAGCGTCGGCACCGCCAACGCGGTGTGCGCGGTGTTCAACGCCGCCCGCAGCCGGGTCCCGGTGCTGCTCACCGCGGGCCGGACACCGCTCTTCGAGCACTCGATGCTCGGGGCCAGGGACGCCCCCATCCACTGGGCGCAGGAGATGTTCGACCAGGCCGGGATGCTGCGGGAGCTCGTGAAGTGGGACTACGAGCTGCGCGACGGCGCCCACGTGCTGGACGTCGTCGACCGGGCGCTCGACGTCGCCACCACCCAGCCGCGCGGGCCGGTCTACCTGTCGCTGCCGCGGGAGGTGCTGGCCGGGCCGGTCTTCAGCGGCGAGCCCGGCGCCGCTCCCGCGCCACCGACCGTCGCGCACCCCGATCCGGCGGTCGTCGCCCGGCTCGCCGACCACCTCGCCACCGCGCAGTTCCCGCTCCTCGTCACCGGGGACGCCGGCGCCGACCGCCACGCCGTGCCCCTGCTCGCGGAGCTCTGCCTGCGGTTCGGCATCGCCGTGGTCGAGACCGGCGTGCGGCACGTCAACGTCCCGGCCGACCACCCGCTGCACGCCGGGTACGCGGTGGGCACCGTGCTGCCCGACGCCGACGTGGTCTGCGTGCTCGACCTGGACGTCCCGTGGATCCAGGGCTCCACGGCCCCGCGCGAGGACGCCGTGGTGGTGCAGTGCGGGCCCGACCCCAGCTTCACCCGCTACCCGATGCGCACGCACCGCACCGACCTGACGATCACGGCCGACACCACCGCGCTGCTGACCGCGCTGATCGCCGCGCTGTCCGAGCGCACGGTCGACCCGACCCGCGCCGAGCGGCTGGCCGCCAGGGTGAGCGGCTGGCGCGAGGCGCGCGCCCGCGTGCTCGAGACGGAGACACCCAGCGACGGGACGACCACCGACGGGCCGATCACCAAGGCCTTCCTGAACGCGGCGCTCGCGCAGGTACGCCCCTCCGACGCCGTGGTCGTCAACGAGTACTGGGCCTCCCCCGAGATGCTCGGCTCCACCGAGCCCGGCACGTACTTCGGCACCCCACCGGCCGGCGGGCTCGGCTGGGGGCTGCCTGCTGCGATGGGCTTCCAGCTCGCCCGGCCGGCCACCACCGTGATCGCGACCCTCGGCGACGGCGCCTACCTCTTCGCCAACCCCGCCGCCTGCCACCAGGCGATGGCCATGCATCACCTCCCGGTCCTCACGATCGTCTGCACCAACGCGCACTGGGGCGCGGTGCAGTCGTCGGCCACGCGCATGTACCCGGACGGCCACGCCGCGTCCGCCCCGGAGCTGTCCCCGCTCGCCCGGCTGGACCCGGCGCCCCGGTTCGCCGCCTACGCCGAGGCGTCCGGAGGACTGGGCCTGCGCGTCACGCAGCGCGCGGAACTGGTGCCTGCCCTGCACCGCGCCCTGCGCACGGTGCAGGACGAACGCCGGCACGCCCTGATCGATGTGGAGTGCACCTGACGGCCCCGGTTCAGGAAAGCCACTTTCAGGCCCGCACAGGGCAGGAAAGTGGCTTTCCTGAACCCCCTCCGGGGGTTTCCGGGGCTGGGCTCAGGGGGGTGGGGTCACGTGTACCTGGCCTGCTGTCGCGTCCAGGTGCAGGTGGTCGCCGGTGCGGATCAGCGCGACCGGGTCCTGGTCGAGGTCCGTGAGCGCCGGGACCCGGGTGACCACCGCGCCCAGCGCGGCCTTGGTGGTGGTCACCGTGAAGATCATCCCGATCGGCGCGGTGCCCAGCAGGCGGGTGGTCTGGAAGAACCCGGACCAGCCCGACGAGCCCTTCGCGCCGGGGAAGACCAGGATCTTGCCGGTGAAGCAGACCCCGTGGAGCTCGTGACGGCGCTCGATGATCGTGCCGGTGGCGGGGTCGATCCCGCCCCAGCCGGAGATCGTCTCGTGCGAGACGAGCGCCTCCCCCTCCACGATCCCGGGCACGACCGTGCGCCCGCGCAGCACGAACGGTGCCCGTGGAGCCGTGATCCCGGGGGACGCGGCGTCGGAGCTCATCGCAGCTCCCCCGTCCAGCGGCCGGTGACGGCGGCGGCGACGCAGTCCTCGAGCGTGCCGAACCACGCCTCGATGCCGAGGATCGCGGGCAGGTAGTGCGCCTGCTTCGCCGAGTCGGTGGCGAAGACCTTCGTGCCTGCCGGTGCGGTGCGCGACATCGCGGGGCAGGAGTCCGCGAGGATCTTCCCGCCTGCCGCCTCGATCACGGCGGTGTAGCCGCTGCGGTCGGCGACGTCCTTGAGGGCCCGCGGCGCCATGATCCACAGCTGGGTTCCCGAGTGCAGGCGTTTCCCGTCGAGCGCCCTCGCGGCCGCCCGGATCTGGTCGACCGAGGCGTGCGGGCAGCCGAGCAGGACGAAATCGACGTCGGTGGACGTGCCCTGGTTGTTCAGCGTCTCGTACATCGCGCGCCGTTCCGCGGGCCCGTAGCGCACGGCCTCCGGCACGGCCGCGGGACCGAATGCCGCCTCGACGGTCGGGGCCTCCGGGGTGATACCGGGCACGTGGTACAGCTCGACCCCGCCCGAGGACGCGGCGGCAGCCCCGAAGTGCTTGAGGTCGACCAGGTCGGGGTGGGCGTAGTCGCCGACGACGACGGGGCGCTGGTCCTGCACGACGTCGCCGACGAAGTAGCCGAGCATCCCCCAGTCCATGAAGTCCCGCACCGGGCCGTCGACGTGCACGAGGTGGGTCCCGTACCGGTTCTCGGTGAGGTGGTTGCCCCAGCACGGGATCTTGCCCGTCAGGCTCGCGGCACCGGTGGACGCTCCGCCCTCGCAGTTGGTGCGCGCGCCGATCACCGAGTTGGCGTAGACGACGGCGGAGGACTCCATCCAGGCGATGTGCTCGCCGCGCACCGGGAGGTTCCCCACCTGGTAGGGCGTGCAGGTGGCGAGGATGTTGACGCCGCGGCGCCCGTAGAACGCCTCGGCGTCGGTCTGCAGCTCCACGAACTCCTTCGGGTAGGGCACCGTGCCCACGGAGTCGGGGCCGAACCCGTGCTGCAGCTGGCAGGTCGGCACCTTCATGTCGGGGATCTCGAGCGGCTCGTCGTGGTCGAGGTTGATCACCGCGAACGCCCGGTTCCAGCCTCCCTCGGCCACGAGCCGGGCCTTCGCGGGAGAGGGCTGGGTGGTCGTGCCCGCCACGTTGCGCGTGTCGCAGAACCGCTCGGCGTCGAGCGCCTCGCCGTAGCGGACCAGCAGGTCCATCGCCGCCGCGACGGCCGGGCCCTCGGCGCCGTCGCGCATGCCCTTCTCCTCGTCGGTGAGGATCATGCGGTGGCCTCCTTCGCTGTCGTGGCCGTGGTGGCGTCCCGCCCCACCGGGTTGGTCTCCGGTCCCTTCCGCACCGCCGCGAACATCAGCAGCCCGCCGCCCAGGATGAGGACCACCGGACCGAACTCGTAGGGCATGATCGTGCTCAGCGCGAGCAGCCAGACGCTGTACAGGCCGGGCAGGATCAAACCGAACATGTAGCCGATGCCGTAGCCGCTGGCACGCACCGACGCCGGGAAGCGCTCGTTGAGGTAGACGAGGATCACGCCCAGCGGCGCCGACGGGATCACCTTGGCGATCACGTAGAGCACCCCCACGACCCAGGCGGGCGTCGCGGTCCCCGCGGTCAGCGCGAGCAGCAGGAACGCGGCGGCGACGACGAACGCCATTACCAGCGCCCAGCGCATCAGCAGCGCGCGGCGGCCGATCCGCTGCCCCACGGCGGCGAGCACCAGGATCATGCCGATGGTCAGGATGGAGGCGATGATCTCCAGCGTGCTGCTCAGCTGCGCGCTGTGTCCGAGCACCTGCACGATCAGGGTCGGCAGGAACGACACCGACATCTGCGTGGCGAACCAGTAGCCGCAGGTGAACAGGAAGACGCTGGTGATCAGGGCCCGGTGCTCGGTGAAGAGCTCGACCACGGGCTGGCGCCGGGTCTCGCCCCGGCGCTCGGCGTACACCGAGTCGTCCTCGACGACCTTGCGGTAGTGCCACAGGTACACCAGGCCGAGCACGACCCCGAGGAAGAACGGGATCCGCCAGCCCCACGTCAGGAAGCTGTCCTGCGGCACCCCCTCGAGCACGCCGAGCAGCAGCGCGTTCATGACGAGGAACGAGGCGGGCGCGCCGATGCCGATCAGCCCGCCGACGAACCCCCGCCGCGACACGTGCGCCTGTTCCAGCGCGAGCGGGATCGGCGCGGCGTACCCGCCCGCCAGGAAGATCCCGCCGATGAGCCGGAGCAGGGCGAACACGACGATCGAGGCGTAGCCCCACTGCGGATAGCCGGGCATCAGGCCCATGAGCAGGGTGACGACCGTGAAGCCCCACCCGCTGATCATCGTGACCCGCTTGCGTCCGATCCGGTCGGACAGGTTGCCGAAGATGACGCTGCCGATCGGGCGTCCCAGCAGGCCGACGGTGAACAGCACCGTGGTCATCGTCGCCCGCAGCGGCGCGGGCAGGTCGGCAGGCATGAAGTACGCCATGGCTGCGGGCAGGACCAGCGCGGGGAGGTAGACGTCGAAGCTGTCGACGAACATCGAGAACGCCCCGCCCCGCGCGGATCGTCGTTCGTCTGCCTCGGTGATGGTGGTGCGTCGATCTTCGGACAGCGTCATCGCCGGCCTCCTGGGAATGTGGTGGGAGCGTGAGGACGGGAGGCCGCGCGCCGGCAACCTGTCCGTGCGGGTCGGGATCAGCCGTCGAGGTTGTGCGACACCCTGCCCGCGAGCTCGGCGTGGTCGATCTCGTGCACGCTGCCGTTCGCGCCCGCCAGCGCCAGCGCGTGCGCCGCGCCTGCACCCATCGCCGCGCACGGACCCATCACGCGGACGCTCGAGAGCGCGGCCGCGTCGCCGTCGACGCAGCGGCCAGCGACGAGCAGGTTGTGCACGCCGGGCGGCGTCATCGAGCGCAGCGGGACGTAGTGCACGTGCTCGGGGCCGAAGGTCTCCCAGACGTAACCCTGCGGGCTGTCGTGCAGCTCGATCGGCCACGCGGTGCGCGCGACCGCGTCGGGGAAGCGCGTGCCGGCCCGCACCTCCTCGGTCGTGAGCTGGTGCACGGCCTGCACCCAACGGGTCTGGCGCCTGCCGGGGAACCCGTAGGCCCGTACCCGCGCCTTACCGAACACCTCCGGGTACTCGGCGCGCAGGAACGCCACCACCCGGTCGGCCTGCGCCTTGCCCTCGAGCTGCGCGCGCGACGCTCCCATCGGGTCCAGCGGCGCCTCGATGTGGGTCATGTTGAGCACCGCGCTGCCCCGGCCCGGGAAGAAGAACGCGAGGCCGTCGCGGCGGCGCAGCCCGTACTGCTCGGCCTTCTCTGCCACCCGGGCGGCCAGATCCTGGGGGTCGGGCCGGTGGTTCTCGTCGAGGTTCTCGACGACGAGCTGCTGCGAGCCGTAGATCTCCCGCTCCGGCAGGTGGCAGGGCAGCCCGGCCTCCCAGACGAGCGAGGCGTCGCCGCTGGCGTCGACGAACCCGGTGGCGGTCACCTCGACCGTGCCGTAGCGGGTGCCGAGCCGGACCGCCCGGACCCGCTCGTCGTCGCGCGTGACGCCGGCGAGCACCGCGCCCGTGATCACCGTGATGTCGAGCGCGGCCACCGTGTTCTCCACCCAGCGGCCGAGCGCCACCTCGTCGTAACCGACGACGGTGGTGTGGTGGCGGCGGAAGTAGAGGTCACCGGTGACGTCGAGGTCGCGGAAGATGTCGTCGAAGACGCCGTGGGTGAGCTGGTGGTGCTCCGGGGCGTTGCCGAAGACACCGCAGAACAGTCCGATCAGCGAGTTGACCATCTGGCCGCCGAGCACGGGCAGCGCGTCGACGAGCACCACCCGCCGTCCCAGCCGGGCCGACTCCACGGCGGCGGAGATCCCGGCAATGCCTGCGCCGATGACGCAGACGTCGGCGCTGACGTCGTGCCCGACGGTTCCGGCCTGCTTGGTGACGGTCCGGACCTCGAGGTCGGTGAGGGGGTGCGGCATGGATCACACGCTAGGCAGCCACCGCCGGGGCGAGGAAATAGAGAATCGGGCTGCCACGTCATCAACCGGAGCTATACACCGTGGTCACGGGTCCGCGGCGAGGTCGACGAGCGTCTCCCGGAACCAGCGGTGGGCCGGGTCGCCGTCCAGGTCGGCGTGCCACCAGAACTTCTCCACGATGGGCTCGGGCTCTCCCGGGCAGGGCAGCACCCGCAGACCGAGCCGCTGCGCCACCTGCCGGGCGAGCCGTTCCTGCAGGAGCGCCACCCGGTCGGTCCCCGCCACGAAGTACGGCACCGCCTGGTAGCTCTCCACCCGGACCCGGATCCGCGGCTGCATGCCGAACAACAACAGCTGCCGGCTCAGCGGAGCGGCACCCGGGAAACCGCGGTCGGGCTGGAACGGGGCCACCCAGCACATCCCGGCCAGCTGTTCGAGGCTCAGCTCGTCGCCGACGTGCGGGTTGGCCGTGTCGACCACGCAGACCCAGCGGTCGCCGAACAGCTCGACCGACCGGACGCCCGGCAGGTCGAAGCCCCGCACCGGAGGCGCGATCATGCCGTCGATGAGCCGGATGGTGGTGGCGGCGTCCGCCGAGAAGGCCTCGCGGACGAGCCGGACGTGGAGGTCGATGCCAGGGGCCCGGGTGGCCAGCTCGGCCGACAGCCTCCTGCCGAGCACCGCCACCGTGTAGTCGGCCATGAGGAGCGTGAACTCGCGGCGGGTGGAGCCGGGGTCGAAGGACGTGCCGGTGGCGAAGAGCCGTTCGGCGGCGGCGCACACCGCCTCGACCTGGTCGGCGAGCTGCATCGCCAGCGGGCTGAGCACGTACCCGCCGCGGCCGCGGACGAGCAGGTCGTCGTCGAAGTGGCGGCGCAGCCGCGACAGCGACGCGCTCGCAGCCGGCTGGGAGACACCGATCCGAGCCGCGGCGCGGGTGACGTTGCGCTCGCGGATCAGCTCACGGAGCGCGACCAGCAGGTTCAGGTCCAGGTTCGCCAGCCGGGCGGAGGGAGGCCTCGCCACGGTTCGACCATAACCGGCTGGGGCGCCGTCCCGGCGGCACCCGGGCGGCGTCACCGTCCCGGGCGCAGGTCCCCGTCGTCGTCCACGTCGGAGTCGTCGTCGGAGTCGCGGTCGGCGACGATGTGGACCGCTGCCTCCTCCGCGGAGGCCGCGGCCCCGTCGACGCCGATGTCCTGTGCGAAGAGCTCCTCGTCCTCGTCGAAGCTCCCGCCGTTGTCCGTGGCCACGAGCCGCCCGGAACGGACGTCGCCGACCTCGTCGTCGAGCAGTTCGCCGTCGGTGTCGCTGGTGTCGCCGAGGCCGTCCCACTCGGGGTCGGCGCTGTCGGGCACCTCCCGGGCGAGCAGGTGGTCGAGGCTCTCGCCCTCGTGCTCCTCCCGCGGGGTGGTGCCCCACTCGTCGAGCCCGAGCGGGCGCTCCGGCGGCGAGTAGCCCTCGTCGAGCACGTCCGCCACGCCGCGGTCGTCGAGGCTGTCCTCGGGCTCGAGCAGCCCGGAGTCGTTGTCGTAACCGTCCGTGCGGTCGTCGTCGCTGCTCACGTCACCCTCCAGGGACCAGGTCAGCCACCCAGCCTGCCAGGTCCGGCCGCTCGTCGGACGGCGGGTACGACCGGTCCGGTGCGACGATGCCACGAGCACAGCACGAGTCGACGGAGGTGGGCGATGGCGGCGGAGCCGACAGGTGGGCAGCTCGAACCCGTGATGCTGGGCAGCTGGCCCACGCCCGTGGAACCGGCGCCCCGGCTGGCCGTGCGGCTCGGGCTGGAGCCGGCGGACCTGTGGATCAAGCGTGACGACCTCGGCGGACCGGGCGGCGGCGGCAACAAGGTCAGGAAGCTGCAGTGGACGTGCGCCGAGGCGCTGGCCGCCGGCGCGACCACGTTGGTCACCACGGGCGCCGCCCAGAGCAACCACGCCCGGTTGACGGCGGCCGCAGGCGCCCGGCTCGGGCTGGACGTCGTCCTGGTGCTCGCCGGGGCGCCCGCGGCGGCGGCCACGGGGAACCTCGCGCTGGACGGCCTGCTCGGCGCCGCCGTGGTGTGGGCGGGCGACGTGGACGACCGGGCCCTGGACGAGCGGGCCCTGGCGGTGGCCGACGACGTGCGCGAGCGCGGTGGCGTGCCCGCCGTGATCCCGTTCGGTGGCTCCAGCTCCCTCAGCGCCCGCGGCTACGTCGAGTGCGGCAACGAGCTCGAGGCCCAGCTCCCCGACCTGGCGCAGGTGGTGGTCGCCGTGGGCTCGGGCGCCACGATGGCCGGCCTGGTGCACGCGCTCGGGCCGGCCAGGGTGCTCGGTGTCGACTCCGGCGCCGTCCCCGACCCGGCCGACCGGGTGGCCGAGTTCGTCGGGGGCCTGACCGTGCAGGACCACCGGGGCGAGGACCTGTGGCTGCGCCGCGACCTGGTGGGCCCCGGCTACGGCCACTTCACGGAACCCGCGCGCGCCGCGCTGACGATGGCCGCGCGCACCGAGGGTCTCCTCCTCGACCCGATCTACACCGGGCGGGCGATGGCCGGCCTGGCCGCCGCCGTGGCCGACGGCACCGTGGTCCGCGGCCGGCAGACCGTCTTCCTGCACTCCGGCGGCCTGCCCGGGTTCTTCGGCCATCCGGATGCACTCACGCACGCCGCGGGCGGCCTCACCGCCGCAGCGCCGGGCTGAGCCCTCGGACTCAGCTCTTCCGCAGCAGCGCCACGTCCGACACCGCGGCGATGTGGGCGCCCATCGCGGCCGCGGCAGCGGCGGCGTCGCCCGAACGGATCGCGTCGGCCACCGTCTGGTGTCCGGCCAGCGACTGCTCCGGGCGTCCCGGCTGGGAGAGCGACTCGATGCGGCTCTCGCGCACCAGTTCGGAGATCTTCACCATCAGGTCCGCGAGCAGCCCGGAGTGTGCGGCCGCGGTGACGGCGGCGTGGAAGCGCTCGTCCCCGCTCACGCCGCGACCGCCCCGGGCGACCTCGCGGGCCATGTCGTCGAGGGCGCCGTCGATCGCGGCGAGGTCGACCTCCGTGCGGCGCTGGGCGGCCAGTGCCGCCAGCTGCACCTCCAGCGCCTCCCGGGCCTCGATCACCTCGCGGAGCTGGTTACGCCGGGCGTCCAGCGCGGCGAGCACCTGCTGGCGCGGAGGGACGTCGAGGATCACCGCTCCGTCGCCGTGGCGCACGTCGATGACGCCCTGCACCTCCAGCGCGATGAGGGCCTGGCTCACCGAGGCGCGACTCACCGCGAGCTGGGCCGCGAGCTCACGCTCCGGCGGCAGCCGGTCACCGGGTTGGAGACCCTCGGCGCTGATGTGGTCGAGCAGGCGCTCGACCAGCTGCTCGTAGAGCCGCGGCCGGCTGAAGGGGCGCAAGGACTGACCGCGCTTCGGTGCAGCGGGCACAGGAATCGGCTCCTCCACATGCTGGGTGGGCAGGAGTATATTCCTCTTATTGGCTAGTCCACTGAGCCACCAGACCTCTCCTCGAGGCCTCGGCGCGCACCGACACGAGGGAGCACCGCATGTCCGCCCCGCTCGACGGCCTGACCGTGATCGATCTCAGCCGAGCCCTGGCCGGCCCGCACGCGACGATGATGTTGGGCGACCTGGGAGCGCGCATCATCAAGATCGAGACGCCCGCGGGCGGCGACGACACCCGGGGCTGGGGACCTCCCTTCGTCGGCGACGCCGAGCACGGCGTGGAGTCGACCTACTTCCTGTCGGCCAACCGCAACAAGGAGTCGATCGCGCTCGACCTCAAGTCCGACGAGGGGCACGCCGCCCTCGTCTCCCTCGTCCGCCGCGCCGACGTGCTGGTGGAGAACTTCCGCACCGGCGTGCTCGACCGGCTCGGGTTCGGGATCCAGGAGCTGCACCGGCTCAACCCGCGCCTCGTGGTCCTGTCGATCTCCGGCTTCGGCCACGACGGGCCCGAGGGCGGCCGCGCCGGCTACGACCAGATCGCGCAGGGCGAGGCCGGGCTGATGTCCGTCACCGGGTCGGGTCCGGGTGATCCGCAGCGCGTCGGGGTGCCGATCGCCGACATCCTCGCGGGTATGTACGGCGCGTACGGGGTGCTCGCCGCGTTGCGCGAGCGCGACCGGACGGGGGTCGGCACGGTGGTCCGCACCTCGCTGCTCGCGGCCGTCGTCGGCGTGCACGGCTTCCAGGGCACGGCCTGGACGGTCGCCGGTGAGGTGGGCCAGGCCCGCGGCAACCACCACCCGTCGATCTCCCCCTACGGCCTGTTCCACTGCAAGGAGGGCGCGGTCCAGATCTCCTGCGGCAGCGAGGGCCTGTGGCGACGGCTGTGCACGGAGTTCGGGCTCGACCCCGCCGCCGAGGGGCTGCGCACCAACGGCGACCGCGTCCGCCATCCCGACCTCGTCCGCAAGGTCGTCGAGGACGCCTTCGCCGAGGACGAGCCCGACGCGCTGCTGGTCCGCCTCGCCCGCGCGGGAGTGCCGGCGGGCCGGCTCCGCTCGATCGACGAGGTCTACGCGTGGGACCAGACCGCCAGCCAGGGCCTGCTCGTCGACGTCGAGCACGCCACCCTCGGCCGGCTCACCCTCCCCGGTCCCCCGCTGCGGTTCTTCGACGGCGACGACCGGGAACGGCCGCGCCGGAGCCACAGCGCCCCGCCGACCCTCGACCAGCACGGCCCCGCGCTGCGCGCCGAGCTCGGCCTGGACCCGGCCGTCCCGGGCGAGGGGGCACGACAATGACCGCCGTGACATCCACCGGGGCGGCATCCACCGGGGCGGACGCCCTGATCGCCACGGTGCTCGACGCCGGGTCGTTCCGCAGCTGGGACTCGCCACCGGTCGCGGTGTCGACCGACCCGCACTACCTCGCCGAGCTGGCGGCCGCCCGTGCCCGCAGCGGCACCGACGAGTCCGTGATCACCGGGGAAGGCCGCATCGACGGTCGCCGGGTCGCCGTGCTCTGCAGCGAGTTCACCTTCCTCGGCGGCTCCATCGGGGTGGCCGCGTCGGAGCGGCTCGTCCGGGCTATCGAACGCGCCACGGCCGAACGGCTGCCGTTGCTCGCCGCCACCGCGTCCGGCGGCACGCGCATGCAGGAGGGCACCCTCGCGTTCCTGCGCATGGCGACGATCACCGCCGCCGTGACCGCCCACAAGGCGGCGGGCCTGCCCTACCTGGTCTACCTGCGCCACCCCACCACCGGCGGCGTGTTCGCCTCGTGGGGCTCCCTCGGCCACATGACGGTCGCCGAACCCCACGCGCTGATCGGCTTCCTCGGTCCGAAGGTCTTCTCCGCCCTGCACGGCGAGCGGTTCCCGTCCGGCGTGCAGACCGCGGAGAACCTGCACGCCCACGGGCTCGTCGACGCGGTGCTGGCGCCGGATGACCTCGCCGGGGTCGTCGCGCACGTACTCGCGCTCCTGGACCCTCCCCAGCCGGGAACGCCACCGGCCCTCCCCCCGTCACAGCGGCCGGTGGCGCCCGAGCCCACGGCCTGGCAGGCGATCACCGCCACCCGCAGGCCCGACCGGCCCGGCGTCCACGACGTGCTGCGGCTGGCCACGGTCGACCACCTCGCACTGGCCGGTACCGGGGAGGGAGAGGCGAGCGACGGGCTGCTGCTCGCGCTGGCCCGGTTCGGCGCGCAGCCCTGCGTGCTGCTCGGGCAGGACCGGGGCGCCCAGGCCCGCACCCCGCTCGGCCCGGCCGACCTGCGCGTCGCCCGCCGGGGGATGCGGCTGGCCACCGACCTGCGGCTGCCGCTGGTCACGATGATCGACACCCCGGGCGCCGCCCTGGGCCCCGCCGCCGAGGAGGGTGGCCTCGCAGGCGAGATCGCGCGCTGCATCGCCGACCTCATCGACCTGCCGGTACCGACGGTGTCGGTGCTGCTCGGGCAGGGCACCGGCGGAGGGGCATTGGCCCTGCTGCCCGCAGACCGGGTGGTCGCAGCGGGCAACGCCTGGCTCGCCCCCCTGCCGCCGGAGGGCGCCGCCGCGATCCTGCACGGCGACGCGTCCCGCGCACCCGAGGTTGCGGAGCTGCAGGGAGTGCGGGCCGGTGACCTCCACCGTGCGGGCGCCGTCGACACCGTCGTCCCCGAACTCCCGGACGCCGCGGTCGAGCCGGGTGCGTTCAGCCGGCGCATCGCCGCGGCGATCGAGGCGGAGGTACGCCGGCTGCGACCCACGGACGGAGCCCGCCTGACGGCCCGGGTGGATCGGTTGCGGCGTCTGGGGCTGCCTGCCTGACACCGGTCGGAACCGCCGGCCGGTGCTCAGCAGTTCCGGGGATCCGCTGCGCCGATGAAGCAGGATTGAACCGGATTGGCCCACAGTTCGTCGTGCCATAAACATGGGGGATGAATCGACCTTCTGTAGGTGCAATTCGGTGGGGAATTCGTGGGTCAATCTGACAGAGCAACTCGGTTCGGACGTACAACGGGAGCTGGCCGGCCGGGGGAGCCGGCGCGCCGCGCTCATCAGGGCGCTTCGGGAGGCCGTCCGCTCGGGACGGCTCGCGCCGGGCAGCCGCCTGCCCCCGTACCGGTCGGTCGCGGCCGAGCTGGGGCTGGCGCGCAACACCGTCGCGGACGCCTACGCGGAGCTCGTCGCGGAGGGGTGGCTCACCGCCCGGCAGGGAGCGGGTACGCAGGTCGCGCGACGCGCCACACCACCCGTCCCACGACAGGACGGCGAGGCGGCACCGGTGGCGGCGGCGCCACGGCCGCGCCCGGTGCACAACCTCGGGCAGGGGCAACCCGACGCGTTCTCGTTCCCGCGCAGCGCCTGGCTCTCCTCGGGGCGGCGGGCGCTGGCGACGGCACCCGGCGACGCGTTCGGTCCGGGTGACCCCCGCGGGCGGATCGAGCTGCGTGAGGCACTGGCCGAATACCTCGTGCGGGCCCGTGGGGTGCGCACCACGCCCGACCGGCTCATCATCTGTTCCGGCTTCGGCCACGCGCTGCAACTGCTGTTCGACGGGGCTGCGGACCGTCCGCTCGCCGTCGAGTCCTACGGGCACGCGTTGCACCGCGCACCCGTGACCACCGTGCCGCTCGGTGTCGACGACGACGGTGCGCGGGTCGAGGAGCTCGGCCGCCACCAGCAGGTGCACCACGTTCTGCTCACACCTGCCCACCAGTTCCCCACCGGCGGCCCGCTGGCACCGCCCCGGCGGCAGTGGGTCCTCGACTGGGCGGGTTCCCGTGACGGGCTCATCATCGAGGACGACTACGACGGGGAGCTGCGCTACGACCGCCATCCGGTGGGTGCCCTCCAGGGGCTGGACCCCGAACACGTCGTGTACATCGGCTCGGCAGGCGCGGCCCTCTCGCCGGGTGTGTGCGTGACCTGGATGGCCCTTCCCGAACGGCTCGTGGAACCCGTGCTCGCCGCCCAGGTCGGCCAGGAGGCATGTGCCTGTGTCCTGACCCAGCTCACGCTCGCCGACTTCATCGCCTCCGGCTCCTACGAGCGACACGTCCGCCGGATGCGTCAGCGCTACCGCCGTCGTCGCGACCAGCTCGTCACGGCCGTCGCCGAGCGGGGCGGCCGGCTGCGGCCCAGCGGGATCGCCGCGGGCCTGCAACTGGTGCTGCGACTGCCGCCGGGTACGGAACGGACGCTCGTGGAGGCGGCGGCCGCAGCCGGGATCGCCCTCGACGGGCTGTCCGCGTTCCGCCACCCGGACGCATCGACGGCGGCGGTGGACGGCCTGGTCGTCGGCTACGGCGGCCCGTCCGACCAGGCTTTCGACGCCGCGGTGGACGCGCTGTGCCGCGTGCTGGCCGAACACACCTGACCGGGGCCGCGTACGAGGTCAGTCGGCCTCGGCCGCACCCCGGTCCAGCAGGTGGCCGAGCTCCTCGAGACGGGACCGCACCTCGCCGTCGGGCTGCTCGGCCGCCACGGCGAGGGTGCGGTCGGCGAGGCGGCGCATCAGGTCGGCGAGGACGGCGCTGTCGGGGGCGTCGCTCTCCAGCTCGCCGCGCAGCTCGGCCAGCATCGCCCCGATCTCCTGCAACGCGACGGCCGCGGTGCCGTCCAACCGTTCCTGCCAGCGTTGCACCTCGACCAGACCGCCTGCGATGCCGAGCGCGAACGGCCCGGACTGCAGGGCGCTGGTCGTGAGCTCCAGGTCGTGTTCCACCGGGTCGGCCATGCAAGTGCCGATACCCGGTCGGGCGGCCCGGGAACCCGCTGTCGCCCGAACGCGGTGATCACCCCGGCGGGGTGAGCTGTGCCCTGGCCACCTCCGCGATCCGGGCGTGGGTGGCGAACCAGACTCCGGTGTGCCCGCAGATGTGCGCGAGCAGCTCACGCAGGACCACGAGCCGGGACCGGTGGCCGATGATGTGGGGGTGCAGGGTGAGCTGGAACAGCCCGCCCTCCGCGTAGGCGGCGTCGAACTCGTCACGCCAGATCTCCAGCAGGGCCCGCGGCGGGGTGTAGGGCCGCAGCGCGCCGTAGCGCTCCATCATCAGGTACGGGGCGTCGTCGCGGATCCACTCCACCGGGATCTCGACGATGCCCGTCCGCCGTCCGGCGGCCACCAGTTCGTAGGGCTCGTCGTCGGCCATCAGCGAGGAGTCGTAGCCCAGCCCGAGCTGCTCGATGATTGCCAGCGTCCGGTCGGAGAAGTCCCAGCTCGGAGTGCGGATGCCGACCGGACGCACCCCGCTCAGCATCTCCAGGACCTCGATCGCACGGGCGGTGAGGTCCAGCTCGGCAGCGGCCTCCAGCGTCATGTTGCGTTCGTGGATCCAGCCGTGCACGCCGACCTCGTGCCCGCCCGCGACGTAGGCGGTGACCTCGTCGGGGTGCAGCAGCGCCGACACCGCCGGCATGAAGAAGCTGGCCGGGACGCCGAACTCGGCGAGCAGCGCGAGCACCTTCGGCGCGGCCACCCGCGCGCCGTACTCGCCCTGGGAGAGCTTTCCCGGCCGGGTCTCGCCGTCGCGCAGCGGGATCGTCTCGTGGTCGGGGTCGAAGGAGATCGCCACCGCGACCCGGGCGCCGCCCGGCCAGCTCTCCGGCACCAGCCGGGCCCCGGCGCGCACGCGGTCGACGTGCCCTCGCCACGTGGTCTCGTCCCATTGCCACGGCTGCGGTTCCGCGGTCACGGGGTGTTCTCCCGGAACGAACTGCTGATCGGCGCGCCGCTCATCCGATCACTCTGCGGCGCCGGGTTTCCCCGGTCAAGGCGGGTCGGGGGCGGGCTCCTCCGGTGCGGCCGCCGCGCTACGTGACGAGCTTCTGCCCGCTCGGGCGCCTGCCGCAGCCGATCGGGTGGAGGGGGTCGCCGGACGGTTGCAGCGGGTCGTCCCGGGGGCGCGGGTTCCCACCATCATGTAATGGACCAGGACCCGCCCTCCGGAGGAAGGTCCCAGTAGTGAGCGTCCACGTGACCACCCTGCCGATCCGACACGCCGATCCCGTGGAGCGCGGTGGCGTGGTGGTCGTTTGCGACAGCTCGGGAGCACCGGACTGGGTGGTGCAGTGGTGCCGGCGGTCCGGCCGGTGGCTGCGCCGCCAGCACCTCCCGGCGGCCGCACCCGGCGACTTCCCGGCGTCGGCGCAGCGCATCAGCACGATCGCCGAGACCGCGGCGGACGCGGCCCGCCGGGGCGTCGCCGTCCTCGCCGTCGTCTCCGCGCCCGGCAGCGCCGCCCGCTCGGGGCCGCGCCGGGTCGTCGCCGCCGTGCAGTCCCTGCCCGACGACGCGCCCGTGCTGGCGGCCGCCGTCACCGCAGCCCAGCAGATGGGTGCGGAACTGGTCGTCGCGCACGGGGTGCCCACCTCGTACGGCGCGCGCAGCGTCGGGCTCGACGCCGCGCTCGACCGCGCCCACCACCTCCTCGACCAGGCCGCGGCCGACGTGCTCGACGCCGCCCCGCGGCTCACCGTGGAGCAGCGGCTGCTCCGCGTCCACCCGCACGAGATGGTCGGCGAGGGGCTCGACGCCGACCTCCTGGTCGTCGGCGGACCGCGTTCGTCCCCGCCCGGCCCGCTCGGGCTCGTCGCCTGCAGCGCTCTGCACCACGCGCCGTGCTCGGTGCTGCTCACCCCGCGAGCCCCACTGCCCAACCACGGTTCCTGAGGATCGAAGGCCCTTCGGCCTTGTCGGCGGCCCGGCGCGGTCCCAGACTTGGCACGGCACCAGTGGAGGAGGACGCGCGATGCGTTGCTGCACGGGAGACCAGATCGTCGTCGAGACCACCACGCTCGACACCCGCCCTCGACGGGGTGAGGTGGTCGAGGTGATCGGCGACGGCGAGCGGGAGCACTACCGGGTCCGCTGGCAGGACGGCCACGAGTCGGTCTACTTCCCCGGCCCGGACGCCCGGGTGGTGTCGGAGGGCTGACGCCCAACCCGTCCCCCCGGCTACGCGACGAACCCACGCCCTCTGCGAGGAGCGGCTGGGTGGGGTGCGGGCGCACTCCGCCCGCGAGTCGCCCGTTTCACGCCCCCGACTCGCCCGAAACCGGCGCCCCGGCCTCCAGCGCGTAGACGCGCCGCGCGTTCCCCGCGCCGACCATCTCGGCGACCCGCACGGCGTCGGCCGGGGACCAGTCGCCCGCTGACACCCACTCGCCCAGGAGGTCGGTCATCGCGCGGCGCCACAGCACTGCGCCGAGGTGGTGCAGCTCCGGGGGGCCCCACGCGTCGGAGGAGAAGAGCACCTTGGCGAACGGCGCCACCTCGAGCGACTCGGCGACCACCGTGCGGCTCCGTGAGCCCGTGTAGTTGATCGCCAGCCCGACGTCGAGGTAGACGTGCGGGAACGCGGCGGCGAGGTAGGCCGCCGTGCGGTGGTACGGGTAGCAGTGCAGCAGCATGATCGGCACCTGGCGGTCCTGTACCCGGCGCAGGAATCCGGTCATCAACGACGGGTCGCAGCGGTGCAGGGTGAGGTCGGTGTCGCCGTAGCCGACGTGGAACTGCAGCGGGAGCCCCCGTTCCACACCCGCCCAGAGCAGGTGGCGCAGCAACACCGCGTCGGTGAGTCGTCCCCCGGCCCGCAGCCACTGCCCGGCGGCTCGCCGCACCTCGCCCGGATCGGGAGACTCGGGATCGAAGTCGAGTCCGTACCGGTAGGCGATCACGGACTTCAGCCCGACGGCGTCGCGCGCCCGCTCGTCGAGGGCGGCGGCGAACGCGGCGGCGAAGCCGGACGCGTCGGTGCCCGCCGCCGCCACGTCCTCGGCCACCGACTCCAGCCGCACGACCTCCTCGGCCGACACCGGCTCGGTGGGCGTGCTCGCGGCACTGGCCATCTCCGCGGGCCCGAGAATCTCGTCGGCGCGGTAGCCGGTCTCCACGAGGAAGCACCCGATGCCGCTCGCCGTCAGGAACCGGCGGGTCACCTCGGCGGCGCCGAGCACGCGGCGCCGCTCCAGGTAGTCGGGCACGTCGACGTGCGGGGGCAGGTCGAGCACCGGGGCACACCAGCGGCGGACGGCGAAGCCGATCTGCGAGTCCAGGTGCGAGGTGCCCGCAGGCGCGGGCCAGGAGGACTCGGAGAGCCCGGCAGCGAGACCGGCGGCGTCGAGAGCGCCGCTCGCCGCGCCGTGGACGTGGTGATCCACGAGCCGCAACGAGTCGACAGCCGCCGCAACCGGGTCCGTCATGGCCAATCCCCCTGATCGACGTGCTGGGAGATCAGCAGACCGCCGTGCGCCGAGCACGTCAAGGACGCGGCTGGGCGCGGCCCGGCCCGACCCGTCCTCACCTGCGGAGGCTGCGCTCCTGCGTCCGCGAGATCACAGCGCGGGCCGGGCAGCTGAGGTCAGCGACGGCGACCGCGACGGCCCCGCCCGCGGAACATGTCCTTGACCTTCTCGCCCGTCTGCTTGAGGTTGCCCTTCACCTCGTCCGATCTGCCCTCGGACCGCAGGCGCCTGTCACCGGTGACCTCTCCGGTGTTCCGCTTGAAGCGTCCACGCAGTTCCTGGGCCTTGTTGCCGAGCTTGTTCGAGAAGCTCACAACAGCCACCTCCTTGGCGACACCGGCGCGCGGACCCGTGCCCGTGAGACCGGCTCGTCCGCGGAGTACCACGGATAGGGACCCGTCAGCTCCCCCATTCCGGTGAGACCACGGGTTCCTACGACCCCGAGACAGGACGACGCGACTGGGCCGGGATGAACACGGTGCGCTGCGGCATGTCGCCGGCTCTGCGGCGACGGCTCCCCCAGTCACCGCGATGACGGCCCGACGTGGGTGGGGTGCAGTCGGCCTGCCGGGGCAGCGTGTCGTGGGGGTCGATGATGTCGAGGCACCGCAGGACCTGCCGGCTGCAACCGACCACCCGGAACGCGACGGCGTGACGGGTGGCGGCGCTCGCCACCTCCAGGAGCGCGGAGAGGCCACGCGCACCGACGAAGGTCACCGACGACAGGTCGACGACGAGGCTCGAGAGGCCCGGGGTGGTCCGGAGCTGTTCGGTCAGGCAGTGGGTCATCGCCGGCTCGGTGAACAGGTCGATCTCGCCGCTGACGTGCACGGTCACTTCCGTCGGTGGCCCGCTCACGCTGACGAGCCGGATCCGCGCGGTGTCGATTCCTGGTGACGGCGCCTCTCGACCGCCTGCGAACACATCCATGACACACCCGCACTTCCCGGCCTCGCCGGAGGAGGCCATCGTCCCGCGTGAGAAGGGCCAGGAGACTCGGAGCCGACAGCTTCGGTGGCAGTCCGCGAACCTCGTACCCGACGAGCTCCGAGCCAGGTCGCTCCGGATGCTGTGGTGATCCGGAGCGGCTTGTCCAGCGGACGCGGAGCAGGGGCCAGGCCTGCGTCGTGGCCTGACTGTAGCGGCGTCCACCCCGTCTGAACAGGGCGAACCGGTTCCGCCACCGGTCGGCGCAAGCCCCTCACGCCCGGTCGTCGCACGCTCCGCGGCCGCCGACCGTCCCTGCGGCCTACCGGCGGCCGCCCGGTGTTCCGTCCGGGTGTTCCGTCCGGGTGGGCCCTACGATGACGGTCGGTGTGCCGGGAAGTCTGGTCGGCGATCTCGTTCCCGACCCCTGCGGAGGATCAGTGACCACACCAGCCGGCCGCCCGACGCCCCGCCTGTTCGGCCGGGGTAGCTGGCCGGAGGTCAGCCGGGTCGCCGACATCCTGCGCACCGAGACCGTGGGTGGCGCTCTGCTGGTCGGTGCCGCGGTCATCGCGCTCGTGTGGGCGAACTCGCCGTGGTCCGGCGTCTACAGCAGCCTCGCGGGGCTGCGGGTCGGCCCGGTCGCGCTGCATCTCGACCTGACACTGGCCGAGTGGGCGGCCGACGGTCTGCTGGCGATCTTCTTCTTCGTGGCCGGGCTGGAGCTCAAACGCGAGTTCGTCGCCGGCGACCTGCGCGACCCCCGGGTCGCGGCGTTGCCGGTCGCCGCCGCCGTCGGGGGCATGGCCGCCCCCGCCGTGATCTACGTGGCGATCAACGCAGGCGCGGGCGACGGGGCACTGGCCGGATGGGCCGTCCCCACCGCCACCGACATCGCCTTCGCACTCGCCGTGCTGGCCGTCATCGCCACCCACCTCCCGTCGGCACTGCGGACGTTCCTGCTCACCCTCGCCGTGGTCGACGACCTCCTCGCGATCACGATCATCGCCGTCTTCTACACCGATTCCCTGCAGCCGGTCCCGCTCGCACTGGCCCTGCTGCCGCTGGGGCTGTTCACGGTGCTGGTGCAACGCCGGGTCCGGTCCTGGTGGCTGCTGCTGCCTCTCGCCGCGGCCACGTGGGCGCTCGTGCACGCCTCCGGGGTGCACGCCACCGTGGCCGGGGTGCTGCTCGGGTTCGCCGTGCCGGTGGTCCGGCGCACGGACGGCCCCGGCCCGGGCCTGGCCGAGCACTTCGAGCACCGCTTCCGCCCGATCTCGGCGGGGTTCGCCGTTCCGGTCTTCGCCTTCTTCGCAGCCGGGGTGTCCGTGCTGGGGGCCGGAGGGCTCGGCTCGAGCCTCGCCGACAGCGTCACGCTCGGCGTCGTCATCGCCCTGCTGGTCGGCAAACCGATCGGGGTGCTCGGCGCGACGTGGACCGTGCAGCGCTTCACCCGGGCCGCCCTCGACGACGGCCTGTCGTGGTGGGACGTGCTCGGGCTCGCCCTGCTCGCGGGGATCGGGTTCACCGTGTCCCTGCTGATCGGCGAGCTCGCCTTCGGCGCGGGCACCGAACGCGACGACCACGTCAAGATCGGGGTGCTGGCCGGCTCGCTGCTGTCGGCGCTCCTGGCCACGGTGGTGCTGCGCATCCGCAACCGTTACTACCGCCGCATCCGCGCCGCCGAGGAACTCGACACCGACGCCGACGGCGTGCCGGACGTCTATCAGGACGATTCGGGCCGCGGCTAGGCCGGAGCCGGGCGCACTGTTTGCGCTGCACCGTTGCGGTGAACTCCGGCCCGGTGACCGATGCGAGAACCGAGGAAGCCGAATCCCGGGTTCCGGTGCGGACGATCCTGACCACGATCGGCCTGGTGCTGGCCACCGGCATCGCGGTGCTGCTGGTGATGCGGGTCGAACGCGTACTGATCTGGATGGTCGTGGCCCTGTTCTTCGCGGTCGCTCTATATCCCGCGGTCGACCGGGTGCAGCGACACGTCACCCGAGGCCGCCGGTCGCTCGCCACGCTGCTGGTGTTCGTTCTCGTGCTCGTCGTGCTGGGTGGGTTGCTCGCGGTGTTCGCGGTGCCGCTGGCGCGGGAGGGCACGCAGGTCGCGGGGCAGCTACCCGCCATGATCGCCGACGCCCGCGCGGGCCGCGGCCCGGTGGGGGACCTGCTCACGCGTGTCCACGCCCTGGAATGGGTGCAGAACAACCAGGACCGGATCCGCGAGTTCGCCACGGGACTCGGCACACCTGCGCTCGGCGTGGTGCAGGCGGCCAGCACGGCGGTCGTCGCCACCGTCACGATCTTCGTGCTGGCCTACCTCGCCGTCCTCGAAGGCCCGAAGGCCGTCGCCGGGTCGCTGGCCCTGTTCCCGCCGCACCGCGCTGAACGGATCCGCAGGGTCACCCACGACTGCGCGCAGACGGTCACCGGCTACATCACCGGCAACCTGCTGATCAGCGTGATCTGCGGACTGCTGACCTACGCCGTCCTCAAGGTCGTCGGAGTGCCCTTCGCCGGGCTGATCGCGCTCTTCGTCGCCATCACCGACCTGATCCCGCTGATCGGCGCCACGATCGGAGCGGTCGTCGCCACGATCGCGGGGTTCGTGCACTCCGTGCCCGCCGGGATCGCGGTCATCGTGTTCTTCGTGCTCTACCAGCAGTTGGAGAACCACCTGCTGCAGCCGCTCATCTTCGCCCGCACGGTCAAGCTCAACCCGCTCACCGTTCTCGTGGCGATCCTCGTGGCGGTGGAGCTGGCCGGGATCCTCGGTGCCCTGCTCGCCATTCCCGCGGCCGGCATCATCCAGGTGATCCTGCGTGACGTCTGGGACCACCGCCGCGGCCGGCCCAAGCCGCAGCCCACGGTCGGCCCGGACCAGGTACCCGTCGACCAGGCAGGGCGACCGGCGACGACGGCGGGCTGAGGCGCAGGCCACCCCGCGCCCCGCCCGGCGATCGGGTCAGGCGCCCGCGCCCGCCCCGGCGCGCCTGTCGGGCGCGGGGGGCGCCGCGGTGGCGAACTGGGCCCACATGAGGGCGTGTTCGAGCCCGCACGCGTAGTCCCGGCAGCCCGACGGTCTGCCGTAGATGATCGCCTCGGCTCCTGCCAGCTCACGGACGATGGCCTGGGACGGCACCGGGAGGCCGGTGAGTACCCCGGTCAGTGGCCCCGGGCCACCCGCGCACAACCACTCCAACGCGTCCAGCGCGCCCCGCCGGAACTGCGGAGTGCCCGCGTCCTTCCGCGCCTTCAGTGCGGCCATCTGCGCCGCCAGGGCGGCGCGTTCCCGCATCCGACCGTATCCGCTCATGATCACCTCCGGGCAACCACGGCGCGCGCCCCCCACCCGCGCAGCCCGCCCCTTCCGGATCGTCGGACGACTCTCCGAGGACGAGACAGAGAACTTGCAACGCTCACTATAGCTTCGGCCGCCGCGCGGCAGAAGCCCTACGAACACCACGGCAGGGCGCCACCTTCCCGACACTACCGAACCGCAATTCTCAACATTGTTCGGATAGTGGATCTTCACGACAATTATCGCAATTTCTTCGGGGTCGCCGCTAACAATTGCCGGACATAGGGTGCCGAGCAGCTGTCGGCAGGAAGGACCAGATAGCGGTAGGCCGAGAATCCGGAATGACCGATTCAGTGAGTACGTCGCTCACATCCGACCAGCGGAACTCTTTTCTCGCTGCCCTACTCGGCCGGACGATGGACGCGTTCGACTACTTCATCGTCGTGTTCATCTATGCCGACATCGCGCACGACTTCGGCGTATCACTGACGCGAATGGCTTTCCTGACCACGGCGACCCTGATCATGCGGCCGGTGGGCGCGATCGTGTTCGGCATCTGGGCCGACCGGCGGGGCCGACGCATCCCGCTGCTCGTCGACGTGTGCTTCTACTCGGTCGTCGGGTTCCTCTGCGCGTTCGCTCCGAACTTCACCGTGCTGCTGGTGCTGCGCCTGCTCTACGGCATCGGGATGGGCGGCGAATGGGGTCTCGGCGCCGCGCTGGCGATGGAGAAGATCCCCGTGAAGCGCCGCGGCTTCTTCTCCGGCCTGCTGCAGCAGGGCTACTCGCTGGGATACCTGCTGGCCTCGCTCGCCTCGCTGGTGGTGATCACCGCACTCGGGCTGTCCTGGCGCTGGCTGTTCGCCCTCAGCATCATCCCCGCGCTGATCAGCCTCTTCATCAGGTCGCGGGTGCGCGAGTCCGAGGTGTGGAGCGCCACCCAGGAGCGGATGCGCGCGACGAACTCCTCGTTCCGCGACGTCCTGCTCAATCCCCGTCTTCTCCGCGGTACTGGGCCTGCCGATCGTGCCGCTGTTCGCGCTCTCCCGGACGGCCGGGTTCCTGGTGCTCGGGTCGTTCCTGATGCAGGTGGTGGTGCAGGGCGCCTGGGGCGTGATTCCGGCGCACCTCACCGAGATGTCGCCCGACACCATCCGCGGCTTCCACCCCGGCGTCACCTACCAACTCGGGAACTGCCTGGCCGCGTTCAACCTGCCGATCCAGGAGAGTCTCGCCGTATCGCACGGGTACCCGTTCGCACTGGTCGCGACGGTCGTCCCGGTGCTGATCGCGGTCGCCGGGCTCGCCCTGGCAGGCAAGGAGGCGACGGGCATCGAGTTCGGCGGCAGGCTCGGGACGTCGAGGGCCGACGCCGCCCCGATCAGCGGGTCCTGAGGAGGACGCGGGCGGCCGCCGTCAGCGCAACGGCAGGAACGCCGTGACCCGGTCCTGCACCCGCTGCAGCAGCGGTGGTGCGGTAAGCCGCTGGGCCACGATGTGCCCGGATCCGCCGCCGAGGCCCGCGCCGGGGTGGGTGGAGGCACCGACCTGCCACAGGCCCGCGATCGGCGTGCGATGCGACCGGCCCGAGGGCAACGGTCGCCACAGCACGGCCTGATCGAGGTCGCAGGCGCCGCCGTACGGGTCGCCGTAGCGCGCGTTCGGGTTCGCCGCCGCGAGGTCCACCGGTGAGATGACCGTCGTGCCCAGCACCGTGTCGGTCAGACCGGGCGCGTGCGCGGCGATGCGGTCGAGCACCCGGCCCGCGTAGGCGGACGCCAGCTCCCGGGTCCAGCCGCCGGAGGTGTCCAGCTCACCGGCGGCGTCCCCGACCGGGACGAAGGGCAGTTCCTGCAGCTGGATCCACAGCGCGGCGCCGCCGTCCGGTACCCGGGAGGGATCGAGCACGTCCTGGCGTCCCACGACGACGGTCGGGACCGCGGGCAGCAGGCCGGCCTCGGCCTGCGCGCAGGCGATCGCCGTGCCGGCCGACCCGTCGGTCAGGTGGATCATCGGCACGGCCGCGAGGCGGGAGTCGTGCCAGGCAGGCGGCCCCGACAGCGCGACGTGGATCTGCATGGCGGCGCGTCCGTACCGGAACCGGGCCGCCTCGCGCCGGGCCCGCACCAGGCCGGCCACCTCGGTTCTCACCTCGGGGAGCAGCTCGCCGTACAGGGCGTCCGGCGGCACCGACGCCAGCACCGCCCGGCTCGCCCAGATCGTCTCGCCCGCGAGCCGCACTCCCATCGCCCGCCCGCCGGCCACCACGATCTCCTCGACGGGCCTGCCGAGCAGCACCTCGACGCCGAGCTCGTCGAACAGCCCCCGGAAGGCCGCGACGAAGGCTGCCGCACCGCCCTCGACCACCGGCAGTCCGACGCCGTGCAGGGTCCCGGCCAGCAGCGGCATCATCAGCCCGCCCTGCGCCTGGTCGGGTGTGAGGCCCGCGTGCAGCAGCCACGGCGTCCACAGATGGTCGACCTCGCCGCCGGTGAACCGGCTGCGCGCCCATGCCCGGCCACCGGTCACCGTGGAGCGCAGCAGTTCCTCGAGATGGCCACGGCCCAGCCTGCGCATGCTCTCCGTGAGAGCCCGCACCGTGCCCGTGGAGCGCGGCTCGGCGCCCAGCACCGCGCCGACCACGGGCAGCAGTCGATCGAGCTCGGCCAGCGCGGCCAGGTACCCACTCCGGTCGGCGGCAGTCCCGAACGCCTCGGCGGTGCGGACCGGATCGCGGTACGCCATGGTCACCCGGCCGTCGGCGGCCACGCTGGCGGTCAGCTCGTCGTCGGTGTTGCGGTAGCGGAGACCATGCCGATGCAGGTCGGCGCCGAGCGCCGCGTACGCGCCGCCGGAGACGAACAGCGGGTGCCACGACGAGTACGTGTCGTGGCGGTAGCCGGGCACCGTCAGCTCAGCGGAGTCGATGAACCCGCCGAGCCGGTCGTTCCCGTCGACGAGAGTGACCGTCCAGCCCGCCTTCGCGAGCTCCGCGGCGGCGACCATCCCGTTGATGCCGGCACCGACCACGACTGCGTCCCGCGGGCCGGTCACAACAGCTCCCGTGTCCAGCGTCCGCTCACATCCGGCCACGCTACGCCGGACCGCCGGACCAAAAGTGTACTGACTGGTACAGTCGAGTCGAGACAGGGGAGCGCCCATGAAACCGTTGCCGACCACCGAGCGCGGACGCCGCAGCCGGGCCGGGATCGTCACCGCCGCGGCGCGGCTGATGCAGGAGCGGGGCCTCGCCTCGCCGTCGATGGACGACGTGCTCGCCGCGAGCGACGCCGGGAAGTCGCAGCTCTACCACTACTTCGACGGCAAGCAGGACCTGGCCGTCGCGGTTCTGCACCACCAGTTCGAGCGCGTGATGGCAGCGCAGCCCAGCCTGGGCGACCCGGCGTGCAGTGACCTCCGGCAGTGGCGCGACGAGGTGCTCCTGGCTCACCGCGAGAGCGGTATGGGCACCTGCCCCCTCGGGGTGTTCGTCGGCCAGGTCGACCAGGACCCGGTGCTGCGCGACACCCTCGCCGATCTCTTCCGGCGCTGGCAGGACGCCATCGCGGGACTCGTCGGCCGGGCCGTCCGAGAGGGTCGGGTGCTCCCGGACACCGATCCGGCCGAGGCCGGTCGAACCCTGCTCACCGCTCTCCAGGGCGGAATCATGCTCGCCCACCTGCACGGCGAGCCGGAACCGCTGACCCGGGCTGTCGATCACGTCGTCGACGGCCTGATCGGTTCCGCTCACGCACCAGGACGCGCCTGATGCGCACCACGAACGAGAGAAGAAGGCCGTGACTCAGCACAAGACCGAGGTCCGCGACGGGATGCGCGTCGAATGGGACGTGCCCATCCGGATGGACGACGGCGTGGTGCTGCGCGCGGACGTGTTCCGGCCGGTGGAGGACGGCCGGTATCCGGTGATCATGAATCACGGCCCGTACGCGAAGGGCCTGTCGTTCCAGGCGGGCTTCCCCGGCATGTGGGGGCCGTTGTCCACGAAGTACCCGGACGCCGTGGCCGGGTCGTCGAACAAGTACCAGAACTGGGAGACCGCGGACCCCGAGAAATGGGTGCCGGACGGCTACATCTGCGTGCGGGTGGACTCGCGGGGCGCCGGGCACTCCCCCGGCCGCCTCGACATCTTCTCCCCGCGGGAGACGCGCGACTACTACGAGTGCATCGAGTGGGCGGGCACCCAGCCGTGGAGCAACGGCAAGGTAGGTCTGCTGGGGATCTCCTACTACGCGGCGAACCAGTGGGAGGTCGCGGCACTGCAGCCGCCGCACCTCGCGGCCATCTGCCCGTGGGAGGGCGCGAGTGACCACTACCGCGAGTTCACCCACCACGCCGGCATCCTCAACACCTTCGTCTCCGTCTGGTACCCGGTGCAGGTGTCGGCGGTGCAGCACGGCGGGGGCGGGCGCGGCGACCGGAACCCCAACACCGGGGAGCCGATCGCGGGCCCCGACGCCCTGTCGGACGAGGAGCTGGCCGCCAACCGCGGAGACGCGCCCGCCGAGTTGCTGGCCCACCCCTTCGACGACTCGTACTACCAGGAACGTTCGGCACAGCTCGACAAGATCACCGTCCCGCTGCTGTCGGCCACCAACTGGGCTCACCACCTGCACACGCGAGGCGGCTTCGAGGGCTACGCCCGTGTCTCCTCGAACGACAGGTGGCTGGAGGTCCACGGGCTCGAGCACTTCACCGAGTTCTACACCGACTACGGCGTGGCCCTGCAGAAGCGGTTCTTCGGGCACTTCCTCAAGGACGAGGACACGGGCTGGGACCAGCAGCCGCCGGTCCAGCTCAACGTCCGGCACGTCGACGGCAGCTTCGAGCTCCGCGCCGAGCAGGAGTGGCCGCTCGCGCGCACCCGGTGGACCGCCCTGCACCTGCACCCGGACGGCGTCCTGGCCGAGGAGCCGCCGACGGAGACCGCGAGCGTCGGGTTCGAGGCGCTCGGCGAGGGCCTGACCTTCACCACCGGGCCGTTCACCGAGGACACCGAGATCACCGGGCCTGCCGCCGCCCGCCTCTTCGCGTCCTCCTCCACCACCGACGCCGACCTGTTCCTCACGCTGCGCGTGCTGGACCCGGACGGCACCGACGTCACGTTCGTCAGCGCGCTGGACCCGGCCGGCGTCGTCGGGGCCGGCTGGCTCCGCGCGTCCCACCGTGCCCTCGACCCCGCGCTCAGCCTGCCCTACCGGCCCTGGCACCCCCACAACCGTTCCGAGCCCCTCACCCCGGGCGAGACCGTGCCGCTGGACGTCGAGATCTGGCCCACCTCGGTGGTCGTCCCGGCCGGCTACCGGCTCGCGCTCACCGTGCAGGGCCGCGACTTCGAGCTCCCCGGCGAGGGGCCGTGGCCGGCCACGTACGGCATCACGATGAAGGGCCACGGCATGTTCGTGCACACCGATCCCGTCGACCGCCCGGCCGACGTCTACGGCGGCACCACCACTCTCGCCTTCGGCCCGGACCGGCAGCCCGCGCTGCTGCTGCCCGTCATCCCCGCGGGCGACCGGTCCCCCGGCGTGCGGCGCGGCCCCTTCCCCGGCGCTCGACGGTCGTGAGCACCGGCGGGCAGGCCCGGCCAGGGCGATGAGCCGTCAGCCGGGCGGCGGGCCCGTCCGGTAGCGCGCCGCCGTGGTCTTGCTCGCCCGCTCCCTCGACTCCCGATGACGCCGTTCGACGGCCTGCCGCAGCCGCTCCATCGCGGCCGGGTCGGCGACCTGCCGACAGGTGCAGTCAGTAGGGAGGAACCACCCACAGCGCCCGCAGATCATCGCCGATCTCCTTCCGCACCCGGGGAGGACAGCCGACTGCTGTGCGGCGAGGCGCCGATCACGCCGTGTCGGTTCCCCGGTCCCGTCCCTGGAGGAAACGCGGCGTGAACGCGGGTGGTTCAGGCGATGTCGACCGTGCTGCCGCCGTCCATCTGGATGCGCCTGGCGCCGGCGAACTCGTGTCCGGTGTCCCACTGCTTCCAGTCGACGATCTGCACGGACACGGCGGCGTTCGGCGAGTGGATCATCTGGCCGTCACCGATGTACATGCCCACGTGGTGCACGCTGCCGACCCCTCCCGGCTGGGCGAAGAACAACAGGTCACCCGGTTGCAGATCGTCGGCCGCCACCGCCGTGCCGAACCTCGACTGGGGCCCCGAGTCACGCGGGATGTCGATCCCGTGCGCGCGGTAGACGGTGTAGGTGAATCCCGAGCAGTCCAGGCCGTAGGCGGAGACGCCCGCCCACAGGTAGCGCAGGCCCAGGAACGTCTTCCCGGTGGCGACGAGATCCTCGCCGGTCGGCGTGGCGGGCTTCTCGCCCGGCGCGTAGATGTCGACGGCGTCCCGGCCGAGCCAGGCGGCGGAACCGTCGGGCAGGGCGACCCGGACGCCCTCGCGGGTCTGCGCGAGAACCGGCAGCCGGGTGGCGAAGCTGATCTCCTGTTGCGGCTTCTTGCCGTTCGGGGTGGCGCTCAGCCACGTCCTCGTGTCGGTGACGACCGCCCGGTCCAGGTTCTTCGTGTCGGCGCCGAACTCGTCGTTCTCGACGAGCTGACGGACCGGGACCCAGCCGGGGTAGCCGCGGGCGTCGCGCGGCGTGTGCTGGTCGAGGACCAGCACGTGCGCCCAGTCGCCCGCGACCTCGGTGACCTCGACCTCCGAGCCGAGCACGGCCTGGGTCTCCAGGTTGCCGGTGAGCCACCGCCGCGTCTCGGTGTCCTCCATGTTCCTGTTCCACTGGTCCAGGTCGACGGGATTGCCGAGCGCCGGGGCGTCCAGGTCCCGGGGCCGGTCGGGCGCCACCCACAGCGTCGCAACGGTCACGTTCACGAAGGCGTGGTCGCCTGCCTCGAGTCCGCCCGGTGCCGGGGCGGCCGCGGCCGTTCCTGTGATCGAGCACAGCAGCCCCACCGAGAGTGCACCTACCACTGTTCGTCGACCTCTCACCGTCGAGCCCTTTCTGTCACGAGATGCGTGTCGAAACCCAGCCCGGGACCCGGGCCGAGGTGCATGTCGGCTCCGCGCATGGCGTAACCGCCGGCCAGGTCGACGTCGTCGATCCATTCGGCCGAATCCAGATCCACCAACGTGATGGCCGGGTGGACGGCGGCCACATGGGCGGCTGCTGTGATGGAGATCCGCGGCTCCATCATGGCGCCGATCATGCATTCGAGCCCGGCGGCCCTGGCGACGTCCGCGATGGCCAGCGCCTGTCCGATCCCGCCGCACTTGGCGAGCTTGATGTTGAGCAGATCCGCTGCGCGGCGTTCCGCGATCTCGAAGGCGTCGTGCGGTGCGGCGATCGACTCGTCGGCCATGATCGGGACGTCGACGGCCGCGGTGACCGCGGCCAGGCCTTTCAGGTCGTGTCCGGCCACGGGCTGCTCCACCAGCTGCAGCGGGATACCCGCGTCCTCGATGGCCCGGATCACGCGGATCGCGGTCTTCACGTCCCAGCCCTGGTTCGCGTCCAGCCGGAACTCCGCGGCCGGCACGGCCCGGTGCACCGCCTCCAGCCGCTCGAGGTCGGCCCGCCGGTCGCGGCCGAGCTTGATCTTCAGCACGTCGAACCCCTGGCCATGGGCCGCCACGGCCGCCTGGGCCATGGCCTGCGGCGTGTCCAGGCTGATGGTCATGTCGGTGCGCAGCACCGTCGCGGCGTCCCCGCCGAGGGCCTCGGCCAGCGGCAGATCGAGCGTGCGGGCCCAGGCATCGTGCAGGGCCACGTCCGCGGCCGCCTTGGCGCTGGGGTTTCCGACGCAGGATGCGGCGATTGCTTCGGCGTTCTCCCGCAGGCTGCGGCCGCCGCCCGGGTCGGTCAGTGCTTGTCCGATGGGGTCGTTCAGCGCCCCCAGCATGGAGGCGACCGACTCACCGGTGACGCCGAACGTCTGCGCCGCCGTGCCGTGTCCGACGGTGCCGTCGGCCAGCTCGACCTCCACGAGCACGCCGGTGACGACGTCGACCCGGCGGCGCGAGGTGATGAACGGGCGGGTGAGCGGCGCGGAGTAGGGCCAGGCCCGCAGCTCCCGGACCGCCGTGAGTCCCATGTCCTGACACAACCCTTCCCTCGAACCGGTGGCAGACGCGAAGAAGCCGGGCACGGGCGCGGGCCCATCCGTTCGCGCGTGTCCGACTGGGTCTGGGTCCGGTGGGGACCAGGCAATCGAAGCGGTCTACGCCGGCTTCAGTCCGAGGACAGGCCGGCGATGCTGCGGTACTTCACGACGGCGTTGTGGAACGCCGCGGTCAGTGCCCGCTGCGAGGAGCCGTGATACCGGGTGGTGATCTGCTCCGTCAGGCGACCTTCGTCCGTGATGCACTCCCGGACGAACAAGCTCCTGACGAAGTCCTTCGTCAGGGCCAACGTCGCCGAGCATTCTGCATCCAGGATGCGGTGGGTGTCCGGCTCGATCACGAACGCCACGAAGAACAGACCGAACCGGGTGGTGATCGGGTTGTTCGACGGAGCCTTCGCCTCGCCCACGACGAAGATCGATGCGGACACCGCGAGATACTAAGCATTCCTCACGACAAATGGCGACGCGGCGCGCCGACGTTACATGACCGTCATCAGGCCCCGACGTGCACGGACCGGTACCCAGGTAGGTAGGTTCCGTTGGTCGGGCCATCGAGGCGCCGATCCGCACACCGACCTCCACCCGGGGGGCCGTCCGACCGCCAAGGAGCCGCGATCAGCTTCCCGGAGTACGTCCTCGACCACTACGACCGGCTCCTCGAGCTGTCTCTCGAGCACCTCGCCGTCGTGCTCGCGGGGCTCCTCGTCGGCAGCGTGGTCGGACTGGCGCTGGGCATGGCCGTGCACCGCAGGCCACGGGCCCGGTCGGCGGCCGTCAACGTCTGCGGGCTGATCCTCACCGTGCCGTCGCTGGCGATGTACGCGCTGCTGCTCGCGCTGCTGGGCACCATCGGGACCCTGCCGGTGGTCGTCGCGCTGGCGCTGTACTCGCTGCTGCCGATCGTGCGCAACACGGTCACCGGGCTGAACGGGGTCGACCCTGCGGTCGTCGAGGCCGCCCAGGGGGTCGGGATGGGGCGCTGGCGCCGGCTGGTGAGCATCGAACTGCCGCTCGCGTGGCCGGTCGTGGTCACCGGGGTACGGGTGTCCGCGGTGCTGCTGGTGGGGGTGGCGGCGCTGGGCCCGATCATCGGCGGCCCCGGGCTGGGCGAGCTGATCTTCTCCGGGCTCCGGGTGATCACCAGCCCGAACGCGGTCAACCTCGCCCTCATGGGCACGCTCGGTGTCGTGCTCGTCGGAATGCTCCTCGACGGCGCGTTCCTCGTACTGACCCGTCTGACCACGTCGAGGGGAATCCGCTGATGGCCGCCATGATCGAGCTGGAACAGCTGACCAAGCGGTACCCCGGCCAGCAGGCTCCCGCGGTCGACTCCCTCGACCTGACGATCGCCGAGGGCGAGATCGTCATCCTCGTCGGGCCCTCGGGCTGCGGGAAGACCACGACCCTCAAGATGATCAACCGGATCATCGAGCCGTCGTCGGGGATCATCCGCCTGCAGGGCGAGGACGTGACCAGCGCGAACCCCGACCACCTCCGCCGCCGCATCGGCTACGTCATCCAGCAGGTCGGTCTCTTCCCCCACCAGACCATCGGCCGCAACATCACCACGGTCCCCCGCTTGCTCGGGTGGTCGCAGCAGCGGATCGACGACCGGCTCGACGAGCTCATGCACCTCGTGGGCATGGACCCCGGGACCTACCGGGACCGGTATCCCAAGGAGCTCTCCGGCGGCCAGCGCCAGCGGGTCGGAGTGGCGCGCGCGCTCGCCGCGGACCCGCCGGTGATGCTGATGGACGAGCCGTTCGGCGCGCTCGACCCGATCAGCCGCGAACGCCTCCAGAACGAGTTCCTCCGCCTGCAGGAGGAGATCCGCAAGACCATCGTCTTCGTCACCCACGACATCGACGAGGCGATCACGATGGGCGACCGGATCGCCATCCTCCGCGAAGGGTCGACGGTCGCGCAGTACGACACCCCGGAGACGGTGCTCGCCGCACCTGCCGACGACTTCGTGCGGGAGTTCATCGGCTCCGGTGCCTCGCTCAAACGCCTCGGACTCGCGCGGGTACGCGACGTCGAGCTCGGGCAGTGGCCGACGTCCCCGATCGGCTCCGGGCGGGAGGCGGCGATCAGCGCGCTCGCGTCGTCCGGGCACGGATCGGTGCTGCTGCTCGACGACCGACGCAGGCCGCGGCGCTGGGTGGAGGCCGGTGAGCTGGAGCAATCCGGCTCCCTCGAGCGACTGGGCGTGGAGGTGCGCGGCATCGTCGAGCCCACCGCCACGCTGGCCGAGGCGCTGGACGCGATGGTGGGCAGCCGGGTGGGGGCCGTGGTCGTCGTCGACGGCTCCGGGGCGCTGCTGGGCACCGTCGACATGCGGGTGATCATGGCCGCGGTCGAGACCATGCGCACCGACGCTCACGAGCAGGCCCCCGAAGAGGTGCCGTCGCGGTGAGCCTCGGCATCGAGGATCCGTACGCCCGCACCGACACGGAGGCCGCCGAGCAGCGTCCGCGCGCCTCGCGGGCTGCGCGGTGGCGCCGCTACCTCGGTGTGCCCGCGCTGCTGACGCTCGTCTGCGTCGCCGTGGCGGTCTACGTCGCGTTCGCCGACCTCGACGACGTCGAGCGCCGCCTGCTCACCTTCGACGGCCTCCGCACCGCCGTTCTCGTGCACCTGCAGCTCGTCGGCCTCTCGACGGTGCTCGTCATCGTCCTCGCGGTGCCACTGGGAATCCTCGTCACGAGGCCGTGGGCGCGCCGGCTGACCCCGATCGTCGTCGGGCTGGGTAACATCGCGCAGTCGGTGCCCTCGCTCGGGGTGATCGTCCTGTTCGCGATCCTGTTCGCCCCCGGCTTCCGCGGCGCCGTCGTCGCGCTGGTCGTCTACGCGTTCCTGCCCATCCTGCGCAACACGATCGTCGGACTGCAGCAGATCGACCCGTTCGTCGTGGAGTCGGCCCGTGGCATGGGCATGTCGAGCAACCGGGTGCTGCGGGAGATCGAACTGCCGCTCGCGGTGCCGGTCATCCTCGCCGGCGTGCGCACCGCGGCCGTGATCAACGTCGGAACGGCCACGATCGGTGCACTCACCAACGCCGGGGGGCTCGGCAGCATCGTCTACGGCGGCATCGTGCAGAGCCGCACACCGGTGATCGTGGTCGCGAGCATCCTCACCGCGGTGCTCGCCCTGCTCGTCGACCACGTCCTCGGTGTGACAGAGGACGTCCTCCGGCCCCGTGGCCTCTAGCGTCAACGTTCATCAACCACCGAAGGAGGCGCTGTGACTTCCAGAGCCACAACCCGATCGCACCGTGTGCTCGGCGCGCTCGCACTGGCCGGCGTGCTCGCACTGTCGGCATGCAGCAGCGGGTCGGGCGGAGCGGGCGGTGGTGACACCGGCGACTCGGTCGCGGCCGGCGTCCACCTGGCGGGCACCCAGATCGCCGTGGGCTCCAAGGAGTTCACCGAGCAGCTGATCCTCGGGCAGGTCGCCGTGCAGGCGCTCAAGGCCGCAGGCGCCACGGTGGACGACCGCACGGGCCTCGTCGGCACCCCGGTCGTGCGCGGCGCGCTGCAGTCGGGCCAGATCGACATGTACTGGGAGTACACGGGCACCGCATGGCTCGGGCCGCTCGGCAACACCGACCCCGTCGCGGGCGAGCAGGCCCAGTTCGACGCGGTCAAGAAGGCCGACGCCGCCAACGGGATCACCTGGTTCGCCATGGCCGGCGCCAACAACGCCTACGCGCTCGCCGCGAACCCCGACGCCGCGAAGGAGTTCGGCGTCACCACCATCAGCGACTATGCCCGGTTGGCGCAGCAGAACCCGACGGCGGCCACTCTCTGCTCCGCCGCCGAGTTCCCCACGCGCAACGACGGCCTGCCCGCCGTCGAGAAGACCTACGGCTTCGACCTCCCCGACGCCGACGTGGCCGTTCTCGACTTCGGACTGGTCTACACGAGCGTGGCCGCACGCGAGCCGTGCAACTTCGCGGTCGTCTTCGGCACCGACGCCCAGGTGCTCCAGAACAAGCTCGTCGTCCTGAAGGACGACAAGCAGGCCCTGGCCACGTACAACGTCGCGGTCAGCATGCGTACGCAGACGTACCAGGCCAACGCGGCCGCCTACGACACCCTGTTCGGCGCGATCGCCACGGCGCTCACCACCGAACGCGCCACCCAGCTCAACGCGAAGGTCGACATCGACGGCGAGACGCCGGAGGACGCCGCCAAGGAGTTCCTCGTCGAGAACAGGATCATCAACGGGTGATCGTCCGGGCGTCCTCGCAGACCACGTGTGCTCGTCGCAGATGCGGTGGGCCCTGCGAAGAGCCTGCCGACTCTGCGAGGACGTGGTCGGGAGCGGTGCTCATGGTGCTCGGCGTGGCTCTGGTGCTGACCGCCGCGGGCGCCGCGACCAGCGCCGAGCTCCGCCGGTTCACCGGGGAGGACAGTGCGGACAGCCCCGCGGTCGGGTCACGTCGACCGTCGGAGTGACGAGTCCGCCGGACGATCCCTCCAGGTGGCGGCTCGACGACCGACATTCCTGTCACGTACCGGGACGCTGTGCTGTCCTCCGGAGGACGGACACTCGGCCCGACAGGAGCGAACTCGTGCCACCAGCAGGTACCCCTGGCCGTATCCGGGTCCGGATGACGGGCCGCCCGATCGACGAGCCACATCGCGTGTCCAGCCCGCTCGAGCTGCTGTTCGACCTCACCTTCGTGGTCGCGATCGCGGCCGTCACCGCCCAGTTCGCGCACAGCATCGCCGCCGGTCACGCCCTGGACGGGCTCGTGCTGTTCCTCCTGGTCTTCTTCTCGATCTGGTGGGCGTGGATGAACTTCACCTGGTTCGCCTCGTCCTACGACACCGACGACGTGCCCTACCGGCTGATGACCATGGTGCAGATGGGCGGCGTGCTGGTGCTCGCCGCCGGCGTGGCGCCCGCGGCCGACCACGACGACTTCCGCATCGTCACGCTCGGCTACCTCATCATGAGGATCGGGCTCGTCGCGCAATGGCTGAGGGTGGCGCTCGAGGACCCGCCGGGCCGGCGCACCGCGCTGCGCTATGCCGCCGGCATCACGATCCTGCAGGCGGGCTGGGTGCTGCGGCTCGTCTTCGTCGAGACGGGTGTCCTGACGTCCTGGTCCGTGCTGCTGCTGTTCTTCGTCGGCCTGGTCGTCCTCGAGCTCGCCGTGCCGAGGTGGGCGGAGCGGACCGGGGCCACCACGTGGCACCCGCATCACATCGCCGAGCGCTACGGCCTGTTCACGATCATCCTGCTCGGCGAGAGCGTCCTCTCCGCGACCACGGGAGTCGAAGGTGCGCTCGCGGAAGGTGGCGTCAGCAGGTCCTTCGTCACCGTCGCCGTCTCCGGTCTCGTGCTGCTGTTCGCCCTCTGGTGGCTCTACTTCCTCCAGCCGGCGGGCGAAGGCCTGAGCGGTCGCCGCCGCCGGTCCTACCTGTGGGGCTACGGCCACTACGGCATCTTCGCGTCGCTCGCCGCCCTCGGCGCCGGCCTCGAGGTCGCGGTCGAGCAGAGCGGGCACCACCTCGCGGCATCACCCCTCGTGATCAGTTACGCCGTCGCGATCCCGGTCGCCGTGTTCGTCACCCTGCTGCGGACGGTCCACGTGTGCCTCGTCGCGGCGCCCGTCATCCGTCCCGTCGTCCTGGTGAGCTGCGTCGTCGTGATCCTGCTGCTGCCGCTCGGCGCGCCGCAGCTCGGAGTGGCCGCCGTGCTGGCGGCGACCGCAGCCGTCTGTGTCCTGCTGGTCGCCGCCACCATCGCCCCGAGTCTGCGGATGAGGCCTCAGCTGGGGGTCGCCGCCTGAGCTCCGTCAGCGGCTCAGGGCGGTCTCCTGCTCCATGCGTGACAGCTTCTCGGGGTTGCGCACCGCGTAGAGCCCGGTGATGAGGCCGTCGTCGATGCGCACCGCCACGACGGTGTCGAGTTCGCCGTCGAGCCGGACGATCAGCGCCGGGTGGCCGTTGACCTGTGCCGGCTGCAGCGACGCCACGGGAGCGACCCTGCCCAGCCCGACGGTCAGCAGGCGGGCCACCTTGTCGGCCCCCACGATCGGCCGCGGCACGGCCTGCTTGACTCCGCCACCATCACCCAGGAGGACGACGTCCGGCGCGAGGATGTCGAGCAGGCGTTGCAGGTCGCCCGTCTCGATCGCCCGCTGGAACGCCTCGAGCGCGCCGCGGGTCTCGGCCGGCGAGACGACCCCGCGCGGGCGGCGTGCCGCCACGTGCGCCCGCGCCCGATGCGCGATCTGGCGGACCGCGGCCGGGCTCTTGTCCACCGCTTCCGCGATCTCGTCGTAGTCCAGGTCGAACACCTCGCGCAGCACGAACACCGCCCGCTCGGTCGGCCCGAGCGTCTCCAGCACCAGCAGCATCGCCATCGACACGCTGTCGGCCAACTCGACGTCCTCCGCCACGTCCGGCGCGGTGAGCAGCGGCTCGGGCAGCCAGGAGCCGACATAGGACTCCCTGCGCCTGCCCAGCGTGCGCAGCCGGGTGAGCGCCTGGCGGGTGGTGATCCGGACCAGGTAGGCCCGCTCATCCCGCACGATCCCGAGGTCGACGCCCACCCATCGCAGCCAGGTCTCCTGCAGGACGTCCTCCGCGTCGGCGGCCGAGCCGAGCATCTCGTACGCGACGGTGAACAGCAGGTTCCGGTGGGCGAGAAAGGCCGCGGTGGCGGGGTCCGGGCGGCCGTCCTGGTCGATCAGCGACGCGCCGGCCATGGATGGCTCCTCTTCACTCTCGACTGTGCCGGCCACCAGACCCCGGAGAGAGCCGTTCTGTGACACCGGATCGGCATGACACACGTCACAACGGCGAGGCTGTCACACAGATCGCGTCGCCGGCATCTCGTGGTCGCCCAGTGCGGAGCACGCACCACCACCAGTGAGGACGACGTCATGGACGCCCGGTTCAACCTGTTCGACAACGAGATCGCGGCCAAGTTCGGCAAGCGGTTCGCCAACGCCAGCATGGTGATCCAGCAGGCGGGACTGCCCAAGGCCACCCAGGAACTGGTGGCGATGCGGGCCAGCCAGATCAACGGCTGCGGCTTCTGCATCGACATGCACACCAAGGAGGCCATGGCCGCGGGCGAGACCACGGTCCGGCTCACCCTGGTCGCCGCCTGGCGCGAGGCCACCGTCTACACCGAGGCCGAGCGGGCCGCGCTCGCCCTCGCCGAGGAGGGCACCCGGCTCGCCGACGCCCACGACGGCGTGTCCGACGAGACCTGGGCCCAGGTGCGCAAGCACTACGACGACGACCAGATCGGCGCCCTGGTCGCGCTGGTCGCCCTGGTCAACGCGGCCAACCGGCTCAACGTGATCGTGCGCAGCCCGGCCGGTTCCTACGAGCCCGGCATGTTCGCAGCCATGACGAGCTGATCGACAGCCGGATCCCGGCCCGGCCCGGATCACCTGATCCGGGCCGGGATGATCCCGTCATGGCCTCGACAGCACCGGTTGCCGACCTGACCGGGTGGAACCACACGCCCGTCACCGGCTCCGGCATCACCCACGACTGCTTCGAGAAGGGCACGGGCCCCGGCGTCGTGCTGCTCCCCGAGGTCCCGGGGATCACCCCGGAGGTGCTCGCTCTCGCCGAACACCTCGTCGGCGAGGGGTTCACCATCGTGGTCCCGTCCCTGTACGGGACGCCGGGCCGGGCCGAGACAGTCGGGTACACGCTGCCGGTGATGGCCCGGCTGTGTGTCGCCGCCGAGTTCCGCGCGTTCGCCACCGACGCCCGCCGCCCGGTCGCCGACTACGTGCGCGCGCTCGCCCGCGACCTCGCAGGCCGGACCCCAGGAGCAGGGGTCGGGGTGATCGGCATGTGCTTCAGCGGCGGGTTCGCGCTCGCGGCCGCCGTCGACGACACGGTGCTCGCGTCCGTGCTCAGCCAGCCGTCCGTACCGCTCCCGCTCGGCGCGGCCCGCCGGGCAGACCCTGGCCTGTCGGCCGACGAGCTGGACCGCGTCGCCGAACGCACCACCACCGACGGCCTGTGTGTGCTCGGGCTGCGGTTCAGCGGGGACCGCCTCGCCCCGCCCGAGCGCTTCGCGGGCCTGCGTAAGCGACTCGGCGACGCGTTCGAGGTGATCGAGCTCGACGCGTCGCCCGGCAACGCCGCGGGCTTCCGCAGCGACGCGCACTCCGTCCTGACGAGGGAGGTCCGCGACACACCAGGACACCCGACGCTGGCCGCCCGGGCCCGGGTGACGGATTTTCTGCGCGACCGGCTGGCCCCGGCGACCCGGCCGGCACCACCGGAATCCCCGTAGGCAAAGTGTGGTGGGTGCAGCAAGGTCCGAACCTACGATTAAATCGTGGTAGATGAATGGGTTTCATGCCCAACATCGGGCGCCCGAAAGATCCAACCTAAATAATAGCAGTTCCGCCTTGGCGAACAAGCGTCTTTGTCTAAGAACGGAACCTTTGCGCCGCCAAGAAATGTGGCAGAATAGGCTAGTCCTGCGGGCGCGTCATGGTGCCGACGGCGTCATGGCTCGCGGACCAACCGTCAGCGTGAAGCGGGGAACCGGCTGGCGCCCTGTGGACAACGGTGAGGCCCTCGTCGGCGACGTGCTGGTACGCCCGGCTCAGTGTCTTGCGGGGATACTAAACTCGGCGACGAGCTCGACCCTCACTGGGCATCGAAACGTCGGCGCTGAAGTCATCACGGTCCACGCGTGCGCGCTGCGACGTGGCAACTGCGCCCCACGCGATATCCACCGAACGACCAGAAGACGCTTCTACGACGCGCCGACCTTAGCCCGGCAAGACCTCAATAGGCCCCGACGGACAAGCGCCGCGAGCGCAGAGCGGCCACGCGCAACCTCATAACGAGCAGCTGGTGTGCAGCCCGGACGGCGTCATCGCGCCGGGTGGCAACTTGCCGCCAGCGATCAAACGACGAATCTCATCCGCGACCTGACGGTACTTGCCCCGAGGCCGACCTGTTTGCTCCAACCTGCGGTGCCTGCAGCGTACTGATGGAGCGCTCAAGGCCGAGCCAGCGCGCATGCGCGGGTACTGGACGCAGGATCGTGCGACCCACCCGGATCACGTTCCGTCACGATCGATAGTGTGGTGCACTCGATCGAGCCAGACAGGCGGCAACGTGTCAGATCCGGGTTTCCTTCAGTACCAGGCAACGGGTATCGCCGGACTGCTACGGACGCAACTGTTGTCCGTCCCGTTCTACCAAAGGTCCTATTCTTGGCACATTGCTGACCCAAAGCCCCCAACGCGAGATGCCACTGACGACACCGACAAGTCACAAGTGGACGAATACTGGGAAGATTTACTCGCAGGCTTCGAAGGCAAGAAGAGCTATTTCCTCGGAACTGTAGTACTGGCGAACGATGGCGATGCGCCAGGTCGCAAAGTAGTAATTGACGGGCAACAGCGTCTCGCTACAACGTCGCTACTCGTTGCGGCCATACGCGATGAGCTCGAACGCCGAGGAGCTAGCGACTACGCAGCCTCAACTCAGAGCGAATTCATAGGAACGTTCGATCGAAGCGTTGGTTCAATGCAGCCACGCCTCATACTCAACAGCGACGATAGAGACTATTACAATCGGGCAATTCTCGATCGAGACCCGAATGCTGCGCCAGCGAACCATAGTCAGGAGCTACTGAGTCGCGCGCACCAGCGCCTAAGCGAGCGCGTCGCCGCCTTCGCCCGCGACGCCGTAGACTGGAAGGCGCATCTTAATGACTTGTTGACCTACGTGGACAAGGACGTACAGATTGTTGCAATCGACGTAGCAACGCAGGCTGACGCATTCCTAATCTTCGAGACCCTGAATGACCGCGGGGCGGATCTCACCGTCGCCGATCTTCTGAAGAACTACTTGTTCAGCCAGGCTGGCATGCGACTGGATGAAGTACGCGATTCTTGGGTGAAGACGCTAACAAACCTTGATCTCGACAAGGTTGGGAACCAGCGATTCACCAGCTTCGCAAGGCATCTTATGAGCTCGAAGTATGGTCGCACCCGCGAGCGCGAGCTGTATGCCCGCATTAGAAACTCTGTATCAGGACCAGCTCAAGCCGTTTCATTCGCACAGGAGCTTCGCGACTCATCGCGCGTGTACTACGCATTACTTACGGTCGATAGCGACTATTGGAGCGAATATGGCGAGTCCACACGGGCGGCGGCCCAGGTACTCATCGACCTCAACCTTGAACAATATAGACCACTCCTCTTAGCCGCACTGACGACCTTCGATAAAGCGGAAGTCGAACGATTCATGAACAGCATGGTCTCGTGGACGGTGCGAGGGATGGCAGGTGGCCTGCTTGGCGCCGGCTCGGCAGAATCAGCGTTTGGCGAAGCCGCGCGCGAAATCCGAGCAGGTAGGGTTACTACGACCGAGCATGTTCTCGGAATTAAACGAGTCTCGGAATTAATCCCATCCGATGCGGCCTTCCGCGCGGCATTCGTTAACTGGCGTATCAATCGAGGCGCAGTTGCGCGATATCTCCTTCGTGCAATCGAGACCGAGGTACGCGGCGAGCGCGAGCCCGAACTCGTCGTCAATCCGAACGTCGAGCATGTGAATCTTGAACATATCCTGCCCCAGTCGGCCAAGCCCGCCGAATGGGGACAGTTCCCGCCGGACGAGCTCAAGCTATGGGCACATCGCCTCGGAAATATGTGCCTGCTGCAGAAGGGCCCGAATGGCCGAATCGGCAACAAGGCATGGACCGTGAAGGCTCCGGTTTTGAGTGCTTCCAAATTGAAGACGACATCGCGCCTCGGATCAGTCGAACTGTGGGACTCGAACGCGATCACGCGCAACCAGGAAGAGATGGCAGAGATCGCGCTACGTGTCTGGCCAAGAGATCCGCGCTAGGTTGTACCGAACTCAGCGAGCCCACAAGACCAGCCGCCCGGCGATAGTGGCGCTCGCGCAGCCAACGCCGACCAGCCTTTGCATCGAGACCCCACATCTTTGAACATCCAGGAATTCGTTTCAGACCCGACAAGGGGATTCGGCTTGTCCGACGGTGCTGGCCTCCGTGAGCACGCTGTTCGCCGCCGCGAGGCGTTCACCCACGAAGACGGCGTCGCGGAGCCAGCCGAAAGGGCCCCGCTCATCCCCCGACCGGAGCGTCGGGACGCCTGCCGGACCGCTCTGCCCGGAGTCGGGCCTCCGCGCGCTGCGCCTCGGCCCGGGTGTTGCGCTCGCGGCGCAGCCACTCCGGCTGCTCCTCCTTCAACGCCGCGATCTGGGCGGTGGTCAGCGGCTCGGTGATCTCGGCACGGGCCAGCCCGGAGATCGACACCCCCAGTCGGTCCGCGACGACCTGGCGGGGATGCGGGCCGTTGCGGCGCAGCTCGCGCAACCACTCGGGCGGATCGGCCTGCAGGGCGTCGAGCTCATCGCGCGAGACCACCCCGGCCCGGAACTCGTCGGGCGTCGCGTCGGGGTGCACGCCGAGCTTCTTCGCCGCCGTCGCGGGCTTCATCGTCTGGGTCGACCTCTGCCGCGTCATATGCCCAGGATATCGGGGCCGGACCAGCCGATAGCCTGGGCCGGTGACCGAGCCGGGCGACACCGCAGCCTTCAGGCTCGGCTACGTTCCGGGCGTCACGCCGGGCAAGTGGGCGCGGATCTGGGCCGAGCGCCGTCCCCACGTCCCCCTGGAGCTCGTCACGGCGACCACGGACGAGGCGCTGGAGCTGATCCGGACCGGCGCCGTGGACGCTGCCGTGCTCCGGCTGCCGATCGACCGGACCGGGCTCCACACGATCCCGCTCTACACCGAGACCACCGTGGCCGTCGTCCCGAAGGAACACGTGGTCGCCGCGACCGAGGAGACCACGGTCGCGGACCTGGCCGACGAGATCATCCTGCGCCTGCAGGACGACACACTCGTCTGGCCCGGTGACCGGCCGGGGCGTTCCGCGGCGTTCGCCCCCGCGACGACGGCCGCGGCGATCGAGCTTGTCGCCGCGGGCGTCGGCCTACTGGTCGTCCCCCAGTCGCTGGCCCGCCTCCACCACCGCCGGGACCTCGTCTACCGGCCGCTGACCGACGCGCCGGGGTCGGGCGTCGGTCTCGCCTGGCCGGACGCGGAGAACACCGAGCTGATGGAAGAGTTCATCGGGATCGTCCGCGGGCGCACGGTCAACAGCACACGCACCCCCCGCCGGGACGGCACCCCGACACCGGGCAGACCCGCCCCCACGAAGAAGCGCGTTACCCGGCGCACTCCCGCCCGGCGCGGTACGCGCCGTCGTTGAGCTCACCCACCGACCCGGCCGCGCAGCCCTCGGCGGTGACGACAGCGCGTCCGCCATCGCGTCGACCGGGATGACGGCCGGCCGACATCGGCGGCGGGCTGGTCGGCTGCTGAAGTCTGACCACGACCCCCGCATTACGAGAACTCTGATCGGCGTGTCCACCGTGCTCTGCAGGTCCATCCGTGCACGTCGCGAAATCGGGTTCTCGCTGGGCACCCCCACAAAGACTCACTGGTCAACCGACTCGCACCACCCTGCAGCGGTCGCGACAACTCGGCCACGAGCGCGGGATCGGTGTGCACTGCCGCGGTCGCCTTCCACTCCACCAGGACCTGCGCCAACGGCCTCGTCCTCGGCCTTGGGGCCAGCGGGGGCGATCTCCCGGAGGGCTTCTGACTTGCAAATTTCCTGGTCAGGGTGGTGGGCGCGGCAGGGTTCGAACCTGCGACCGCTCGGGTGTAAGCCGAGTGCTCTTCCGCTGAGCTACGCGCCCGGAGCCCGGTCCCGCGGGAGGATCCGGACCGGGAGGGTCAGGTGGCCACTGCGGCCAGCGCCTTCTTCCACCCCTCCTGCTCGCGGGGCTCACCCGGCTGGTTCACCTCGGTGAAGCGCACGATGCCCGACTTGTCCACCAGGAACGTGCCACGCAGGGCCATCCCCCGCGTCGCGTTGAACACCCCGTACGCCTGGGCCACCTCGCCGTGCGGCCAGAAGTCGGCCAGCAGGGGGAAGTCGTAGCCTTGTGCGTCCGACCATGCCTTGAGCGTGTACGTGTGGTCGACGGAGATCGCGAGGATCTGCACGTCCTCGTTCTGGAAGCTGTGGAGGTCGTCGCGGACGGAACAGAGCTCGCCCTGGCACGTGCGGGAGAACGCGAAGGGGTAGAAGACCACCAGCACGTTGCGTTCCCCGCGGAACGACGAGAGCGTGATCTCCTGGTTGTTCTGGTCCTTCAGCGTGAAGTCAGGGGCCTCCGTGCCGACCTCGGGCGCCATGAGCTGGTCTCCTCCGATTCGAGCGATGCCAACGGGCTGAGCCTAGTCCGGCGCAGGCGAACCCTGAGCAGGCCTTCCCCCGATACCGCCCGGCCTCAGATCTGGAGCAGGTGAGATGCCCGTCGAGGACTGGTTCCTGACCGACGCCGAGCGGGGCAACCCCGCCTACCGGCTGCCGTCGTGGTGCGCCGGGAACAGCGTGGTGCCGCTGGTGCACGGCTCCGGGTACTTCGCCCGGCTGGTGGCGGAGGTCCGGGCACTGCGGTCCGGCGACCACCTCTTCTTCACCGACTGGCGCGGCGACGCCGACGAGCGGCTGTGCCCCGACGGCCCCACCGTCGGCGAGCTGTTCAGCGACGCCGCCCGCCGCGGGGTGATCGTCAAAGGACTCATGTGGCGCTCGCACAACGACGACCTGTCCTACAGCGAGGAGGAGAACCGCCGGCTCGGCGACGAGGTGAACGCCGCGGGCGGTGAGGTGCTGCTCGACGAGCGGGTGCGCCGCGCCGGTTCCCACCACCAGAAGCTCGTGGTGATCCGCCACCCGGACGACCCGCGACGCGACGTCGCGTTCGCCGGTGGCATCGACCTGTGCCACTCCCGCCGGGACGACGCTCAGCACCTCGGCGACCCGCAGCCGCTCCCGATCGCCGAGACCTACGGACCCCGGCCGCCGTGGCACGACGTCCAGCTGGAGGTGCGCGGGCCGGCCGTGGCGATGTTCGACGGGCTGTTCCGCGAACGGTGGGAGGACCCGCACCCGCTCGCCCCGCACAACCCCGCCGCCCGGGTGCGCGACGCGCTGTCGAACGCCGACCTCGTGGCCGATCCGCTGCCGGAGCAGCCACCCGAGCCGGACCGGGCGGGCGACGCGCTGGTGCAGGTGCTGCGGACATACCCCGCACGGCGCCCTGGATACCCCTTCGCGCCCCGCGGGGAGCGATCGGTGGCACGGGGATACGCCAAGGCGCTGCGACGCGCTGAGCGCCTCGTGTACATCGAGGACCAGTACATGTGGTCCCCGCACATCGCGCGGCTGCTCGCCGACGCCCTGCGCCGCAGCCCGCGGCTGCACATCGTGGTGGTCGTGCCGCGCCACCCCGACGTGGACGGCCGGTTGGCGCTGCCGCCCAACCAGGTCGGCAGGCTCCAGGCGATCGAGGCTTGCCGCAAGGCCGCACCCGACCGCGTGCACGTCTTCGACATCGAGAACCACGAGGGCACCCCGGTGTACGTGCACGCCAAGGTGGCCGTGATGGACGACACCTGGGCGTGCGCGGGCAGCGCCAACCTCAACCGGCGCTCGTGGAGCCACGACAGCGAGCTGTCCGTGGCGGTGCTCGACGAGACCCGCGACGACCGGGAACCCACCGACCCCGGCGGCCACGGCGACGGGGCCAGGGCGTTCGCCCGCGAGTTCCGGCTCGAACTGATGCGAGAGCACCTCGACCGCGCCACCGGCGACGACGACGACCTCGTGGACCCGGACAGCGCCGTGCGAGCCGTCGACGCCGCCGCCGACGCCCTGGACGCCTGGCACCGAGGCGGCCGCATAGAACCGCGACCGCCGGGACGCCTACGCCGTCACGAGCCCGAGCGCCTGCCACTTCGCACGAAGCTGTGGGCCGTGCCCGTGTACCGGCTCGTCTACGACCCGGACGGGCGGCCGTGGCGCAGCCGCCTGCGCAACCGGTGGTGACCGGTGCCAGGCAGCCGCCGCGCCCTGCTCACCGCCGTGACTTCGCCGCCTTCGGTGCCACCAGGCGCGAGCCTGCCCAGCCCTCGCTCACCGTGACGTTCGACGTCTGGGACAGCCCGGCTGTGGGGGCGGCCTCGGCGATCTCGCTGGGCTCGACGTGCCCTGGGCGCCCCGTCTTCGGGGTGAGTACCCAGATCACGCCGTTGTCGGCCAGCGGGCCGATGGCGTCCACCAAGGCGTCGACGAGATCGCCGTCGCCTTCGCGCCACCACATGAGGACGAGGTCGACCACCTCGTCGGCATCTTCGTCGAGCAGTTCGTCCCCGGCTCTCTCCTCAGCGGCGTCTCGCACCGCCTCGTCGACGTCTTCGTCCCAACCGAGTTCCTGGACGACCATGCCCGGCTCGACGCCGAGCTTGCCCGCGATGTCGGACGCACGTCCGGCATCATCCGCGGCGACCACGCGTGTACCTCTTTTCCTCGTGCCTCACCCGGGCGTAGAGCCCTGGTCCTGCTCATCAGGTTGCGGAATCCGAACACGATGACTCACCGACGCGCAACCACTCGTTACGAGATCGCATGCCGAGGGGCACGATAGGGGATACCTCCGACTTCTACTCAGCACGAGCCACCAGGGAGAACCCCTTGACCCGGCAGACCACCGACAGCAGCAGCACCCAGAAGGAACCGACGCAGCCGCGGCGCGTCCACGTCATCCGCGACGGGCTCGCTGCGCACCTGCCGGACATCGACCCCGAAGAGACAGCCGAGTGGCTGGACTCCTTCGACGCAGTGCTCGATGCCGCAGGCCAGCAGCGGGCCCGCTATCTCATGCTGCGCATGTTGCAGCGCGCACGGGAACGCCACGTCGGCGTCCCGTCTCTGACCAGCACGGACTACGTCAACACGATCCCGACGGATCGCGAGCCGTGGTTCCCTGGCGACGAGGAGGTCGAGCGCACCTACCGGCGCTGGATCCGCTGGAACGCCGCGATGACCGTGCACCGCGCGCAGCGGCCCGGCATCTCCGTCGGCGGCCACATCTCGTCCTACGCGTCGTCGGCCACGCTCTACGAGGTGGGCTTCAACCACTTCTTCCGTGGCAAAGACCACCCGGGCGGGGGTGACCAGGTCTACATCCAGGGCCACGCCTCCCCCGGCGTCTACGCGCGCGCCTTCCTCGAGGGGCGACTCTCGGAGGACCGGCTCGACGGGTTCCGCCAGGAGCTGTCGCACGGCGGCCCCGGCCACGGGCTCCCGTCCTACCCGCACCCCCGGCTGATGCCGGACTTCTGGGAGTTCCCCACGGTCTCGATGGGGCTCGGCCCGATGAACGCGATCATGCAGGCGCGGTTCAACCGCTACCTGGGCGCTCGCGGCTTCACCGACACGTCCGACCAGCACGTCTGGGCGTTCCTCGGCGACGGAGAGATGGACGAGCCGGAGTCGCGCGGCCTCATCCAGATCGCCGCCACCGAGGGCCTGGACAACCTCACGTTCGTCGTCAACGCCAACCTGCAGCGCCTCGACGGACCGGTCCGCGGCAACGGGAAGATCATCCAGGAACTGGAGTCGTTCTTCCGCGGGGCCGGCTGGAACGTCATCAAGGTGATCTGGGGCCGGGAGTGGGACGCCCTGCTGCACGCCGACCGTGACGGCGCGCTGATCAACCTGATGAACGACACCCCCGACGGGGACTACCAGACCTACAAGGCCAACGACGGCGGCTACGTCCGCGACCACTTCTTCGGCCGCGACCCGCGCACCAAAGCGCTGGTCGAGCCCATGTCGGACGCCGAGATCTGGAACCTCAAGCGCGGCGGCCACGACTACCGCAAGGTCTACGCGGCCTACGCGGCGGCGCTGGAGCAGAACGGGCAGCCCACCGTCATCCTGGCGAAGACGATCAAGGGTTACGGCCTCGGCTCGCACTTCGCGGGCCGCAACGCCACCCACCAGATGAAGAAGCTCTCGCTCGACGACCTGAAGAACTTCCGCGACTCCCAGCGCATCCCGATCTCGGACAAGGAGCTCGAGGCCGACCCGTACCTGCCGCCGTACTACCACCCCGGCGACGACGACCCGGCCATCCAGTACCTGCGGGAACGCCGCCGCGTCCTCGGTGGCGACGTGCCGTCGCGCCGGGTCAGGTCCAAGCCGCTCGTGCTGCCCGGCGACAAGGTTTACGACGTGGTCCGCAGGGGCTCGGGCAAGCAGGAGGTCGCCACCACGATGGCGTTCGTCCGGCTGCTGAGGGAGCTGATCAAGGACAAGGAGATGGGCGCGCGGTTCGTCCCGGTCATCCCGGACGAGGCACGCACGTTCGGGATGGACTCCATGTTCCCGACGCAGAAGATCTACAACCCGAACGGGCAGCAGTACACCTCGGTCGACGCCTCGCTCATGCTCGCCTACCGCGAGTCCGAGCAGGGGCAACTGCTGCACGAGGGGATCAACGAGGCCGGCTCGGTCGGCTCGTTCACCGCGGCGGGCACCTCGTACGCCACGCACGGTCAGCCGATGATCCCGGTGTACGTCTTCTACTCGATGTTCGGTTTCCAGCGCACCGGCGACTCGATCTGGGCCGCGGCCGACCAGATGGCCCGCGGGTTCCTCGTCGGAGCCACGGCGGGGCGCACCACGTTGACCGGTGAGGGTCTGCAGCACAACGACGGGCACTCGCTGCTGCTCGCGGCGACGAACCCGGCGGTGCTCGCCTACGACCCGGCGTTCTCCTACGAGGTGGCGCACATCGTCAAGGACGGCCTGCGTCGCATGTACGGGGAGGGCTCCGATGGCGACGCGGAGGTGCTCGGCGGCGAGAACGTCATCTACTACCTGACGGTCTACAACGAGCCCTACGTCCAGCCGGCGGAGCCGGAGGACCTCGACGTCGACGGCCTGCTGCGCGGCATCTACCGCTACGCGGGCAGCCCTCGGCCCGACGGGCCGCAGGTGCGGCTGCTCGCGTCGGGGGTGTCCGTGCCGTGGGCGCTGCAGGCCCGCGACATGCTCGCCGAGCAGTGGGGTGTCGGCGCCGAGGTGTGGTCGGTCACGTCGTGGGGCGAGCTGCGCCGCGACGGCGTCGAGGCCGAGCGGCACAACCTCGTGCACCCCGACGAGGACGCGCTCGTGCCGTACGTGACACGCGCGCTCGGCGACGGGGGCGCGCCCGTCGTGGCGGTGTCGGACTGGATGCGGGCCGTACCGGACCTGATCCGCCAGTGGGTGCCGGCGCCGTTCACCACGCTGGGCACCGACGGGTTCGGGTTGTCGGACACGCGCCCGGCGGTCCGGCGGCACTTCAACGTCGACGCCGAGTCGATCACGGTGGCGGCTCTGGAGGCACTCGTGGAGCGCGGCGAGTTCGACCGCGGTCAGATGGCCGAGGCCGCGGCGAAGTACCGGCTCGACGACCCTGCGGCCGCCGGTCCGCAGACCACCGACAGCGGCGTGGCCTGACGCCGTCCCACCCCGGGGCCGGAAGCGGCCCCGGGGTGGGGACGCATGCCGGGACGATCTGTGAACAGTGCGTGGCCCTCTCGCCACGGACAGGTCCACTTCGGTCGCCCCAACGTGTCAGTCTGTGCTGACATGGCTCCCGTAAGCGCCCGACCTGCGACGCCGTGGAAAACACACAGGTCATTGGCTCTCGGCAGCGGGGCCGGAACACGATACGCTCCGCCCGACGCCGAGCCCGTGTGATCGGGATCGGGGTCCCGACCGGGGCGCGGACCGTAGCGGCCAGGCGGCGCGATGCTGGGGGCGAGTGCCCCGGCACCAGGTACGAGGAGAGCAAGAATGGCAGAGGGCACCGTCAAGTGGTTCAACAGCGAGAAGGGCTACGGGTTCCTCGCTCCTGACGGTGGTGGCGCGGACGTGTTCGTGCACTACTCGGCGATCCAGACCAATGGTTACAAGAGCCTCGACGAGGGCCAGCGCGTGTCGTTCGACATCGAGCAGGGCCAGAAGGGTCCGCAGGCAACCAAGGTCACCCCGCTCGGCTGAGCCGGGCTGCCGGGATCTCCCGGTAATCGCAGGCGCTGCGGCGCCACGCCCTGATCGTCCCCGCGCCCAGCACGACACCACCGGGCCGGAGGCGCCTACCGACGTCCGTTGGTCTCGTACGGCCACCGGCGTTCCGCTTCGCCCCTGACCGGGTCCACGGCACCCGGCCCACCCTTCGTCGGCGCTGCGTGCGCCCTCCGTGGGCCTGCGACTGCCCGTGGCCTCCGGTCGGGGGTCGCGATCCGCGTCCCGGTCCGTCGAACGTGTCAGACGGTAGCGATGCGCTCGCTGAGGCCGACGAGCGGGTGGGCCTTTCCGCCACCCGTCCGGGGGTCGCCGGCGTGACGTCAGGTCGCGGGTATCGCCATCAGGTCGGCGAGGGACTCCATCTCCACCGTCAGCAGGGTGGACGGTTGATGCCCCATGCCCACGAACTTGCCCTGGACCTCCAGGTTCACCACCCCGTGCATGCGCACCCAGACGAGCAGGGCGCCGGTGAGCGCGGTGGCGGGATCGGCCTCAGGTGCGTACGCGCCGACCCAGTCGGCCAGCCTCTCGTTCCGCTTGATCCACTCCTGCACCTGATCCCTGAGCTCGGTGGCAGCGGGCCAGATGTGTCCGGTGCCCAGCACGGGCAGGAACGGGCCGAGCACCGCTTTGGCCCGGTCGACCGTCTCGGGCGGCGAGTCGGGCGTGGGCGAGGGCATGGACGTGAGAAGCCGGTACAGGTGGGGGGCGGCGACGGCCCACCGTCGGTAGGCGTGCGCGAGGTGCTGCAGGCGCTCCCGCTGGGACAGCTCCCCGATGCGCTCGGACTCGGCGTGCACAGCGGCCGCGGCCTCGGCGTAACAGTCGAAGACGAGCTCCGTCAGCAGGTCGTCGCGGCTGCGAAAGTACTTGTAGAGCGCTGGGCCCGTGACACCCAGCTCCTTCGCCACGGCATTGAGGCTGAGTGCTGCGGGGCCGCCGTCGCACATCTGGGCCAGCGCGGCCTGCTTGATCTCGGCGCGCACCTGGTCCCGATAACGCTGGCGCGGGCTGCCGTTGCCGGCGGTCATGCCGTCATACCTTCCTCCGCCGATCGTCTCGACCTGGGTGCGAGACCCTGACCTCCAGCTTCATGCGCGTGATGCGGTGTGTCGACGGCAATTGCCCGTAGCTGAACGGATGCCTCGCAACCGTGCCCACACTCACGTTCCGCTGCGTAACGTCATCGCAGCTCCGCGTGCATCTCCCAGAGGAGCAGCTCCGCTCCGTGCGGACCCGCCACCATCCGTCGTCCGTCACTTCTGGTGATCCGGGCTGCGTCCCCGCGGGTGAGCGACCCCGACCCTTCCAGCTCAACGCCGCCACGAGCCACGAACAGGTGCACATGCGGCGCGGTGGGCACGGCGGCTGCCGAGCCGGGACGCAGCCGTGCTGCGAGCAGGGCGGCGTTCTCCTGCCGCAGGGAGACGGCGCGGTCCGCCACGTGCTCCCGCCTGCCGGAGGCGACCACCAGCAGCTCACCGGAGTCCAGGGCCGAGCCGATGTCGACCTGCTCGTAGCCGGGTGTCCCGCCCGGTGAGTCGGGCAGCACCCACATCTGCACCAGGTGCACACCCCGGCCGTCGTCCGGGGTCCCGGTGCCTCCGCTCCCGGCCCGCTCCGAGTGGACGATCCCCGAGCCCGCGCTCATCCGCTGCGCCGTGCCCGGCCGGATCTCACCGGAGTGGCCCGCGTCGTCCTCGTGCACGAGCGTGCCCTCGAGCACCCAGGTGACGATCTCCATGTCGCGGTGCGGATGGGGGTCGAAACCCCCGCCGGGCGCCAGCACGTCCTCGTTGCTCGCCATGAGGAGCCCGAAGTGCGTGTCGGCGGGGTCGTAGTGGGCGCCGAACGAAAAGCTGTGGCGCGAGTCGAGCCAACCGGTGCGCGTGCGCATCCGGTCGGCAGCGCGCCGGACCTCGACGGCCGGAGCCGCGGTGGTGCCCATCCGAGCCTCCTGTCAGGACCCTTGCGGAACGTCCGGCGGGCCCGCGGTGTTCCAGCGCCCGTGCGATGCTGCCCCCCGTGACGTGCGATGGAGCGAGCACGGCGGCGGTTCGGAACGGTCCTGCCGCCGTCTCCCCTGCCACGCTCCGCAAGCTCGAACTCGCGGCGGGCGACCTCGCCATCGCCTGTCTGCAGTCGATGGAGGAGCACCAGCCGTGGTTCGCCCGGCTGCCCGCCGAACAGCGCTCGGCAGTACTCCTCGTCACCCAGACCGGCGTCGCGAACTTCGTCGCCTGGCTCGGCGAGCGCGGCGAGTCGATCCGGCTCACCGCGGAGGCCTTCCGCATCGCTCCCCGGGACCTCGCCAGGCGGCTCAGCCTGCGCCAGACCGTCGACCTGGTCCGGATCGCCACCGATGTCTTCGAGCGGCACCTCCCGCCGCTCGCCGCGGACGAGGCCGAACGCCACGCGCTGGTCGAGGGGATCCTGCGCTTCGGCCGCGAGATCGCCTTCGCCGCGGCCACGGTGTACGCGGGCGCAGCCGAGACCCGCGGCGCGTGGGACGCCCGGCTCGAGGCCCTCGTCGTCGACGCCGTGGTGCGCGGTCCGAACGTCGACGACGGGGCCGACGACGCGCTCGTGTCCCGAGCCTCCACGCTGGGCTGGGACCCGGACGCGGCGGTACGGGTGGTGGCCGGGAGCCCGGCACCCGACACGGCGGCCGAGCGGCTGGGAGAGCTGCGCAGACAAGCCGCCAGGGTGGGCCGGTCGGTGCTGGTCGGGGTGCAGGGCAGCCGGTTGATCCTGCTGGTCTCGGAGCCGCCCGGCCCCGGGCGGCTGGGCAGCGAGGTGGGCGCCGACATCGACCGGCTCCTCGACGGCTTCGGTCCCGGACCGGTGGTGGTCGGTCCGGTGGCCACCGAGCTCGCCACCGCCCACGGCAGCGCCCGGGACGCGCTCTCCGCGTTGCGTGCGGCACCCGGATGGCCCGATGCCCCGCGCCCGGTCGCCGCCGACGACCTGTTGCCAGAGCGGGCGCTGGCCGGCGACACCGCCGCCCACCGCATGCTGGTGGACTCGGTCGTCGCCCCACTGGAGGCGGCCGGGGGCGAACTGCTGCACACGCTGGCCGCCTACCTGGAGGGCGGCGGAGCCCTCGAGGCCTGCGCACGGGCGCTGTTCGTGCATCCGAACACCGTGCGCTACCGGCTGCGGCGGGTCTGCGACATCACCGGCCGCAGCCCGTTCGACCCGCGGGACGCGCTGGTGCTGCGCACCGCGGTCATCGCCGCCCGGCTGGACCCACCGCACAGTGCGGAACCACCGGCGTGAGCTACGGAAGGCCTACAACGAGCGGCGGGCGTCACGTGGCCTACTCCACGGACGAACAGTGCCGCTTTGGAGGAAACCTCCAATTCCGGAGCACCGGATTGGTGCGTGCCGGTATCCCCCCGCAGCGTCACTCCGGTGTTCTCTGGTCCTTGTGATCGCCTTGCTCGCACCCGGTCAGGGGTCCCAGACCCCTGGCATGCTCGCTCCCTGGCTGGATGATCCGGTGGCGGAGGAGACTCTCGCCGGATGGTCGGCCGCCACCGGACTCGACCTGGTCCACCTCGGCACGGAGGCCGACGCCGAGGAGATCAAGGACACCGCCGTCACCCAGCCGCTGGTCGTCGCCGCCGCGCTGCTCGCCGCCGCCCGGCTGACCGCGCGCATCGAGCTTCCCGCAGCGGCCCCCGCCGCCGGGCACTCCGTCGGCGAGCTCGCCGCGGCCGCCGTCGCCGGGGTGCTCAGCCCGGACGCCGCCGTCGCGCTCGCCGCCGTGCGCGGCCGGGAGATGGCCGCCGCATGTGCGCTCGAACCCACGGGCATGAGTGCGGTGCTGGGCGGGAATCCCGACGAGGTGCTCGCCAAGCTCCACGAGCTGGGACTCGACCCCGCCAACCGCAACGGCGCCGGGCAGGTCGTCGCGGCCGGTCCCGTCGACGCACTGGCGGCGCTCGCGCAGGACCCCCCGGAGCGGGCGCGCGTGAAGCCCCTGCCGGTGGCCGGGGCGTTCCACACCCGGTTCATGGGTCCGGCGGAGGAGGCCATGCGCACCCACGCCGCCGGGATCTCCGCCACCGATCCCACCCGGCCGCTGCTGTCCAACGCCGACGGCGCGGTCGTCAGCGACGGCGCGGAGGCGTTGCGCCGCCTGGTGGCCCAGGTGACGCGGCCCGTCCGGTGGGACTCCTGCATGGTCACCCTGCGCGAGCTGGGCGTCACCGCCGTGATCGAGCTGCCGCCCGCGGGCGCGCTCGTCGGGCTCGTCAAGCGCGACCTGCGCGGCACTGCCACCGTGGCACTGAAGACACCGGACGACCTCCAGGCGGCCGTCGACCTGATCACCGAGCATGCGGGGGCAGACAAATGACACAGCTCCGACTCGTACCCACCGCACCGGGCGCACGGATCCTCGGACTGGGCAGCTCCCAGCCCGACAACGTCGTCACCAACGACGACCTGGCCCAGCGGATCGACACCAACGACCAGTGGATCCGCGAGCGCGTGGGCATCGAGAGCCGCCGCATCGCGGAAGAGGGCACGCTGCTGGTCGACATGGCCACCGAGGCCGGGGCACTGGCCGTCAAGGACGCCGGGCTGGAGCCGAGCGACATCGACACGGTCATCGTCGCCACGTGCACGATGCCCACCCCGATCCCGAACGCTGCCGCGCAGACCGCCGACCGCATCGGCATCCCGGCGCCGGGAGCCTTCGACCTCAACGCCGCCTGCGCCGGGTTCTGCTTCGGCCTGGGTGCCGCCGCCGACCTGGTGCGGGCAGGCAGCTCGCGCAACGTGCTCGTGATCGGGGCGGAGAAGCTGTCCGACTGGCTGGACTGGACCGACCGCTCCACCGCCATCATCTTCGCGGACGGAGCGGGCGCCGCGGTCGTCGGAGCGGCTCCCGACGAGGCCTCCGTCGGCGTCGGCCCGCTGGTGTGGGGCAGCGCAGGCGACATGTCCCAGACCATCCACATCAAGCCCGAGAACAACGCGCTCGCCCAGGAGGGCCAGGCGGTCTTCCGGTGGGCCACCACGAAGATCGCCCCCGTTGCGCTGCAGGCCATCGAGCTGGCCGGGCTCACCCCCGCCGACATCGACGTGTTCGTGCCGCACCAGGCCAACCTGCGCATCGTCGACGCCGTGGCCAAGCGGCTGCGCGCCAAGGGCGCGCGCGACGACATGGTGGTGGCCGACGACATCCGGCACTCCGGCAACACCTCGTCCGCCTCGATCCCCCTCGCACTCGACCACTTGCGCGCCGACGGGCGGGTGCGCTCCGGCGACACCGTGCTCCTCGTAGGCTTCGGCGCGGGCCTGTCCTATGCCGGCCAGGTCGTCGTCTGTCCCTGACCGTCCGATCCGACGACTCCCGTCCCACCAGAAGGAGAACCACCGTGGCTGACAACACCGAGATCCTCAGCGGCTTCGCCGAGATCGTCGAGGAGGTCGCCGGCATCGACCCCGCCGAGGTCACCGTCGACAAGTCCTTCGTCGACGACCTCGACATCGACTCCCTGTCGATGGTCGAGATCGCGGTCCAGGCAGAGGACAAGTTCGGCGTCAAGATCCCGGACGACCAGCTCGCCGAGCTGAAGACGGTCGGTGACGCGGTGGACTACATCGCGAAGAACCAGTGACGGGCCCCACCACGATCGTTCCTCCGGAGGACCTATGAGCACCGCTCACGACGTCGTCGTCACCGGGCTCGGCGCGACCACCCCGCTCGGCGGGGACGTCGCCTCGACCTGGGAGGCGCTGCTCGCCGGCAAGTCCGGCATCCGGCGCATCGACGACGCCGAGCACGAGTGGGTGGGGCGCCACCAGCTGCCCGTGAAGATCGCGGCGCCGCTGGCCGTCGCACCCACCGAGGTGCTCCCCCGCGTCCAGGCGCGCAGGCTCGACCGGTGCGAGCAGGTGGCACTGGTGGCGGCCAAGGAGGCGTGGGCCCAGGCGGGCCTCGGCGACCGGGACAACATGCAGGTGGAGCCCGAACGGCTCGCCGTGGTGGTCGCCACCGGCATCGGCGGCGCCGTCACCCTGCTCGACCAGGACGACCTGCTCGAGACCGGCGGCCTGCGCAAGGTCTCGCCGCTCACCGTGCCGATGCTCATGCCCAACGGCCCCGCCGCCTGGGTGGGCATCGAGTACAGGGCCCAGGGCGGCGTGCACGCGCCGGTCTCGGCGTGCGCCTCGGGTGCGGAGGCCCTCGCGTGGGCGCTGCGCCTGCTGCGCGGAGGCGAGGTCGACGTCGTCATCGCCGGTGGCGCGGAGGCCTGCATCACCGGCATCACGGTGGCCGGCTTCGTGCAGGCACGCACGCTGTCGCAGCGCAACGACGAGCCCGAGCGGGCCTCCCGCCCGTTCGACGTCGACCGCGACGGCTTCGTGCTCGGTGAGGGTGCCGGGATCATGGTGCTGGAGCGGGCCGAGTTCGCGGCGGCCCGCGGCGCCACGGTCTACGGCAGGCTCGCCGGTGCGGGCCTCACCTCGGACGCCTACCACATCACGGGCCCCGAGCCGGAGGGCATCGGGCAGTCCCGGGCCATCGCGAAGGCGGTCCGCGACGCCGGGCTGGAGCCCTCCGACATCGGGCACGTCAACTGCCACGCCACCTCCACGGTGGCAGGCGACGTGGGCGAGACGCGGGCGGTGCGCAAGGCGCTGGGTGACCATCCGGTGCTCACCGCGCCGAAGTCCGCGCTGGGTCACATGGTCGGCGCCGCGGGCGCGGTCGAGAGCATCATCACGCTGCTCTCGATCAAGGAAGGCGTGATCCCCGCAACGCTGAACCTCGAGAACCTCGACCCCGGTGTCGAGCTGGACGTGGTGGCGGGCGAGCCGCGCAAGGTCGACCTCGACGCCGCGGTCTGCGACTCGTTCGGGTTCGGCGGCCACAACGCCGCCGTCGTCATCACCGGCGCCTGAGCGGAGGCGTTGCCGCGGCCCGCGGGCCGCGGCAACGCTCTCCCTCGCCGGCTACCCCACCTGGTGCAGCCAGGTGGCAGGTGCGCCGTCCCCGGCCCACCGGAACGGCTCCAGGGCGTCGTCCCACGCCGTACCGAGCAGATCGTGCATCCGGCCGGGCAGCTGACTGGCCGGCACCTCGGCGAGCAGGGCCCGCAGCCGGTCCTCCGCCACCACGATGTCGCCGTTGGCACTGGTGCGTCCGGACCACAGGCCCAGGGTGGGGACATGGCAGAACCGCTCGCCGTCCACCCCCGGGCTCGGCTCCTCCGTCACCTCGAACCGGAGCATCGGCCAGGCTCGGAGGGCGCCCGCAATGGCGCCCCCACAACCGGCCGGACCGGCCCAGCTGCACTCGGCCCGCATCTGCCCGTGCCCCGCCGGTTGGGGAGTCCACTGCAGAGACACCTTGGTCCCGAGCACGCCTGAGATCGCCCACTCGACGTGCGGACACACCGCAGTCGGCGACGAGTGGACGAAGACCACGCCGCGTGCGTTCACTGCAGACCTCCAACGTCGACGAGGATCGTCTTCCCCTACGTCCTCGCGCCGTGGCGACCTGCTCCGTGCAACCGGGTCAGCACCCGGCTCCGTTTACCGTGATCAGTCTGCACGGTCCGTCGCGACACGGCCAACAAGACACGTCGATCGGGCGTGTCGCCGCGCCGAACGGCTCGGGATCGGCGCACGTCACCGAGGCGGGAGCGGCCCACCGTCGAGATAGGTGTTGTCGTCGAGCACGGCCCGGCGGGACACCCGTAACGGAACGTCACCAGCGCCGCGACGGAAGCGGTTGCCCGTGATCGCCACGTCGGTCATCGTCGCCGCCGCCGAGTCCTGCCGGACGGTGTAGCGGCCGCCGCCGAGGACGTTGCCCCGGATCACCGTCGTGCCGTCGGCGCGCCGTCCTGCCTTCTCCGGAGCCACCAACAGGGCGCTGCCCCGCCCGGGCCCGTCGCCGAGTTCGATCCGGCTGTCCTCCACGAGGACGTTGCTCCCGGTTCCGCGCAGCACCAGTCCGTGGACGTCGCCGCCGGGCGTCGGGGCGAAGTCGTGCACGCTGCTGTTGCGCAGCCGCGCGCCGTCCCCCAACTGGGCGCCGTCGTGCGTCACGCCGACGATCTCGATCCGCTCACCGCTCCAGCGGTCGCCCCCGATGGCCGCCTCCGGGAAGTCGCCGGTGAGCGTGACGTCCTCGATGCGTACCGAGCCGGCGGCCGTGGTGACGATGCCGTACGGGGTGGCACCGTCGCCGGTGACGCGGCTGCGCCGCACCACCACGTCCGGAGCGTCGATGACGATCCCGCCGGTCACGTCCCAGCCGTCGAACACCGCACCGGCCACCGACACCGTCATCGGCCCGGAGCCGCACAGCCTGCTGACACCGGTCGGGAGGCCCACGCTGCCGCGGTCGGGTGCGGTGTAGGGGCCCGCCGCGTCACAGCCGACGGCTGCCGTCGGAGCGAGCGTCACGGTGGGAGCCGGACCTCCGGGGAAGGTGCCGCCCTCGGTGGCGACGACGACGGCGACCACGGCCAGCACGCACGTCGCCAGGGCGAGCCCAGCACGTACGAGGACCTTGCGCGGTCCGCCACCCAACCCCTGCACGGCGCAGAGCGTACGGGCGCCGACGCTCCGTGTCGCCGTTGGGATCTACGAAGAGTGAATTGTTATCACGTTGTGTAGTGATTGACGCCGTCCGTCTCAACGCTCCTCACCACACCCCGTTCGACCAGCACGTCGAGGTGGACGGCGGTCTCCAGGGTGGCGAGCATCGCGTTGAACGGGTCGAGCTCCTCGAGGCGCCGCTCACGGCGGGTCCACGGCAGCGCCGCGGCCACCTCGTACGCCGTGTAGCGGCCGTCCTGCAGCGCACCGAGCGTGGCGTCGAGGCGTTTTACGTGGTGGGCGATCAGCTCGTCGACACGTTCGTGCACGCGCCGCCCCACCGGACCGTGGGCCGGGAGCAGTGCCGCATCCGGCCGGGCTCGGACGAGCTCGAGCGAGGTGAGGAAGTCGGCGAGCGGGCGGCGGGCAGGCACCGCCTCGAACCCGATCGAGGGAGTGATCCGCGGCAGCACGTGATCGCCGGAGAACAGCAGCTCGCCTGCCTGGTCGGCGAAGACGAGGTGCCCCTGGGTGTGCCCGGGGGTCGCCACCGCCTGCAGCACCCGCTTCCCGTCCGGGGCCGGGTCCAGGACGATCTCCGCGCCGTCGTCGATCCAGTCGTCGGGGTACTCCCACACCGTCGGGTCGTGGGGTTCGGCAGGCAGCTTCGCCAGGCGAGCGAGCAGCGCCTGCCCACCGGCGTGGCGCAGCCGCGCGAGATGCGCGGGCTCCGTCCGCGGCCCGTTGATCACCTCGAGCGCGGGCTGCTCCCCCCGACCGAGCGCGACCCGGATGCCGTATCGCCTGCGCAGCACCACGGCCTGTGTGTAGTGGTCGCGGTGGACGTGGGTGACGAGGAACCGGCGCACGTCACCCAGGCCGGCGCCGAGCTGCGCCAGCGCCTCCTGCAGCAGGTCGCCCGCCTGCGCCAGCGCCCATCCCGAGTCGATCAGCGTCCACCCGTCGCCGTCCGCCACCGCGTACACGTTGACCGCACGCAGCCCGTCGTTCGGGAGAGGCAACGGGATGCGATGGACTCCGGGGGCACAGCGGAACACTCCCGGCGCGGTCCAGTCGGCGGCCGGGTCGTCATCGCAGATCACTCCGAGACGATAGGCGCCCCGGCGGCCCCGTGCGCGGGCGGTGGCGAGCCGCGCATGCACAGAGCGCACACGATCGACGCAACACCACTCTTCAGTGATCGTCGACGCACCCGAAAGTGGCGCTCCTGTCCGTTACTGTCCAACGCACTGCGATCAACAAGCCCCCGAACGGGGGCACGAGGAGGATGTGCACGATGGCTGCTGAGGGAATCCGACACCCGGACGTGATCGGGGCGCCGTTCCTCACCGTGGCCGAGGTCGCCCAGCGAATGCGGGTCTCGAAGATGACCGTCTACCGGCTCGTCCACAGCGGAGAACTGCCGGCAGTGCGCTTCGGCCGCTCGTTCCGGGTGCAGCGCGCAGCGGTGGAGGAGCACATCAGCGCGGCCCGCTACGAAGCCGGTCGAGCGGCCATCGAGGCCCACACGGCTGCGGCCCGGGCCCACTGAACCCGCGGCGCCACGACAGGGCCGCCGGTCGGCACCTCGTCGGCCTCCGGCGCTGCGACAGGTCACCGCCGGTCCCCAGCTCGACGTCACCTCCCCCGCCGTGCTGGTGCTGCAGATCGCCGTAGCCGCCCGTCGGCACACCGACGATCGACCGCGACGGTGACCTCGTGCCCGTCCGGGAGGCGCCCGCCGACCGGCCGGTGCTCGACAACTCAGCCATCCTGACGGCTCGGTGCCCGTTCCCCCGGGCACCGCGGCCGTGGTGGACGAGCCGACACACCGGCCGGCTCGTCCGGGTCGGTCTCACCGGCCGGGATCGTCGGTGGCTCCGTCTACGGTGAGCCACCGACGATCCGGAGGCCCCGATGCTCGACCATCTCTCGATCCAGACGACCGACGTCGACGCCGCAGCAGCCTTCTACCTGCGGGTGTTCGCCCCACTGGGCATCCGCGAGGCGATCCGCATGGGTCTCGACGGCGACACCGCGGTAGGCCTCTCCGGCCCCGACGGGTTCCCGCACTTCTGGCTCGGGCCCGCCACGGCCTTGTCCGGCCGGGAGGTGCACATCGCGTTCACCGCACCCGAGCGCACCGCGGTCGACCACGTCCACGTCGCGGCACTGGAGGCCGGAGCGGAGATCCTGCACGCTCCGCGGGTGTGGCCCGAGTACCACCCCGGCTACTACGCGGTGTTCCTCCGGGACCTCGACGGCAACAACGTGGAAGCCGTGCACCACACCTTCCCGAGCCCAGCCACCTGACCGAGCGCGCCCCGGAGCCGAGTGCATGGCTCCGGGGCGCGCGACGGGTCAGCTGCAGCCGCTGGTGGAGCCGCAGCCCTCGCACAGGTAGCACGAACCGGCCGGACGCATCTTCGTGCCACACGTCATGCACAGCGGCGCGTCGGCGGCCTTGCCGAGACGCAGTTCCAGCAGCTCGGTGGAGCTGCCCACCTCGACGGGAGCGCGGGTGGCACCCGGGGTGCGCTCCACCTCGTCGCCCGCCGGGGCGGCATCGACCGTGAACCGCAGGCTCTCGACGTCGACGTCGCCGTAACCCGCGGAGTAGTCGGTTCCGGCCACCTGCTTGGTGCGCTCCTCCGCGGAGAAGATGCCGAGCTGTGCGCGCTTCTCGTAGGGCAGGTGGTCGAGCGCGAGCCGGCGGAACAGGTAGTCGAGCACGCTCGTGGCGATCCGGACGTCCGGGTCGTCGGTCATGCCTGCGGGCTCGAAGCGCAGGTTGGAGAACTTCGAGACGTAGAACTCGAGCGGGATCCCGTACTGCAGGCCCACCGAGATCGACATCGAGAACGCGTCCATCACACCCGAGAGGGTGGAACCCTGCTTGCCCAGCTTGACGAAGATCTCGCCGAGGCCGTTGTCGGGGTAGGAACCCGCGGTGAGGTAGCCCTCGGCCCCGCCGACGGTGAAGGACACCGTCTCGCTGGGGCGCTTCTTGGGCAGCCTGCGGCGCACCGGCCGTGCCTCGACCGGGGCGGCGACCTCGGCCTTCTGCGTGGCCTTCGCCGACTTGCCCGCCGAGAGCGGCTGGCCGACCTTGCAGTTGTCGCGGTAGATCGCGAGTGCCTTGAGGCCGAGCTTCCAGCCCTCCAGGTAGATCTTCTCGACGTCCTCGACGGTGGCCGCCTCCGGCATGTTGACCGTCTTCGAGATGGCCCCGGACATGAACGGCTGCACCGCGGCCATCATCCGGACGTGGCCCATGGGCGCGATCGACCGCTCGCCCATCGCGCAGTCGAACACCTCGTAGTGCTCCTGACGCAGCCCGGGCGCGTCGATCACGTGGCCGTGCTCGCCGATGTACTCGACGATCGCCTCGACCTGCTCGCCCTGGTAGCCCAGCTTCGTGAGCGCGCGCGGCACCGTCTGGTTGACGATCTGCATGGAGCCGCCGCCGACCAGCTTCTTGAACTTGACCAGCGCGAGGTCGGGCTCGATGCCGGTGGTGTCGCAGTCCATCATCAGGCCGATGGTGCCGGTGGGGGCGAGCACCGACGCCTGGGCGTTGCGCCACCCGTGGCGCTCGCCTGCGGCGAGGCAGTCCTTCCACGTGATCGTGGCGAGCTTGTGGACCGCGCTGCTCGCGGGGAAGGTGCGTACGTCGTCGTTGGCCGCGGCGTGCTTGCGCATGACGCGCTGGTGCGACTCGGCGTTGCGCGCGTAGCCCTCGTAGGGGCCGACCACGCCGGCGAGCTCGGCCGACCGCTTGTAGGCAGCGCCCGTCATCAGCGAGGTGATGGCCGCGGCCAGTGCCTGGCCGCCCTCCGAGTCGTACGCGTGGCCCGTGGCCATCAGGAGCGCGCCGAGGTTGGCGTAGCCGATGCCCAGCTGACGGAACTTGCGGGTGGTGTCGGCGATCGGCTCGGTGGGGAAGTCGGCGAAGCAGATCGAGATGTCCATCGCCGTGATGATCAGCTCGACGGCCTTGCGGAACCGCACCGCGTCGAACTGGCCGTTGTCGCCGAGGAACTTCAGCAGGTTCAGCGAGGCGAGGTTGCAGCTCGAGTTGTCGAGGTGCATGTACTCCGAGCACGGGTTGGACGCGGAGATCCGGCCCGACTCGGGGCAGGTGTGCCAGTCGTTGATCGTGCCGTCGTACTGGATGCCCGGGTCGGCGCACTCCCACGCGGCCTGCGCGATGGTGCGGAAGAGCTTCTTCGCGCCCACCTTCTCGATGACCTCGCCGGTCATGCGGGCCCGCAGGCCGAACTCACCGTCGGCCTCGACGGCGCGCATGAACTCGTCGGTGACCCGCACGGAGTTGTTGGCGTTCTGGTACTGCACCGAGGTGATGTCGGAGCCACCGAGGTCCATGTCGAATCCCGCGTCGCGCAGGACCCGGATCTTGGCCTCCTCCTTGGCCTTGGTGGCGACGAACTCCTCGATGTCGGGGTGGTCGACGTCGAGGACGACCATCTTCGCCGCGCGGCGCGTGGCGCCACCGGACTTGATGGTGCCCGCGCTGGCGTCGGCGCCGCGCATGAACGACACCGGACCCGACGCGGTGCCGCCGGAGGACAGCAGCTCCTTCGACGAGCGGATGCGGGAGAGGTTGAGGCCCGCCCCCGAGCCGCCCTTGAAGATCAGCCCCTCCTCGCGGTACCAGTTGAGGATCGACTCCATCGTGTCGTCGACGGCGAGGATGAAACACGCGCTGACCTGCTGCGGGGAGCTCGTGCCGACGTTGAACCACACCGGGGAGTTGAAGCTGAAGACCTGGTGCAGCAGCATCCAGGTGAGCTCCTGGGCGAAGACCTCGGCGTCGTCCTCGGTGGCGAAGTAGCCGTTGTCGAGGCCGGCGCGGCGGTACACGCCGACGACGCGGTCGATCAGCTGCCGCAGGCTCGACTCCCGCTGCGGGCTCCCCGGGGCGCCGCGGAAGTACTTGCTCGTGACGATGTTGGTGGCGTTGACCGACCACGACGCGGGGAACTCGACCCCGCGCTGCTCGAAGTTGACCGTGCCGTCGCGCCAGTTGGTCATGACGACGTCACGGCGCTCCCAGGCGACCTCGTCGTAGGGGTGGACGCCGGGGGTGGTGTAGATCCGCTCGACGGTGAGGCCTGCGGGCCGGCCCGCCTTGCCGGAGCCCTTCTTCCCTCGCCCTGACGCGGTTCCGACGGTCTCGGTCATGCTCTCCCTCTCCTGCGGTGCCGGCGGCGGGGTCCGTCGGTACGCGGTATGGCTGCGCTGGTGATGTGGCTGCGCGTGGTGGACGTGGTGCGGTGTGGCCGTGCTGTGCCTGTGCGGTGCGGGTACCGGGCGCCGGTGTTCAGTCGGCGGACTGGTCGCTGCCCGGGGTGCGGAGCTCCGCGATTTCCTTCTCGAAGTCCTCGATGGAGGAGAACGACCGGTAGACGCTCGCGAAACGGAGGTAGGCGACCTCGTCGAGCTCACGCAGCGGACCGAGGATGGCCAGCCCGACCTCGTGGCTGGGGATCTCGGCCGTGCCGCCCGCGCGGACGGCCTCCTCCACACGGTGGGCGAGCTGCTGCAACGCGTCCTCGTCGACGGGCCTGCCCTGACAGGCGCGACGCACGCCGGTGACGACCTTCTCGCGGCTGAACGGCTCGGTGACACCGCTGCGCTTGACGACGGCCAGCACGGCTTCCTCCACGGTGGTGAAGCGGCGACCGCACGAGGCGCAGGAACGTCTGCGCCGCGTGGCCTGGCCGTCGTCGACCTCGCGGGAGTCGATGACCCGGCAGTCCGAGTGCCGGCAGAACGGGCAACGCATCGGACCGATCCCTTCACCACGGTGTTATCGCCCTGGCCGCCCGGAAAACCCAGCCGGTGGACGAACAACACGAGTGTAACCACAACATGTGGGGGCAAGGGAAGTCGGAGGCCCCATACGTGCCGACCTGGTCCACCGAACGGGCACGGTCCTCGCAGCGCGCGACGGGGCGGACGCCGAGGGTCAGCCCAGCGGGACGCGCAGCACCTGCCCGGGGCGGAGCTCCACCGAAGTGAGGGAGTTGACGGTGACGATCCGCTCCGTGAGCGCGGCGACCTGCGCTCCCGACGCCGCAGGCGCGACGCCGCGGGCGACATCCTCGACGGTGGCCTCGGGGCCCACGGTGACCATGGCCACCGCCGGGGCCGACTCCTGGCTCCCCGCGCCCACCCGGGACTGTGCCACAGTGCCGGCCAGCAGCCCGAGCCCGACCACGAGCGCCGCGGTGACCACGGTGAGGGCCGCCCCGCCCAGCACCTGGCGCACCCGGATCGTCAGAGGAGACACCGGCTCGACCACCTCGGGGCGCCGGACGAGCAGCCGCGGCCCCGATGCCGACGGCACCGCGGGCCAGGCCGGCCGCGGCAGTGCGGCCGGCCGCACGATCACCGGCACCGCCACCGGACGCACCGGGCGCGGCCCCCGCGATCCGCGCCGCGAGCCGCCCCACCGGTACCCCACGCTCCCGCGGCCGTCGGGGCGCATCCGCCGGACCACTCCCCCGCCGGGCGCTCCGGACGCGACCCGCACGGCCTCCTCGGCCACCGGCGCCGGGCCGGATCCCGGCCGCCCGGCGTCCCTCCCCTGAACGGCGAGCCGCAGCACTGCTCGACCTGGGCGCAGACGTACTCCCCCGGATCGATCCTCGGCCGGCCGTCCGATCTTCCCCTGCTCGTCCATCGCCGCCTCCGCCTCTCACCGCCGTGCGATCAAACAACCGTTCGAACGAACGCCTGACGATGTGTACCACCGAGGACCGACAGAATCGAGAAAAGTGGGCGTGTCGTTCGAACATGCGTTTGGCGAAGAACGGGATCGGGGCTACCGTCGTGCCGACGGCGGTGGCCCCGCGTCACCGGTTCGAGCGGCATCCGCACCGGCGGGCCACGGGCAGCCACTGCAGCACGAGCACCACCCGCACAGCAGCACCACCCAGCGTCAACAGAGCACCTGCACAGCACCACGGACGATCTCGGACACCGCGTCGCACCACCGGCAGCCCACTACCGCCGGCGGGGACGACCACTGAGGAGGCACGACGAATGGCACGGGACGAGCCCGGCACCGGGGCCGGTAGCGAGGCCGGCCCGGACACACCCGGCGGCGCGGCAGCGGCGCGGCACGGCGGGTCGGCGCAGGTCAGCACCTTCCCCGACCCCCCGACGGGGCCGGCAGGCTTGACTCCGCGCCAACGCAAGGTCCTCGAGGTGATCCGCGACTGGGTGGAGCGCTTCGGGTACCCGCCGAGCGTGCGGGAGATCGGCGACGCCGTCGGCCTCACCTCCACCTCCTCCGTGCACCACCAACTGCGCACGCTGGAGCGCAAGGGCTACCTGCGCCGCGATCCCAACCGCACCCGCGCCGTGGACGTGCGGGGGCCCGACGAGGCGCCGGTCGCCGACGCCGTGGTCACCACGGGCGCGGCCACAACCGAGGCCACCGGCTCCGACGACCTCCGCCCGACGCCCGCGTTCGTGCCGCTGCTGGGCAACATCGCCGCCGGTGGCCCGATCCTCGCCGAGCAGGCCGTCGAGAGCGTGTTCCCGCTTCCCCGCGAGATCGTCGGGGAAGGCACCCTGTTCCTGCTCAACGTCCGCGGCGACTCGATGGTCGAGGCCGCGATCACCGACGGCGACTGGGTGGTCGTTCGCCAGCAGCCCGTCGCGGAGAACGGCGAGATCGTCGCCGCGATGATCGACGGCGAGGCCACGGTCAAGACGTTCAAGCGGCGCGACGGGCACGTCTGGCTGATGCCGGCCAACCCCGCGTACGACCCCATCCCCGGCGACGACGCGAGCGTGCTCGGCCGCGTGGTGGCGGTACTGCGCAGGCTCTGACGCGCTGCGGGTGCGCAGGGCCCGTCGGCCCGGTCGTTCAGCGGCGGCGCACGGCCAGCGCCGCCGCCACCAGCAGCAGCAGCCCCACAGCGACGCCCCCGCCGATCGCGGCGGGCTGCCATGCGGGCGTGGGCTCGTCCGCCACGGTCGATGCCGGCGGCGGCGGAGCGCTCTCGGTCGGGAGCCGGTCGGCCACGAGTGCCGTCGCACCGGCCACCGCGCGGAGCTCTCCAGGCACCACGCGGGTCTCCGAACCCGACAGGAGAGTGCCGTCGGGTTCGAACGCCACCGCCTCACCCTGCGGTTCGTCCGGCAGTGGTACCGGCACCGGCGTGCCCGTCAGCGCCTCGACGACGTCGCCGTCGCGCACCGGGTAGAGCCAGGCGTCGGTGTAGCTGCGCACCGCCACGACCGAGCCGTCCGCGTTCTGCGCGGCCCCCGTGACCAGTCTCGATCCCACTCCGCCCACCGGTCCGCCCACCGTGGTGGACTGCGGCAGCGTCAGCTCGCCGACCTGCAGCAGCGGCGTGGGGCCCTCGCCTGCCGGCGGGCCCGCGGTGCGGTACACACCGGCGGGACGGCCCACCTCCTTGGTGATCACCACCGGCCGGCCTGCCGCGTCGACGAGCAGGGCCTCCGCGTCGTGCGGGCCGTCGGGGTAGGTCAGCCGGTGCACCTGGGCCGCCCCGCGGCGCGGCAGCACGATCACCGCCACGGACTCCCGGCGCCGCTGGTTGTCGCCGGTGTCGGCCACCCACAGCGAACCGTCCGGGCCGCGGGCCAGGTCCTCGGGGTCGTACGGGTCCACCCCCGCGGTGCGTGAGTCGATCACCGCACAGGTGGACGGGTCCAGCCGGAGCAGCTGGACGCGGCGGCCGCCGTCGCTCATCGCCCACACCGCGTCGCCGTCGACGACCAGCCCGGACAGCTCGTCGAGCCGTGGGTCGTCGATGGTGCAGCGGGCCTGCGGGGCGGGCACCCCGGCGAGGGACGCCGCGAGCACACCGGCCACGAGCAGCCGGATCAGCGCGCGGCACCGTCCTCGAGCGGGGCTCCGACCAGCGCGAACGGCAGCACGGCCGTGGCCAGCTCCGCGCCGACCCTGGCGTGCATCCGCGTGCCGTCCGGAGTGTGTTCCTCCGCCAGCACCTCACCCTCGGAGTGCACGCGCGCCACCAGCGAGCCCTGTGCGTAGGGCAGCAGCAGCTCGACGTCGACCTCCGGGCGCGGCAGCAGCTCGGCGATCCGCTCGCGGAGCTTCTGCACACCGTCGCCCCGCCTGGCGGAGACGAACACGGCATCCGGGAGCAGGTGGCGCAGGCGGGCCAGCTGCAGGTCGCCCGCCGCGTCCGTCTTGTTGACGACGAGCAGCTCCCGCGGCATGGAGCCCGCACTCTGCTCCCCGATCTCGACGAGCACCTCGCGGACGGCCTTGATCTGGTCCTCCGGGAGCGCGTCGGACGCGTCGACCACGTGCACGAGCAGGTCGGCGCCCGCCGTCTCCTCGAGCGTGGACCGGAACGCCTCGACGAGCTGGTGCGGCAGGTGCCGCACGAACCCGACGGTGTCGGTGAGCGTGTAGGTGCGCCCGTCCGAGGTGGACGTGCGGCGCGTGGTGGGGTCGAGGGTGGCGAACAGCGCGTCCTCGACGAGCACACCGGCGTCGGTGAGCGCGTTGAGCAGGCTGGACTTGCCCGCGTTGGTGTAGCCGACGATCGCGACCGACGGCACCTCGTTGCGCCTGCGCGCCCAGCGCTGCGTCTCGCGCACCTGCTTCATGCCGGAGATCTCGCGGCGCAGCTTCGCCATCCGGTTGCGGATGCGGCGCCGGTCGAGCTCGATCTTCGTCTCACCGGGGCCACGGCCGCCGATCCCGACGCCGCCTGCCGCTCGGCCACCCACCTGGCGCGACAGCGCCTCACCCCAGCCGCGCAGGCGCGGGAGAAGATAGGAGAGCTGCGCCAGCTCGACCTGCGCCTTGCCGTCCTTGGACCGGGCGTGCTGGGCGAAGATGTCGAGGATCAGCGCGGTGCGGTCGATGACCTTGACCTTGAGCTTCTCCTCCAGCTGACGCAGCTGGCCGGGAGAGAGCTCGCCGTCGCAGATCACCGTGTCGGCGCCGGCGGAGACCACGGCGTCGCGCAGCTCGTCGACCTTGCCGCTGCCGATGAAGGTGGCGGGGTCGGGCCGCGGACGGCGCTGGATCAGGCCGTCGAGCACCTCGGAACCGGCCGTCTCGGCGAGGCGCGCCAGCTCGGTGAGCGAGGCCTGGGCCTGCTCGGCGCTGCCCTCGGTCCAGACTCCGACGAGTACGACGCGCTCGAGGCGCAGCTGCCGGTACTCGACCTCGGTGACGTCGGTGAGCTCGGTGGACAGTCCGGCGACGCGACGGAGCGACGTGCGCTCCTCGAGCTCAAGGTCGCCGCGGGTGGCATCAGCGGAACGTGCATCCGCGGCACGCGGGCGCCGGTCACCGGTGGTGGTGGACAGGACGGGTTCAGTCATCGTGGGATTCATGCTCCCATGCCAACGCCCTGGCTGTCTGGTTTGTTTCGGGCGGGTCCGCCGAGCGGAGGCGGGGCAGGCGGGCCGTCACACGGTCGCCGCGACGGGCGCACCGGCCGCGGCGGCCCACCAGGAGTGGGTCAGCTCGCCGTGGGCCACGAGCACCGCCGGGCCGTGCAGCACGGTGGCCGACCCTCCGGTGGCCGAGCCGTCGACGGTGACCCGCAGGCGCCCGCCGGGGGTGTGCACGGCCACCGTGCCCGCGGCCCGGCCGGCGTGCCGCAGGGCGGCCACGGCGGCGGCGACGGTGCCGGTGCCGCACGACCGCGTCTCCCCCACGCCGCGCTCGTGCACGCGCATCGTGACCTCGGCCGGTCCGTCGCTCTCGGAGAGCGGGGTGACGAACTCGACGTTCACCCCGTGGGGGAACAGCGCCGGGTCGTGGCCGGGCGGGCGGGTGAGGTCGAGCCCGGCGATGTCGACGTCGGTGACACACGCCAGGTGGGGGTTGCCGAGGTCCACCGCGACGCCGGGGAACGCCGCGCCGCCGATGCGGGCGGTGCCGGCCGCTCCGATGACGGCGGGACCCATCTCGACCGACACGTCGCCGTCGGTGCGGCGGGGGTCGAGCCGCACGGTGCGGACGCCGCTGCGCGTGCCGACGGGGGTCTCGGCACCGGCGAGCCAGCCGGCGTGCTGGAGGTAGCGGGCGAAGACCCGTACCCCGTTGCCGCACATCTCCGCGACGCTGCCGTCGGCGTTGCGGTAGTCCATGAACCACTCGACGCCGGGCTCGGGCTCGGGCCCGTCCTCCAGGGCGGCCCAGCGCACCACACGCAGCACGCCGTCGGCGCCGAGGCCGCGGCGGCGGTCGCACAGTGCGGCGACCCTGGCCGGCGTGAGGTCCAAGGTGGCGTCGGGGTCGGGGAGCAGCACGAAGTCGTTCTCCGTGCCGTGGCCCTTGCTGAACTGCACGTCATGAGCCTACTTGCGCGGGCAGCGCGGCGATGGCTCGGCCGAACAGGTCCGGAGCGGCGCCGTCGAGCCACCGGATGCGGGGGTCGCGGCGGAACCACGAGCGCTGGCGGCGCACGAACCGCCGCGTGGCCCGCACGGTGTCGGCGGCGGCGGACGCGAGGTCCCCTGCTCCGTCGAGGGCGGCCACGACCTGCTGGTAGCCCAAAGCCCGCGACGCGGTGAGCCCGTCGCGAAGACCGTGGTCGAGCAGCCCGCGGGTCTCGTCGACGAGCCCGGCGGCGAACATCCGCGCCACCCGCCGGGCCACGCGGACGTCCAGGTCGGCGGTGTCCCGGTCCACGCCGAGCAGCACGGCCTCGTAGCGGGGCGCGCCGCCGGTGGGCAGCCGGGCCGGGAACGGGCGCCCGGTCAGGGCGATCACCTCCAGCGCGCGGACGATCCGGCGGCCGTTGGTCGGCAGCACCACCGCGGCTGCCGCCGGGTCGACCTCGGCGAGCCGGGCGTGCAGCGCCTGCGGGCCGAGCCCGTCCAGCTCGGCCTGCAGCGCGGCCCGCAGACCCGGGTCGGTGCCGGGGAACTCCAACTCGTCGACGACGGCCTGCACGTACAGGCCGGAACCGCCCACGAGCACCGGGGTGCGGCCCGCCGCACGCAACTGCTCCACCACCTCCCGCGCCGCGCGCTGGTAGGCCGCCACGGACGCGACCTCCGTGATGTCGAGGACGTCCAGCAGGTGGTGCGGGACACCGGCCCGTTCGGCGGGCGTGAGCTTCGCGGTGCCGATGTCCAGCCCGCGATAGAGCTGCATCGCGTCGGCGTTGATCACCTCGCCGCCCAGCTCGGCGGCCAGTGCCAGGCCCAGGTCGGACTTGCCGGTCCCCGTCGGACCGACGACGGCGACCAGTGGTGGCGCGCTCACGACAGCGGCGTCCAGACCGCCACGTGGTAGGCCACGCCGTACGGGGCCGCCGAGTACACCAGCTCCCCGTGCCAGCGCCGGCCAGCGGCCGCTCCGGCGAGCACCTGCCACGGGGCCCGCCCTGCGACGTGCAGCGCGGTGGCGAGCCCGGCGTCCAGGTGGGCCAGCGCGTCGGTGTCGGCGGCATGCAGGGCGGCGGCGACGGCCGCGTCGAACGGGCCTGCGCGCTCGTCGAGATAGCCCGGGGCCTTCGCCGTGTGGGTGGTGGCGCCGTCCCCGACGACGAGCAGGCCCACCGGGTCCGGGTCGGCCGTGAACTCCGCGGCGAGCGCGGCGCCGAGCTCGGCGCACGCCAGCGGGTCCTCGTCCGGCGCGACGAGCTCGCCGCGGATGCTGACGGCGACACCTCCGGCAGCGGCCACCCAGCCGGCGATCAGCAGCGGCAACGGGAGCTCCGGATCGACCGGCACATCGGCCGATGCCCGGTCGAGACCCACCACGACGTCCGCCCCGAAACCCACGAAACTGCCGCGGACCGGCGGCATCACGGTGCGCCGTCCGCCCGCGTCGGCACCCACGGCGACCCAGCGGGCCGAGGCCGCGCCCAGCCGCGAGGCAGCGCCGACGCACGCAGCCCGGAGCTCGGCGGTCTCGGTGGCCGCGCCCGTCGCCAGCTCGGGGACGAGCAGCGGCGGCTCGGGCAGCACGGCGACCAACGTCAGCACGCTACCGAGCGTAGGCCGCGGCCCTCCCACCAGCGCGTTCGGGCGCGGCTCGCCGACCAGGACCGGCCGCTGGCTGCGTAGCGCCCCCGCAGGTTGTTCCGGTCGGACCCCCGAGCTGTTTGAATCGCGGGACGACCACCGGTCACGAGGACCGGCGACGGTCGCTGTGCACGGCTCCGCCCGCGGGCGGGGCGCCCACCGTCCGCGGTGGGCCGGAGCAAGGAGGACGACGGTGTCGGAGCAGCAGGGGACGGAAACGCCACTCACCACCACCGGGAGCGGGGCCGAGCCCGCCCCCGAGGTCGAGCAGGCGGCAGCGACGCGGCCCACGGTCCAGGAGGAGCCCTCGGGAGCCGACGGCGCGCCCGCCGGCCCGACGGCCCCGGACGCCGAGGTCTCCGAAGACACCGAGACCCCGGCCCCCCGCCCCTCACCGCTGTCGTTCGCCCACAGCGGGTCCGGCGCCGCGGCCGAGCCCGGAGCCGACGTCGAGGCGGCGGCCACGTCCCTCGAGGCCGAGCTGAGCCCGGCCCCGGCCGCCGACCAGGACCCGGCGCCTGCCGCCGACGCGAGCCCGGCCACCGAGGCGGCCCCGTCACCGGCGGCCCCGTCACCGGCCGCCGAGCCGACTCCGCCCCCGGCCGCCGAGACGGCCCCGCCACAGACCACCGAGCCGAGTCCAGCGCCTGCCGCCGAGACGGTCCCGTCACCGGCCGCCGAGCCGAGCCCGGCCACCGCCACCGCCGAGCCGAGCCCGGTGCCCGCCGCCGACGCCGCTCCCGCGACTCCCGGGCCGCCCCGGCCCGGCCCGCACGCCGTGCCGGCGCCGCCCCGGCCCGGGCCTGCCGCGGTTCCCCCCCGGCCGGGGCCGCCCGCGGTCCCGGGTGTGCCGCACCCGACGCCCCCCGTGGTCACGCCTGCGGCCGTCGCTCCGGACGTGGCGGTGCCGGTCGCGCAGCCCTCCCCCGTCGCCAGCGCCGGCACCGATCCGGGTCGCTGGGGGCGGGTCGACGCCGAGGGCACCATCTACGTCCGCACTCCGGGCGGTGAGCGCGTCGTCGGTTCCTGGCAGGCCGGGGCCCCCGAGGAGGGGCTCGCCCACTTCGCCCGCCGGTTCGACGACCTGCTCACCGAGGTCGAGCTGCTCGCCGCCCGCCTCGCGGCAGGCGGCGGTGAGCCGAAGCACGCCCTGAGCAGCGCGAAGACGCTGCGTGACGGGCTGGACGAGGCCACCGTGGTCGGCGACCTGGTGGGGCTGCGGGCCCGGCTGGACGAGCTGGTGACCCAGGCGGAGGAGGCAGTCGGCGCGGCCCGCTCGGCGCGCGACGCCCAGCGCGCCGCCGCGGTGGCCCGCAAGGAGGAGCTCGCAGCGGAGGCCGAGACCCTCGCCGACGAGGCCACGCAGTGGAAGCAGGCGGGCGACCGGTTCAAGGCGATCCTCGACGAGTGGCGCGCGATCCGCGGCGTCGACCGCAAGACCGACGAGCTGCTGTGGAAGCGGTTCTCGAAGGCACGTGAGTCGTTCAACCGGCGCCGCGGCTCCCACTTCGCCGACCTCGACCGCCAGCGCGCCACGGCCAAGACCCGCAAGGAGGAACTGGTCGTCGAGGCCGAGAAGCTGAGCGACTCCGACGACTGGGGTCCCACCGCGGCCCGCTTCCGCGACCTGATGACGGAGTGGAAGGCCGCGGGGCGCGCGCAGAAGGACGCCGACGACGCGCTGTGGCAGCGCTTCCGCACCGCGCAGGACGCCTTCTTCGCACGCCGGGCCGGCACGTTCGCCGAGCGTGACGCCGAGTTCGCGGCCAACGCCGACGCGAAGAAGGCGCTGCTCGTCGACGCCGAGAAGATCGACCTGTCCGACCCGGCCGGGGCACGCGCGGCGCTGCGGCGCGTGCAGGAGCGCTGGGAGGAGATCGGCAAGGTCCCGCGCGACGACATCCGGCCGCTCGAAGCCGGCCTGCGGGCCGTCGAGGAGAGGGTGCGGGAGGCCGCCGAGCGGCAGTGGCGGCGCACCGACCCGGAGGCCGAGGCGCGGGTTGCGCAGTTCCGCGAGCGGGTGGCCCAGTTCGAGGCGCAGGCGGAGAAGGCCAGCGCGGCCGGTGACGCCCGCCGCGCCGAGCAGGCCAGGAGCCAGGCCGAGCAGTGGCGCGAGTGGCTCACCACCGCGGAGCAGGCGGTCAAGCAGCGCTGACCCGCGCTGGGGGTCGGGTTGGGGGTGTCCCGTGGATCTTGGTCGATGAGAGCCGTGATCCAGGTGGTTCCTGGCGGCGCCACCGGATCGCCCTCGTACCGGGCGTATTCGGGCGGACCGGCGGTGTCGCCAGGGGCCGCCTGGGCGCGGCTATCGCGATTGAAAGATCCGCGGGACACCCCCTAACCCTCGGGCTGCCCGGCCTCAGCGGCGGCCGGCGATCCGCACCCAGCACACGGCGAGTGCCACCACGGCGAGCACGGCGAGCACGAGCCCGATACCGGCCGCGGTGCCGCCCGCGGTGATCGACACCTGCCGGGACCAGATCGCCCACACCCCGGTCACCACGGAGATCCCGCAGCCCACCGCGGCCAGCCAGGCGAGCGGCCACCACCGGGTGGCGAGCGCGAGTGCCGAGACCACGAGCCCGAAGCCGAGCGAGGTGAAGGTGAACAGCCGCGGCAGCACCCCGAGCTGCGGTTCGAGGCCCGCGAGTATCTGCCACCCGTGGATCGACCCGGTCCACGGCAGGATCAGCGCCACGATCAGCACGAGTATCGCGACGGACACGCTCACTGCGGTCGGGCCGGGATCGATCTGACGGGCGAACGGGAGGCGCCTCCCGCTCAGCTCCGCGTCGAGGGCCACCAGCTCGTCGGGAATCTTCCGGTCACTCATCACGTCTCTCCCTCGCTGCGCCGGGTCGCCGGCGCCATCACGCGCTCGTCCCACATACGGGTGCCGCCGGTACCGGCTCCGGCGCACCGAACGCGGGCAGGCCCAGCCCCGTGGCGCCTCCGGTACGGGTACCCGCCTCGTGGACGTCACCCGCGCGCGTGCGCCGGTGGGACAACACGGGACCGTCGGCCACGAGGTGGTGCGGCGCCCCGTACCCGACGGCGACCTCGACGACGTCCCCCGGCCGGATCGTGCCGGAGCCCTCCGGCCCCGGGGCGAAGTGGACCAGCCGCCCGTCGCGGGCGCGGCCGCTCATCCGCCGGGTGGCGCCGTCCTTGCGGCCTTCGCCCGTGGACACCAGCACCTCGACGACCCGGCCCTCGATGGCGCGGTTGGCCTCCCAGGAGATCTCCTCCTGGAGCGTGACGAGCCGCTCGTAACGCTCCTGCACCACGGCCTTGGGCACCTGGTCGGGCAGCGTCGCCGCGGGGGTGCCGGGGCGGGGCGAGTACTGGAAGGTGAAGGCGTTGGCGAACCGGGCGGCACGCACCACGTCGAGGGTGGCCTCGAAGTCGGCCTCGGTCTCGCCGGGGAACCCGACGATGATGTCGGTGCTGATCGCCGCGTCCGGGATCGAGGCGCGCACCTCGTCGATGATCCCCAGGTAGCGCGTGGACCGGTACGAGCGGCGCATCCGCCGCAGCACGTCGTCGGAGCCGGACTGCAGCGGCATGTGCAGCTGAGGGCACACGTTCGGCGTCTGGGCCATCGCGGCGATCACGTCGGAGGTGAAGTCGCGCGGGTGCGGCGAGGTGAAGCGCACCCGCTCGAGGCCGTCGACGTCGCCGCAGGCCCGCAGCAGCTTGGCGAAGGCGCCGCGGTCGCCGAACTCGACGCCGTAGGAGTTGACGTTCTGCCCGAGCAGGGTGACCTCGAGGACGCCGTCGGCCGCCAGCGCGGACACCTCGGCCAGCACGTCGCCCGGCCTGCGGTCCTTCTCCGTGCCCCGCAGCGACGGCACGATGCAGAAGGTGCACGTGTTGTTGCAGCCCACGGAGATCGACACCCAGCCGGCGTAGGCCGACTCGCGGCGGGCCGGCAGCGTCGAGGGGAAGACCTCGAGCGACTCGGCGATCTCCACCTGGGCGGCCTCGTTGTGCCGCGCGCGCTCCAGCAGGACCGGCAGGGCGTGCACGTTGTGGGTGCCGAACACCACGTCGACCCAGGGGGCGCGCCGGACGATCTCCGACCGGTCCTTCTGCGCGAGGCAGCCCCCCACCGCGATCTGCATGCCCGGCCGGGCGTCCTTCACCGGGCGGAGGTGGCCGAGGTTGCCGTAGAGCCGGTTGTCGGCGTTCTCCCGCACGGCGCAGGTGTTGAAGACGACGACGTCGGCGTCGTCCGAGTCGGCCTTCGCGTACCCCGCCGCCTCCAGGAGCCCGGCCATGCGCTCGGAGTCGTGCACGTTCATCTGGCACCCATAGGTGCGGATGGTGTAGCTGCGGGTCACAGAAAAAGAGTAGGCCGTCGAGAGGCGGTCGACCGCATCGGCCGGGCACGGCAGGATGCCAACGTGGCGGGCGGGGGCGTGGTGGGACGGCGCGCCGTCCTGCGCGGGCTCGGCGCATTCGGCGTGCTGGGGGCGCTCGCCGCCTGCTCGTCGCCCTATTCCGGAGCCCGGCTGACGCTGGCGACGGGCGGCACGCAGGGCGTCTACTTCCGGCTGGGAAACGCGCTGGCCGACGCGTGGCAGCGGAAGCTGGGGCTCGACCTGCGTCCCGGCGTGCTGTCCACGGCAGGCTCGGTCGACAACCTGCGGCTGCTCGCCGAGGGCGGCGCCGATGTGGTGTTCAGCCAGGTGGACACGGCAGTCGACCAGCTGGAGCGGTCCGCGCCCGGCGACCCGAGGGCACCCCGCGCGCTCGCCCGGATCTACGACGACGTCGTGCACGTCGTCGTCAGGGCGTCGTCGCCTGCCACGACGCTGGCCGGTCTGCGGGGGGCGCGGGTGTCGGTCGGAGCGCCCGACTCGGGCGTGTACGTGATCGCCACCCGGCTGCTGCACGCGGCAGGCCTGGAACCGGACACCGACCTGCAGGCGGAGCAACTCGGGATCAACGAGTCCGTCGCCGCGATGGAGAGTGGCGCGATCGACGCGTTCTTCTGGTCGGGCGGGGTGCCCACCGAGGGCGTCAGCCGGCTGGCGACGGTACTGCCCATCCGGTTGCTGGACCTCGAGGACGTGGTCCCCGAGGTGCGGGACACCTTCCCCGCGTACGCGCCCGGCACGGTCCCGGCCACGACCTACGGGATCCCCGTGGCCATCACCACCCTGCTGGTGCGCAACTTCCTGCTGGTGGCCGCATCGATGCCGGACGATCTAGCGGATGCCCTGGTCAAAGGCATGTTCGAGGCGCAGCCGGAGCTGGCGCTGGCCAGTCCGTCCGCCCTCACCATCGACCCGCGCGCCGCCATCGGCACCCAGCCGGTGCCGTTGCACCCCGGCGCGGAGCGGTTCTTCCGCCTGCTGAAGAACAGCTGATCTCAGCCGGCGCCGGGCTCCTCCCCCGCCGCCTCCGGGGCCACCCGGAGCAGCCGCGCGATCACCTGCAGGCCGCCCCCGGCGGGCAGTTCGAGGCGCAGCTCACCGCCTGCCACCTCGACGGTGCGGGCGGCGATGGCCAGGCCGAGCCCGGAGCCCTCGACGTTGCTCTGGGCGGGACTGCGCCAGAACCGGCCCGTTGCCCGCTCCAGCTCGTCGGGGGCGAGGCCCGGGCCGGCGTCCCGCACGGCGATCTCCACGTGGGACGCCGTCACCGCGGTGCGCACGGTGATCGTGCCGCCGCGTGGGGAGAACTTCACCGCGTTGTCCAGCAGCGCGTCGAGCACGGTCTCGATCGCCCCGATCGGCGCCGCCGCCCGCAGACCGCGCCGGCCGTTGCGGAGAAGCTGCAGGCCCGTGTGCTCGGCCAGGGGCCGCCACGCGTCGAGCCGGTCCTCGACGGCCGGGTCGACGGCGACGTCGGCCACCGGGACGGTGCGCTCGGCGCGGGCCAGCGCGAGCAGCCCGTCGAGCAGCGTGGAGAGCCGGTCGGCCTCCTCCAGAGCGGCGACGTGGTCCTCGGCGGCGGCCGCGTCGAGATGCCCCTCCAGGTTGGACAGCCGCAGGCGCAGCGCGGTGAGCGGGTTGCGCAGCTGGTGGCTCGCGTCGGCGACGAACGCGCGCTGCGCCGAGTACGCCTGCGTCACGGTCTCCGCCATCCGGTCGAAGGAGACCGACAGCCTGCGCAGCTCGGGGGGCCCCGACCCGTCGGCCACCGGCTCCGCCCCGGCCCCGGCGAGCACCGCTGCCGCCACTCGCCCGGTGCCCTCGTCGAGCCTGCGGACCGGCCGCAGGATCCACCGGACGATCGGGAGCGCGACCAGTACGGCCATCACGAGGGCGAGCAGCCCGGCAGCCGCCACCAGCGACCACACCCGAAGCTCCTCGGCGCGCAGCGCGGTGGTGGGCGACACGGTGACGACGGCTCCGCGCACCTCGGTGTCGACCAGTACCGGTTCTGCGAGCACCATCGGCCGGTCGTCCCACGGCAGGAGCAGCGGGTAGGCCTCCGAGCGCCGGTTCGCCAGCGCCAGCTCGACCCGCTCCCGGCCGGCCTCGTCCAGCACGGGTGCCGGGCGCCGCGAGGCGGCCACCAGCTCCCCCTCGCGGTCGACCACCAGCACCGCCACGCCGTACACGGCGTCGTAGCGGGTCAGGTCGGCGGTCAGCCCCGTGGTGTCCGCGTCGGTGATCGGGCGCTCGGCGAGCGAGGCGTAGAAGATCGTGTCGGTCAACCGGTCGGTGAACAGCTCGAGCTGGCTGGCGTAGGCGTTGGTCAGCGCCAGCGGTACCCCGAGGCCCGCGGCCAGCAGGCCGACCAGGAACAGCACGATCACCAGGAGCCGGGCGGCCACCCCTACTCCGCGCCGGTTCCGGGGGCGCTCATGCCAGGAGTGCCGCTCTCGGGCACACCCAGCCGGTAGCCGACGCCCCGGACCGTCTGCACGAGGTCGGGGCGACCGAGCTTCGTGCGGAGCGTGGCCACGTGCACGTCGAGCGTCCGGTTGGCGCCCGCCCAGGACCGGCCCCACACCTCCGCCACGATCCGGCTGCGCGTGCACACGGCGCCGCTCGAGCTCGCGAGCAGCGCGAGCACCTGGAACTCCTTGCGGGTGAGGTTCACCGGGATCCCCCCGACGGTGACCGAGTGGCGGTGCAGGTCGATGCTCACGTCGTCGACCACCACGATGTCGTCCGGGCCGGCGGGCGTGGCGACCCGGCGCCGCCGGTACACGGCATGGACCCGCGCCACCAGCTCGCCGATGTCGTAGGGCTTGACGATGTAGTCGTCGGCTCCGGAGTGCAGGCCGAGTATCCGGTCGTCGACCTCACCGCGCGCCGACACCACGATCACCGGAACCTCGCTGACCTCGCGGATCGCCCGGCAGACGTCCACCCCGTCGATGTCGGGCAGGCCGAGGTCGAGCAGCACCACGTCGACGCCTGCCAGGTGGTCGACGGCGCCCCGGCCGCGTGACAGCCGCGTGGTGGTGATCCCGTGACGGTGCAGTGCCGGGCGTAGTGCGGCCGCGATCCGGTCATCGTCCTCCACCAGCAGAATGTGCACGATCCCCCACAGCTTCTCGCCGAGCGTTATCGGAGCGAAACCCTATGGGTTGCTCAAGGTGCTGGACTGTGCCCTCCACACCCCCATAGCGTCCCGCCATGCCCGGAGGCCCGCGATGACCAACACGCCCATGATCCGGATGGCGTCCGTCGACAAGCACTTCGGCGAGCTGCACGTCCTGCGCGACATCAACCTCGAGGTCGAGAGCGGCCAGGTCGTGGTGGTGCTGGGCCCGTCGGGGTCCGGCAAGTCCACGCTCTGCCGCACGATCAACCGCCTGGAACCGATCGACAGCGGCATCATCGAGGTCGACGGCAAGGAACTGCCGGCAGAGGGCAAGGCCCTCGCCGCGCTCCGTGCCGATGTCGGGATGGTCTTCCAGAGCTTCAACCTGTTCGCGCACAAGACGATTCTCGAGAACGTCACCCTCGGGCCGCTCAAGGTCCGCAAGGCCTCGAAGTCCGACGCCGAGAAGAACGGGCTCGCCCTCCTCGAACGGGTCGGGATCGCGAACCAGCGCGACAAGTACCCGGCCCAGCTCTCCGGGGGCCAGCAGCAGCGCGCGGCGATCGCCCGTGCGCTGGCCATGAAGCCCAAGGTGATGCTCTTCGACGAGCCGACCTCCGCCCTCGACCCCGAGATGGTGCAGGAGGTCCTCGACGTGATGACCACGCTCGCCGCCGACGGCATGACGATGCTGGTGGTCACCCACGAGATGGGCTTCGCCCGCAGGGCCGCGCACCGGGTGGTGTTCATGTCCGACGGCGAGATCGTCGAGGACGCCGCGCCGGACGCCTTCTTCTCCAGCCCGACGTCCGACCGTGCCAAGGACTTCCTCGGCAAGATCCTCACGCACTGACGGGCCACACCCCGGCCGGCACCCGCCTTGTTTTCCCGCTCCAACGGAAGGACCCGCACCACCATGCGTCTCGCTCACCTCTCCCGGATCGCCGCGGTCGCGGCGGCAGTGGTGCTCGCTGCCACCGCCTGCGGTGACCAGTCGTCATCGCTCGGTTCCTCGGGTGCCGCGCCGTCGGTCGCCGAGGGCGTGTCCTTCCCGGCCGGCTCCACGATGGAGACCCTCAACAAGGCCCAGGCCCTGCGGCTGGGCACCAAGTTCGACCAGCCGCTGTTCGGCCTCAAGGGTCTCGACGGCAACCCCGCGGGCTTCGACGTCGAGATCGCCAAGATCATCGCCGCCAAGCTCGGCATCCCGGCCGACAAGATCGCCTACACCGAGGCGCCGTCCGCTGTGCGTGAGGAGGTGATCGAGCAGGGCCGCGTCGACCTGGTCGTCGCCACCTACACGATCAACGACAAGCGCAAGGAACGGATCAGCTTCGCCGGCCCGTACTACGTGGCGGGCCAGGACCTGATGGTCAAGAGCGACAACACCACCATCACCGGTCCGGACTCGCTGCGCGGCGCCAACGCCAAGGTCTGCTCCGTCGCCGGCTCGACCCCGTCGGAGAACATCAAGAAGTACATCGACCCGGCGAACCTCACGCTGTTCGACGTGTACTCCAAGTGCGCCGACGCGCTGCGCACCGGCCAGGTCGACGTCGTCACCACCGACAACGTCATCCTCACCGGCCTGATCGAGAACTCGGGCGGGGCGTTCAAGCTCGTGAACCAGAAGTTCACCGAGGAGCCCTACGGCATCGGCATCAAGAAGGGCGACGTCGCCTTCTGCGAGTTCATCAACCAGACGCTCAAGGAGGCGGAGACCGACGGCAGCTACAAGGCCGCCTGGGACTCGACCGTCGGGAAGGTCAGCCCGGAGGTTCCGCCGCTGCCCGCGGCCGGCACCTGCAGCTGATCTCCGACGCAACCGGGGTGCCGACCAGGCCGGTCGGCACCCCGGTTGCGTTCCTCCGCGCGAAAGAGGTGTCGTGGGCGTCATCGTCGAGCAGTTTCCGCTGTACGCGCAGGGTTTCCTCGGGACGCTGCGCATCTGTCTGTTGTCCGCGGTCGGTGCGCTCGTCCTGGGCACGATCCTGGCGGGTTTCCGGGTCTCACCGGTACCACCGCTGCGGATGGTCGGCTCCGCATGGGTCACGGTCTTCCGCAACACCCCGCTGGCCGTCGTCCTGTTCGCCGTGGCCTTCGGGCTGCCCGAACTGGGGGTCAACGGGTCCTACTTCTACTTCGGCGTCATCGGTCTGACCTGCTACACCGCGGCCTTCGTCTGCGAGGCCGTGCGCAGTGGCATCAACTCCGTGTCGGCCGGGCAGGCCGAGGCGGCCCGCGCGGTCGGGCTGACGTTCAGCCAGTCGCTCTCGCTGATCGTGTTGCCCCAGGCGCTGCGCACGGTCGTGCCGCCGCTCGGCAGCGTGATCATCGCCATGATCAAGAACTCCGCCATCGTCGGCGCGTTCGGAGTCGGTGGCGACCTGTTCGCCAACGGCGTCCAGCTCACCTCGGCGCAGGGCTATGCCGCGGGGGCCGTCCTGACCGGCGTGCTGCTGGGCTACCTGGTCCTGACCATCCCCGGCGGGATCCTGCTGGGCGTCCTCGAGCGGAAGGTGTCGGTGGCCCGATGACCACCTCGGTCCTCTACGACGCACCCGGTCCGGTCACCCGGCGCCGCACCCTGATCTCCAGCGGGGTCGCCGGCGCGATCGTGCTGGTCGTGGTCGCACTCGTGATCGTCCGACTTGCGGGCCAGGGCCAGTTCTCCGCCGAGAGGTGGGGGCCACTGGTCAATCCCTTCGACCCCAGCTTCCTGGCGGTGTGGCGGCTGCTCGGCCAGGCGCTGGTCGCCACCCTGATCGCCGCGGCGCTGACGCTGGTCTTCTCCCTCGTGATCGGCACCCTGTTCGCGGTCAGCCGGATCACGGCCAACCGGTACTACCGCTGGCTCGTCGTCGGGGTGATCGAGTTCCTCCGCGGCGTCCCCGTGGTCATCGCGATCTTCTTCGCGGCGCGGGTGCTCCCCGAGGTGGGGCTGGACCTGCCGATCCTGTGGTACCTGGTCATCGGCCTCACCGCGTACAACTCGGTGATCATCGCGGAGATCATCCGCGCGGGCGTGGCGTCGCTGCCGCGGGGGCAGTCGGAGGCGGGCTACTCGCTCGGGCTGACCCGGCGCCAGGTGCTCTCCTCGATCCTGCTGCCACAGGCGTTCCGGGTGATGCTGCCCGCGCTGATCAGCCAGCTCGTGGTGATCGTCAAGGACACCTCGCTGGGCTTCATCATCAGCTACGAGGAGTTCGTCCGGACGGCGAACATCATCATCCAGACGCTGCACAACCCCATCCAGATCTACGCGGTCGTGGCGCTGATCTTCATCGTGATCAACTACGCGCTCGGCAGGCTGGCGGAGTACGTGGAGCGCAGGCTCTCCCGCGCGAAGCGCACGGCAGTGGCACCGGCCGACCCGGGCACGCTGGACACCGCGGCCACCGGCGGCGCCTGAACAGCGCTCAGAGGTTCTCCACCGTCACCGGCTCGATGCCCTCCCCGGCGGGCAGCTCGAACCCGAGCACCTGGGCGTAGAAGCTGAGCTCCGCGTCCAGGGCCCTGCGGATGTTCTCGGCGCGCCGGAACCCGTGCTGCTCCCCCTCGAACAGCAGGTAGGCCACGGGCAGCCGGCGCGCCCGCAGCGCGTCGACGATCACCTCGCTCTGGCGTGGCGGGACGATCTCGTCCTCGTCGCCCTGCAGGACGATCAGGGGCCGCTCGAAGCGGTCGACGTGGTGGATCGGCGAGCGCTCCTCGTACACCTCGCGGGCCGCCGGGTAGGGCCCGACGAGGCGGTCGAGGTAGCGGCTCTCGAACTTGTGCGTGTCGGCCGCCAGCGCCGCGAGGTCGGCCACCCCGTAGTGGCTCGCTCCGGCCGCGAACGGGGTGTCGGCACGGGCCAGCGCCGCGAGCGTCGTGTAGCCGCCCGCCGAGCCGCCGCGGATGCACAGCCGGTTGCGGTCGACCCGGCCGTGCGCCGCCAGCCACTCCGCAGCCGCCATGCAGTCGGCGACGTCGATCACGCCCCACTCGCCCAGCAACTGCTCGCGGTAGGCACGGCCGTACCCGGTGGAGCCGCCGTAGTTCACGTCGACGACGGCGAACCCGCGGCTCGTCCAGTACTGCACGGAGAGGTTCAGCGCAGGCACGGCCGCCGACGTCGGGCCGCCGTGGATCACCACGAGCAGCGGCGGGAGCTCGCCGTCGGGACCGTGGTACCCCTCCTGGGTGGGGGGATAGAACAGCGCGTGGGCCGTCCGGCGTTCCCCGGCGGCGTCCACCGACGGGAACGAGACGGCCTCGGGCACCGAGATCGTCGAGAGGCCGATGCCGATGTCGCGGGGCGGCCGCAGCTCGCCGACCTCGGAGGTGACGATGTCCACGAGGAAGACGCCCGTCTCGGCAGCGGGGCTCCCCGCGACGACGGCCACCGTGTCGGTGCCGGTGGCCCGCACCGCACCGATCGCCGAGAACGGCAGGTCCAGATCGGTGACCGAACCGTCGAGCTCGCCCACGGCCAGACCGTCGAACCCCGCCCGTTGCCGGGCGAACACCACCCGGCCGTCGGGGAGCACGACGAACCGCGCCGAGCCGAACGTCCAGCCCGGCACACCGATCTCCGCGTCGATCCGGACGACCGGCCTGATGTCCACGTCCGGGACCCAGCGGTAGAGGTTCCACCAGTCGGTGCGGTCGCTGATGAACCACAGTGACCCGTCCGGATGCCACCGGGGCTCCGCCACCGACTCGCCACGGCCACCGGCCACGACCGTCTCCTCGCCCGTCTCGAGGTCACGGATCACCAGCAGGGTGTCGTCCCACGGCATCGACGGATGGTTCCACTGCAGCCAGGCGAGCGACCTGCCGTCCGGGCTGATCCGGGGCGCGGCGACGAAGTCCGGACCGCTGACGAGCACCTCCGGCTCCGACGGTGCGTCGGCGGCGAGCCGGACGATCTCGTTCTGCACCTCGGTGGCGGAGGCGCCGGTGTGCCGCTCCCGGACGCAGACCAGGTAGCTCCCATCGGGAGCGAGGTCACCGTCGGCGAAGCGGTCGCCCCGCGGCGTGGCCGGCTCGGGCGTGAGGGCGACGGGATCGGCTCCCGGTACGAGCCGGTACAGCCGCTGGTCGGACCATTCGCTGAACCACAGCACCCGGTCGTGCACCCACCAGGCCGCGCCCCCGTACTCGTGCACCGCGGTGCGCGCGTTCATCCCGGCGGGCAGCAGGTCGCTGGTGGTGCCGTCCGCCGCGCGTCGCACCAGCTGGACGCGGCCGCCGTCGGCGGGACGGCCCTCGGACCACACGATGTCGGAACCGTCGACGCGGAGCTCCGAGAGCCGCACGGAGGCGGTGACGACGAGCTCGGAGGTGATCGGAGTGGGCCAGGATCCGTAGGGAAGCTCCGTGATCGTCACACCCGTCACGCTAGTCGGCGGCCGGCTGAGATCGCCGTCACGCCCGGGCGCGCAGCGCGGTACGCAGCACGGAGAGGGCCTCCCAGAAGGCACCACGGCGCACCACGGGCAGCACGGCGAGAGCCCCGCTCACCCCCGGCCACCACCGGACGGAGCCGTCGGGGCGGACGGTGCCCAGCGCCGGAGCGGCACAGGCACGCACGGCGGCGGGCAGCGCCGGATAGCGGGCGGTGAGCTGAGGATCGCGGCAGGACCGGACCTTCACCGGCACCCGCAGCAGGTCGGGCAGCTCCCGCGCGATCCGGGAGCAGACGGGGCAGGAGACGTCGTACACGACGACCACCTCGGCGGTCTTCACCACTCGAGCATGGCAGCGACGAGCGTTCCACCACAGGCCAGGGCCAGCAGCGGCCGGGCGACCCGTTCCCAGCGCGCCCACAGCTCGCTCCAGGCGCCGTCGTCACTCCAGGCGTTGGACAGCAGCGGCATCGCCAGCCGTCCGATCGCGAAGCCCGCGGCCGCCCCGAAGGCGGCCGGGAACGGCACGACGAGCACGATCGCCACCAGCATGAGGTGCGGCAACGCCGACGGCGAGTAGGTGCGCATGCCGGTGCCCATCTCGAACCCGAACTGCAGCGCACCCCACTCCCGCATGTGCTGCACGTCCTCCGGCACGAGCCGGGCGTTCTCCGGCACCGGGAACCGCACCAGCCCGAACTCCCGCAGCAGCACCGGCACCACGACCAGCCCGAAGAGCACCTCCCGCACCACCGCGGGTACGAGCGCCTGCGGCAACGCACCGAGCACGGCGGCCGCGAAGGCCACCACCACGGCGCCGAGCAGCAGTCCGGTGCCGAAGTACCGGATCACGGGCTTGTCGCGCCAGACCGACGCGCTCAGCAGGAACGCTGAGTTGTGGCTTCAAGTGCTGCCCGAGTTGGCGAACCCGGCAGCGGCGCCCGCCACCGTGACCAGCAACAACAGCGCACCTCCCGCCGCGAGGTCCCGCGTTGCCGTGCTCGCCACGAACGTGGCGAACGCCCCGATGAGCAACAGCGTGAGCGCCGCCGTCACCGGGTGCAGCAGCCAGCGCGGACGCGCCCGCGGCGGGACCGTCACGACGGGCTGGACCCGGTTCCGACGAGCGCGCCTGCCGGCTCCGCCTCGGTGTCCGGCAGCTCGCAGGCCGCGATCGTCAGCCCGCGGTAGCTGTCGCCGTCGTCGTAGTACACCTCGGTGACCGCGTCGGAGCAGCGGTAGCCGCGCCAGCGCCACCCGTTCTTGCCGTCGCAGGACGTGGTCAGCCGCGTCGACTCGTAGTAGTCGCCCTGCGACTCGTACTCGCCCTCGCGGTGGAACCCGCCCGAGCACGGGTACGAGCCACGGCGCCAGCCGCCGTAGCAGATCGCCGCGCCGTCGTCCGGCCAGTTGTTGGACTCCTCGTCGTACGACGACGGCGTACAGGTGAGGTGCTCCGACTTGTCGTCGTCCTCGTCCTCGTCGTCCTGCGCCGCGGCCTCCCGGCGGCTCAGGTACCAGTCCAGGGGCACGAGCGCCGCCGCGGCCGCCCCGATCACCAGGCCGCGCAGCACCATGCGGCGACTGGGCCGGATGGCCCGGATGCGAGCCACCACGGCACTGGGGCTCGCCTGCGCGGGGGGCGCCGACGTCGTCGGGATCTCGTCCAGGTAGCTCACGCCCGGGTCACCTCTCGTTCTTCGGGGTGGTGCCGCTCGGCGCCCGGCATCGGATCGGGACGCTGTCCCGGAACGGAACTCCGCGTCAGGTCCTGGACGAGGGCGCCCAGGTCGGTGTCGGAGTAGACGAAGCTGCGGTGCGTGACGACGCCGGTGGCGTCCACGGCCAGCAGGGTCGGCGAGTACCCCTCGAACAGGTCGGCCCTGGCGCCGGCGTCGGCCAGTAGCTCGGCCCGGCCACCTTCGCGGACGGCGAAGTCCTCCGGCCGGTCGACCAGCGCGACGACGCGGACGTGCTGACCCTCCTCGATGGCGGAGAGCACGTCCCACACGCCGTGGCACAGCGCGCAGTGGGCGTCCAGCACGGCCACGACGGCCGCCCGCTGACCCGGACGGGGCCGGACCGCGGCCGGGGCCTGGCGCCCGACCAGTGCGACGTACCCGGACAGTTCGGCCGGGCCTGCGGCCTCCAGTGCACGCACCCTTGCGTACACCGCGACGAGCGCCACCAGCGTGAAGAGCGCGACGAGCAGGGCGAGCAGCGCCACGGCGAGTGCGACGGACACGGCTCAGCCCCTCCAGCGGCCGCTGAGCGCGGCCAGCGCGGCGACGATCTGGTCCTCACCCATCGGCAGGGCCGGCTTGCCGGACTCGGGGCCGTGCAGGATCAGGTCCATCGCGACGCTCTCGCTCGCGAACAGGTAGCGCCACTGGTGCGGCGTGCCCGCGACGCGCGACGCGCCCCCGGGATCCAGCCCGCGTCCCGACCGCCACAGCTCGCCGCCGGGCAGCGGCATGCCCGCCCACGGCGGCAGGGTCTGCAGCACCTCGGTGGAGTGGCGCACGACCAGCATCGACTGCGCGTTGCGCCCGATCAGCGCCACATCGCTCTGCTTGACGAGCAGGTCCGACGAGGGGGTGAGCGCCGCACCGGAGGACGAGTCGGCGAACCGGAACGTGGCCAGCAACCTCGAGACGCCTGCGGCGTCGGGCGCCGGGCCGCCGAACCAGGTGGTGGCCTCGTGGTGCGGCCCGGCGAGCACGAGCACCGAGTCGCTGCGGTCGGCCGCCTCGAAGACCACGGCGTCGAAGCCGCGCATCGACTGCCGCCGCTCCCGCGCCCCGGGCAGCACGTGCTTGGGGATCACCCGGTGCTCCCCCGCGGGCGCGAGGAAGAACTGGCGGGCCGTCCGCGGACCCGTGAACCGGGTGTTGCCGTACCACTGGTAGTCACCGAACGCTGCTGGCAGGGTCAGGTCGACGGGAGCGCCGGATGGCGCGATTCGGGAGACTCGGGTCTGTCCGGTGGACTGCGCGAGTCCTGCTGTCGGGGCAGCCGTCATGCGTTGGTTCCTCCACGTGCAGGCTGGAACGACCATGCGGCGTCCCTCTCGGATAACGAAAGTGGATCGGTCGCGTTACGCGATTGCCCGATCGCGGAGCGTGAGCATTCGAGTGAAGGTCTGCAGCGCACGGTGTTGTTCTACCCGGCCAAATGGAGGAAGCGCGTGATGAACGATTCGCCCGATAGTTCGAATCTGCCGGCGGATTCGCCCAAATGCCCGAATTCCGAGGCCGTGACGCCCGCGAGGCCCGAGCCGTTGGACGCCGAGATCGTGCCCGACCCCGGACCGGTGGCACCGCCCCCCGCACCCGACTACGACGACCACGGCGTCCCGAGCCTGGACTACGTCCGCGACAAGATCGAGACCCGCTACGCCACCTCACTCGGCGCGACCGAACTCGCCGAGGAGACGGCGGCGGCACGCAGCATCGAGGAGCAGGAGGCCGAGCGCGAGCGCGCGGGGAAGGCGAAGCTGGACGAGATCCGCCGCAGCATGGGCCGCTGAGGGCCCCCGACGTTCAGGAAAGCCACTTTCCTGCCCGGAGAGGGCCTGAAAGTGGCTTTCCTGAACCTGGCGGGCGGGGCGCCCTTACGCGCCGGAGCGCTTGAAGATCTTGCTACCCAGCCAGACCAGCGGGTCGTACTTGCGGTCGACCACGCGCTCCTTGAGCGGGATGAGCGCGTTGTCGGTGATCTTGATGTGCTCGGGGCACACCTCGGTGCAGCACTTGGTGATGTTGCAGAAGCCCAGGCCGTGCTCCTCCTGCGCCTCCTGCTTGCGGTCGGCGACGTCGAGGGGGTGCATGTCGAGCTCCGCGATCCGCATCAGGTAGCGCGGGCCGGCGAAGTTCTCCTTGTTCTCCTCGTGGTCACGCACCACGTGGCAGGTGTTCTGGCAGAGGTAGCACTCGATGCACTTGCGGAACTCCTGGCTCCGCTCGACGTCGACCTGCTGCATCCGGTACTCGCCCGGCTCCAGGCCGGGAGGCGGCGCGAAGCTCGGCACCTCCCGGGCCTTCGTGTAGTTGAACGACACGTCCGTGACGAGGTCCCGGATCACCGGGAACGTCCGCAACGGCGTGACCGTGATCGTCTCGGTCTCGGTGAACGTCGACATCCGGGTCATGCACGCCAGCCGCGGCTTGCCGTTGATCTCCACGCTGCAGGACCCGCACTTGCCGGCCTTGCAGTTCCACCGGACCGCCAGGTCACCGGCCTCGGTCTGCTGGAGCCGGTGAATGATGTCGAGGACGACCTCGCCCTCGTTCACCTCCACCGGGTAGTCGACGAGCTCACCCTTCTCGGAGTCGCCGCGCCACACCCGGAAATGGGCGTCGTAACTCATGCGTTCTCCACCCCAGAGTCTGCAGCGGAGCCGGCGCGGTGTCCGCCCAGCTCCTCACCGGTGTAGTACTTCTTCAGCTCGTCCAGCTCGAACAGGTCCAGCAGCTCCGGCCGCATCGCCACCTGCTCCTTGCGCACCAGCTCGACGTTGTCCTCGCCCAGCGCCGACAGCACCAGCAGCACGTGCCGCCAGTCGGAGTCCATCGCCGGGTAGTCGTCGCGGGTGTGGCCGCCGCGGCTCTCCTGCCGCTCCAGCGCCGCCTTCGCCACGCACAGCGAGACGAGCAGCATGTTGCGCAGGTCCAGCGCCAGGTGCCAGCCGGGGTTGAACTCCCGGTGCCCCACGACGCTGACGGTCCGCGTGCGCGTGGCGATGTCCTCGAGCTTCTTGAGGGCCATCTCCATCTCGTCGGCCTTGCGGATGATGCCGACCAGGTCGTTCATCGTCTTCTGCAGCTCCAGATGCACGACGAACGGGTTCTCCCCGCCCTCGGTGGCCGACGAGAACGGCAGCAGCGCCCGCTGCTCGGCCTCGGCGACGTCGCCGATACGCACCGCGGGCCGCACGCCCGCGAGCCCGTCGATGTACTCGGAAGCGCCCTTGCCTGCGCGGCGGCCGAACACGAGCAGGTCGGACAGCGAGTTACCGCCGAGCCGGTTGGAACCGTGCATCCCACCGGCCACCTCGCCCACGGCGAACAGGCCCGGCACCGTGGACATCGTGGTGTCCGGCTCGACCTCGACGCCACCCATGACGTAGTGGCAGGTCGGCCCGACCTCCATCGGCTCCTTCGTGATGTCGACGTCGGCCAGCTCCTTGAACTGGTGGTACATCGACGGCAGGCGCTTCTGGATCTCCTCGGGCGACAGCCGCGAGGCGATGTCGAGGAAGACGCCCCCGTGAGGGCTGCCGCGCCCGGCCTTCACCTCGGAGTTGATCGCACGCGCCACCTCGTCACGGGGCAGCAGCTCCGGGGGACGGCGGTTGTTGTCGGCGTCGGTGTACCAGCGGTCGCCCTCCTCCTCGGTGGTGGCGTACTGGTCCTTGAAGACGTCCGGCACGTAGTTGAACATGAACCGCTCGCCCTCGGAGTTCCGCAGGACGCCGCCGTCACCGCGGACCGACTCGGTGACGAGGATCCCCTTCACCGACGGCGGCCAGACCATGCCCGTCGGGTGGAACTGCAGGAACTCCATGTTGATCAGCGTGGCGCCCGCGCGCAGGGCCAGCGCGTGGCCGTCGCCGGTGTACTCCCAGGAGTTCGACGTGACCTGGTAGCTCTTGCCCACCCCGCCCGTCGCGAGGACGATCGCCGGCGCGTCGAACCGGACGAACTTCCCGGTACTGCGGTAGTAGCCGAAGCAGCCCGCGATCTTCCCATCGGCCTTGAAGAGGTCGGTGATCGTGGTCTCGTGGAAGACCCGGATGTTGGCCTCGTAGTCACCGGTCTCGCGGTGGTCCTCCTGCTGCAGCGACACGACCTTCTGCTGCAGGGTGCGGATCATCTCCAGCCCGGTGCGGTCACCGACGTGCGCGAGGCGCGGGTAGGTGTGGCCGCCGAAGTTGCGCTGGCTGATCTTGCCGTCCTTGGTGCGGTCGAAGAGCGCACCGTAGGTCTCCAGCTCCCAGACGCGGTCGGGCGCCTCCTTGGCGTGCAGCTCGGCCATCCGCCAGTTGTTGAGGAACTTCCCGCCGCGCATGGTGTCGCGGTAGTGGACCATCCAGTTGTCGTTGGGGTTGACGTTGCCCATCGACGCGGCACAGCCACCCTCTGCCATCACCGTGTGCGCCTTGCCGAACAGCGACTTGGAGATGATGGCGGTGCGCTTGCCCTGCATCCTCGCCTCGATGGCGGCGCGCAGCCCGGCGCCACCCGCGCCGATGACGATGACGTCGTACTCGTGGCGCTCGATGTTCTCGGTGGGACCGCTCGATGTCGTCGCTTGCTCTGAAGTAGTCACTGCATTCACCCCACGATCCGCAGGTCGGCGAACCACCCGGCCGAAACGGCCATGATGTAGAAGTCGGTGATGGCCAGCGTGGCCAGTGTGGTCCAGGCGAGCTGCATGTGCTTGCCGTTGAGCCGCGAGACCTGCACCCACAGCTTGTAGCGCAGCGGATGCTTGGAGAAGTGGTTGAGCCGGCCACCGATGATGCTGCGGCAGGAATGGCACGACACCGTGTACGCCCACAGCATCACCACGTTGATCACCAGGATGATGTTGCCCAGGCCGAGCCCGAAGCTGCCGTCCTCCTTGATGAATGCCTCGACCGCGTCATAGGTGTTGATCAGGGAGATGATCGCCGCGATGTAGAAGAAGTAGCGGTGCAGGTTCTGGCCCAGCAACGGGAAGCGGGTCTCGCCCGTGTACTTCTTGTGCGGCTCGGCCACCGCGCACGCGGGCGGGGAGAGCCAGAACGCGCGGTAGTACGCCTTGCGGTAGTAGTAGCAGGTGAGCCGGAACAGCAGCAGGAACGGCAGCGTCAACGACGCGTAGGGCAGCCACCACACGTCGGGCAGGAACCGTCCGAAGTGCGCTGCCTGCTCCACGCAGCCGTTGGACACGCACGGCGAGTAGAAGGGTGTGAGGTAGTTGTACTGCGGGACGAAGTACCAGTCCTGCATGAAGGCCCGCACCGTGGCGTAGATGACCCACAGCGCGAGTCCTACGAAGTTGGCCAGGGGCGGTAACCACCACCGGTCGGTGCGGAGTGTCCGTGCCGCTATCTGCGCCCGGCCTGCGGACGCCTCTGTGGTGGATGACACGTCAGGAAGTCCTCATTCTTCTGCGGTGCCGACGCCGACCGCACAGAAGCCGCGGCGTCGGGACGTCTGGATCTGGCGGGGAGCCTACGACGGTCCGACGTTCGCGGCTTGCGCGGCCTTCTCTGGGCATTCCCCACGTGACGCGATTCACTCACCGCGATTCTGACGCGCGCATGCCGGAAACCACGTTCCTGCTTTTGCCTGGCAGGAACGTGGTTCCGATGTCGGCGCGACCGTTGCGCGCCGTGTGATCAGGCTGAGCGGCGGCCTCCTGTCGTCGCCTTCCGGTAGTCGCGGTTCAGCTGGGAGATCACGTCGAGCGGAATCTCCTTCGGGCACGCCACCGCGCATTCACCGGTGTTCGTGCAGCCTCCGAAGCCCTCCGTGTCGTGGGTCTCGACCATGCGGATCACGCGGTCGGAGCGCTCCGGTTGGCCCTGCGGAAGCTCACCGAGATGGGTGATCTTGGCGCCGAGGAACAGCGAGGCGCTGCCGTTCGGGCACGCCGCGACACACGCGCCGCAGCCGATGCACGCGGCAGCGGTGAACGCCCGGTCGGCGTTCGCCTTCGGGACGGGCGTGGCGTGCGCCTCCGGCGCGGAGCCCGTCGGGGCGGAGATGTAGCCGCCCGACGCCACGATCCGGTCGAGGGAGCCCCGGTCCACGACCAGGTCGCGCACCACCGGGAACGCGGCGGCCCGGAACGGCTCGATCGTGATGGACTCGCCGTCCCGGAAGTGCCGCAGGTGCAGCTGGCAGGTGGTGGTCGCCTTCTGAGGGCCGTGCGGCTCGCCGTTGATCACCATGCTGCACGCACCGCAGATGCCCTCGCGGCAGTCGTGGTCGAACGCCACCGGCTCCTCGCCGTCGAGGGCGAGCCGCTCGTTGAGCACGTCGAGCAGTTCGAGGAACGACATGTCCTCGTCGGCGTCGTCGACGCGGTAGGCGACGAGGCGCCCCTTGTCCTCGGGGCCGGCCTGGCGCCAGATCTTCAGGTTGAGCTTCACTTGTAACTCCGCTGGCTCGGCATGACGTACTCGAAGTGCAGGTCCTCCTTGTGGAGGACCGGCGGCTCGCCCTGGCCCGTGAACTCCCAGGCCGCGGCGTAGGAGAAGTTCGCGTCGTCGCGGGCGGCCTCGCCGTCCTCGGTCTGGCTCTCCGCGCGGAAGTGGCCGCCGCAGGACTCGCTGCGGTGCAGTGCGTCGAGGCACATCAGCTCGGCGAGCTCGAGGAAGTCGGCGACGCGCCCGGCCCGCTCCAGCGACTGGTTGAGCTGCGCACCCGTGCCCGGGACCTTCACGTTGCTCCAGAACTCGCGGCGCAGCTCAGGGATCCGGTCGAGTGCCTTGCGCAGGCCCTCGTCGGTGCGCTCCATCCCGCAGTGGTCCCACATCAGGTGCCCCAGCTCGCGGTGGAACGAGTCGACCGTGCGGGTCCCGTCGATCGACAGCAGCGTCTCCACCCGGTTGGCGACGTCCTGCTCGGCGGCGCGCACCTCGGCGTTGGCCGGGTCGACCGGGCCGAGCCGCGCGCCCGCCAGGTAGTCACCGATCGTGTTGGGCAGCACGAAGTAGCCGTCGGCCAGGCCCTGCATCAGGGCGGACGCGCCGAGCCGGTTGGCGCCGTGGTCGGAGAAGTTCGCCTCGCCGACCACGAACAGGCCGGGGATCGTGCTCTGCAGGTCGTAGTCCACCCACAGGCCGCCCATCGTGTAGTGCACGGCCGGGAAGATCCGCATCGGCACGGCGTAGGGGTCCTCGCCGGTGATGCGCTGGTACATCTCGAACAAGTTCCCGTACTTCGCCGCAACGGCGGAGCGGCCGAGGCGCGTGATCGCGTCGGCGAAGTCGAGGTAGACACCCAGCCCGGTGGGCCCGACACCGCGGCCCTCGTCGCAGACGTCCTTGGCCGCGCGCGAGGCGATGTCGCGGGGCACCAGGTTGCCGAACGCCGGGTACTTGCGTTCGAGGTAGTAGTCGCGGTCGTCCTCGGGGATGTCACCCGGCGCGCGGTCGTCGCCCTTGCGCTTCGGCACCCACACGCGGCCGTCGTTGCGCAGCGACTCGCTCATCAGCGTGAGCTTCGACTGGTGGTCGCCGCTCACCGGGATGCACGTGGGGTGGATCTGGGTGTAGCAGGGGTTGGCGAACAGCGCGCCCTTCCGGTGCGCCCGCCAGGTCGCGGTGACGTTGCAGCCCTTGGCGTTGGTGGAGAGGTAGAAGACGTTGCCGTAGCCACCGGAGGCCAGCACCACGGCGTCGGCGAGGTGGCTGCGGGTCTCCCCCGTGATGAGGTCGCGGGCGACGATCCCGCGGGCGCGGCCGTCGACCATGATCAGGTCGAGCATCTCGTGGCGCGGGTACATCGTGACCCCGCCTGCGTCGATCTGACGTTCCAGCGCCTGGTACGCACCGAGCAGCAGTTGCTGGCCCGTCTGGCCGCGGGCGTAGAAGGTGCGGGAGACCTGCGCGCCACCGAAGGAGCGCGTGTCGAGCAGGCCGCCGTACTCCCGGGCGAACGGCACGCCCTGCGCCACGCACTGGTCGATGATCTGCAGGCTGATCTCGGCCAGCCGATGCACGTTGGACTCCCGGGACCGGAAGTCGCCGCCCTTGACGGTGTCGTAGAACAGCCGGTGCACGCTGTCGCCGTCGTTGCGGTAGTTCTTCGCGGCGTTGATACCGCCCTGCGCGGCGATGCTGTGGGCACGCCGCGGGCTGTCCTGGTAGCAGAACGAGCTGACCTGGTAGCCGAGCTCGGCCAGGCTCGCGGCGGCACTGCCACCGGCCAGGCCGGTGCCGACCACGATGATCTTCATCTTCCGCTTGTTGGCGGGGTTCACCAGCTTGACGCCGAACCGTCTGCGCTCCCAGCGCTCCTCGATCGGGCCGCCCGGCGCGGCGGTGTCGGCCACCGGGGCGCCGACGGTGTAGTCCGCATAGCTGCTGGTCATGTCAACGCACCAATCCGGTCAGGACCGCGAACGGGACGGCCAGGAAGCCGACGGTCAGCAGGACCGCGACCACGAGGGCGACTCCCTTGAGGGTGTTCTGGGCGGCGGCGCTGTTGCGGCCGAGCGTCTGCAGGCCGCTCCACAGGCCGTGGCGGACGTGGAAGCCGACCGCTATCACCGCGAGCGCGTAGAAGAGGGTGACGTACCACCGGCTCGGCGCGAAGTCGGCCACGAGGTTCGCGTGGACGTCGCCGTGGACGCCGTTGGGGTTCAGCGTCAGGGTGGTGAGGTCGAGCAGGTGGTAGATGACGAAGAGGAGGATGATCACCCCGCCCCAGCGCATCGTGCGGGCGGCGTAGCTCCCCTTCACGGGCTGCCGGTGCGCGTACTTGATCGGGCGGGCGCGGTGCGCGCGGCGCGTGAGGATCACCGCCGAGACGATGTGGGCCACGATCGCGACGGTGAGGACCACCCGCACCAGCCACAGCACGGTCTGCGCCGGGAGAGCCGGCTCGCCGACGGTGCGCAACCACGCGGCGTAGGTGTTGATCGCCTCGGCGCCGAGGAAGATCTTCAGGTTGCCGATCATGTGGGCCACCAGGTAGAGCAGCGCAAGGGCGCCGGACACCGCCATCACGATCTTCAGTTGGACCGACGACGGCCGCGGCGTGTGCCGAGCACGTGTCGCCGGGCGCTCTCCCAGAGTCACCATGGGGTAAGGGTGCGTACCGGCACCGGCAAACGTCCAATGCATCGAACTGCCGCGACCGATGCACGTACGCTATAAGCGTGACGCTTCAGCAGCTTGCGTACTTCGTGGCCGTGGCCGACGTGCGCAGCTTCACTCGGGCGGCGGAGTCCCTCGGCGTGGCGCAGCCCACGCTGTCGCGCCAGCTCAGGACCCTGGAGGACGAGCTCGGGGCACCGCTCGTCGACCGCGGGAGCCGCGACGGGCCCGTCCTCACCCCCGCAGGCGAGGCGGTGCTGCCACTCGCCCGGCGCATGCTGGCCGACTCGGAGAGCGCCCGCACCGCCGTGGCCGAGATCGTCGGCCTCCGCGGCGGCCGCGTCCGGGTGGGGGCCACGCCCTCGCTGTGCATCGGCGTGCTGGCCGACGTGCTACGCGTGTTCCACGAGAAGTACCCCGACGTCCGGCTGGAACTGGTGGAGAGCGGCTCGCAGCCGCTGGTGCGTTCGCTCGTGCGGGGTGAGCTCGACGTCGCACTGGTGATCGTCCCGCCGCCGGGCATCGACTCGGCGCTGCACACCATGCCGGTGCTGCGGGAACGGCTGTCGGTGGCCTCCCCCACCTCGGACCGGGCGCCGTCGTCGCGGGGCTCGATGTCGGTGCTGGAGCTGTCCCGGCGTTCGCTCGTGGTCCCCCGGCAGGGCTACGACCTGCGCGAGGCCACCCTGCAGGCGTACGCCGACGCCGGGGTGACGCCCCGGTTCGCGGTGGAGGGCGGGGAGATGGACGCCGTGCTGCGGCTGGTGGAGGCCGGTACCGGCGTGGCGGTGGTGCCGGACCTGGTGTTCGCGGGCAGGCCGCGGCTGCGCCGCACCGTGCTCACGCCCCCGCTGTACCGGACCGTCGCGCTCGCCCGGCGCGCCGACCTCACCCCGACCCACGCCGTGCGCGCGTTCCGCGACACCCTGCTGTCCTTCCTCGCCGTGCTGTCGGCGGGCGACGGGTTCCCCGGCGACGTGCAGGTGCTGCGCCGCCCGGACTCGTCGGCGCCGCGCGGTACCGAGCCTGCGGAGTGACACAGGGATCAAGTCCGGCCACCGCTGCGCGGATTAGCCTGCAATACATGGCCGACGCCGAAATCCACTTCTACTTCGATCCGGTGTGTCCGTTCGCCTGGATCACCAGCAAGTGGGTGCGGACCGTGCAGGTGCAGCGGGACTACCGGGTGGACTGGCGGTTCATCTCGCTGCGACTGCTCAACTCGCACCTGGACTACGACACCCATTTCGCGCCGGGCTACGACGGGCTGCACACGGCGGGCCTGCGGCTGCTGCGGGTGGCGGCGCGCATGCGGGCCGAGCACGGGCGCGACGCCGTCGGCCGGCTCTACGAAGCACTGGGCACGCAGATCTTCGACGCCAAGGCAGGCGAGGCACCCGAGGGTGAGGCCCGGGGCACTCGGGACTTCGTCGAACCGGTGCTCACCGGGCTCGGCCTGCCGACCACGCTGGCCGACGCTCTCGACGACTCCTCATGGGACGTCGAGATCCAGGCCGAGACCGACGAGGCGCTGTCGCTGACCGGCAAGGACGTCGGCACCCCGATCCTGCACTTCCAGCCCCCGGCCGGGGTCGCGTTCTTCGGTCCGGTGATCAGCAGGGTCCCGGACGAGCAGCAGGCCGCCGAGCTGTGGGACCACGTCGTCGCCCTGGCCCGTTTCCCGGGGTTCGCGGAGCTGAAGCGGAGCCTGCGCGAGCCGCCGCAGCTGCGCGCCCTCGGCCACGAGGACTGACGCGCGTCGCTGCCCGGACGCTCTGCGCGTTCGTTGCGGCCGGCGCGCAGAGCGCCCGGTCAGTCGTCGGGGGGTTCCGCGTCCTCGAGCTCCGCGCCGTGCTGGGCCAGCGCCTCCCGCACCACGCGGTAGGCCACGCCGGCGCCGTAGCCCTTGCGGGCGAGCATCCCGACCAGCCGGCGGCCGGCGACCACCTGTTGCTCGGCGGTGTCGACCGTGAGCGAGCGGAGCTTGCGGTCGACCAGCTGCCGGGCCCGCCGCTCCTCGGACTCGCCGTCGACCTCGGCCAGCGCCTCGCCTGCCACCTCGTCGTCGACGCCCTTGCGGCGCAGCTCGACCGCGATCGCCCGGCGGGCGAGGCCGCGGTAGGCGTGCCGGGAGCGGACCCACTGGCCGGCGAAGGCGGCGTCGTCGATCAGGCCGACCTCGTCGAACCGTTCGAGCACCGTGGCGGCCGCATCGTCGGGGATGCCCTTGCGCCGCAGTGCCTGCGCCAGCTCCTGCCGCGTGCGCGCGCGGTCGGTGAGTAGCCGGAGGCAGATCTCCCGCGCCATGACGACCGGATCGACGTCGCGCTCCGGACCGGGGCCGGATCTGCGGTCGGCTCTGCCCCGGCCCCGCTGCCTCCGGTTGCCGGTCTCCGGCTCGGGAGAGTCGGCGTCGGTGTCGGTGCCTGCCCCGCCATCCGGCGCGGTCTCAACCTGCGCACCGCCACCCGGGCCTTCGCCACGTCGCTCGGGACCACGTCGCTCGGGCGCGCTCCGCTCCTCGCGCCGTGGGCGGCGTTCGCCCCGACCCGTGGACGGCGCCCGGCGCCCGGTCGAGCGGCCCCGGGTGTCGGAGCCGAGCTCGGCCACCGGCACATCGCGGACGCTCGCCAGCTGCCCGGCGTCGAGCAGGGCGACCGGCGACACGTCCGGCTCCGGCGCGCCATCGGCTCCCCCGTCGTCGTCGCCGGTGAAGGAGGCGACCGGCGCCGCCTCGGAGGCGAGCGCATCCAGGCCGGTGAGGTCGGCCGCCGGACGGACCGGCCCGGCAGGCCCGGCGGCGTCCAGCTGGGCCACCGGCGCCGCCGCACCGCCGTCTCTGCCGGCCTCATCGTCACTGCCGGCCCCGTCGAACCGGGCGACGCGAACAGTGTCGTGCTCCGGGGTGGTGTGTTCCCGGCCCGGCGTCATGCTCAGAAGTCGACCGGTGCCGGCAGCGGGGCCTCGGCGTCGACCTGGGCCCCGATGCCGAGCTTCTCCTTGATCTTCTTCTCGACCTCGGCGGCGACGTCGGGGTTCTCACGCATGAACTTGCGGGCGTTCTCCTTGCCCTGGCCGAGCTGGTCGCCCTCGTAGGTGTACCAGGCACCGGACTTGCGGACGATGCCCTGCTCGACTCCCACGTCGACCAGCGATCCCTCACGGCTGATGCCGACGCCGTAGAGGATGTCGAACTCCGCCTGCTTGAACGGCGGCGCCACCTTGTTCTTGACGACCTTGACCCGGGTGCGGTTGCCGACCATGTCGGAGCCGTCCTTGAGGGTCTCGATCCGGCGGATGTCGAGCCGCACCGACGCGTAGAACTTGAGCGCCTTGCCACCCGTGGTGGTCTCCGGCGAGCCGAACATGACGCCGATCTTCTCGCGCAGCTGGTTGATGAAGATCATCGTGGTGCCCGAGTTGCTCAGCGCACCGGTGATCTTGCGCAGCGCCTGGCTCATGAGCCGGGCCTGCAGACCGACGTGGCTGTCGCCCATCTCGCCCTCGATCTCGGCACGTGGCACGAGCGCGGCCACCGAGTCGACGACGATGATGTCGAGCGCGCCGGAGCGGATCAGCATGTCGGCGATCTCGAGCGCCTGCTCCCCGGTGTCGGGCTGGGAGACGAGCAGGGCGTCGGTGTCGACGCCGAGAGCCTTGGCGTACTCGGGGTCGAGCGCGTGCTCCGCGTCGATGAACGCGGCGATACCGCCCGCCGCCTGCGCGTTGGCCACCGCGTGCAGGGCGACGGTGGTCTTACCGCTGGACTCGGGGCCGTAGATCTCCACGACGCGGCCGCGGGGAAGGCCGCCGACTCCGAGAGCGACGTCGAGGGCGATGGACCCGGTGGGGATCACCCCGATGGGCGGCCGGGTGTCGTCGCCGAGACGCATCACCGAGCCCTTGCCGTGGTTCTTCTCGATCTGGGCGAGCGCGAGTTCGAGTGCCTTCTCGCGGTCGGGTGCGGGGGTCATCGCCGGTCTCCACCTCAGGTACTCGGGACTGTCTGTCGGTCTGGCGTCGACAGTAGGAGGCGCCACTGACAATCTGCGGGAGCGGTGGCGATCTGTGGACAGCCGCACCGCGGTGTGGACAGGAGCATAGCGAACACCTGTTCGATCCCCTAGCTCGACACGCCGACGGCTAGGATCGCCCGCCCGTGCCACACAGTGGCCGGCCCGGTGCTCTCAGCGACGCACCGACGGCACGTCATAGGCGTCGCAGACCGCCTTCCACACGTCGCGCGGGTCGATCCCGGCCTCGAGCGCCTCCTCCACGGTGCGGCCACCGAGCTCGGCGAACACGTGGTCGTGGGACACCGAGGCGGCCCGGGCGGTGCCGAACTCGCCCTCCATCAGTTCCCGGAAGTACGTCAGTCGCACCCCGACCACGGTAGCTGGGACCCTGGCCGGGTGACCGACCTGCTGCCTTCGCTCTGGGCCGCTGCCGGCGGCGCGCCGGGCGAGCTCGACCGGCTCTCCGTCACGGGGCCGGCAGCCACCCTGGTGTCGACCTTCCCGGTCACCCGGGCAGGCACGGCCGCGGTCGGCGCGAGCCTGCTCGCGGGCACGCTCGGCACCGGCGCGCGGGTCGGGCTCGACACCCGGGGGCTCGCCGTGGCGCTGCGCAGCGAGAGGTACGTACGCCTCGACGGGCAGCCGATGGGCAGCCCGTTCGACCCGCTCTCGGCGTTCCACCGCACCGCCGACGGGTGGCTGCGGCTGCACGCCAACTACCCCTGGCACCGGTCGGCGGCCCTGCGCGTGCTGGGCTGCACGGAGGAGGAGGTCCCGGCGGCGATCGCGGACCGGACCGGCGGGGAACTGGAAGACGCGCTGTACGACGCCGGTGGCATCGGCGCCGCCGTCCGCACCGAGGAGGCCTTCCGGGCCGTCGCGGGCTCGCCGCCCGCTCTCGTCGAGCACCGGGTGCTCGGCGAGGCCCCGGCCCGGCCCGCGCGCAGGCCGAGGGTGCTCGACCTGACCCGCGTCATCGCCGGCCCGGTCGCCACCCGCACGCTGGCCGTCCACGGCGCCGACGTGCTCCGGCTCGACGCACCGGACCGGCCGGAGATCCCGCTGCAGGCCGCCGACACGTTGCCCGGCAAGCGCAGCGCGCTGCTCGACCTCCGCGGCGGGTCGGCGGAGCTGGAACGGCTGCTGGCGGGCGCCGACGTCGTCGTCACCGGGTACCGCCCCGGGGCCCTCGACCGCTTCGGGCTCGCCCCCGAGGGGCTGGCGCAGCGGCATCCGGGGCTGGTGGTGGTCACGCTGTCGGCGTGGGGCCACCACGGTCCGTTTGCGCACCGGCGCGGGTTCGACAGCATCGTGCAGGCGGCGTGCGGGATCGCGCGGTCCGAGGGCGACGCTGATCGGCCGGGGGCCCTCCCGGCCCAGGTGCTCGACCACGCCACCGGGTACCTGGCCGCCACGGCGGCCCTGCTCGCGCTCACCCGCCAGCGCACCGATGGCGGGAGCCACCACGTCCGGCTGTCACTGGTGGGCACCGCGGCCTGGTTGCAGGGACTCGCCCGCGAGAGCGCCGACCCGGTGCCGGACGGCGACCCGGGCCCCTACCTGCAGGAGCTCGACGCTCCCGGGGGCGTCCTCACGCTCGCCCGGCCGCCCGGAACGCTCGACGGGCGGCCGCTGGCCTGGCCTCCCCCCGCACCGTCCTTCGGCACGGCGGCGACCGGCTGGCTCAGCCGGTAGCGTCCTGTCCGTGATGTCCGTTCTCGCGCAGGACCCCACCGGGCTGTCGTCGCCGATCGGGCAGCTGGTCGTGCTGGCCGGGCTGCTCGGGTCGCTCACCCTCCTGGTGCGCTGGTGGTGGCAGAACCGCAAGCGCTGAGCGCTCGTCAGACCGCCTTCAGGAACCCGGCGTCGACCACGAAGTCGGCGCCCGTGGTGCTCGCGGACCGCGGCGAGACGAGCAGCGTGATCACGTCCGCCACCTCCTGCGGATCGACGAGGCGCCCCGTGGTCAGCTTCATCATCTCGGGAGCGATCTTGTCCATCAGGTCGTCCCGGTTGCTGCCCGCTGCGGTCGCGAGGATGTCGGCGGCACCGCCCTCGTCGGTCCACCAGGCCGTCCGGACCGGTCCCGGTGACACCGTGTTCACCCGGATGCCCTGTGGCCCGAACTCCTCCGAGAGCGCCTTCGTGAGGTTGTTCATGCCGGCCTTCGCCGCCGAGTAGTCCACGTTCATGGCCGCAGGCTGCCGGGCGTTGCCCGACGAGACGTTGACGATCGCCCCGCCGCCCCGTCCGAGCATCACCGGGATCGCGGCCCGTATCGCGCGGACCACGGAGAAGAGGTTGAACTCGAACATCACCTGCCAGTCGGTGTCGGTGGGTGTCAGGAACGAGAAGCGCGGCAGCTTCACCCCCGGCGGCGGTCCCCCGGCGTTGTTCACGAGGATGTCCAGCCCGCCGAACACGTCGACCGCACGGGAGACCGCGAGCGCGGGCGCTTCGGGGTCGGTCAGATCGGTCGGCACGTGGACGAGATGCGGTCCAGCGAGCTGGTCGAGCTCGGGCGTGGTGGTGCGGGAGGCGACCACCACGCGGGCGCCTTCGTCGAGGAGGGTGCGGGTGGTCGCCAGCCCGATGCCCTTGCTGCCGCCGGTGACGAGGGCGACGTTGTCCTGCAGGTTCAGTTCCACGATCACAGCTTCGGGCACCGGGGCCGAGGGCTCCGGCGGTATTCGGACGCGGCATGACCGCGTCCGAATGCCGCTACCCCGGGCCTCGGACCCGCCGCTCAGCTGTACTCGGCTCAGCTGTGCTCGGCTCAGCTCTTCTGGGCCACGTACTCGTCGGGGTCCTTGTCCTCGCCCGAGAGCCCGCGCGCACCGGGGTGCTCGTCCTCGAACCGCTCGAACCTGGCCCCCAGCTCCTGGCGCAGCTCCACCGACGCGGCGCGCAGGAAGTCGGGGATGTCGTCGCGCTCCTCCTCGGCGAGGTGCTCGTCGTTGGCCTCGCGGGCGTCCTGGATGCCGGCCCACCACTCGTCGCTGCCGACCTCGGCCGCCGCCGCGCGCCGGATGCCGTCGCGGATCTCGTCGTGGTCCTTGATCGCGTCCTTCGTCTCGTCCTCGCTGTCCTCGACCTGCTGCAGGAGGGCGGGGTAGAAGTGCTCCTCCTCCGCGGAGGCGTGGACCTCGAGATGGGCCGACAGCCCCTTCCACAGCTCGGCGGCGGCCTCCGGGTCGGCACGGAGCTTCTCCAGCTGGGCGAACCGGCTCCGGAAGGTCTCGTGGTCGTCCAGGATCAGGCGGATGACGTCGGGCATCAGGGGCGCTCCTCGTCGTGTGGTCGTCGTGGTGGCGGCGGTCCGGGAACGGGGCATCGCCGGAATGCATTTTCCTGTTCCTCGCGGGGGCGGGCAGCATGAGGGCGTGACCGTGATCGCCGTGCCGTTCCACCTCGACGAGCACCTGCCCACGCTGGAGCTGCCGCTCTCCCCGCAGCGCAGCATCGGCCCGGACCTCGCGCCCGGCTCGCCGTGGGAGCGGATGGCCGTGCTCTACGACGAGGTCGCGGACGTCGTCGCCGCCGACGTCACCGCCGGCCGGGTGCCGCTGGTCCTCTCCGGGGACTGCACCACCTCGCTCGGCGTGGTCGCCGGTCTGCAGCGGGCCGGGCTCGACCCGGCGCTCGTCTGGTTCGACGGCCACGGCGACGTCCAGACCCCGGAGACGTCGGCATCGGGCTACCTCGGCGGCATGCCGGTGCGGCAGCTGGTCGGCGGAGCGGACCGCACGGTCGCGGAGCGGATCGGCCTGCGCGTCGTGCCCGAGCCGGACGTGCTGCTCGTCGACGCGCGGGACCTGGATCCTCCGGAGGAGGCGTTCCTCGCCACGGCGGCGATCCGGCGCGTGCCGGTGGCGGGCGTCGGCACCGGGCTGCTGCCCCACCGGCCCGTCTACCTGCACCTCGATGTCGACGTGGTCGATGAGCGCGACCTGCCCGGGCTGTTGTTCCCCGTGCCGGACGGTCCCCGGCTGCCCGCCGTCGCGACGGCGGTGCGCCACGTGCTGGCCTCCTGCGAGGTGGTCGCCATCGGGCTCGCCTGCACCTGGCGGCCGGGCAGCGGCGCCGACCGCGCGGTGGCCGATCTCGTGCGGGAGCTCACCGCGGGGGCCTGACCACCGGGACGCTTCGGGCGGAACGCCGCAGACTGTCGGTGGCCGGGCGCATGATGGTCGGCGTGAGCGCACTCGACGGCTTCTCCGCCGCCACCCGTGACTGGTTCGGCGGTGCCTTCGCCGTGCCCACGACGGCGCAGGAGGGCGCGTGGCGCGCGGCGCAGGCGGGGAAGCACGCCCTGGTCGTCGCGCCCACCGGCTCGGGCAAGACGCTCGCCGCGTTCCTGTGGGCGCTCGACCGGCTGGCCACCGGGCCACCGCCGGAGGAGCCGAGGCACCGCTGCCGGGTCCTCTACGTCTCCCCGCTCAAGGCACTCGCCGTCGACGTCCAGCGCAACCTGCGCTCGCCGCTCGCGGGCATCCGGCAGGCGGCGCAGCGCCTCGGTCTCCCGGTCCCGGACATCACAGTCGGCATGCGCACGGGCGACACCCCGGCCTACGAGCGCCGCCAGTTCGCCCGCACTCCGCCCGACGTCCTCGTCACCACGCCGGAGTCGCTGTTCCTGATCCTCACCTCGGCCGCCCGGGAGTCGCTGCGCGGGGTGGAGACCGTCATCCTCGACGAGGTGCACGCCGTGGCGGGCACCAAGCGCGGCGCCCACCTCGCGCTCTCCCTGGAGCGGCTCGACGAGCTGCTCGGGAAGCCGGCCCAGCGCATCGGGCTCTCGGCCACCGTGCGCCCCCTCGACGAGGTGTCCACGTTCCTCGCAGGCGCGCGCCCGGTGGAGGTCGTGCAGCCGCCGATCCCGAAGACGATCGAGGTCTCCGTCGAGGTGCCGGTGCCCGATCTGGCCGCGCTCGACGAACGTCCGGCGCCGGGCAGCTCCGACGAGGAGGTCATCGGGTCGGCCGCGGGCAGCGCCGAACGCCCGTCGATCTGGCCCGCGGTGGAGCGGCGGCTGCTGGAGCTGGTCCGGGCCCACCGCTCCACCATCGTGTTCTCCAACTCCCGGCGCTTGGCCGAGCGGCTCACGGCGCGGCTCAACGAGCTGGCCGCCGAGGAACTGGAGGGCGGCGAGGTCCAGGATCTGGATACCTTCCCGGCCGAGGCGATCGGGCAGTCGGGCATCGGGGGCGGTGCCGCGGCCACGGTGGCGAAGGCCCACCACGGGTCGATGTCCCGCGAGCAGCGCACGCTCGTGGAGGAGGAGCTGAAGGCCGGGGTGCTGCCCTGCGTCGTCGCCACGTCCAGCCTGGAGCTGGGCATCGACATGGGCGCTGTCGACCTCGTCGTGCAGGTGGAGGCGCCCCCGAGCGTCGCCTCCGGTCTGCAGCGGGTCGGCCGGGCCGGCCACCAGGTGGGCGCGATCTCGCGGGGCGTGGTCTTCCCGAAGTACCGGGGCGACCTGGTGTCGTGTGCGGTCGTCGCCGAACGCATGACGTCGGGCGCCATCGAGTCGATGCGCTACCCCCGCAACCCGCTCGACGTGCTCGCGCAGCAGATCGTCGCGATGGTGGCGCTGGAGCCCTGGCAGCTCGACCACCTCGCGCGGGTCGTGCGGCGGGCCGCACCGTTCGCCGCCCTGCCCGAGTCGGCGCTGCACTCGGTGCTCGACATGCTCGCCGGGCGCTACCCGTCCGAGGAGTTCGGCGAGCTGCGGGCCCGGATCACGTGGGACCGGGTCACCGACCAGCTGCAGGGCAGGCCCGGTGCGCAACGGCTGGCCGTCACCTCGGGCGGCACGATCCCCGACCGCGGCCTCTTCACGGTCACCACGCCGGGCGGGGCCGACGGCAGGGGGTCGCGGGTCGGCGAGCTCGACGAGGAGATGGTCTACGAGTCCCGCGTCGGCGACACGTTCCTGCTCGGCACGTCGAGCTGGCGGGTGGAGGACATCACCCACGACCGCGTGATCGTCACCCCGGCGCCGGGGCAGCCTGCGCGGATGCCCTTCTGGAAGGGCGAGTCGATCGGCCGCCCGCTGGAGCTGGGCCGGGCGGTCGGCAAGTTCGTGCGGGAGATGTCGGCGCTGCCCGACGACGCCGCCCGGGAGCGCGCCACCGCGGCCGGGCTCGACGAGTGGGCCACCGACAACCTGCTGTCCTACCTGCACGAACAGCGCGACACCACCCGCCACGTGCCGAGCGACCGCACCATCCTCATCGAGCGGTTCCGCGACGAGCTGGGCGACTGGCGGATGGTCGTGCACTCCCCGTTCGGGTCACAGGTCAACGGGCCGTGGGGGCTCGCGATCGCCGCGCGGATGCGGGAGCGGCGCGGGGTCGAGGTGCACGCCGCGAGCGCCGACGACGGCATCGTGCTGCGGCTGCCGGACGCTGTCGACGACTCCGGCGCCGAGGTCGTGCCCACCGCAGAGGACGTGCTGCTCGACCCGGGCGAGGTGGAGCAGATCGTCGTCGCCGAGCTCGGCGGATCGTCGCTCTACGCGTCGCGGTTCCGCGAGTGCGCGGCCCGCTCGCTGCTGCTGCCCCGCCGCGACCCCAAGCGCCGCAGCCCGCTGTGGCAACAGCGCCAGAAGTCGGCACAGCTGCTGGCGGTGGCGGGGCGCTACGAGCAGTTCCCGATCACGCTCGAGGCGATGCGCGAGTGCGTGCAGGACGTCTACGACCTCCCGGGCCTGCGCGAGCTGATGGCCGACGTGCAGTCCCGCAAGGTGCACGTCGTCGAGGTGGCCACGCCGTCGCCGTCGCCGTTCGCGCGGAGCCTGCTGTTCGGCTACGTCGGGATGTTCCTGTACGAGTCCGACGCCCCTCTGGCCGAGCGCAGGGCCGCCGCGCTGGCGCTCGACTCCACGTTGCTGGCCGAGCTGCTGGGCTCGGAGGCCATCCGCGAACTGCTCGATCCCGAGGTGCTGGCCGAGGTCGAGGCCTCACTGCAACGGCTCGCCGAGGAGCGGCACGCCCGCGACACCGAGGGTGCCTCCGACCTCCTGCGGTTCATCGGCGACCTCACCACCGCGGAGGCCGCCGCCCGTGGCGTGCGCGAGGAGTGGCTCACCGGGCTGGAGGCGGCCCGGCGGGTCATCCGCGTGCGGATCGCCGGGGAGGAGCGTTGGCTCCCCGTCGAGGACGCCGGCCGGGTGCGCGACGCGCTGGGCGCCGCACTGCCCGTCGGGGTGCCGGAGACGTTCACCGAGCCCGTGGCCGACCCCCTGGGTGACCTGGTGCTGCGCTACGCCCGTACCCACGGGCCGTTCGCTGCCGCGGAGTGCGCCGCCCGCTTCGGGCTGGGGGTCGCCGTGGTGGCGGGCGTGCTCGACCGGCTGGTCGGCTCCGGCCGGCTCGTGCGCGGCGAGCTGCGGCCCACGTCGATGGGCCCGCAGAGCAGCGTCGAGTACTGCGATGCCGAGGTGCTCCGACGCCTGCGCCGGGCGTCGCTGGCCCGGCTGCGGGCCGAGGTGGAGCCGGTCGAGCAGCGGGCGCTGGGGCGGTTCCTGCCGGCCTGGCAGGGCGTGCAGGCCGGTGCCGCGGGCGAGCGGCGCGGCCGGATGCGTCGCGCGCCCGGCGCCGAGGACGTGCTCGGGGTGGTCGAGCAGCTCGCGGGGGCTCCCCTGCCCGCCAGCGCACTGGAGTCCCTCATCCTGCCCGCTCGGCTGCCCGGCTACACGCCGGCGCTGCTCGACGAGCTCACCGCGTCGGGTGAGGTCACCTGGACCGGCTGCGGCCCGCTCGCCGGCACCGACGGCTGGCTCGCCGTCGCGCCCACCGACGTCGCCGATCTGCTGCTCCCCGAGGCCGAACCCGATGTGGCCGAGACCCCTCTGCACCGGGCGGTGCTCGCGGCGCTCGGATGGGCCGATCCCGCGGCTCCACCGGCCGGCGGCACGACCGTTGCACCGGGCTTCTCCGGCGGTGCCCTCTTCTTCCGGGAGCTGGCCGACCGGGCCGGGCGCACCCTCGTGGAGGGTGGGGAGGCCGTGCCTGCCGACGACGCCGTGGTCACCGCGATCTGGGATCTCGTGTGGGCCGGGCTGCTGAGCAACGACACCCTCGCCCCGCTGCGGGCACGGCTGGGCGGCCGCGGGGCGGGAGGCCGCGGAGGCCCGGCCCACCGCGGCAGGCGGTCGGCCCCGCGCGGCCGGTACGCCCAGCTGCGGGCCGGCCGGCCGGCGATGCCCAGCCGGAGCGGGCCCCCGTCGGTGGGCGGGCGGTGGGCGCTCGCCGCCGGGCGCGAGCCCGACCCCACCCGCCGGGCCCATGCCCGCGCCGAGGCGTTCCTCGAACGCCACGGAGTGCTCACACGCGGCGCGCTGGCCACCGAGCGGGTGAGCGGTGGGTTCGCCGCGGTGTACCGGGTGCTGCGGGCCATGGAGGACTCCGGCCGGGCCCGCCGCGGCTACGTCGTGGAAGGACTCGGGGCGGCGCAGTTCGCCGTGCCCGGCGCGATCGACCGGCTGCGTTCACTCTCCCGGCCCGACGGCAGCCCCGCGGGCCTCGATCCCGACCACGGCTACGGCGGAGCGGGCAGGGGCGGGGGCGACGGACTGTCCCGCGTGGTGCTCGCCGCCGCCGACCCGGCGCAGCCCTACGGGGCGGCGCTCGCCTGGCCCGTCGGCGTCGGCGACACCAAGCACCGGCCGGGCCGGAAGGCCGGGGCGCTCGTCGTCATGGTCGAGGGCGCGCCCGCGCTGTACGTCGAGCGTGGCGGGCGGTCGTTGCTGTCGTTCACGGTCGATCGGGATGAGCTGGCAGCCGGCGCTCAGGCGCTGGCCGGGGCGGTGCACGAGGGCTGGCTCGGCTCGCTGGCCGTCGAGCGCGCCGATGGCGTCGGTTCGCTCGACTCCGACCTGGCCGAGGTGCTCACCGAAGCCGGCTTCCGGGTCACGCCCAAGGGGCTGCGCCTGCGAGCCTGAACCGGCTGGTCATGGGTTCTGGGCGCCGGAGAACTCCCGCGAGCCGAGCATCCGGCCCACGATCAGCACCACGTAGCCGCGCACGACCTCCTCGAGGTCGAGCGCACCGTCCTCGTGGAACCAGGTGCTGATCCCGTTGAGCACACCGAACGCGGCGAAGGCGGCGAGCCGGGGGTCGGCCGGGGCGAACTCCCCCGACCTCATCCCGGCATCGATCACGTCCCGCACCCGGCGCTGGTAGTAGCGCCGGTACTCGTCGATCTCGGCGCGGTGCACCGGGGTGAGAGCGGCGAGCTCGTTGAGCCCGACGATGTGCTCGACGCGCCGGGGCTGCAGGAACTCCAGGTGCGCGCGCACGAACGCGGCCAACCGCTGCCCGGGTGTGCCCGGCGCGTCGAGGAACGGGAGGTTCTGCTCGTTCAGCTCGCGGGTGACGGTCAGGCACACCGCGTAGAGGATCTCCTCCTTGGAGGCGAAGTGGTGGTACAGGCTCGCCCCGCGGATCCCGACGGCCTCGGCGATGTCGCGCATCCCCACTGCCGCGTACCCCTGCAGCGCGAAGATCAGCGCGGCCGCGGCAACGATCTCCTCCCGGCGTACCCGCCGCCGCGCGGCGGGGGCAGGCCCGGTCGACTCCGTTCCGTCCCCGGGCGGGGGCGCCCCGACCTGCTCCGGAGCGATCACCGCGGAAGCTCCACCGCTCGCAGCTCGCGCTTGAGGATCTTGCCCTGCGCGTCGACCGGTAGCTCGGACACGACGTGCACGGCCTTGGGCACCTTGAACCCCGCGAGCCGCTCCCGGCAGAACGCCACGATGGCCTCCCGGTCGGGGATGACGCCGGACCGCGCCACCACGAAGGCCGTGACCGCCTCGGACCAGACCGGGTCCGGCCGCCCCACCACCGCGGCGCGCTGCACGCTGGGGTGTGCCTGCAGCACCCGCTCCACCTCCTGCGACGAGACGTTCAGGCCACCTGACTTGATCACATCGGTGAGCCGGTCGTGGAAGAACAGGTTGCCGTCGGCGTCGACCCGCACGATGTCACCGGTGTGCAACCAGCCGCCGCGCAGCACGTTCCTGGTCCTCTCGGGCTCGCGGTGGTAGCCGAGCATCACGGAGGGGGATCGGCAGATCAGCTCGCCGAGCTCTGCGTCGTTGCCGTCGGCGTCGACCACCCGCGTCTCCAGGTGCGTCACGGGCTTGCCGATCCAGGTGGGGTCGCCGCCCGGCACGTCGCCGAGGGTGGAGAACCAGCCGACCGTCCCGAGCTGGGACAGCTCCGACTGCCCCCAGTAGGTGCCCCACCGCGCGCCGGGGGCCGCCGTCGACCACGCGTCCACCACCGCGGGGGTGACCTGGCCGCCGTAGGTGAGGCAGCGGCGGACGGCGCCGACGACGCCGGGCCCGAACGCCTCGGCGCCGGCCAACGCGAGGTAGAACGTCGGGGTCTGCGCGATCACCGTGACGCGCTCCCGCGCGATGACCTCCAGCGAGTGGGCGCCGCCCGTGCCGGCAGGCAACACCAGGGTGGCCCCCATCAGCGTGAGCGTGGTCATCGAGCCGAGCCCGGAGATGGTGTGGAACGGCATGACGAAGAGCCAGGTGTCGTCCGGGCCGGTTCCCAGGCCCCAGGCCCACGCCGGTGCGGTGGAGATCAGGTAGTTGCGGTGCTGGATCAGCACGCCCTTCGGCGTGGCCTCCGTGCCGCTGGTGTAGACGAGCATCGCGACGTCGTGCTCGTCGACGTCGGCCACGGGCTCGGTGTCGGGCTGCTCGGCGAGCCGCCGCTCGAGGGCGTCCCCGAACGTCAGGCGGGGGACGTCGGGAGCCGCCGCCGTGACCCGGTCGGCGAACTCCTCGGCGACCACCACCACAGCGGGCTCGGCGTGCGCGAGCTGCTCACGCATCTCCCGCTCCCCGAACATCACGTTGACGGGGCTCATGGCGGCGCCGACCTTCAGCGTCCCGTAGTAGAGGGCGGCCACGTCCATGCCGTTGCGGGCCACCACGGCCACGACGTCACCCCTGCGGATCGAGCGGCTGAGCAGGAGGTGGGCGAACCGGTTGGCGCGCCGGTCGAGCTCCCCGTAGGTGATCTGGCTGCGCGCTCCCGCCGCGTCGTAGGCGACGAGCGCGACCTTGTGCGGCTGGGTGCGGGCGTGGCGACGCAACTGGTCGCCGATGGTGGCCCGGCCGACCGGGGTGCGGTGCTGCCACGCGATGTCGGACCTGGGCTCCATCGGTGAGTCGTCCTGCCTGCCGTTAGACGTTGAAACCACTGCTGTTCCACTGACCGGCACGTCCGAGATTATCATCTACTCCAATTGCCTAACAGCGGTTAGCCTATGGGCATGAGCGCTGCGCCCGCCGTCCTGGCCGAACCGGAGCCGGGAGCACCGCTCGACCCCCAAGTGTTGGCCCGCGCGATGGAGCACGCCAACCTGCCCACGCTCGTGCCGGTGCTCTACCAGCTCACCGGCGACCCGCGCTGGCTCGCCGATCCCTACCGCCCCACCCGCAGCCGCGGGATGGACGAGAACATCGACGGCGGTTTCCCGGAGCACGTCAGGGCCGAGATCCGGACCGCGGCCGTCGACGCCGTGCTGACCTGGTCAGCGGGTCGCCCGCCCGCGGTACCCGCGCCGACGGGTGCCACCCTGCTGGAACTGATGACCCTCGCGGCAGGCGAGCCGGTGCCTGCCGAGTACGGGGCGATGGCCGCGGAGGACATGGGCTTCCGGGCGACGGCACCGGTTCCCGCTCCGGCCGATACCGGGTTCCGCGCGATCGTCATCGGAGCGGGTGTGTCGGGCATGCTCGCCGCGATCCGGCTCCGCGAGGCGGGTGTCGGGTGCGTCGTCCTGGAGAAGAACGCCGACGTGGGCGGCACCTGGCTGGAGAACAGCTATCCCGGCGCGGGCGTCGACACCCCGAGCCACCTGTACTCCTACTCGTTCGCGCCGCGGCAGTGGAGCGCCCACTACGGCAAACGCGACGAGGTGCTCGACTACCTGCGTGACGTGGCCGACCACTACGGCCTGCGCGAGATGATCCGGTTCGGCACGGAGGTGGCGTACGCCGGCTACGACGCCGGGCGGCAGGGCTGGCGCGTCATCACCACGGCGGGCGAGGAGTGGGAGGCAGACGTCGTCATCACGGCGGTGGGTCTGCTCAACCGGCCGAAGATTCCCGACCTCCCCGGTCTCGGCGACTTCCACGGGCCGATCTTCCACTCGTCCCGGTGGCCCACTGACCTCGATCTCACCGGCAAGCGCGTGGCGGTCGTGGGGACGGGCGCGAGCGCCATGCAGATCGTGCCGGTGATCGCGGGCCGGGCCGGGCACGTCACGGTGTTCCAGCGCTCCCCGCAGTGGATCGCACCGAACACCGTGTACTTCGAGCGCGTGGGCGACGCCGTTCAGTTCCTGACGGAGCACGTGCCCTTCTATCGCCGCTGGTACCGCACCCGCCTGGGCTGGATCACGAACGACAAGGTCCACCCGACGCTGCAGGTCGACCCGGAATGGGAGCACCCGGAGCGTGCCGTCAACGCCGTGAACGACTCGCACCGGCGCCACTTCACCCGCCACCTGCTCGCGGAGCTGGAGGGGCGCGACGACCTGGTCGAGAAATCCCTGCCGACCTACCCGCCGTTCGGTAAACGGATGCTGCTGGACAACGGCTGGTTCGCCGCACTGCGCCGCGACGACGTCGACCTCGTCACCGGGGCGGTCACCGCGATCACGCCCAGCGGCGTCCGGGCGGAGGACGGCACGGAGATCGACGTCGACGTCGTCGTGCTCTGCACCGGGTTCGAGACCTACGAGTACCTGAGTCCGATGGACCTGCGCGGCCGGGACGGCCGCTCCGTCCGTGACGTGTGGGGACCCGAGAACGCCGACGCGTACCTCGGTATCACCGTGTCCGGGTTCCCCAACCTGTTCCTGACGGCAGGCCCCGGTACCGCGCTCGCCCACGGCGGCAGCCACATCACGATCGCCGAGTGCCAGGTGCGCTACATCGTCGAGGCGATCACCGGCATGGTGGAGCGTGGTATCGGCGCGATCGAGGTACGGCCCGAGGTGTACGCCGACTACGCCCACCGCCAGGACGAGGCGCACGCGCAGATGATCTGGACGCACCCCGCGATGCAGAACTGGTACCGCAACACCGCAGGCCGCGTCATCGCCGCGCTGCCGTGGCGCATCGTGGACTACTGGGAGATGACGCGCCATGTCCACTGGGACGACTTCACGGTCGAGCCCGCCCGCTGACCACCGCGCCAAGCCCCGCGAGTCGCCCGAAACTGGCCCGCGAGTCGCCCGCTCCGGTCCCGCGAGTCGCCGGGAACCGTCCGCGAGTCGCCCGGAACTGCCCCGCGAGTCGCCCGAAATCCGTCCGCGAGTCGCCCGGCCGGTCAGCGGCGCCTGCGGCTCGGACGATGCCCGGAGGCGTGCCGTCTGCGCTTCGCCGCTCCCCCACCTCCGGTGCGGTTCGCCGCCGGGTCCCCGTCCTGTGGGGTGGCAGGGACGAGGGCAGGCGCGACGGCCGGGGCCACCACCGGCGCGGGCGGGGACGCCGGGGCGGGGAGGCGGCTGAACACGATCCGCTGCTGCACGAGCGTCCAGGCGTTGTTCGTCAGCCAGTAGACGAGGATCGCGATCGGGAACGGGAAGAACAGCCCGCCGCCCAGCGCACCGAGAGGGAAGATCCACGGCGTGAACCGCATGATCGACGCCGTGGGGCCGTCCGGCGGCTGTTGCTGCGCGGAGTGTCGCGCGGAGAAGTGGGTGGCGACCGCGGCCACCAGCATCAGGGGCACCGCGACAACCGCGACGTCGAACCGCTCGACGTGGCCGCCGAAGGAGTCGAGGAGCTGCTGGGGCATGCTCAGGTACGCCGACAGCGGCGCCCCGAAGAGGCGGGCCTCCAGGAACGAGCGCACCTGGTCGGGCGAGAAGACGTAGTTCGGGATGGCGGCGTTCTGCTCGAACGTCAGGCCGGGGCGGTTGAAGTAGCGCAGCACGTGCAGCAGCCCGAGGAACACCGGTATCTGCAGCACGGCCGGGAGGCAGCCACCGAGTGCGTTCACCCCGTGGGCGCTCTGCAGTGCCTTGGTCTCCTGCATGAGCCGCGGGCGGTCGTCGGCGTACTGCTTGCGGAGCTGCGCGAGTTGGGGCGCGATGGCGCGCATCGCCCGCCCGGAGCGCACCTGCGCGAGGAACGGACGGATCAGCAGCGCACGCAGGGTGAGCACCAGGAAGACGACCGACAGCGCCCACGCGATGCCGCTGGACGGGCCGAGGACGAGACCGAACAGCTGGTGCCAGCACCACATGACGGCGGACACGGCGTAGTAGACGGGATCTAGCACGGTGAGCCCCCCGTGCCGGGGACGAGCAGGACGGGTACACGCATGGCGGAACTCCAGGGCAGCCGGGACGGGACTCGTCCGGCGGCGCCACGCGCAGGCGCTACACCGCCGGCAGGAGCTCCGACGGGGCGCGGGACCGGGTGTGACCGGCGGCGTCCGGGTCGCGCTGGCGGGGCACGGCGCGACGCGCCAGTGCGCGGTGGTGCTCGCGCGCGGCCACGGCGAGCCGGGTGCAGGCCGCTGCAGGGAGCACGAGAGCGGGTCGCCGGGCCAGGCCCCAGGCGCACAGGAGGGCTCCGAGCACACCCATGAGCAGCGACTGTTCGATCACCACGGCGGTGCCGATGAGCACGGAACCGAGCAGCAACAGGCCGAGAGCCTGCGCCGCCGTCGCCCTCATGCCCGCCACCGTACCGTTCTCGGTGGCGCGGGAGCGGCCAACGGGCCAGGGTGCCGGGACATGTTCACCATCCCCGCCGACACTCACCCGGAGTTGCGCCGGTGGTTCGTCCCGGAGCGACCCGGCCCGTTGATCTTCGAGCACGTGGTGCACACGGGTCATGGCCGGTGCCGGGTGGACCGCTGGCCGGATCCGCGGGTGGTGCTCGCCGAGCTGCCCGGCAACTACGCGCTGCGCGGAGATCCCTCGTGCCTCGCGGACGGGGACCTCGACGACGTCGCGGGGTTCGTCGAGGCGTCCCCGGAGTGGCTGCCGGCACTGCGCGCCCTGGACCCGGCCACGGCCGTCTGGGACCGGCTGGTCGCCGCGCTCCCGGCGGCCGCGACCGTGCCGCCGCCTCCTGAGGACGTGCGGCTGCTCACGGCGGCCGACGCGCCGGCACTCTCCGCCCTCGACCAGGAGAGCGCCTGGATCCACGAGACGTGGGGCGGCCCGGAGGTGCTCGCCGCCGCGGAGGTCGCGTACGCGGCGACGGCCGGTGGCGTGCTCGTGTCGGTCGCGGTGCCGTTCTTCGTGGGCGGCGGGCACGAGGACATCGGCGTGGTGACGGTGCCGGGCCACCGCAGGCGCGGACTGTCGACGGCGTGCGCTGCCGCGCTGGTCACGGACGTCCGGGCGCGCGGCCACACCCCGACGTGGACGACGTCACCGGACAACACCGCGAGCCGTGCCGCGGCCGCCCGGCTCGGCTTCGTCCATGTGCGGGACGACGTCCTCTACGCCGTGCGGACGGCCATCCCCACCTGAGGGGCCGGTCAGCGCTCCTCGGGCACCAGCAGCCCGCGCTGGTACCCCGCCGCCACCGCGGAGGCGCGGTCGCGCACCTCCAGCTTGGCGTAGACGTGCAGCAGGTGGGTCTTCACCGTGGCCTCGCTGATGAACAGCTTCTGCGCGGTCTCCCGGTTGGTGAACCCGGCGGCCACCAACCGCAGCACCTCCAGCTCGCGGCTGCTCAGCTGGTCCTGGGACGGCGACCGGACCTGCCCCATCAGGCGCCCGGCCACGGCGGGTGACAGCACGGCCTCCCCGCGGTGGGCGGCACGCACGGCCCGCAGCAGCTCGTCGCGGGGAGTGTCCTTCAGCAGATAGCCGGTGGCACCCGCCTCGATGGCCGGGAGCACGTCGCGGTCGGTGTCGAAGGTGGTGAGCACGAGGACGCGCACCGACGGCGAGCGCCGCCGCAGCTGCCCGATCGCCTCCACCCCGCCCATCGTGGGCATCCGCAGGTCCATCAGGACGACGTCGACCGGGTCGGCGGCCACCCTGGCCAACGCCTCGGCGCCGTGCCCCGCCTCCCCCACCACCTGCATGTCCGGCTCGCCGTCGATCACACCGCGCAGCCCGTCGCGGACGACGGGGTGGTCGTCGACGATCAGCACGCGGATCACGTCGGTCATCACCGCACCTCCGCGGGGATCGCCGGAACACTCGCGCTCACTGCTGTCCCCTCGCCCGGTGTGCTCTCCACCGTGAACGTCCCCGACACACGCCGGACCCGCTGCTCCATCGCCGCGAGCCCGAAACCGCTCCCGGCGTCCGGCTTCGCCCCGGGCCGGCGGACGAAGCCCGTGCCGTCGTCGCGGACGTCGAGGACCACCACGTCGTCCATGTAGGAGAGCGTCAGTCCGGCCCGCGTGGCCGACGCGTGCTTCCCGACGTTGGCCAGTGCCTCCTGCGCCACCCGGAACAGCGTGACCTCCAGGTCGGGCAGCAGCGGCCGCGGCTCGCCGGTGGTGTCCACCACGAGTTCGACGCCCGCGGTCTCCGCCCACTTCTTGGCCATGTCGGCGATCGCGTCCGGTAGCTGCGCCTCGACGAGCTGGCCGGGCGCGAGGGCGTCGACCGAGCGCCGGGCCTCGGTGAGGCTCTCCCTGGCCAGTGCGCTGGCGGTGCTGATGTGGCGACGCCGCACGGCCGGGTCGTCGTCTGCGGCGCCTGCCGCCTCCAGCTGGGTGACGATGCCGGTCAGGCCCTGCGCGATCGTGTCGTGGATCTCCCGCGCCAGCCGCGCCCGCTCGTCGAGCATCCCGGCCTCCCGGGCCTGCGCCAGCAGCTGGACGTGCAGGGCCGCGTTCTCCTCCAGCGACTCCGACAGGCGCCGGTTCGTCTCGTTCAGCTCGAGGATGACCTCGCGCCGGCGGTGGGACTGCTGGGTGGACAGCGTGCCGAAGTAGGTGAAACCCCCCGCCACCAGAGCGTTGATCAGTGTGACCGCCACCAGTCCCGCGATGACGCCCATGGTGATCTCGTCGATCAGACTTCCGCCGAGCTGCGAGTAGGCGACGAGCGCCGCTGTGGCCGCCACCCCGGCCCAGCGCCAGCGCCCGCGCAGGTAGAGGAACGAATGCATGTACCCGGCCAGGGCTTGGAACCCGTACAAGGGCGACAGATGCACGAGCACGGCCATCAGGACCAGCAGCCCGCCGACGTACACGGCGCCCAGCCGGGGATCCGACGCCGCCAAGGGGCGCCGCGTCACGAAGGCGTACGACCAGGCGGCCGCGACGAGCACGAGCGGACCGGTGACCAGCCAGTACCCCGGCGTCGACGGGATCACGGCAGGCGTCAGCGCGGTGCCGATCGCCAGCCCGAGATAGGGCACGAAGCGTTCCATGAACGAGTCGAACCTGCGCTCGCGGGCGTCGAGCACCTCCTCGGTGCCCGATAGCAGTCCGGTCGCCGGCCCGCAGCCGTGCGTCATCGCCGCACCGCGCTGTGCGCCGCTCATGATCTCACTCCCACCGGAAGAACCTAGCGGCAACAGTGGTCGCCGCCACAGCGATCAACGCCATCACCACCAGCTGCATCGGCGCGGGCCCGTCCCCCATCCAGGCCGCCTGGAAGGCCCCGACGCCGGGCGGCACGAACTCCCCGATCCGCACCAGCGCCTCCGGGAGCAGGAACTTGGGCAGATAGACCCCCGCGAAGAACTGCGTCAGCATGAACGCGACGGCACCGATCCCGGAGGCGAGCCGGGCCCGCGGTGTCACGGCCGCGATCACGAGCCCGAGCGCGAACACCGCCGACGTGCCGAGCAGGAACGTGAGGACGAACGCGACCGGATGCCGCGGCGCCGGCACGTCGAGGACGAACACGGCGACGGCGACCATGAGCGCCGTGCCGACGACCACGGTCACGACGTTGATCAGCAGCTGCACCACCAGCACCGCAGCCGGATGCATGGGCGAGGCCGACAGCCGTCGCAGGATCCCCTTCTCCCGGTAGGTGGCGAGCCCGGTGGGCAGGTTCTGCAGGCCGAGGACAGCGATGTTGATCGCCAGCAGGGACGGCGCGAAGTAGTCCGTGAACCGGAGCCCTCCGAACATCTCGCTGGGCTCGCGCAGCGCCGGCACGGCGCCGAGACCCGCGAGGACCACCGTCGGCAGGACCACCGCGATGAGCAGGGTCACCGGGTCGCGGAGAAACAGCCGGGTCTCCGCCAGTGCGAGTGCGCGCAGCGGCCGCGGCGCGCGGCGCTGCGCAGTCGGGGTCGGGGTCGGGGTCGGGGTCGGGGTCGGGGTCGGGGTTGCGGTCGTTGTCGTGGTCTCGTTCATCGGTCGACTCCTCAGTTCTCGGCCGCACGGCCGGTCAGGGCGACGAACGCGTCGTCGAGGGTGGGCTGCTCGAGGCGCAGGTCGATGGCCACGACCTGGTGGCGGGCCAGCGCGGACGTCACGGCGGTCAGCAGGTCGCCGCCGCCTCTGACCTCGACCTGGGGCCCGTTCCGCTGCACCGACGCCACCTCGGGCAGCTGCGTGAGCACCGAGTCCTCGAACGGGATCGACGGGCGGAAACGCAGCCTCTGACCGTCGCTGAGCCCGGCCACGAGTCCGGCCGGCGTGTCGATCGCGACCACGCGCCCCGCGTCGATCACGGCGATCCGGTCGCAGAGCCGCTCGGCCTCCTCCATGAAGTGGGTGACCAGCACGACGGTCACGCCGCCGCGGCGGATCTGCTCGATCGACTCCCAGGCGTCGCGGCGGGCCTGCGGGTCGAGCCCGGTGGTCAGCTCGTCGAGGATCGCCACCTGCGGGTTCCCCACCAGCGCCAGCGCGATCGACAGCCGCTGCTTCTGGCCTCCCGACAGGTTCCCGAACGCGGTGTTCCGCTTCGCCGCGAGACCCCAGCGTTCGAGCAGCTCTCCGGGGTCGAGAGGCGACGGGTAGAAGGACGCGTAGAGCTCGAGCGCCTCTCCCACGCGCAGCTTCTCCGGCAGCTCGCTCGCCTGCAGCTGGATGCCGAGCACGCGGCGCAGCGCAGCGCGGTCGCGTCCGGGATGCAGCCCGAGCACCGAGATGGAGCCGCCGTCCGGGGAGCGCAACCCCTCGATGCACTCCACGGTGGTGGTCTTCCCGGCGCCGTTGCGACCCAGGACGCCGAAGATCTCTCCCTCCTCCACGGAGAAGGAGACGTCGTGCACCGCGACCTGGTCGCGGTAGCGCTTGTGTAGCTGGTCCACCTCGATGACGGGCATGCACATGATCGTGCTGCCACGCTGGCCCGCGGAGATCGACCGTCGCGGCGGAGTCCCCGCCGCCCGAGGTGGACCGCCGATCCACCGATCGGTGGATCGGTGCGACCCGCGCTACCGTCGGCCGGTGCCGGAGGGCGACACCGTCTACCTCACCGGGAAGCGCCTACGCACCGCGCTCTCGGGGCGGACGCTCGTGCGGGGCGAGCTTCGCCATCCGCAGCTCGCGGAGCACGACCTCACCGGCCGAACCGTGCTCGGCGTCGCCACCGTCGGGAAACACCTGTTCACCCGCTTCGACGACGGCCGCAGCCTGCACAGCCATCTCCGCCTCGACGGGTCATGGCACCTCTACCGGCCCGGGATGGCGTGGCAGCGGCCCTCCCACCAGGCCCGCGCGGTGCTCGAGACCGCGGAGCGCACCGCCGTCGGGTTCCTGCTGCACGATCTCGAGCTGCTGCCGACCGCGGAGGAGGACCGGCTGGTCGGGCACCTCGGGCCCGACCTGCTCGACCCGGCCTGGGACGACGCGCACGCCGCGGAGGCGCTGCGCCGGTTCACCACGCGCGGTGCGTCGGAGCTCGGGCTCGTGCTCCTGGAGCAGCGGGTGATGGCGGGCGTCGGGAACCTCTACAAGACCGAGGTGTGCTTCCTGCTCGGGCTCTCCCCGTGGACCATCGTGCGGGACGTCCCGGACCCGCCAGCGGTGATCGCGCTGGCCCGGGAGCTGCTGCTGCGCAACGCCGACCGTCCCCAGCAATCCACCACCGGGGAGCTGGCGCGAGGACGTCAGACCTGGGTGTTCGAGCGGGGTGGTCAGCGGTGCCGCCGCTGCGGCACCCGCATCCGCACCGCGGAGCAGGGGGACGGGGTGTACGCCCGGCTCGCCTACTGGTGCCCCCGCTGCCAACCCGGCCCCACACCCCCACCCGCCCCGCGCCGCCGCTGACCCCTGCCCGAGGCCCGCCCACCCCCGCGAGTCGCCCGATCCGAGCCCGCGAGTCGCCCGAATCCCGCCCGCGAGTCGCCCGAAACACGAGCCCGAGTCGCCCCACACGTCCCGTCGCCCCGCCCCGAGCGCCCACGGCAAAGGGGGCCGGCAACGAGGGACGCCGCCCGCCCTGGTCGGGGCGAGCGGCGTCGGCCGTGGTGCGGTAGGTCAGGCGGTGCCGGGCTGCTGCTGCTTGTTGACCTGCGGCGAGGCGGGAATGGCGGCCGTGTCGCCGCCCGTGACCTCACCTGCCACCGGCGCACCGTGCAGGGACGCGCGGATCTGCTCGAGGCGGCTCGCCCCGGCCATGTCGACCGTGGACTGCTGCACCTCCAGCATGCGGCCCTGCACCGAGTTCTGCGCGAGCTCCGCGGAACCGATGGCGTTGGCGTAGCGCCGCTCGATCTTGTCGCGGACCTCCTCCAGCGACGGGGTGTTGCCCGGCGCCGCGAGCTCGGTCATCGACCGCAGCGACGCCGCGGCCTGCTCCTGCATCTTCGCCTGCTCGAGCTGGCTCAGCAGCTTGGTGCGCTCGGCGATCTTCTGCTGCAGCATCATCGAGTTGCGCTCGACGGCCGTCTTGGCCTGGCCGGCAGCCTGGATCGACTGGTCGTGCAGCGTCTTGAGGTCCTCGACGGACTGCTCGGCCGTGACCAGCTGCGTGGCGAAGGCCTGCGCGGACTGCTCGTACTGCTGGGCCTTCGGCTCGTCGCCCTTGGCACGGGCCTGGTCGGCGAGCACGAGGGCCTGCCGGGCCGACGCCTGCAGCTTCTCGATCTCTCCGAGCTGCCGGTTGAGCTTCATCTCCAGCTGACGCTGGTTGCCGATCACCGCGGCCGCCTGCTGGGACAGCGCCTGATGCTGCCGCTGAGCGTCCTCGATGGCCTGCTGGATCTGCACCTTGGGATCGGCGTACTCGTCGACCTTGGACGAGAACAGCGCCATCAGGTACTTCCAGGCCTTCGTGAAACCGTTGGCCATCTGCTCCGCCCTCCGAGTGCGACGCCGCTCGTCGCTGCATGTCGTTGTCCGGGCCGTCCGGCATGTCCGCCGGTGCGCCGGTTCCCATCGTGGCATCGGACCGGCCCGGCTTCCACCGCTCGCCGACGATATCGGGGATCATCCGGAGGTCGCCGTCGGGGCGACCCGGAGGTCAGGCTACCGCTCGGACGCTCCGCACGGTGACGACGACGTGCAGATACGTATCGGCACCCGCCGGAGTGGCGGGTGCCGATGACGTGCGACGGAGCCGGCGGCGGCTCGGTCAGGCGGCGGCGCAGACCGCGTCGACCGGCTTCAGCGCCACGGGCTGCGGTGCAGGCTGCGGAACGGGGTGACGCGGGGAGACCGGCGTGATCGGCGCCAGCGGCATCGCGGACGCATCGTCCGAGGCGCCGGCGAGCCGGAGGTCCATGTGGCGCAGGCCGACGGGGCGGCGCAGCGGCACGGTGGTCAGCGCGTCGGCGGCCATGGCCTCCGCGGCCTCGGTGAGCAGGTCGTGCAGGGCGATGTCGAGTGCGTCGCAGATGGCGGCGAGGAGCTCGCTGGAGGGTTCCTTCCGGCCCCGCTCCACCTCGGACAGGTAACCGAGGCTCACCCGCGCCCGGCGCGAGACGTCCCGGAGGGTCCGCCTGCGCGCCGTACGAGCCCGCCGCAGACTGCCGCCGATCGCCTCCCGCATCAGCACCGCCATGCGACCCTCCTCGTCGTCCGCCGGCCAAGGTGGACACCGCGCCGGTGAGATCACCGTACCGATTCCTGACCCGCGGCGTCGCGACACGCGGCCGGCGGTCGCGTCCGCCCACGGCGAACACGGCCGTGGGTCACCTCTCGGGAAGAGCCGTGGCGGCCGCCGAGCGCAGCCGCATCGCCCGCAGCACGTAGTCGAGCCCGGTGACGACGGTGAGGAGGATGGCCACCGCGAGCACCGACCACCTCAGCTTGTCGACGGCGTCGGCCGCTCCGAGCAGCTCGAGCGGGAGCAGGTACAGCCCGATCGCCAGTGCCTGAGCCAGCGTCTTGGCCTTGCCTCCGCGGCTGGCGGGGATGATGCCGTGGCGCAGCACCCAGAACCGCAGCACCGTCACGCCGACCTCTCTGGCCATGATCACGATGGTGACCACCCACGGCACCATGCCGATCACCGACAGCCCGATGAGGGCCGCCCCGGTGAGCGCCTTGTCGGCGATCGGGTCGGCGATCGTGCCGAACGCGGTGACGAGCCCGCGCCGCCGCGCCAGCTCGCCGTCGTACCGGTCGGTGATCGCGGCGAGCGCGAAGACACCGAACGCGGCGAGCCGCCAGCCCGTGTTCGTTCCGTCGTCGACGAGCAGCACCACGACGAACACCGGCACCAGCGCCAGCCGGATTCCGGTGAGGACGTTGGCGATGTTCAGCAGCGGCGGCGGGCCGGCGGGTGCAGAACTCACCCGGACTCCCGCGCGGCGGCGCCCACAGCGGCGCCTTGCAGGTCGCTGCGGGGCAGCAGCTCTCGCGGGGACACGACGAGGTCGGTGCCCTCGGTGCCGACGACGACCGCGCGCACCATGTCGCCGACCGCCAGCCCGGACCCGCGCTCGAAGACGCACTCGCCGTCGACCTCGGGAGCCTGGTGCGCCGCGCGGCCGGTGCACTCGAAGTCCTCGTCCTCCTCCGCCTCGACGAGCACCTCCACCTCCGTGCCGACGCGGTCCTCCGCACGCTGGGCCATCAGCTCGTCGACCAGCGCGCTGATCCGGGAGACCCGCGCGAGGACCTCCTCGGCAGGCAGCTTGCCGTCGTAGGTCTCCGCCTCCGTGCCGTCCTCGTCGGAGTAGCCGAACACCCCGACCGCATCGAGCCGGGCTCCGGTGAGGAACGCCTCCAGCTCCGCGAGGTCCTCCTCCGTCTCGCCCGGGAAGCCGACGATCACGTTGCTGCGGATCCCGGCCTCGGGGGCGAGGTCGCGGATACGGGCGCAGAGGTCGAGGAAGTTCTCCCGCGACCCGAACCGGCGCATCCGCCGCAGCACCGCCGGGCTCGCGTGCTGGAACGAGAGGTCGAAGTAGGGCGCGACGCCCGGCGTGGTGGCGATGACCCGCAGCAGGTCGGGACGGACCTCGGCGGGCTGCAGATAGCTGAGGCGGACGCGGTCGACGCCCGGCACGTGGGCCAGCCGCGGCAGGAGCTGCACCAGCGCGCGCGTGCCGCCGGGCAGGTCCTTGCCGTAGGACGTGGAGTTCTCGCTGACGAGGACGAGCTCGCGCACCCCCTGCATCCCGAGCCACGCGGCCTCCGCCACCACGTCGTCCGGTGGGCGGGAGACGAACGAGCCTCGGAACGACGGGATGGCGCAGAACGCGCAGCGGCGGTCGCAGCCGGACGCGAGCTTGACCGGCGCCACCGGGCCGTCGGAGAGGCGCGTACGCGCGAGGTTGGGCAACCAGGCGTGCCCCGGCACGGCGACGTCGGCCGCGGCCGCCGGGCGCTCGACCGGCGAGATCGGCAGCAGCGTGCGCCGGTCGACCGGCACGTGCGGGGCGGGCGCGTGGCCGCCGATGACGTCGGAGAGGCGCTCGGCGAGGTCGGGATACGCGTCGAAGCCGAGCACGGCATCGGCCTCGGGCAGGCTCTCGGCCAGCTCGGCGCCGTAGCGCTCGGCCAGGCATCCGACCGCCACGACCTTCGCGCCGCTGGCCTTCGCGGCGTCCGAGGCGGCCAGGAGGGTGTCGATCGAGTCCTTCTTCGCCTGCTCGACGAAACCGCAGGTGTTGACGACGATCACGTCCGGCGAGTCGTCGCCGTCGGCGGTCACCAGCTCCCAGCCGGAGCCCTCCAACCGGCCGGCGAGCTCCTCGGAGTCGACCTCGTTTCGGGCACAGCCCAGGGTCAGCAGGGCGGCACGGCGTGGAGCGACCGGGGAACGCTCGTCGTCTCGCCGCGGAGCGTCAGCGGAGCGGACCTCGACGCTGCGGGTTTCTGGCACGGGCACCAGGGTATCCGCCATCGATGATCTAGTCTGACCCGTCGTGGCAACGATGGCCGTACGGCGGGCCAGAACCGCCGACGTGGCGACGATCAAGCAGCTCGTGGACTCCTACGCGGGGCGCCTGCTGCTCGCCAAGGAAATCGTCACCCTGTACGAGTCGGTGCAGGAGTTCGTGGTCGCCGAGCTCGACGGTGAGGTCGTCGGCTGCGGCGCCCTGCACGTCCTGTGGGAGGACCTCGGCGAGATCCGCACGGTGGCGGTGCACCCGAACGTCGTCGGCCGTGGGGTGGGGCACGCCATCGTCAGTGCTCTCATCGCCAACGGGCGCGAGCTGGGCCTGCGCCGGCTGTTCGTGCTGACGTTCGAGAAGCAGTTCTTCGCCCACCACGGGTTCGCCGAGATCGACGGCACCCCGGTCGAGCCGGACGTCTTCGCGGCGATGCTGCGCTCCTACGACGCCGGTGTGGCCGAGTTCCTGGACCTCGCGCACGTGAAGCCCAACACACTGGGCAACGTGCGGATGCTCCTGCAGCTGCCCGTAGGTCCCTGACGTTTCCGGCCGCCGTTGTCGGACGGGGCCGGTAGCCTGCGGCAATGGCCGCACCGGTCAGCGACCCGGAGCACGTCGGCGACCCGGAGCACGTCCCCGTCCCGGACGCGCGGCAGATGCACGGGCGCAGACCGGCCGCTGCGCTCCGCCCGTACGTCAGCGCCTACACCGGCTACCGGATGGACGCCGCGCCGCGCTCCGTCCACCTGGGCGTGCCGTCGCCCCATCTCACGTTCGTGCTGTGTCTCGACGGGAAGGTCGAGATGCTCGCCAACGCCGACCCGAGCAAGCCACCCGGCGTGTTCGCCGCGATGGTCGCCGGCCTGCACACCCGGCCGGCGCGGATCGCCCAGGGCGACCCGCAGACCGGCCTGCAGCTGCGGCTCACCTGGCGTGGGGCCCGGGCGCTGCTCGGGGTGCCCGCCGGGGAGCTCGCCGGGGACGTCGTGGATCTCGAGGCGCTGCTGGGGCGCCGCACCGGCCCCCTGCTGGCCCGGCTCGCCGCCGCACCCGGGTGGCCGGAACGCTTCGCCCTCCTCGACACCGAGTTCGCGGCGCTCGCCCACCGGGGGCGCGGCGCACCCGGGGTGCTCCCCGAGGTCGGGTACGCCTGGGACCGTCTGGAGGAGACGGGCGGCACCCTGCGCATCGCCGACCTGGCGCGCGAGGTCGGCTGGAGCCGCCGGTACCTGGCGGAGAAGTTCCGCCACGAGACCGGCCTCGCCCCGAAGGCGGCGGCCCGGCTGATGCGGTTCGAGAGAGCCTGCGACCGGCTGCTCGGTCCCGGCCGGCCCGCTCTCGCCCGGGTCGCGGGCGACACCGGGTACGTCGACCAGGCCCACCTGTCCCGCGACTTCCGCGACCTCGCGGGCACGACGGCCACGGCCTGGCTGGCCGAACGCCAGGTCCGTCCGAGCACTGTGGAGCCGTAGTGCTGTCTGCCGCCCGTCCCAGGAGCTGTAGGGCTCCGAAGTGCGGGCGGTCAGCGCGGGCGGTCAGCGCTGCAGGATGCCCTGGATGTCCAGGCTGATCTGGATCGTCGAGCCCACGACCGGCACCCCGCGGGCCAGGATCTGCTGCCAGTTCACGGTGAAGTGCTCGCGGTGCAGCTCCGTGGTGGCGGTGCAGCCCGCGCGCATCCCGTTCCACTCCTGCATGCCGAGGTAGGTGGCATCGAGCTGCACGTCGCCGGTCATCCCGTGGAGGGTGAGCTCCCCGTCGATCACCCAGCGGTTGCCGCCGGGGCGGGAGAAGCGGTGGCTGGTGAAGTGCAGCTTGGGGAAGCGGGTGACGTCGAGGAAGTCGGCCGAACGCAGGTGCGCGTCCCGCTTCTCGGCGTTGGTGAAGACGCTCGCGGCGTCGATCAGCACCTCCACCTGGGAGTCCTCGAAGCGCTCCGCGATGTAGATCTGTCCGGTGAACTCCATGAACTGCCCGTACACCCTCGACATCGCGATGTGGCGGGCGATGAACCGGATGGCCGAGTGCTCGGGGTCGATCTCGTACAGCCCGGGGGCGGGGACGGTGAGTGTCTCGTCGGGCACGAGGGTGAGCTTGCCGAGGGCATTGTGGGTGCCCCACTCCACCTCGGTGCGTTCGTGGAAGCTCTGGTAGCCACCCGCCTCGGCCCGGATCCGGTAGGCGCCGGGCATCACGGCGGCCGCGAAGAACCCGTAGACATCGGTCTCCGACCGCGCCACGCGCTTGTTGCTCCGGTCGAAGATCGAGACGTCAGCTCCCGAGAGGGGTTTCCCCTCGCTGTCACGCACTTCGCCACTCATCAGGCCACCGGTGAGCGGGATCGGCATGAGAGCCTGCCGGCCACCTATGACCTGCTTCTTTTCCTTCCGGCGACGACCGGTCCAGAACATGCCGCGGATACCTTCCCGACGTGCTGCTGATCAGCCGGATTCGACCGATCGGGCACACTCTGACACGTTCCGTGATGACGCAACGACCGGCCCCTCCCCGCAGCTCACCCTGCTGGACACGCCGATCGTCTCGGCCGGGTGCCTGCCGCCCCCGCACGGTGACCGGGAAGGACCGGTGAGCCGTCAGTCCTGCGAGTCGTCGGGGTCCGGGCCACCGCCGCCGCGCATCAGCCAGAGCACGCTCTCCAGCTCGTCGGGCTTGATCAGCACGTCCCGGGCCTTCGACCCCTCCGACGGCCCGACCACGCCTCGCGACTCGAGCAGGTCCATGAGCCGCCCCGCCTTCGCGAACCCGACGCGGAGCTTGCGCTGCAGCATCGAGGTGGACCCGAACTGGGACGTGACCACCAGCTCGGCGGCCTGCACCAGGAGGTCGAGGTCGTCGCCGATGTCGGGGTCGACCTCCTTGGCCTCGCCCGCCTTCTGGACGGTGACCCCTTCGGTGTAGGTCGGCTCGGCCTGCTCCTTGACGAACGTGACGACCGAGGAGATCTCCTCGTCGCCGACGAACGCGCCCTGCATACGGGTGGGCTTGCCTGCTCCCATCGGCAGGTACAGTCCATCGCCCATGCCGATGAGCTTCTCGGCGCCCGGCTGGTCGAGGATGACGCGCGAGTCGGTGAGCGAGGAGGTGGCGAACGCCAGCCGCGACGGCACGTTGGTCTTGATCAGGCCCGTGACGACGTCCACCGAGGGCCGCTGCGTGGCGAGCACCAGGTGGATGCCCGCCGCCCTGGCCTTCTGCGTGATGCGCACGACCGCGTCCTCCACGTCGCGCGGCGCGGTCATCATGAGGTCGGCCAGCTCGTCGACGATGCAGAGGATGTACGGGTAGGGCCGGTACTCGCGCTCGCTGCCCAGCGGCGCGGTGATCTCGCCGGAGCGCACCTTGCGGTTGAAGTCGTCGACGTGGCGGACCTTGTTGGCCTGCATGTCCTGGTAGCGCTGCTCCATCTCCTCCACCAGCCAGGCGAGCGCGGAGGCCGCCTTCTTCGGCTGGGTGATGATGGGGGTGATCAGGTGCGGGATGCCCTCGTACGGGGTCAGCTCCACCATCTTGGGGTCGATGAGGATCATCCGGACCTCGTCCGGCGTGGCCCGCGAGAGGAGTGACACGAGCATCGAGTTGACGAAGCTCGACTTGCCGGAGCCGGTGGAACCTGCCACCAGCAGGTGCGGCATCTTCGCCAGGTTGGCCGTGAGGAAGTGGCCCTCGATGTCCTTGCCCAGGCCGATGACCAGCGGGTGCTGTTCGGCGCGCGCGTTGCCGCTGCGCAGCACGTCACCGAGGCGGACCATCTCCCGGTCGGTGTTGGGCACCTCGATGCCCACGGCGGACTTGCCGGGGATCGGAGCCAGGATCCGCACGTTGTCGGTGGCGACCGCGTAGGAGATGTTCTTGGTGAGCTGGGTGATCTTCTCGACCTTGACGGCCGGGCCGAGCTCGATCTCGTAGCGGGTGACCGTGGGGCCGCGCGTGAAGCCGGTGACCTGCGCGTCCACCGAGAACTGGTCGAGCACGCCGGTGATCGACTCGATCATCGCGTCATTGGCGCTGCTGCGGGTCTTGGCGACCGGCCCCGTGGGCAGCAGGTCGCTGGGCGGCAGGATGTAGGTGCTCTCCCCGTCGCTCGGGGAGACCGTGAGGCGCAACTGCTCGCCGACGGGGCCGTCGGGCTCGGGCTCGGCCGGGGGCGTGGCCGGCACGGTGGCCGGTGGCCTGCGCTTCGGGCGAGGAGCAGGCGCCTCCTCGGGAGCCTCGCCGGACTCCGCGCCCGCGGCGGAGTCGTCCGGGGCCGCGTCCTCGACCCGCGACGCCTGGCGCCGCCGGGAGGGGCGCCGCAGCGCGACGGGGGGCGTCTCGACGACGGGGTCGGCGTCCAGCTCGCCGGAGTCGACGCCGGCCTCGTCGGGAACCTGGCCGCCGAGCACCCCACGGAGACGCTCGGGCACGTCCCGCACGGGGGTGCCGGTGAGCACCAGGAGCGCGTACCCGGACAGCAGCACGAGCACGGGCACCGCGACCCACGCCGTCAGGCCGGTGGCGAGCGGCGTGGCCGCCAGGTAGCCCAGCGCTCCCCCACCGTCGACCCACAGCCCGGGCGCGTCGGGGCGCCCCGCGGCGAGGTGCACGAGCCCGAGCACGCCGAGGGTCAGCAGCAGGGAACCGACGGCGACCCGCGGCCGTGCCTCCGGGTGCGGCCGAGTGGCCATCAGCGCGATGCCGGTCAGTGCCAGCAGCACCGGCAGCACCGTGGATCCGAGCCCGATGACGTACCCGACGGCGGCGGACAGCCCGCGGCCGACAGGGCCACCCGCCCCCCACCAGATGCCCGCGGCGCTCACCACGGCCAGCACGAGCAGGACGACGCCGAGCCCGTCGCGGCGATGGGCCGGGTCGAGCTCACGGGTGCGCCCGATCGTGCGGCCCGCCGAACGGCCGAGCCGGCCGATGCCTCTGCCGACGGCGTCGAGACCGCGGTCGAGGAGGTCGGGACCGCGGCGGGGCGGCGGCTTGCGGGGGGCCGGGCGGCGGCCGGAACCGGACGGGCGGCGCGCCGTGGAGCGGGCGGGCTCACGCACAGCGGACTTGCGGGCTGCCGGTTTCCGGCCGCCCGCAGCCCGGGACGACGACGCAGCCTTGGACGACGACGCCGCGGTGCTCCTGCCGCCGCCTGCGGTGGTCCGTCCTGCCATGTCCCCACGGTATCCGGAACGGCGCCCCTGTCCGGTGACCGACACCCGCCGGTCGCGTGCGGCGCGGCGCCCCCGCACAGAGTGTCGGGGGTCACTGAGAGGGTGATCACGTGACGGACCACGGCGCGCACTCGTTCGACTTCATCCACGGCTCATGGCGGGTGCACAACACGAAGCTCCGCGACACCACCGATCCGCGATGCGAGGAGTGGGTGGAGTTCGACGCCGCCAGCGAGGTGTTCCCGGTGCTGCGCGGGGTCGGGCACGTCGACCGCATGGACGTCCCGGACCCACCCGACGGCGACCCGTTCGAGGGCTTCACCCTGCGGCTGTTCGATCCGGTGGCCGCCACCTGGAGCATCTGGTGGAGCTCCAGCCGCAACCCGGGCCACCTCGACCCGCCCATGGTGGGTTCCTTCGTCGGCGACCAGGGCGTCTTCCTCGCCGACGACGTCGTCGGCGGCCACGCGGTCACGGTGCGGTTCGAGTGGCTGGCGGGGGCCGCACCCCGGTGGCAGCAGTCCTTCTCCTACGACGGCGGCCACACCTGGAAGGTCAACTGGGTGATGGACTTCAGCCGGCAGCCGGGCGTTGCCGGCGGGACGTGAGGGCGTCCAGCACGAGCCCGGTGCCGATGCCGAGCAGCCAGACGTCCTTGGCGATGGCCAGGCCCTGCTGGGTGGGGCGCACGCTGCCTTCCTCGCGCAGGCCGGGGGTGCGCAGGTACAGCCCCACCAGACCTGCGGAGAACGCGGTCAGGGCCGCGCCGGCCAGGAGCGCCGGCACCGCGGGCAGCAGGAGCGCGGCGCCCACACCGATCTCGGTCAGGGCGAGCCCCCGCAGGAAGTGCGGGGGCTCGATCTGCTTGACGATCGGGTAGCAGCCACCTGCCATGCCGTGCAGGGCGCCCGCGGTCTGCTCGTCGGCTCTCCATTTCTGCAGACCCGAGTCGAGGATGAACACTCCCGCAGACGTCCGGAGCGGGAGCCTGCGGAGGATCGACGCCACGGTCATGGCTGCTCCTGGGTTCGGGGCTGTGGCCATGGGACTACCCCGAAACGGTCAGGAGTACCGGGTGAGCACCACCCACGTCGTGGTGCGCACCGTTTCGCGCCAGCCCGAGATCCGGTCGAGCACTGCGTCGAGCTCGCCCGCGCCGGGCGCCGACACCAGCACGATGAGGTCGAACTCCCCCGTCACCGTCTCGATCTCCGACACCCCGGGCAGCTCGCGGAGCCGCTGGACGTAGCCGGCGACGTCGGGCGTCCGGATCACGACCCCGACGCGAGCCCGGTGCGCGGCGGCGTCCCCCGGCAGCACCACGTCCGCGCGGTAGCCGCGGATCACGCCGGCACGCTCGAGGCGTTGCACGCGGGCGAGCACGGCCGTCCGGGACAGCCCGATGCTGCGCCCCAGCTCCGCCATCGGGGCGCGCCCGTCAGCGGCCAGCAGCATCAGCAGTCGGCGGTCCAGGTCGTCGAGCTGACGATCCGTCGGCGTCACGGCCGACATGGTGGCACTTCGCCGGGCAATACCGACGCTCGGCTGGCTGCGCCGTCAGGATCGCGTCAAGACACTGGACGCATGCCCGAGACCGTCACTCCCGAGCGCGTGCACGACACCCTGCGTCGCCACCTCCTGGTGGACGGCTTCGACCTCGTCCTGGACACCCGCGAAAGCCGGGGTTCCTGGATCGTCGACGCGCGGGACGGGACGCGCCACCTCGACCTGTTCAGCTTCTTCGCCTCGGCGCCGCTGGGCATGAACCACCCGGCGCTCACCGAGGACCCGGCGTTCCTGGCCGAGCTCACCCAGGTGGCGGTCAACAAGCCGTCCAACTCGGACATCTACACCACGCACATGGCGTCGTTCGTCGAGACGTTCAGCCGCGTGCTCGGTGACCCGGCGCTGCCGCACCTGTTCCTGGTCGAGGGCGGGGCACTGGCCGTCGAGAACGCGTTGAAGACCGCGTTCGACTGGAAGCAGCAGCACAACGCCCTGCACGGGCGCCCCGCCGCGCTGGGCACGAAGGTGCTGCACCTGCGCAAGGCCTTCCACGGCCGTAGCGGCTACACGCTCTCGCTCACCAACACCGACCCGGTGAAGACCGCCCGGTTCCCCACGTTCGACTGGCCGCGGATCGACGTGCCGGCGATCCGGTTCCCGATGGACGTCGCACAGGTGCAGGCGGCCGAGGACCGTGCACTGGCGCAGGCGAGGGCCGCGTTCGAGGCGAACCCCCACGACATCGCGTGCTTCATCGCCGAGCCGATCCAGGGCGAGGGCGGGGACAACCACCTGCGCCCGGAGTTCCTGCAGGCGATGCAGGCGTTGTGCCGGGAGTTCGACGCCCTGTTCGTGCTCGACGAGGTGCAGACCGGCTGTGGGATGACCGGCACGGCCTGGGCCTACCAGCAGCTCGACATCCAGCCCGACATCGTGGCGTTCGGCAAGAAGCTGCAGGTCTGCGGGATCATGGCGGGCGGCCGGGTGGACGAGGTGCCCGGCAACGTGTTCCGGGTGTCGTCACGGATCAACTCGACGTGGGGCGGCGGGCTCACCGACATGGTCCGCTCGCGGCGCTACCTCGAGGTGATCGAGGCCGAGGGGCTGGTGGATCGGGCCGCGGTGCTCGGCAAGCGGCTGCTCGACGACCTGCGGGCCGTCGACGGGATCGACAACGTGCGCGGGCGCGGGCTGTTCGTCGCCTTCGACCTGCCCTCGCCGCAGGCCCGGGCCGCCGCGCTGCAGAAGCTGCACCGTGACGAGAAGGTGCTGGTGCTCGGCGGGGGCGAGCGGTCGATCCGGCTGCGGCCCGCCCTGACGATCGGTGAGGACGAGCTCGCGCTGGCCGTCGCGGCGATCAGCCGGGCGGTGGCGGCGTGACCGGGACCGGGACCGGGACCGTGCGCACGATCGGGTCGTTCGTCGAGGGCAAGTGGCGCGACGACGCCCCGGGCGGGCGTCTCACGTCGGTGGACCCGGCGCGCGGCGAGACCGTCGCCGAGGCGCTGCTCGGTGACGCCGGGACGTTCGTCGAGGCGTGCCGGGCCGCCCGCGCCGCGCAGCGCGCCTGGGCCGCCACCCCGGCTCCCGTGCGGGGGCGGGTGGTCGAGCAGATCGGGCGGCTGGTCGAGGCCAACGCCGAGGCACTGGCCGCCCTGGTCACCCGCGAGATCGGCAAGCCGCTGGCGGAGGCCAGGGGCGAGGTGCAGGAGGTGGTCGACACCTGCACGTTCTTCGCCGGGGAGGGCCGCAGGCTCTACGGGCAGACCGTTCCCAGCGAGATGCCCGACAAGCAGCTCTTCACGTTCCGCGTGCCCGTCGGCGTCGCGGCGATCGTGACGGCGGGCAACTTCCCGGTGGCGGTGCCGTCCTGGTACCTCGTGCCCGCGCTGCTGTGCGGCAACGCCGTGGTGTGGAAGCCCGCCGAGTACACCCCGGCCATCGCGGAGGCGTTCACCGAGCTGTTCGTGCGCGGTGGGCTCCCCGACGGCGTGCTGAACACGGTGCTGACCGACGGACCCGCCACGTTCGACGGGCTCGAGACGGCGCTGGACGCAGGGCTGGTCGACAAGATCGGGTTCACCGGGTCGTCGGCGATCGGTGTGCGGATCGGCGAGCTCGCCGGGCGGCACCTGCAGAACCCGTGCCTGGAGCTGGGCGGGAAGAACCCGCTGGTGGTGATGCCGGACGCCGACCTCGACCTCGCCGTCGAGGGCGCCCTGTTCTCCGGATTCGGCACGGCCGGGCAGCGCTGCACCTCGCTGGGCACGGTCGTGGTGCACGAGAGCGTGCACCAGGAGTTCCTGCGCCGCTTCGACTCCGACGTGCGCGCCGCCGTGATCGGCAACCCGACCCGGGACGACGTCCTCTACGGGCCGATGATCTCCGCGCGGTTCCTGCAGAGCTTCGAGCGCCACCTCGACCTGGTGCTCCCGCACCACACCCTGCACGGCTCCACCGGCACCGGGCGGATCACCGCAGCCAACCCGCGGGAGGGCTTCGTGGGCGACGCGGCAGCGGGCCTCTACGCCCACCCGACGGTCGTCGACGGCGTGCAGGCCGACGACGAGCTGTACCGCACCGAGACGTTCGGGCCGATCGTCGGCGTCGCCGCGTTCGGGACGTTCGACGAGGCGGTCGAGCTGGCCAACGGGCACGGTTACGGGCTCTCGGCGTCGATCTACACGTCCACGCCGGTGCACGCGTTCCGGTTCCGTGAGCGGGTGAGCGCGGGGATGGTGAGCGTCAACAACTCGACCTCCGGCGCCGAGGCACACCTGCCGTTCGGCGGAAACGGTCGCTCCGGCAACGGCAGCCGGCAGTCGGGGGTGTGGGTGCTCGACCAGTTCACCCGCTGGCAGTCGATGAACTGGGACTTCGCGGGCAAGTTGCAGAAGGCCCAGATGGACACCGCACAGCTTCCGGCGGACGTCGGTTTCCGTCTGCCGTGACCCCGGGGGGTCGGGTGCGGGTGCGGGTGCTGCGGCACCCGCACCCGCACACGGGGGATCACCCACCCAGCGCGCGGGACAGCGACGCGGCGACCACGCTCGGCCTCCGGGTGAGGCGTTCCTCCCCGTCGGCCAGGGTCATCAGGCGCAGCCCGACGTTCACCAGCAGCCAGCGCAGGGGCTCGGGCTCCCAGCGCCGCGAGCGGTGACCCACCCAGGGCAGTGCAGTGAGCGGGTCGTCGCGGCCGAGGATCAGCGCGGCCAGGGTGGCGCCCGCCAGGTGGGACGTGGCGACGCCGTCGCCGACGTAGCCACCCGCCCAGCCGGCGCCGGCCGGGGTGAGACCGACGCCGGCGTGCCAGTCGCGCGGGATGCCCAGGGGCCCGCCCCAGGCGTGGGTGAAGTCGTCCGGCCGCAGCGCCGGGAACAGGTCGGTCGCCGCCGCCCGCAGCCCGGCGAACACCCGCTGATCACGGTCGAACGCCGGCCGGATCTGCGAGCGCCAGTGGTACGGGGCACCGCGGCCGCCGAAGACGAGCCGGTCGTCGGCGGTGCGCTGGCCGTAGACGATGAGGTGGCGGTGGTCCGTGAAGGTCTGCCCGCCGGCCAGTCCGGCCCCGTCCCAGAAGGACGGGGGCAGCGGCCGGGTGGCGACGATCAGCGAGTACACCGGGGCGACCGAGCGCGACGCGAGCCCGGCGCTCCACGCCTCCGTGGCGCGCACGGTGGCGCGCGCCCGGACCACCCCCCGTTCGGTCACGACCTCCCGGGGCCCGATCGACACGGCGGTGGTGCCCTCCGCGATGCACCCGCCCCGGCGCTCGACGGCCCGGGCCAGCCCGCGGACAAGGCGCGCGGGCTGGATGCGCGCGCAGTGCGGGGTGACCGTGGCACCCAGGACGTCCGACGCGCCGACCAGCGACGCCGCCTCCGCGGCCCCGACCAGCGAGATCTCGTCGGCACCCGACTCGGCGGCCTCGGCCCGGGCCCGGACGAGCTGGGCCGGCGTGCGTGCGAGAGCCACCGTGCCGCCCTTGCGCCAGTCGCAGGCGATCCCTTCCTCGGTCACCACCGCACCCACGTCGTCGACGGTGGCGCGCATCGCCGCCCGCATCGCGACCGCGGCGGCGGCGCCGTGGCGCCGGGCGAGGGCCGCCGTGCTCGCCGGGAACAGCGCCGAGCACCAGCCGCCGTTGCGCCCGCTCGCCCCGAAGCCCGCCACCTCCCGTTCGACCACGACGACACGCAGGCCGGGGTCACCACGCAGCAGCCAGTACGCGGTCCAGAGGCCGGTGTAGCCGGCCCCGACCACGCAGACGTCGGCGTCGGTGTCGCCGGAGAGCGGGGGCCGGGACGTGAGTGCGTCGCCGTCGGCGACGACCTGCTCGTGCCACAGCGACAGTGACCTCAGAGTCGCGCCCACGCCTCGGTCAGCACCCCCCGCAGGATCCCCTCGATCTCGTCGAACTCCGCGGGACCCGCGACGAGCGGCGGGGCCAGCTGGATGACGGGGTCGCCGCGGTCGTCGGCCCGGCAGTACAGCCCGGCCTCGAACAGGGCCTTGGAGAGGAACCCACGCAGCAGGCGCTCGCACTCCTGGGCGTCGAACGTCTCCTTGGTGCTCTTGTCCTTCACCAGTTCGATGCCGAAGAAGAACCCCTCGCCGCGCACGTCGCCCACGATCGGCAGGTCCAGCAGCTTCTCGAGCGTCGCCCGGAAGACCGGGGACTGCGCCCGCACGTGGTCGTTGAGCCCCTCGCGCTCGAAGATGTCGAGGTTCGCCATGCCGACCGCCGCCGAGACGGGATGCCCGCCGAAGGTGTAGCCGTGCAGGAAGGAGGTGGCGCCCTTGCGGAACGGCTCGAACAGCCGGTCGCTCGCGATCATCGCGCCGATCGGCGAGTAGCCAGAGGTCATCCCCTTGGCGCAGGTGATGATGTCGGGGACGTAGCCGAAGTCGTCGCAGGCGAACATGCTGCCGATCCGCCCGAACGCGCAGATCACCTCGTCGGACACGAGCAGGACGTCGTGGGTGTCGCAGATCTCGCGCAGCCGCTCGAAGTAGCCGGGCGGCGGCGGGAAGCAGCCACCCGCGTTCTGCACCGGCTCGACGAACACCGCGGCGACGGTGTCGGCGCCCTCGGCGAGGATCGCCTCCTCGACGCGGTCGGCGGCCCACCGGCCGAATGCCTTGAGGTCCCCGCCGACGTGGCTCGGCGCCCGGTAGGCGTTGGTGTTGGGCACCTTGAACGCACCAGGGACGAGCGGCTCGTAGGGGATGCGCAGATCGGGCACGCCGGTGATCGCGAGCGCTCCCTGCGGGGTGCCGTGGTAGGCGATCGAGCGGCTGATCACCTTGTGCTTGGTGGGCTTGCCGACGAGCTTGAAGTACTGCTTGGCGAGCTTCCACGCGCTCTCGACGGCCTCGCCGCCGCCGGTGGTGAAGAAGACCCGGTTGAGATCCCCCGGCGCGTACGCCGCGAGCCGCTCGGCCAGGTCGATCGCGCCCGGGTGGGCGTAGGACCAGATCGGGAAGTACGCCAGCTCCGAGGCCTGCCGCGCCGCCGCCTCGGCGAGCTCGCGGCGGCCGTGGCCCGCCTGCACGACGAAGAGGCCGGCGAGCCCGTCGAGGTACTCGCGACCCGCGGCGTCCCAGACCCGGCAGCCCTCGCCGCGCACCATGATCGGGACCTGCCCGCCGTCCTCGTAGGTGGAGTGGCGGGTGAAGTGCATCCACAGGTGGTCGCGGGCGGCCTCGACGCGGTCGGTGCCGCGCGGGGTGCGGCCCGGTTCGGTGCCGGAGGCGGTTTCGGGTGACGTGGTCAACGGGTTCCCCAGTTGTAATGCTGCTTGCGCAGCTTCATGTAGACGAACGTCTCGGTGCTGCGGACGCCGGGCAGTGCCCGGATCCGCCTGCCGACCAGCTCCAGGAGGTGCTCGTCGTCCTCACAGACCGCTTCCGCCAGCACGTCGAAGCTGCCTGCGGTGATCACCACGTAGTCGACCTCCGGCATCGCGGCCAGCGCGTCGGCCAGCTCGACGACATCGCCGTCCACGCGCACGCCGACCATCGCCTGGCGACGGAACCCGAGCTGGAGCGGGTCGGTGACCGCGACGATCTGGATCACGCCCGCCTCCTGCAGGCGGGCCACCCGCTGCCGTACCGCGGCCTCGGAGAGACCCACGGTGCGGGCGATCGTGGCGTAGGGCCGCCTGCCGTCCTCCTGGAGCTGTTCGACGATCGCCTTGCCGACGTCGTCGAGCAACGCATGAACGGCGGAGCGCGGCTCCGGGGTGGTGACCACGGTCCTGAGAGTAGACGTCCGATTCCGACTTCGGAACGAAATCCGTTGACGGCCAAGACATGCAACACGGATTTCATCGCATTGATCAAAGACGGTATCGAAATCCGTCGTTCACCCCGTTAAGGTCCGCCGTACGTCACAGCGCGTGACACGGTTGGCGACCGGAGGATTCGATGACCACAAAGGAAACGCCCCCGGTGACAGCGCCCGACGGCTCGGCGCCCGGCGCGAAGGGCCTGCAGGGCGGCGCCCTCGGCCTCGTCTCCAGCGTCGTGATCGGGCTGGCGTCCACCGCCCCCGCCTACAGTCTCGCCGCGAGCCTCGGTCTCATCGTGGTGCTGGCGGGCGAGAAGGCACCGTCGATCATGCTGCTGGCGTTCATCCCGATGTACCTGATCGCCGTGGCCTACCGGGAGCTCAACCGTGCCGAACCCGACTGCGGCACCACGTTCACCTGGGCCGGGCGTGCCTTCGGGCCGTGGATGGGCTGGATGGGCGGCTGGGGCATCATCGCGGCGGACGTCATCGTGATGGCCAACCTCGCGCAGATCGCAGGCCAGTACTCCTTCCTGCTGGTGGGCGCCGACTCGCTGGCCGCGAGCACGCTGTGGACCACCGTCGCGGGCGTCGTGTGGATCGCGGTGATGACCTACATCTGCTACCGCGGCATCGAGGTCTCGGCCCGCCTGCAGTACGCGCTGCTCGGCATCGAACTCGTGGTTCTCGCGGCGTTCGCCGTGGTCGCACTGGTCAAGGTCTACTCCGGGGACGCTCCGGCGGGCTCCATCGTCCCGAGCATCGCGTGGCTGTGGCCGAGCGGCATCACCCTGTCCGACCTCGTCGACGCCGTGCTGATCGCCGTGTTCCTGTACTGGGGCTGGGACACCGCCGTGGCCGTCAACGAGGAGAGCGACGACCCGGGACGCACGCCGGGCCGCGCCGCGGTGCTGTCGACCCTGCTGCTCCTGGTCACCTACGCACTGGTGTCGGTGGCCACCGTCGCCTTCGCGGGCACCGGCACCGAGGGCATCGGCCTGGGCAACCCGGAGAACTCCGACGACGTGTTCGCCGCCATCGGCCCGGCCGTGTTCGGCGAGAGCGGCCTCGGCCACTTCTTCGTCGTCCTGCTGATCATCTCGGTGCTCACGTCGTCGGCCGCGTCCACCCAGACGACGATCCTGCCGACGGCCAGGGCCGCGCTGTCCATGGGCGCGTACCGGGCGATCCCGCGGCGCTTCGCCGGTATCCACCCGCGCTACCTGACCCCGGGCTACGCCACCTGGGCCATGGGCATCGCGTCGATCGTGTTCTACGTGGGCCTCACGCTGATCAGCGAGAACGTGCTGGCCGACTCGATCTCCGCCGTCGGCCTGCTGATCGCCTTCTACTACGGGCTCACCGGGTTCGCCTGTGTCTGGTACTACCGCAGGCAACTGCACGGGCGCGACCTGTGGGTCAAGGGGGTGCTGCCCGGCCTCGGCGGCGTGATGCTGCTCGTGGCGTTCGTGCTCTCCAGCATCGACTACGCGGCGGCGGACGCCGGCGCCACCACGGTCTTCGGCATCGGCGGGGTGTTCCTGATCGGCATCGGGGCGCTGCTGCTCGGCGCCGTGCTCATGCTGATCTACAGCCGGGTGGAACCGCCGTTCTTCCGCGGGGAGACCCTGCAGCCCGGCACCGCCGACCTGCTGATCGGTGCGGACGACCCGGTGCCCCACGTCCGGTTGCCCGACTCGGGCGACATGTCCACGGTGATCGCCCCCGACCGCTCCAACCTCCCGCCCGGCCAGGAGCCCCACGAACCGCGCCGCGGCGGGCCCAGCGGGGACTGACGGAGCGCCGCCGCCGCGCCGGCCCCGGAACAGGGCGGCGCGGCGGCAGGGCCGTGCGGTCAGACCGCGATGACCGTGGGCACGATCATCGGGCGCCTGCGGTAGGTCTCGCCCACCCACTTGCCCACCACGCGGCGCACCGACTGGGCGATGCGGTGGGTGTCGGTGATGCCCTCGGACTCGGTGCGGGACAGCTCGTCCTCCACCAGCGGCAGCACCGCGTCCAGAGCCTTGGGGTCGTCGGAGAATCCGCGGCCCGACAGCGTCGGGCGCGACACCGCGCGGCCCGTGGTGGAGTCGACCGCCACCGTGATGGAGATGAACCCGCCCTCGCCCAGCACGAGCCGGTCGCCGAGGGTGCTCTCGCCGATGTCGCCGACGGCGAGCCCGTCGACGTACACGCGCCCCACCTCGACGCGACCCGTGATCGACGCCTTGCCGTCGACGAGGTCGACCACCACGCCGTCCTCCGCGAGCACCACGGACTCCTCCGGCACGCCGGTCCTCGTGGCCAGGGCGGCGTTGGCCCGCAGGTGGCGCCACTCGCCGTGCACCGGCATCACGTTGCTCGGCCGCACCGCGTTGTAGAGGAACAGCAGTTCCCCTGCCGGCGAGTGCCCGGAGACGTGCACCTTCGCGGTGCCCTGGTGCACGACCTTGGCCCCCAGCCGGGTGAGCCCGTTGATCACGCCGAACACCGCGGTCTCGTTGCCCGGGATGAGCGAGCTGGCCAGGATGATCGTGTCCTCCGGCCGGATACGCACCGAGCGGTGGTCGCCACGCGCCATCCTCGCGAGCGCCGACAGCGGCTCGCCCTGCGACCCGGTGGAGACGATCACCAGCTGGTCGTCGGGCAGGTCCATCGCGTCGTCGATCTCGACGAGCAGACCCTCGGGCACCGTGAGGAAGCCCAGCTCGGCGGCCAGGCCCATGTTGCGCACCATGGACCGCCCGACCAGGCACACCTTCCGCTTGTGGGCGACGGCGGCGTCGAGCACCTGCTGCACGCGGTGCACGTGGCTCGCGAAGCAGGCGAGGATGATCCGCGCCGGCGAGCGGTGGAACACCCCGTCGAGCACCGGGCCGATCTCGCGCTCGGCGATCACGAACCCCGGCACGTCGGCGTTGGTGGAGTCCACGAGGAACAGGTCGACACCTTCGTCGCCGAGCCGGGAGAACCCGGCCAGGTCGGTGAGCCTCCCGTCGAGCGGGAGCTGGTCGAGCTTGATGTCGCCCGTGTGCAGCACCAGACCCGCCGGCGTCCGGATCGCGACGGCGAGCGCGTCCGGGATCGAGTGGTTGACCGCGAAGTACTCGCAGTCGAACGAGCCGTGACGCAGCCGGGTGCCCTCCTTCACCTCGAGGAGGTGGGGCGTGAGCCGGTGCTCCTTGCACTTGGCCGCCACCAGCGCGAGCGTGAACCGCGACCCGACGATGAGCAGGTCGGGCCGCTGGCGCAGCAGGAACGGCACCGCGCCGATGTGGTCCTCGTGACCGTGGGTCAGCACCAGCGCGTCGATGTCGTCGAGGCGGTCCTCGATCGCCCGGAAGTCGGGCAGGATCAGGTCGACGCCGGGTGAGTCCTCGGCCGGGAACAGCACTCCGCAGTCGACGACGAGCAACCGGCCCTCGTACTCGAACACGGTCATGTTGCGGCCGATCTCACCGATCCCGCCGAGCGCGACCACCCGCAGGGCGCCTTCGGGCAGGGGCGGTGGGGGGCCGGCGGGGAGCTCGGCGGGGTTGACCTCCTCCGGCGGAGCCGGAACAGGTCGGCCTTGGTCACGCCGGGGCGGCCGGGAACGGCGATCGGACCGGGAACGGTCGGACCGGGCAGGGGGGCGACTCAACTAGTTGTCCTCGCGATAGTGGGGGAAGCAGGAGGTGCTCTCAGCGGTAGGCGACCTGTACGTCGAGGTCGGCGGGGGTGCAGGCACCCGGCCCGGGATCGACGCGGCTGACCGCGCGATACGCATCGGGGCCCAACGACACCCCGGCCGCACGCAGGTCGGACGCGACGGCCGCCACCTGCTCCTCGGTGGCGGGCGGCAGCGGCAGGCGGGGGTTCCCGACGTCGACGCCGCGCAACTGCAGCGCCGCCTTCGAGAACACCACCCCGCCGACCCGGCCCATCGCGTGGGTCACCGGCAGGGTGCTGGCGTTGATCGCCCTGGCCCGGGCGACGTCGCCTGCCTCGTACGCGTCGAGCAGGTCACGCAGCCGGTCGGCCACGACGTGGCCGATCACGCTGACGAACCCGACCGCACCGACCGCCAGCCACGGCAGGTTCACCGGGTCGTCGCCGGAGTAGTAGGCCAGCGGCGTGGTGGCGATGATCTGGGTGCCGACGCGGAGGTCGTTGCGGGCGTCCTTGACGGCCAGGATCCGCGGGTGTTCGGAGAGCCGCTGCAGCGTCTCGATCTCGATCGGGATGACGCTGCGCGGCGGGATGTCGTAGAGCATCACGGGCAGGTCGGTGGCGTCGGCGATCGCCGTGAAGTGCAGCACCAGCCCCGACTGGGGCGGCCGCGAGTAGTACGGCGTGACGACCAGCAGCCCGTGTGCGCCCGCCTTCTCGGCTGCGCGGGCGAGCTCGATGCTGTGAGCGGTGTCGTAGGTGCCCGCCCCCGCGACCACCGTGGCCCGGTCACCCACCGCGCTCACCACCGCGCGGACCAGGTCGGCCTTCTCCTGGTCCGTGGTGGTCGGCCCCTCCCCCGTGGTGCCGTTCACCACCAGCCCGTCATTGCCCAGGTCGAGCAGGTGAGCGGCCAGTTCCTCGGCCTTGTCGAGGTCGAGGCGACCGTCGGCGTCGAAGGGCGTGACCATCGCGGTCAGCACCCGGCCGAACGGCCGGCCCGGCGGGCGCGCTCCAACAGGGGTGGGACTCATGTGGTGACGGTACCGCCCGGGGGTCGCCAGGTGACCCCCAGCGCCGCACCCGGATGCACGGACTCCACCCGGATCGGACATCCGGGCAGGCGACGGTGGCGTGCGAGCGGCCCCCGTGACGCCCCGGCTACACGCCGCGCCGCGCCGCGGCCACCGCCGCGACGTCCGCGGTGTCGCCCTCCAGTTCGACGCGCGCGGCGTCGCGCCCGAACGCGTGCAGGACGAGCTCACCCGGCTCGCCCACGATCGTGACCACCCCGGAACCGGTCTTGACGACGTGCTGCTCGCCCGAGGGCCGGCGCAGCACGATCCCCGTGGGCGTGCGCCGGTACAGCGTGCGGCCCATCCGGGTGACCGCGGCCCACAGGCGGGCGTCGCGGGCCGAGTCGGCCGCCCGCGGCTCCCAGCCCGGCTCGCCACGACGGATGTCCTCGTGGTGGACGAAGAACTCGACGCCGTTGGCGACCTCGTCGAGCCGCTCGATCCGGTACGGCGACCAGACCGGCGCCCCGGCCCGCAGCTGCCCGACCATCTCGCCCCACGGGGTGTGGTCGTAGCCGTGCATCGCCCGCTCGGTGAGCGGGGCCAGCGCGGGCACCACGATGCCGGGCGCGGCCCACGGCTGCCGCTCGCGGACCAGCAGGTGGGCCAGCAGGTGCCGGGTGGTCCATCCCTCGCACAGGGTGGGCCGGTCAGGCCCCACCCGCTCCAGCTCGTCGCTGATCGCGGCACGCTCACTGCTCGCCAGGCTCATCGCGCAGACCCTATTCCCCCTCGCCGTTGCACGGGCCGACGGCGGCGGCCACCCCGTGGTGGTCGGAGCCTGCGAGGGTGATCCGCCGCGCGTCGTCGCCGCACCACCCCGAGCTGACCAGGACGTGGTCGATGCGCAGCAGCAAGGATGTCCACTGCCCGGTGGAGGTGTGGCCGCCCCACCCGTCGCGCATCGCGTCGAGGAGCCCGCCGTCGCGCAGGATCTCCCGGTAGTCGCGGCTGCGGTCGGGGGTGTTGAGGTCACCGGTGACGACGACGGGCCGGGTCTCCCCGGCCACCCGCCCGGCGAGCGCCACCATGATGCGATGGTGTTCCGGGACGGTGGCCTGGTAGGCACCCTCGGTGGTGAACCAGGGCCGCGGCACGTGCAGCGCGTACAGCACGAACGGGCCCTGCGGACCGGTCACCTCCAGCCGCAACCCGGGCAGGTCGGGGGCCGGCGTCTCGAGCACCCGCATCGGAAACCTGCTGTAGACGGCCACCTGCGGCCCGCCGAGGGTGCGCTCGCGGTACGGGTAGGCAGATTCCAGGGCAGGTGCCGGCGTGCCGGTCATCTCCGACATCACCAGGACGTCGGGGCGCACCGCGAGGAGATCGCCCGCCGAGTCGGGCCTGTCCATCACGTTGGCGTCCACCACCGTGACCGCGTGGCCCGGTGCGACCGCACCGGCGTCGGCAGGCAACCAGGGCCCGACGACCGCGGTGACGCCCACCGCGAGCGCCGACGCCGCGGGCACCAGCCAGCGTCGACGGCCCAGCGCACCGCAACGGCCAGGGCGGCGACGACCAGCGCCGCAGCCACCACCGGGAGCACGATCGCGAGGACGTCGGTGACCGTCCCGAAGGCGTCCCGCACGACGAACCAGGCCCACGGCACGGCGGCCAGGGCCACGACCAGGGCCGCCGGACCGATGCGGTCCACCGACCGTCGACGGCGCGCGGGCTCCGTGGGGTCGGCCCGCGCGTTGGTCACCCCTCGGTGACGAACGGGCTGGACGCGATCTCGGAGCCGTCGTCCAGCGTGGCGATGTCGAAGTCGCCGAACACGTTGGGCACCTCGCGCTGCAACTGGCGCAGGCACTCGATGGCGAGCTCGCGGATCTCGACGTCGGCGTGCTCGGTGGCCCGCATCGCGATGAAGTGCCGCCATGCCCGGTAGTTGCCGGTGACCACGATGCGGGTCTCGGTGGCGTTGGGCAGCACGGCGCGGGCGGCCTGGCGCGCCTGCTTGCGCCGCAGCGTGGCGTTGGGGACGTCGGCGAACCGCTTCTCCAGCCCTTCCAGCAGCCGCTCGTAGGCCGTGACGGACGCCTGCGCTGCCTCGGTGAACAGCTCGTGCAGCTCGGGGTCGGCCGCGATGACGTCGGGCTCGACCATCGCGGCGTCGCGCTCGGGGACGTAGCGCTGGGACAGCTGGCTGTAGGAGAAGTGCCGGTGGCGGATGAGCTCATGGGTGAGCGACCGCGAGACGCCGGTGAGGTAGAAGCTCACCGTGCCGTGCTCGAGCACGGACAGGTGGCCGACCTCGAGGATGTGGCGCAGGTACCCGGCGTTGGTGGCGGTGGCCGGGTTCGGCTTCTTCCACGACTGGTAGCACGCACGCCCGGCGAACTCGGCGAGCGCCTGACCCCCGTCGGCGTCGGTGCTCCACGGCACGCCCTCAGGGGCGACGAACTCGGTCTTGGCGACGAGCTGGACGCCCAGCGGCACGATCTGCGGCATGGCGGCAGCGTAACCGGGCCCTCCGACGGAACTCCGTGACACCACTCAGGACCGCCGAGACGCCATAGAATCCCTTGACTGGCGTCACGGATGACGCCACAGTGATGTCATGGATCTCAGTCAGTACGTCACGCAGCTGCGGGAGGATCTCGCCTCCGCAGCCGGGGCGGGTGACGAGCAGACGCAGCGCACCGCCGCGCTGCTCGGCGCCGCCATCGAGCCGGCCGCCCGGCTGGCCCTCATGAACGCGCTTTCCGACCTCGCGGCCGAGGTCACCGCCGCACTGCCGGACCGCGTGGTCGAGGTACGCCTCGACGGCCGGGACGTCCGCGTCGCGGTCACCGCCGACCCGGCCGCCGAACCTGCCCCGGAGGAGCCGCCGTCCTTCCGCGGGTTCACCGGTGGCGCCGACGCCGGGGACATCAGCCGGATCACGCTCCGGATGATGGAACAGATCAAGAACCAGGCCGAGCAGGCGGCGGCCGCGCAGGGCGTGTCACTCAACTCGTGGGTGGCGCAGGCCGTGCAAGGAGCACTGGCCGGGGGCGGGCGGCGTTCCGGACGCCGCAGCGGGGGGCCGGGCGAACGCGACGAGCGGCGCCTGCGCGGATGGGTCGAGGGGTGAGCGACATGGTGGATTTCGCGAAGGACGAGCCCAGCGCTGCCGCGGAGCTGGTGCGCCAGCAGAGCTGGCCGGTGGACGGCACCGCCGAGCTGGAGCTGACGGTGGACGTCGGCCGGATCCGGGTGCATCTCGACGAGCAGGTCGGGGGCACCGGCGAGGGCAGCGCGGGCGACGTGCGGGTGGAGGTGCGCCACGACCCGTCGGCGGGCAACACCTGGACCCAGGGGCTCACAGGCATCATCAGCTGGCTCGGCGGTCCCGGCGGGCCGGGCGGCACGGGCGGGGCCGGTAGCGCCGACGAGCTGGCGGCGGAGGCCGTCCGGGCGGCGGAGATCACCTGGTCGGAGACGGGCAGGCGGCTCATCGTCCGCTCCTCGCAGGACCTCCCGTTGCGCGTGGTGCCACTGGCGATCACCGTGTCGGCCCCGGCCGGCTCGCGGCTCGCCGCCCGCACGGGCGCAGGCGACATCCGGGTGACCGGGCGGGCCGGGTGGGCGGGCGTGCGCACCGGCTCCGGCCAGATCTCCGTGGCCGCCGTGGCCGGCGACGCGGACGTCACCACCGGGTCCGGCGACGTCGAGCTCGGGTCGGTGAGCGGCCGCACGCGGGTGCGCACCGGGTCGGGCCAGGTGTCGGTGGCCGCCACCGGCGGCCCCGCCGAGATCCGGGCCAGCAGCGGGACCGTGGCGGTGGGCGAGGTGGCAGGCGACCTCGGGGTACGCACCGGTTCCGGCGACGTGGTGATCGCCGACGCCCGCAGCGGGAATCTGGATCTCACCACCGGCTCCGGCGGGCTGCGCATCGGTGTGCACCCCGGGGTCGGCGCCGAGCTCGACCTCACGTCAGGGTCGGGCCGGGCCACCAGCGACCTGGAGGTGACCGAGGTGGCGCCGGAACGGCCCGCCACGCTGCAGGTACGCGGCCGGACCGGCAGCGGTGACGTGCTCGTGACGCGGGCCGCCGTGGCCGTCTGACGAGCCGCCACGGCGGCTGTCCGCGGTGACGGGTGCTGCGGCGCCCGGCACCGCGGACACGGATGTCAGCGCAGCGCGGTGGCGAGCGGGACGACGAGGTCGCCCCGCTCGCCCACCACCACGTCGTCGAGGCCGAGCCACGCGGCCATCTCCCGCAGCTCCCCCGCCAGCTCGGCCGCCACCCGTGCCACCCCGACCCCGGGCTCGGCGAAAGCCCCCTGCACCCGCAGCACCCCGGCGCGGCGGTCGGCCTTGAGGTCGACCCTGGCCACCAGCTCCCCGTCGAGCAGGAACGGGAACACGTAGTAGCCGTACTCGCGCTTCGGTTCCGGCACGTAGATCTCGATGCGGTAGCGGAACCCGAAGATCCGCTCGGTGCGCCCGCGCTCCCAGATGAGCGGATCGAACGGGGCGAGCAACGCCCGCCCGGTGATCCGGCGCGGGACGCGCGCGCCCGGCACCCGGTAGGCCGGACGCGCCCAGCCGCGCACCTCCACCTGCTCCAGCTCCCCCGCCTCCACCAGCGCGAGCAGCGCCGCGCGATTCCGGGCGGGCGCGAGCCGGTAGTAGTCGCGCAGGTCGGTCTCGGTGGCCACCCCCAGCGCCGACGCCGAGCGCAGGACCAGGGCGCGGGCCGCGTCCTCCTGTGAGGGCGGCGGCGCCGCGAGCACGTGGGGCGGGAGCACCCGCTCCGGCAGGTCGTAGAGCCGCTGGAAGTGGCGGCGCGTGCCCGTGGTGAGCGCCCCGATGCCGAACAGGTACTCGCAGATGCGCTTGACGTCGGACCGCTCCCACCAGGACGCGCCGGGCGGGCGCGGCCGCGTCTGGCCGCCCAGCGCCGTCTCGAGCGCGCCCGCACCGATCGGGCCCAGCTCCTTGACCGCGGCGAGCACGTCGTCGACCAGGCCGGGGTGGCTCTCCACCAGCGCGCCGTAGTGGCGCCACCAGCCGTCGCGCTTCGCCCCGGCACGCAGGAGGGGCCAGTCCTCCACCGGGAGCAGGCTGGCCTCGTGGGCCCAGTACTCGGCCAGCAGGCGCGGCCTGCGCGCCGAGTGGGACCAGGCGGCCTCGTCGACCAGGTCGAGCTGGTAGGGCCCCAGCCGGCTGTACAGCGGCATGTAGTGCGCCCGCACGGCCACGTTGACGGAGTCGAGCTGCAAGAGCCGGATGCGGCCGAGAGTGCGCACCAGGTGGCGACGCGTGACCGGACCGGACGGGCGTGGGTCGGCGAAGCCCTGGGCGGCGAGGACGGCCCGTTGCGCGGCGGCGGGACCGATCGTCTCGACCGGTCCGATGGTCTCGGCAGGTCCGATCATCTCGGGGGACGGGAACGTCACGCCCCGGATGGTGCCAGTTCACCCCGACGTTTCCGGGGCCGCTCCGCCGCGATGACCAGCACGACCGCCACCAGCACCACCCCACCACCGACGAGTTGGAGCGCCGAGAACCGCTCGTTGACGACGAGCACCCCCAACAGGACGGCGATCACCGGGTTGACGTAGGCGTAGGTGGCCACCGTCGACACCGGCAGCGACGCCAGTGCGAACGCGTAGGCGCCGAACGCGGCGAGCGAGACCACCACGGCCATGTAGGCCCACGCCCACCAGGCCACGGCCGACACGGAACCGATGTCGAGGCGGTCACCGGAGGCCAGCGAGACCGTCATCAGGATCGCGCCGCCGACGAACATCTGGCCCGCGGCCAGCGCGAACGGGTTGGCCGGCACGGGGAGCCTGGTGGTCGCGAACGTGCCCGTCGCCCAGCCGAGCCCGGCCAGCAACACCAGCCACGGCCCCCACCAGGCGCTGCCCTGCACGCCGCCGGAGCCGCCGGACGGCCCGGCGAGCACCAGTATCGCGAGCCCCGCCACCCCCACCCCGACACCGGCGAGCGTGGCGGGCCGCGGCCGGTCGCCGGTGAGGGCGCGCAGCACCACGATGTAGAGCGGAACCGCGGCGATGAGCAGGGCGGCCAGGCCGGACGCCACCTTCTGCTGCGCCAGCGTCACGAGCCCGTTGCCCCACGCGGGCAGCAGCAGCCCGGACAGCGCCATGGTGGCGAGCTGCCGCCGGGTCATCCGGAACGCCCCGCGCCCCGCGACGGCGAGCACCACCAGAGCGAGCAGCGTTCCCCCGACGAGGAACCGGGCGCCCCCCGCGAACAGCGGCGGGACGTCGGCGATGATCAGGCGGTTGCCGAGGTACGTGGACCCCCAGAGCACGTACACGACGCCCAGCGCCACCCAGGCGAGGGCGGGCGGGCGAGGAGTGACGGCGGTGTCCACCGGTCAGACGTTGCCATAGCCAACAACCGGATGTCGCGGCGAAACCGGATGACCGTGCACACATCCTGACCACCGCACACATGTCCGGCGGTGTGCACGGTGGCCACCCGGTGTGCGTGCTGGTCCGGGTCTCCGGCTTGAATGGCGCGCATGGCCACCGCCACCGTCCACCTCGCCACCGCCGCCGACGTCGAGGAGATCGTGCGCATCCAGGCCGGCACCTGGGAGGCCGCCTACGCCACGCTCGTCCCGCCCGCGGCGCTCGCCCAGCTGCGCAGCGAGGCCGCGCACCAGGCGTGGACGGCGGCGCTGGAGGCAGGCGACGACCACCACGTGCTCGTGGCCACCGAGGGCGAGTGGACGGTCGGGTTCTGCGCCGCCGCGCCCGCCGCGCCGCCGGAGCGGTCGACACCGACCAGCGAGCCCACGCTGGGCCCGGAAGCCTGGGCGGAGATCAGCGCCCTGCTCGTGGAGCCGCGGTGGGGCAGGCGCGGCCACGGCGGGCGGCTGCTCGCCACGGCGGCGGAGGCGCTGCGCCGCTCCGGCGCGCTCTACGGGCTGGCCTGGGTGCCGGAGGCCGACGAGGCGTCGTGCCGGTTCTACGCCCGTGCAGGCTGGGAGCCCGACGGCACGGTCCGCGTGCTCGACACCGGCGACGGCGAGCTGCGCGAGGTGCGGATCACCGGCTCACTGGACCTGGAGCTGGCCCCCTGACGCGGGGGACCCTCAGGTCAGGCTCAACAGGTCGTCCAGGCCCACCGTCAGGCCGGGGCGGTCGCGCACCGCACGCACCGCCATCAGCACGCCGGGCATGAACGACGCCCGGTCGAACGAGTCGTGGCGGATGGTGAGGGTCTCCCCCGTGGTGCCCAGGATGACCTCCTGGTGCGCCACCAGGCCCGGGAGCCGCACGGAGTGCACGTGGATGCCGTCGACGTCGGCCCCGCGGGCGCCCGGCAGCTCGCTCGTGGTGGCGTCCGGCAGCGGGCCCGCGCCCGCCTCGGCCCGTGCCGCGGCGATCAGCGCCGCCGTGTGCACGGCGGTGCCCGACGGGGCGTCGACCTTGCCCGCGTGGTGCAGCTCGATCACCTCGACGGACTCGAAGAACCGCGCCGCCTGCCGCGCGAACTGCATGGACAGCACGGCACCGATGCCGAAGTTCGGGGCGACGAGCACGTGCCCCGGCCGTTCCGCGAGCTGCGCGCGCACCACGTCGAGCTTCGCCTCGTCGAACCCGCTGGTGCCCACCACGGCGGCGATGTCGTGCTCGACGCAGAAGCGCACGTTGTCGAGCACCACGCCGGGATGGGTGAAGTCGACGGCCACCTGCGCGCCGGCGTCGACGAGCGCGGTGAGCGGGTCACCCTCGTCGATCTGAGCGACGAGCACCAGGTCCGGCGCCGCCTCGACGGCCGCGCACACCTGGGCACCCATCCGTCCGCGCGCACCCACCACACCGACCGGGATCCCGTTCTCCGTCACGCCCAGCAGACTAATCAGGGCGAGCACGTCAGCCGATGACGAGCCCGCCGATCCACACGGCCGTGGCGAGCAGCCCGGTGGCCAGCTCGATGACGACGCTCCAGCCCACCGCCGCGAGCGCCTGCCGGGTGGACGGCCAGGCCTGCTCGTTGTCCCGGAGCCGCGCCAGCTCGGCGAGGTAGACCCCGAGCACGAACCCCAGGAGGAGCCCCACCACGGGGATCACGAAGAACCCGACCACGCCCAGCGCCGCCCCCGCCGCGATCGTGCGGCCGGGCACCCCGGAGTCGCGCAGCCTGCGGCCGGGCAGCAGGTACTTCGCGACACTGCCGAGGACGACGATTGCCGTGGCGATGCCGAGCACCGTCCAGCCGAGGGCGTCGGCACGCGGGACCGCCCACACCGCGATCCCGGCGAGCACCAGGATCAACCCGGGCAGCACCGGCAGCATGATCCCGACGATGCCGACGACGATCAGGAGCGCGGCGACAAGCGTCTCGGGCGTCACCGGGCGATCCTGGCACGCGGACGAACGGCCCCGCCGTCCGATACGTCCGGACGGCAGGGCCGCTCGCGCGCTAGGTCAGGCCAGGGAGCGCAGTGACGCGGGGAGGTCCCGCTCCTCGTCGTACGGCCCCACCACGGCTGCGGTGAGGGGGACGGCGAGGAGCTCGCGAGCCAGGTCGGACACCTGCTCAGGCGTGACGGCCGCGATCCGGTCGAGGCTCTCCTCGACCGGGCGAGTCCGGCCGTGGTCGAGCTCGCCCCGGCCGAGTCGGTTCATCCGCGACGGGGTGTCCTCGAGCCCGAGGACGAGCCCGCCGCGCAGGTTGCCCTGGGCGCGGGCGACCTCGGCCGCGGTCAGCCCGTCGGCCGCCACCTCGGCGAGCACCCCCCGCACCACCGCGACGACCTCGTCGAGGCGCTCGGGCGCGCATCCGGCGTAGACGGCGAGGTGGCCCGTGTCGGAGTAGCTGGTGACGGCCGAGTAGACCGAGTAGGCCAGCCCGCGCTGCTCGCGGACCTGCTGGAACAGCCGGGAGCTCGGACCGCCGCCGAGCGCGGTGTTGAGGACGGTGAGCACCGTGCGCAGCGGGTGGTGGCGCGACAGGCCCGGCACGCCGAGCATGAGGTGCGCCTGCTCGGTGTCCTCGGACTGCAGCACCAGACGCGGGCCGGGGGGCAACACGGCAGGCTCGGGCCGGCGGGGTCCGACGGCGGCGACCGGACCAGCGGCGGCCGCCGCGTCACCCAGCGCCGCGCTCACCAGCTCCACGACCTCGGAGTGCACCAGGTTGCCTGCCGCGGCCACGACCATCCGCGGGGTGGTGTACTTCCCGCGCCAGAAGTCGTGCAGGGTCTCCCGGCTCATCGCCCGGATCGACTGCTCCGAGCCGATCACGGGCCGGCCCAGCGGGTGGTCGCCGAACATCGTCTCGTCGAACAGCTCGGCGAGCATGTCCTCGGGGTCGTCGTCGCGCATCGCGATCTCCTCGAGCACCACCCCGCGCTCGACCTCGACGTCGGCCGGGACCATCGTCGCGGCGGTGACGACGTCGGCCAGCACGTCCACCGCGAGCGGGAGGTCGGTGTCGAGCACCTGCGCGTAGTAGCAGGTGTGCTCCTTCTCGGTGAACGCGTTGAGCTCACCGCCGACGGCGTCGAACTGCTCCGCGATGTCCACCGCCGTGCGTCGCTGCGTGCCCTTGAACAGGAGGTGTTCGAGGTAGTGGGCCGCACCGGCCTGCCGCGGCGTCTCGTCACGGGAACCGATGCCGATCCAGATGCCGAGTGACACCGAACGGACGCCCGGCACTGTCTCGGTGAGCACCCGCAGGCCGCCGGGCAGCGCGGTGCGGGAGACGCCGCCGGGGGCGGGGGCAGCTGCCCCCGCCCCCGGCGTCAGAAGAACGTCGGTCAATTCGGAGAGACCTCGGCGGCCGTGGCGTCGATGTCGGCAGCCTCACCGGTGTCGGCACCCGTGCCTGCCGGCGCGGTGCCGTTGTCGGAGTCCTCGCCGACCGGGACCAGGCTGATCTTGCCGCGGTTGTCGATGTCGGTGACCTCGACGCGGATCTTGTCGCCGACCTTGACGACGTCCTCCACCTTGGCGATCCGCTTGCCCTGGCCCAGCTTCGAGATGTGCACCAGGCCGTCCTTGCCCGGCACCAGCGACACGAAGGCACCGAACGCGGCGGTCTTGACCACCGTGCCCAGGAACCGCTCACCGATCTTCGGCAGCTGCGGGTTGGCGATGGCGTTGATCATGCCGATCGCCGCCTCCGCCGAGTCGCCGTCCGACGCGCCGACGTAGATCGTGCCGTCGTCCTCGATCGAGATGTCGGCACCGGTCTGCTCGGTGATCGAGTTGATCATCTTGCCCTTCGGGCCGATGACCTCGCCGATCTTGTCCACCGGGACCTTGATGGCGACGACGCGCGGGGCGTAGCGGCTCATCTCGTCGGGGCGGTCGATCGCCTCGCCGATGACCTCGAGGATCGTCAGCCGCGCGTCCTTGGCCTGCGACAGAGCCGCAGCCAGCACCTCGGACGGGATGCCGTCGAGCTTGGTGTCGAGCTGCAGCGCCGTGACGAACTCGGCGGTGCCGGCGACCTTGAAGTCCATGTCGCCGAACGCGTCCTCGGCTCCGAGGATGTCGGTGAGCGCGACGTAGCGGGTCTGGCCCTCCACCTCGTCGCTCACCAGGCCCATGGCGATGCCCGCAACCGGCGCCTTCAGCGGCACACCGGCGTTGTACAGCGACATCGTGGACGCGCAGACCGAGCCCATCGACGTGGAACCGTTGGAGCCCAGCGCCTCCGACACCTGCCGGATGGCGTAGGGGAACTCCTCGCGCGTGGGCAGCACGGGCAGCAGTGCCCGCTCGGCCAGCGCACCGTGGCCGATCTCGCGGCGCTTCGGCGAGCCCACCCGGCCGGTCTCACCGGTCGAGTACGGCGGGAAGTTGTAGTGGTGCAGGTAGCGCTTGTGCGTCTCCGGGCCGAGCGAGTCGATCTGCTGCTCCATGCGGAGCATGTTGAGCGTGGTGACACCCATGATCTGGGTCTCGCCGCGCTCGAACAGCGCCGAACCGTGGGCCCGCGGAACGACCTCGACCTCGGCCGACAGTGGCCGGATGTCGGTGATGCCGCGCCCGTCGATGCGGACCTGGTCGCGCAGGATGCGCTGGCGGACCAGCTTCTTGTTGAGCGAGCGGAACGCCGCCCCGATCTCCTTCTCGCGTCCCTCGAACTGCGGGCCGACCTTGTCGAGCACAGCGGCCTTGACCTCGTCGAGGCGCGACTCGCGCTCCTGCTTGCCGCCGATGGCGAGCGCCTGGGCCAGGTCGTCCGACGCGTGGGAGGCCACGGCCTCGAACACGTCGTCCTGGTAGGGGGGGTAGGTCGGGAAGTTGCCCGTGGGCTTGGCGGCGACGTCGGCCAGCTGCTGCTGCGCCACGCACAGGCTCCGGATGAACGGCTTGGCCGCCTCCAGGCCGGCTGCGACGACGTCCTCGGTGGGCGCCTGGGCGCCCCCGGCGACGAGCTCGATCGTCCCGGTGGTGGCCTCGGCCTCCACCATCATGATCGCGACGTCGTCACCGACGACCCGACCTGCGACGACCATGTCGAACACGGCGCGCTGCAGGTCCTCGTACTGCGGGAAGGCCACCCACTGGCCGTCGATCAGCGCGACGCGGACGCCGCCGATCGGGCCGGAGAACGGCAGCCCGGCGAGCTGCGTGGACGCCGACGCGGCGTTGATCGCCAGTGCGTCGTAGGGGTCCTGCGGGTCGAGCGACAGCACCGTGACCACGATCTGGATCTCGTTGCGCAGACCGTCGACGAACGACGGGCGCAGCGGCCGGTCGATCAGGCGGCAGGTCAGGATCGCGTCGGTGCTGGGACGACCCTCGCGGCGGAAGAACGAGCCGGGGATCTTGCCGATCGAGTACATCCGCTCCTCGACGTCCACCGTGAGGGGGAAGAAGTCGAAGTGCTCCTTGGGATGCTTGGACGCCGTGGTGGCGGACAGCAGCATCGTCTCGTCGTCGAGGTAGGCGACGACGGACCCGGCGGCCTGGCGCGCGAGGCGCCCGGTCTCGAACCGGATCGTGCGGGAGCCGAAGCTCCCGTTGTCGATGACGGCGGTGGTCTCGTGGACGTTGTCCGCCGAATCGGTATGGGCATCGGTCATGAAGTGGACATCTCCTCTTTCAGAGGGAGACCCCACGCCCACACCGGGAGGATCCTCGGCCGAGCCGGTCTTCGATCGAAGCCCCCGGGGCCACGTGTACGTCGGCCCGGGAGCCACTACCGAGGACCGGCGGATCAGCTACCGGAGGCGTGGCGTCGTGGAGTTGTGGTGCCGACCCGGGCCACGGGGCTCGGAGAGCCAGGTGGCCCGGGACGACGGGAGGTCAGCGGCGAAGGCCGAGGCGCTCGATCAGGGATCGGTAGCGCGCGACGTCGACCGAGGCCAGGTACTTCAGCAGCCGGCGGCGACGGCCGACCAGCAGCAGGAGCCCCCGGCGGGAGTGGTGGTCGTGCTTGTGCAGCTTGAGGTGCTCGGTCAGGTCGCTGATCCGCTTGGTCAGCAGCGCGACCTGCGCTTCGGGGGAACCGGTGTCACCCTCGTGGACACCGTAGGTGTCCAGGATCGTCTTCTTCTGTGCGGCGTCGAGTGCCACGTGCTCCTCTTTCGTTGCTGTGTGCCGTGAGGCCGGTGCATGATGTTGAACACCGGGAGACGGTGCCGGCCGCCACGGACTGCAGCCGGACCCAGCACCCCACGTTACCAGGCAGGACAGTCCCGTCGTCGGTGCCGCCCTCCGGCGCGTACCGGTGCCTGGTCAGCTGCCCGGTCCGGTCAGAGACACGCGGTGGACGGGCCGGTAGCGCGAGCCGCCCCTGGCAGGCTCGCTCGCCACCAGCAGCACCTCCGCGGGACGCCACCAGGGGCCGCGGTGCGACGCCCACGGGACAGGCGGGTCGGGATGGGCTCCCGGGCCCGGCCGACGCCGCGTGCGCAGGACCGTGACGTGCGGGACGAACGCGGCCTGGTCGCCGCCTGCCGCGGCGACGAGCCGGCCCAGCTCCCCCGGGTCGTCGCTCTCCACCCCGGCCCAGCGGACGCCGGGGAACGTCCCGGCACCGGCGATCCGCAGCCGCGGCGCGGACGCGCCGCCTGCCGCGCTGTCGAGCCCGCGGGCGAGCACCCCCGCATCGGCCTCCCCGTGGAACACCAGCGTGACATGCCAGGTGGACGGGTCGACCGCGCGCCATCCGGGTGGTGCCCCGGCCGGTGCCGTGGCGGCCACGAGGGCGGCGACGGCCTCCGCAGGCGGCCACAGCGCGGTGAACAGGCGCACCGGTCAGGCCCCCGGCCGGCTCGCGGCCTGCCGCAGTACCTCCGCCAGCTCCGGGAAGCCCGGGCCGAGCGCCACGGCCGCGGCAGCCAGCCGGGCAGGCTCGGCGATACCGCGCAGGGCGGCGGCCGCCGTGCCGGTCTGAGGCTCCCGGCGGGTTCGCTGCACCGGGACGCGCGGCGCGTGCCACTGCCACCGTGCCCGCGCGACCTCGGCGAGCAGGGCGTCGACCGCGCGTGGCTCGGGTGGGATGCGTACGGCGTGGCAGCGCTGGTCGAGCAGCAGCAGCCGGGCGAGCACCGCGGGGTCGCCGATCTTCACCCGGCGCGCGCTCACCAGCTGGCTGAGCATCGCCGGGCTGATCCCCAGGGTGCGGGCGAGCCGGGACTGCGAGATGCCCAGCGTGGACGTGAGCCTGCGGACGTGGTCGCCCAGCGGCGCCCCGTAGAGCTCCCGCTGCCGCTCGCGGTTGCCCGCCATCCGGGACCGCAGCGCGTCTGCACCTGGCTCAGCCATGCCCAGGATGCTGGCACCTCGAGCACCGGCCCCGTGGCCGAACGCGGAAACTCCCGCACCCACCACGGACGTCAGCCCAGTAGCTCGCGCGTGCGCTCGACGTCGCGGTTCATCTGGCCGATGAGCGCGTCCACGTCGTCGAAGCGCTCCTGCCCGCGCAGCCGGTGCTCGAAGTCGAGCGCGACCTCGAACCCGTAGAAGTCCTCCTCGACGTCGAGCACGTAGGCCTCGACGGACCGCACGCGCCCGGAGAACGTGGGGTTGGTGCCCACCGAGATCGCCGCCGGGAGCAGCCTGCTCCCCCCGTCGACGGTGTCGATCCCGAAGCGGCCCGCGTAGACGCCGTCGGCAGGCAGGGCGGTGAAGGGCGGTGTGGACAGGTTGGCCGTGGGGAAGCCCAGCTCGCGGCCGCGCTGATCGCCGTGCACGACCACGCCCTCGATGCGGTGCGGCCTGCCCAGCGCCGCGGCGGCCGCCTCCACGTCGCCCGCGTCGATGCAGGCCCGGATGTAGGTGGAGGAGAACGTGATGCCGTCGTCGGTGATCAGGTCGAGGCCCTCCACCCCGAACCCGAACCGCTGCCCCAGCTCGGCGAGCAACGCCACGTCGCCCGCGGCCCGGTGCCCGAAGGTGAAGTTGCGCCCGACCACGACGTCCGCCGCGTGCAGGCGCTCCACGAGCACCTCGTGGGCGAACTCGGCGGGGGCCGTGCGGGCCAGCTCGGCGGTGAAGGGCAGCACGCAGAACGCGTCGACACCCAGCCCCGCCACCAGCTCGGCCCGGCGCCGGAGGCTGGTGAGGCGGGCCGGGTGGCTGCCCGGGCGGATCAGCTCGGCGGGGTGGGGGTCGAACGTCATGAGCACGGTGGGGAGCCCCCGCTGCCGTCCACGCTCCACCGCACGGCCGATGAGCTGCTGGTGGCCGCGGTGGACCCCGTCGAACACGCCGACGGTGACGACGCTGCGTCCCCAGCCACTCGGCACGGCCTCGAGCCCCCGCCAGCGCTGCACGGGACGAGCCTACGGAACGCCCTCCGCGGCCCCTCGGTCACCCGCCGGCGACACCCACCCGCCCTACGCGGGCGCGAGCACGACCACCGGGCGGGCCAGCTCGCCCCGCTCGCTGACCAGGGCCAGCGCCCGGCCGTCCGGGGCGAAGACGCCGTAGGTGCCGCCCACCCCGGCGGCAGGGAGCGGGCGGCCATGCGTGATGTCACCGGCGAGTGCGTCGTCGAGGTCGCGGCGCGGGAACGCCACGCCGACGGCCTCGTCGAGCGACAGCGTCAGCGCGGAGCTCTGTTCGAGCTCCTCCAGCGTGCGCGCGGGCTCCAGGGTGAACGGACCGACACGGGTGCGGCGCAGCGCCGTCAGGTGACCACCGACGCCCAGCCCCGAGCCGAGGTCGCGGGCCAGTGCCCGGACGTAGGTGCCCGACGAGCACTCCACCAGTACGTCGAGGTCGTCGCCGCGCCGCGCGACCAGCCGGAACTGCGACACCGTCACCGGACGGGCCGGCAGCACGACCTCCTCGCCCGCACGCACGCGGGCGTAGGCCCGCTTGCCGTCGACCTTGATCGCGCTGACCGAGCTGGGCACCTGCTCGATCGCCCCGGTCAGTGCGGCCATGCCTGCGGCGATCGCCGCATCGTCGACGGCCGTGGCGTCGGCCGTGGCGATGACCTCTCCCTCGGCGTCATCCGTGCTGGTCGCCGCGCCGAGACGCACCGTGGCCGTGTACGCCTTCGTGTCGAGCGCGAGGTGCCCGAGCAGCTTCGTGCCGCGTCCGACGCCGCAGACGAGCACGCCGGTGGCCATCGGGTCGAGCGTCCCCGCGTGCCCGATCTTGCGGGTGCCCAGGATCCGGCGCAGCCGGGCGACGACGTCGTGCGAGGTCATACCGGGGGGCTTGTCGACCACGACCAGGCCGGAGGGGACGGCGTTCACACGGGGCGATTCTTCCTGCCCTCCCCACGACCGGCCGAGGCGGGGAGGGGTGCGGGGCGGGTCAGCAGCCGGGGGTGGCGAGCAGCCCCCGGACGACGAGGCCGGCGCGCCAGTCCATCGCCGCCCGTTCCTTCTCGGCCTCGGACGGGCGCCCGCGCACGGCCCACAGGACCTCGGCCTGCCGCCAGGCGTCGTTGCGGGACAGCAGGAGGCGCGGACCGCCGCCCGCGGTGGCGTCGGGCAGCGCCGTGGCCGCCGCCGTCTCCCGCAGCACGTCGGCGACCAACGCGACGATCAGCTGCACGGCTGCGCGCTCGGCGGGACCGGGGGTACGCCCGAGCAGCGTGCAGGCGCTCACGACGGACGACGGGAGATCGTGGCCGACGATGGTGAGACCGGCCGCGAGGGTGATCCGGGCGGGGTCGGCCGTGGCCGGGTCCCACCGGTCGAGGATCTCCTGCCATGCCCGGGCCACGGCCAGCCCGCGGGCGTGGCAGCTGACGGCCCGCAGGTACCGCTTCGCGAGCTCCGTGACCAGCACGGTGACGTACTCGCCGTCGGGAGCCAGGTCGCCGTCGATGCTCGCCGCCTCCACCACCTCGGCGAGCAGCCGGTTGACCGGGCCTGCGCCCTCGCCGGGCCGCCCGGCGTCCGCGCCCGGTTGCAGCCGGGACAGCACGTGGACGATCGCCTCCGGGGTGACCGGTTCGATCGCGGCCGCCGCGCGCGGCGCGGGTGCGGCCGTCCCGGCCGGCTCGTCGTCCCTGGCCGCCGATCTCGACGCCGCCCGGCACGCCGCGGCAGGTCCCGGCAGCGCGGGTCCCGTCCCGGTCGGGCCCGTCGCGACCAGTCTCGTCCCGTTCGCCTCGGCCGTCATCACGCTCATTCCCATCGCTCCCGTCGTCGCCCCCCGGCTCTGTCGTCCTGCTACGGCCCCCCGGATCGAACGGCGAGCGGTGTCGGACCGCGGGATGAGTCACGGGTGGGAGCCGGTGATACGGCGGCTGCCGCAACTGTCACCGATCTAGGGGGTCCTACGGAGCCCTCCTAGGGCGTTGTCCTGACGACATCGGAGCCGGATCCCTCGACGCTGATCGCGTACCCAGTGACGAAGGAGCCGGCGATGACCGCGTCCACCGCACCGACGACCCAGGACCTCCGCAACACCGAGCTGGTCGCCCTGGCCGCAGAGGGCGACAACCGGGCGTGGGCCGAGATCGTGAGCCGGTACCGCGGTCTCGTGACGGCGGTCGTGCGCAACTACCGGCTGCAGGACGCCGACGCCCGCGACGCCGAGCAGCGCACCTGGCTCCGCCTGGTGGAGCACCTGGGCTCGCTGCGCGACCCCGACCGGCTCGGCGGCTGGCTGTCCACGACCGCGTCCCGTGAGTGCCTGCGGATCCTGCGGGAGGGCCAGGGCACGGTGGCCCTCGAGATGGACGCGGTGCCCACCGCCGACCCTGGCGTGGAAGAGCAGGTGGTGGACGCCGACACCGCCGCCCGGCTCTGGCGGATCGTGGGCACGCTGCCCCCGCGCGGCCGGACGATCATGAACGCGCTGTTCGCGGACGAGCCGCGGCCGTACGCGGAGGTGGCACGGGCCACGGGGATCCCGATCGGGAGCCTCGGGCCGAGCCGGGCCCGCCTCATCGACCGCGTGCGGCGCACCTTCGACGACGGCGCGCTCGCGCCCACGGCCCCGTGACGGCCCGGTGACGGCGGTCGCCCGACACCACCGGAGGCGCCCCGGAGCTACGGGCCGCCGGCCGCCCGCTTCCCTCCACGGCCGGCCGCCGACCGCAGCCAGATCCCGCTGGCCTGCACGCGGCTGCGCACCCCGAGCTTTGCGTAGATGTGGCTGACGTGGACCCCGACGGTCTTCTCACTGATGAACAGCCGCCCGGCGATCTCCCGGTTGGTGTGGCCGCCGGCCAGCTCCGCGAGGACCTCGAGCTCACGGGCCGTCAGCGCGGCCAGCTCGTCCTCCTGTTCGGCCGGGGCCACGGACGCCACCGGCGCGGGGACCGGCACGGGCTGGGGCGTCGGTGCCGGGGCGTCGATCCGCACGCGGGCCCGCTCCGCGAGGTCGACGACCTCCGCCATGAAGGGCTCGGCCCCGAGCTCACGGGCGAGGTGCCCCGCATGCCGCAGGGCCTCGGCGGCCGCCACCGACTGGGCGCGGACCGCGAGCAGCGCCTCGGCCCTGCGCAGGTGGGCGTACGCCCGGGGGTAGGGCTGGTTGCGCGACTCCCAGAACTCGGCCACGCGCTCCCACGCCTGCGGGTCGGAGCGCTTCAGCGCCCGCCCGTCCTCGGCCTCGCACATCTGGACGAACCCCAGCACCATGTCGCGGACCGCGGGCACCGACGACTCCGAGTTGCGGATCAGCTCCGCGGCGTGCCGGCGCAACCGGGCGCCGATGCCGTCCTCGGCGCGGCGCAGGCCCAGCCGGGCGAGCTCGGCACGCGCTCTGGCTCCGTGCCAGACCAGCGGGGCGACGAGCCACACGTCGTCCGATCCCTGCTCCACGACGTCCAGGCCCGCGGCGACGTGGTCCAGCGCCACGTCCGGGCGGTCCTGCCACATCGTGAGCCCGGCACGGAGAGTCAGCAGCGGGATGCGGTAGCGCGGGCCGATGGTGCTCGCCGAGAGCACCTCCACGGCTTCGAGGTCGTCCTCCGCAGCGGCGAAGCGCCCGCGCCCGATGTCGAGCCGGGCCCGGGACAGCCGCAGCTCCAGAGCCTCCGCGCCGCTGGGCGCGACCTCCCACGCCTCGGCGATCGCCGCGTCCGCCTCGTCCCAGCGCCCGAGGCGGAAGAGGCCGTTGGCCGCCACGGAGATCAGTCCGACGCCCGCGCTGCGGTCCAGTCCCAGCGCGTGGACGCGGTCGATCCCGGCCCGGGCGATCTCGACGCCGCGGTCCAGCTCGTTGAGCGGCCCGGACAGCAGCTCGGCGAGGCTGCGGTAGGCCCGCGCGATCTCCCGGGGCTCACCGGCCCGCTCGGCCACCGCGAGCGACTCACGCAGGGCCGCCTCCCCCGCCTCCGGGTCCTCCCGGTAGGCCAGGCTGAAGCCGAGCGTCGCGAGCGCTCTGGCCTCCTCGACCGCGAGCCCCATCCGCCGGGCGGGCTCGAGCGCCCGCTCGGCGGCCACCTGCGCGGCAGCGAAGTCCCCCGCCGTCCACAGCGCCGAGGCGTGGCCGCCGAGCACCTCGGCCCGCTCGCGATCCGAACCGGACGCGGGCAGCGCCGCGGTGGCCCGGCCGAAGGCAAGGGCGGCTTCCGCGCCGCGGCCCGCCGCCACGAGGTACTGGCCGGTGCGGGCGTGCAGCAGCGCCTCGTCGAGGTCGCCGGGCCGGTGCGGTGTCTCCATCAGGTCGAGCCGCTCGCCGAGCAGCGCGACGGCCTGGTCGGCGTCGCCCGCGAGGTGGGCCGCCTCGGCGGCCCGCTCCAGGCAGATGGTGCGCGGGACGGGGGCCGCGGACAGCCCCCCGGCCAACCGCGCGGCCCGCAGCCAGTGGCGGTGCGCCTCGGCGTAGCCGCGGACCCGGTAGGCCGACTCGGCCGCCGCCACCGTGGCGGCGGCCGCGCGCTGTGTGTCGCCTGCCGACTGCCAGTGGTGGGCGAGCCGGGCGTCCACGCCGGGCAGCTCGCGCGCCCACGGGGCCTCGAGCGCCGTGGCATAGCGCTGGTGCAGGTGCATCCGCTCACCCGGCAGCAGCTCCCGGATGACGACGGCGGTCATGAGCCCGTGCCGGAGCCGGTAGCCGTCCACGCCGTCGTCGACCACGACGACGCCCGCGTTCACCGCCTCCCGCAGGGCGCCGAAGAGGTCCGGTCCGCCGCCGTCCAGCACGGTGTCGAGAAGCCGGTGCGGCAGCGGCCCGTCGCACAGCGCGATGGCACGCACGGCGCGCAGCGCCGGTTCGGACAGCCGGTTGACGCGCGACAGCACGAGCTCGCGCAGCGTCGTCGGCAGGCCCGTCGGGTCCCCCTCGAGGGCGGCGCGCACGGTCTCCTCAGCGATGAACGCGTTGCCGGCCGAGCGTTTCCACACGAGCTCGACCAGGTCCGTCCGGCCCGGGGCGAGGGCGTGCACCAGCTCCGCCACCGCCTTCCGCTCCAGCGGCTCCACCTCCATGCACCGCACCTGGCGGTGGCGCCGGAGCTCGCTGATCATCGTGCGCGCCGGGGACGAGTCCGAGGCCTCCTCCGTGCGGTAGGTCCCGACCACCAGCACCCGCTCGTCGGCGAGGTTCGCGACGAGGTAGGCGAGCAGGTCGAGGGTGGACCGGTCGGCCCACTGCAGGTCCTCCACGACGAGCACCACCACCGAGCGCGCCGCGAGGCGCAGCACCACGCGATGCAGCAGCTCCAGGGTCTGCACGCGCGCCTGCTGGGCCGCCAGCGCGGGAACGGCGGGGCTCAGCGCCACCAGCTCGTCGAGCTGGTCGGCCCACGGCGCCAGCAGCCGCTGCACCTCCTCGCCCCGCGCCGATCGCAGGAGGGCGCGCAGGGCCGAGGCGACCGGCCAGAACGGCGGGCTCTCCGCGATGTCGGTGGCGCCACCGAGCAGCACGGTGGCGCCCACCCGGTCGGCACGACCGACGAGGTGCTGAACCAGCCGCGTCTTGCCGACGCCTGCGTCCCCGACCAGGAAGACCGTGGCCATCCGGCCCTGCTGCACCCCGTCGAGCGCCGCTGTGAGCAGAGCGAGGTCATCGTCCCTGCCGACGAGCGGAGGCGAAGCCAGGCGCTCGGTCACGTGAGGCGACGTTAGGCCATGCGGACGATCAGAATCCAGAGGGCCCACGCTCGCCTCCCTTGACGGGGGAGATCATCGCACCGACCGGCACCTGCCGTATCAGGACAGCGGGTCGTCCCTCCTCACCTGGGGCCGTCACCCGAACGTGGACCGACACGAGAGGAGTTCGCAGTGGACATCGAGGACATCGGAGATCCGGCGCGAGCGGTGCGGGGGCCGGGCTCGACGCAGCGGCTCGCCGTGCTCGCCGGGGGCGCAGCACCGACGTCGATCCCCGAGGTGGTGGAGCGGCTCGCCGCCATCCGCGACCACGCAGCCGGCACGTCGATGCGCGGCGACAACGACGGGATCGCGGCGTTCACCAAGCTCTACCACGTGATCACCGCCCGGATCGGGCAGATGGCTGAGCGCGGTGACTTCCGCTCACCGGAGTTCCTGATCCGGCTCGACATCGAGTTCGCGGAGCGCTACCTGCGGGCCCTGCGCACCTACGCCGAGAACATGCACGAGACGCCGGGGGTCTGGCGGCTGCTGTTCGACAACCGCAGCGACCCCCGCATCGCGCCGGTGAACTTCGCCGTGGCGGGTGTCAACGCGCACATCAACTTCGACCTATCGTGCGCGCTCGTGGCCACGTGGAAGCACATCGCCCCGGACGGCGACGGGCGGGAGAGCGACCAGTTCCACGACTACTGCCTGATCAACGACGTCTTCGAGAAGGAGATGGACCCCCTGCGCGAGGAGCTGGGCTCCCTGCTCAGCCGTGGGCCGGACGACGCCATCTGGGACCGCACGGCCAACTGGATGGCCGACCTCGTCATCCGGTTCACCCGCGATCTCGCGTGGGACGAGGCGAAGCGGGTGTGGGAACGCGGAGCCGACGACAAGGTGCTGCGGGCCTCGGAGGAGAAGCTCGACGCGATAGCCTCCCTCGTCGGGCAGGGCCTGCTGCGGGTCCCGGTCCTCCCGGTGTAGGGCCGCTCCGATATCGGCTCGACCTGCCGGCCGCCACGCTGCACCATCCGCTCGTGGGACACATCGAGGCGATGTCGGTCGGCCACCGGCTCCCCGACGGCCGGACGCTGTTCTCCGACGTCAGCTTCCGCGTCGCTGACGGCGCGAAGATCGCACTCGTCGGACCGAACGGCGCCGGGAAGACCACGCTCCTGCGGATGATCGCCGGCGACCTGGCGCCCGCGGCGGGCAGCATCGCCCGCAGCGGCGGGCTCGGGGTGATGCACCAGTTCATCGGGTCCATCGCCGACGACCGCACCCTCGCCGACCTCGCCCTGTCCCTCGCCCCGCCCGTCGTCCGCACCGCCGGGCTGCGGCTCGGTGCCGCCGAACGGGCACTCGGCGACGGTGAGCGTTCGCAGCTGAGGTACGCCGACGCGCTCGCGGGCTGGGGTGAGGCCGGCGGGTACGCGGCCGAGGTGGAGTTCGACACGGCCGCCGTCGCGGTGCTGGGCCTGCCGTGGGCGCAGGTGAGCGCCCGGCGCGTCGCCACGCTCTCCGGGGGTGAGCAGAAGCGGTTCGCGCTGGAGCTGCTGCTCCGGGGCCCCGACGAGGTGCTGCTGCTCGACGAGCCCGACAACTACCTCGACGTCCCCGGCAAGCGCTGGCTGGAGGGCCGGATCCGGGAGTCGGCCAAGAGCGTCCTGTTCGTCAGCCACGACCGCGAGCTGCTCGCCAGGACCGCCCGGCGCGTGGTCACCGTCGAGGCGGGGTCGGCGTGGGTGCATCCGGCGGGGTTCGCGTCCTGGCACGACGCGCGGGTGGCGCGCCACGACCGGATCGACGAGGAGCGCCGCCGGTGGGAGGAGGAACGCGCCAAGCTGGAGCGGCTGGTGGTGTTCTACCGGGCGAAGGCCGCGTCCAACGACGACATGGCGTCGCGCCTGCAGGCCGCGCGCACGCGGTTGGCCCGGTTCCTGGAGAGCGGGCGGGACGGGAAGGGCAAGCCCCCGGACAAGCCCCGCGACCAGAACGTCCGGATGCAGCTGGCCGGCGGGCGCACCGGGAAGCGGGCGCTCGTCTGCGAGCAGCTCGAGCTGGACGGGCTGACCTACCCGTTCGACCTGGAGGTCTGGTTCGGCGACCGCGTGGCGGTCCTCGGGGCCAACGGTTCGGGCAAGTCCCACTTCCTGCGGCTGCTCGCGCGCGGGGGCACCGATCCGGAGCCGGGCGCCGTCCCGGCGAGCGGCGCGGCGCTCTCGGAGGTGCAGCACGCCGGCGTGGCGCGGCTCGGCGCCCGCGTGCGCCCCGGGCACTTCTCGCAGACCCACGACCGGCCGGAGCTGACCGGTCGCACGCTGCTGGACCTCCTCGTCAGCGGGGACGCCGACCGGCCCGGCCGCACCCTCGGCGACGCCATGAAGGCACTGGCCCGCTACGAGCTGGCCGAGCAGGCCGAGCAGCGGTTCGAGACGCTGTCGGGCGGCCAGCAGGCCCGGCTGCTGATCCTGCTGCTGGAGCTGTGCGGCGCCACGATGCTGCTGCTCGACGAACCGACCGACAACCTCGACCTCGCCTCCGCGGAGGCGCTGGAGCAGGCGCTCGGCGCGTTCGAGGGCACGGTGCTCGCGGTGACCCACGACCGCTGGTTCACCCGCGGCTTCGACCGCTTCGTGCTGTTCGCGGGCGACGGGGAGGTGCGGGAGACCGACGAGCCGGTGTGGTCGGCGGGGTGACGGCGACCGTCATCCCGCCGGGCGTACCGCGCCGGTCACCACCCACCGGTCCGAGCGGGCCCGCAGCCCCACCGCCAGCAGCCGGAACAGCATGAACAGGGTCAGCCCCGCCCAGATGCCCGCCAGGCCCCAGCCGAACGCCAGCGAGGCCCAGATCAGCGGGAGGAACCCGAGGACCGCCGCGGCCAGCGTGGTGGTGCGCAGGTACGCGGCGTCGCCTGCGCCGAGCAGCACGCCGTCCAGCGCGAACACCACCCCGGCCACGGGTTGCATGGCCGCGAAGAACCACCAGGCGACGGGCACCGCTCCGAGCACCGCGGGGTCCGGCGTGAACACCGGCGGCAGCACCCCGGAGAGCGCGGCGAACAGCGCCCCGAACCCGACGCCGAGCACGAGCCCGTAGCGGGTGACCTGCCGGGCCAGTGCCTTCGCCCGCTCGGCTCCCCGCTCGGGCGACCCCAGTGCCGCGCCCACGAGCGACTGCGCCGCGATCGCCACCGCGTCGAGCACCAGTGCCTGGAAGAACCACAGCTGCAGCACGATCTGGTGGGCCGCGGCGGTCGCCGCACCGAACCGGGTGGCGACGGCGGCGGCGGACAGGAAGCAGGCCTGGAAGGCGAGGCTGCGGGCGATGAGGTCGCGCCCGAGCGCGAGCTGCAGCTTCAGCACGGCAGGCCGGATCCGCAGCGGCACCGCCTCGGCCCGCGCGGCCCGGACGAGTGCCCCGAGGAACAGGCCGGCGCCGACCGCCTGGCCCCCGACGTTGGCGATCGCGGAGCCGACCAGCCCCAGGCCGGCCCACCCGCCCACGCCGTGCACCAGCACGAAGCAGCTCACCGCGGACAGCCCGTTGCCCGCGAGTACGTAGCGCAACGGTCTCGCGGTGTCCTGCACCCCGCGCATCCAGCCGTTGCCGGCCAGTGTCACCAGCACCAGCGGGGCCCCGAACAGCGCGACCCGCAGCCAGGAGACGGCGGCATCGGCGATGGCACCGCCGTCACCGAGCGCCGTGGCCACCGGCCGCGCGACGAGCTGGCCGACCACGATCACCACCAGGCCGACCGCGAGCGCGAGCCAGGTGGCCTGCACCCCCTCGCCGACGGCGTCGCCGCGCCTGCCCGCCCCGTACAGGCGCGCCGCGCGGGCCGTGGTGCCGTAGGACAGGAAGTTCAGCTGGGTCGTGACCTGCGCGAACAGGACGGCGGCGACGGCGAGACCGGCGAGCGGCACCGCGCCGAGCCTGCCGACCACCGCGGTGTCGACGAGCAGGTACAGCGGCTCGGCCGCCAGCACCGGCAGCGCCGGAGCAGCCAGCCGCAGCACCTCCCGGGCCGGGAGGCGGTCGTTGGTCAGGGTCATCGAAGTGGGCTCACCGAGGGTTCAGCCACCGATGGAGGGCCCCCCGCGCGGACGTCGGCACACGTACACGAACGCCGGCGGCACGTTGCGCCATACCGTGGCGGTGACGAGCACCTCGTCGAAAGTGTCCCGCAGCGTGCGCCGGAAGCGGCGGGCCGCACCGAGCGTCATCCCGTGCAGGTACGCGAACGTGGTGAAGGCGCCGGTCGAGCCGATCGCGCGGCTGATCTCGCCCAGCAGCTCGGTCTGCGTGGAGTCGTCGAACAACGCCCAGGGCAAACCGCAGATCACGGCGTCGACGGAGGTGATCCCCCGCTCGCCGAGCAGGGCGCCGAGGTTCGCCGCGTTGCCCGGCACGACCTCGAGCTGCGGCCGGGTGCGCCGCAGGAACGCGACCATGTCGGGGTCCAGCTCGACGGCGAGGTGCCGGGCACCGGACGGCAGCCTCTGCGCGATCACGGCACTCACCGCGCCGGTGCCCGGGCCGAGCTCCACCACCACCGGGGAACCCGCGCTCGGCACGACCGAGGCCAGCACCGCCCCCAGCCGCGGCGAGCTGGGCGCGATCGCGCCCATCGTCGCCGGCCTGCGCAGGGCGGCCGCGAGGAAGGCGCGGCGGGCCGACCTCGCGGCGGGCTCGGTACGGGCGGGTCCGGTGTCGGACGTCATCGGGCGGGGCTCCTTCGTTCGATCGCGCCCACCGTAGCCGGGACGGCACCGGGGCGGATCAACCGGCGAGGGGCTGCCTACTGGGGCGCATCGGGCGGGGGGAGCCGTACGGTGCGCCCCGGCTCCACCGCCGCCACGCCGTCGAGGTCGGCGAGCGACTCCCAGCCGGGCGGCGCCGAGCCGGTGATCACGCCGACCGGCTCCAGCACCTGGTCGACCTCCATCCCGGCCGCGCGCAGCCGGTCGGCGAGGCCGTCGATCACGTCGAGGTGGGCGTCGTCGACGGTGACCGTGACCGGTGTCTGCTCCGAGCCTGCGGGGGTGGTCACGACGGAGCCTGCGCCAGCCCGGCGCCGACATCCTGCACGGGCAGTCCGAGCGGGCGGGTCGCGCCCACCAGCGCGTCCCACAGCTCCCGGCCGCCTGCCCCGCTGCGCTGCGCCCACAACGCGGCGATCCCGGCGACGTGGGGGGTGGCCATGCTGGTGCCCGAGATCGTGTTGTACCGCCTCGGGAGCGGCCAGCTGGAGTAGACCGCCACCCCCGGCGCCGCGATGTCGATCTCGCCACCGTCGACGTCGCCCGCCGCGGCCGAGAAGTCGGCCACGGCCAGTGCGGCGTCCACCGCCGCCACCGCCAGGATCGACGGGCTGTTCGCCGGCACCCCGACGAAACCGGGATCCCCCTGGGCGCGCTGCGCGTTGTTGCCGGCCGCCGCCACGATCAGCGTGCCGGCCGCGAGGGCACGGCGCCCCACCGTCTCGTAGGCGGTGGAGATCTCGCGCTGGTCGGCGCCCAGCGACATCGAGATGATCTGCGCACCCGCGCTGATCGCCCAGCTCATCCCGGCGAGGATGTCGGCGTCGGTGCCGCTCCCCTGGTCGTTCAGCACCTTGCCGACCAGCAGCCGCGCCCCGTAGGCGACCCCGTAGCGGGGTCCCTGCGGCGGGTCGAGCGGCCCCGCCATGGTGCCGGCGCAGTGCGTGCCGTGCCCCCGGACGTCCTGTGCCGTCTCCCCGTCGACGAACGAGCGCGTGGTGATGTCGCGGCCGTCGAAGTCGGGATGCGCCACGTCGAAGCCGGTGTCGAGCACCGCGATCGTGATCCCGGCTCCGGACTCCGCCGACGTGAGCACACCCGTGGCCTGCAGCCCCCAGGTCGACTCCGCGTTGTCGGTGAACTCCTCCTCCTGCGTGGAGTCGACCGGAGCGGCGTCCTGCAGCGCGTGCAGCACGCGCTCCGGCTCCACGGCCAGCAACCGGTCGTCAGCCGGTTCGAACAGCCCCGCCGCCCCCACCCGGTCGGGCGCCACGGTGACGACCGCGATCCCGAGTTCGGCGAACAGCAGCGCGCCCGTCCCTTCGAGGTCGCGCACCCCGATGTCGCCGTCGCGGGTGGAGAAGACGTCCTCGGTACCGCTCACGTCGCGCACCACCGCGCGTGACGCCTCGTCGTCCCCGAAGACGTCGTCGTTGAGCACGAGCAGGAAGCGCCCCGTGGTGGAGGCCGTCGGTGCGCCGTCAGGTCGAGTCATCGACCCATGGTGGCCGATGATCGATCGACATGCAGATCATCTGCACCTTGGGACTACTCGATCTACTCGATGAGGGCTTCCCGCCGGACGATGACCGGCCGCCGCGCAGGGCGGCCACCGTCAGCGCGGCAGAAGGAACGGCTCAGGCCGGGCGTTCCACCGCGTCGAACGTCTCCAGCGCGTTCCGGAGGGCGGCGAGCACCTCGGCCCTCGTGCCGTCCCGGCTGAATCCCGCGGCGGCGCGGTGGCCACCCCCGCCGAGCAGCCCCGCCGCCGCGGCCACGTCGACGCGTCCCTTCGACCGCAGCGAGGTGGTCCAGCGTCGGGGACCCACCTCCTTCAGCACAGCGGCCACCTCGGCCTCGGCGCTGGTGCGGAGCAGGTCCACGACGCTGTCGATCTCCTCGACGCGGAAGCGGGTGGTGTCGGCCAACGAGACGCACGTGTGCACCAGGCCCAGGCCCCCGGCCGCGTCCGGCTCCAGCACCACGCTCTGCAGCACCTTGCCCAACGTGTCCAGCCATGCGTAGGGGTGGGTGTCCATGAGCGGCCCCACCACCGCCTCGGCATCCACCCCGGCGGCCAGGAGGTCGGCCGCCATGCGGTGCGCCGCCTCACCCGCCGTGCGGAAACCACGGGTGTCGGTGACCAGCCCGGCGTACAGGCAGCGGGCGATGTCGGCGTCGAGCGGCTCCCCCATCGCGAGGAGCATCCGGTGGACCAGCACGACCGTGGCCTCCGCCCCCGGGTCCAGCACCTGCACGTCGCCGAACCCCGGGTTGGACGCGTGGTGGTCGATCATGATCGACGAACCGGCGTCGTCCAGCCGGGTCACCAGGCTTCCGAGCCGGGAGGGCTCGGCGGCGTCGCAGGCCACCAGCACCTCGGACGCGACCGGCACCTGGTCCGGGGTGACCACCAGCCCCAGCACGTCCAGCGGGAGGAGTGTCTCGGGCACCTGCTCCGGCGTCGCGAACGACACCCGGACCGCGGCGCCACGGCGCCGCATCGCGATGCCCAGAGCCAGCGCGCTCCCGAGAGAGTCGGCGTCCGGGTTCACATGAGCCAGCAGGGTGACGTCCCGCGCTCCCGCCAGCAACGCCGCCGCAGCCACGACCGAGGCGTCGAGGGAACTCGCCACCCCTGCCCCGTCGCCGCGGGGGCCGCCCCGTGCGATCACTCCTCCTCGGCTCGCTCGCGAGGGGTGCGGTAGGGGTCGGGATCGCCTGCCGGACGGGCGCCCGCCGCGAGCCGGGCCACCTCGGCATCGGACTCCCGCGTGCGGGCCAGAAGCTCCTCCATGCGACGAGCCTCGTCGGGCACCTGGTCGGGCACGAACGCGAGCGACGGCGTGTGGCGGATGCCGGTGCCCGCCCCCACCAGGGAGCGCAGGACGCCGGTGGCGCTCGCCAGCGCGGCGGCGGCGCCTGCGGTGTCGGGATCGGCGTCGACCGTCTCACCCAGCACCGTGTAGTAGAGCGTGGCCTCCCGAAGATCACCCGTGACCCGGGTGTCGGTGATCGTCACCATCTTCAGACGCGGGTCCTTGACCTCGTGTTCCAGGGCGGCGGCCACGATCTGCGAGATCCGCTTGGCCAGCCGGCGGGCGCGGGCCTGGTCCACCATCACGTGCTCCTCTAGGTCTTACGACTCGTCGTCGTCGGGGCCCAGCATGCGCTGCCGGGCCGACAGCAGCTCGAGCTCGGGACGGGCGGCCACGAGCCGCTCGCACCGGTCGAGCACCTCGGTGACATGCCCGTGGTCGGCCGCCACGCAGCTGACACCGAGCAGGGCACGCCGGTGCAGGTCGAGGTGGCCCGCCTCGGCGACAGCCACCTCGAACTTGCGACGCAGCTCGGCCAGCACGGGCCGGACCACCGACCGCTTCTCCTTGAGGGAATGGACGTCCCCCAGGAGGACGTCCAGTTCCAGCGCTCCGACGAACATGGGGGTCTCCACGATCATCCGGTGAACGCCGCGGGGGGACCGGCGAACCGGTCCCCCCGCGTCGCGTCAGTTCCTCGGCTTCTCGCGCATCTCGAAGGTCTCGACGACGTCGCCGACCTTGATATCGCTGTAGTTACCGAGGGTGAAGCCGCACTCGAAGCCCTCGCGGACCTCGACCACGTCGTCCTTGAACCGCCGCAGCGAGCTGACCGGCAGGTTGTCCGCGATCACCACGCTGTCGCGCAGCAGCCGGCCCCGCGCGTTGCGCCGGATCGTGCCGGACATCACGAGGCAACCGGCGATCGTGCCGACGCGCGAGGACTTGAAGACCTCGCGGACCTCGGCCCGGCCCAGCTCGACCTCTTCGAACTCGGGCTTGAGCATGCCCTTGAGGGCCTTCTCGATGTCCTCGATGGCCTGGTAGATCACGGAGTAGTACCGGATCTCCACGCCCTCGCGGTTGGCCAGCTCCGTGGCCTTGCCCTCGGCCCGGACGTTGAAGCCCAGGACGATGACGTTGTCGGCGATGGCGAGGTTGATGTCGCCCTCGGTGATGCCACCGACACCTCGGTGGATCACCCGCAGCTCCACGTCCTCGCCGACCTCCAGCTGCAACAACGCGTCCTCGAGGGCCTCGACCGTTCCCGAGTTGTCGCCCTTGATGATGAGGTTGAGCTGGTTGGTCTCCTTGAGCGCGGCGTCCAGGTCCTCCAGGCTGACCCGCTTGCGACGCGACGCCAGCTCGGCGTTGCGCTCGCGGGCCCGGCGCCGGTCGGCGATCTGGCGAGCCACCCGGTCCTCGTCGACGACGAGGAACGTGTCGCCGGCGCCTGGCACCGAGGTGAACCCGATGACCTGCACCGGACGCGACGGGTACGCCTCGATGACGTCCTCGCCGTGCTCGTCGAACATCCGCCGGACGCGCCCGGAGGCGTCGCCCGCGACCACCGAGTCGCCGACCCGGAGCGTGCCGCGCTGCACCAGCACCGTGGCCACCGGACCGCGACCGCGGTCCAGGTGGGCCTCGATCGCGACGCCCTGCGCCTCCATGGCGGGGTTGGCCCGGAGGTCGAGGGAGGCGTCGGCGGTGAGCAGGATCGCCTCGAGCAGCTGGTCGATGTTGATGTTCTCGCGCGCCGAGATGTCGACGAACATCGTGTCGCCGCCGTACTCCTCGGCGACCAGTCCGTACTCGGTGAGCTGCTGACGGATCTTGGCGGGGTTGGCCCCCTCCTTGTCGATCTTGTTGACCGCGACCACGATCGGCACGTCGGCCGCCTGGGCGTGGTTGATCGCCTCCACCGTCTGCGGCATCACGCCGTCGTCGGCCGCGACCACGATGACCGCGATGTCGGTCGACTTGGCACCGCGGGCACGCATGGCGGTGAACGCCTCGTGGCCCGGGGTGTCGATGAACGTGATGGGCCGCTCGTAGCCCTCGAGCTCGGTGACCACCTGGTAGGCACCGATGTGCTGCGTGATGCCGCCTGCCTCGCCCTCCATGACGTTGGCCTTGCGGATCGTGTCGAGCAGGCGCGTCTTTCCGTGGTCGACGTGACCCATGACGGTGACGACCGGCGGCCGGATGACCAGGTCCTCCTCGCCGCCGGCGTCCTCGCCGTAGGAGATGGAGAAGCTGTCGAGCAGCTCGCGGTCCTCCTCCTCCGGGCTGACGACCTGCACGGCGTAGTTCATCTCGCTGCCGAGCAGCTCGAGGATCTCGTCGGACACCGACTGCGTGGAGGTGACCATCTCACCGAGGTGGAACAGCACCTGCACCAGCGCGGCCGGGTTGGCGTTGATCTTGTCGGCGAAGTCGGTGAGCGAAGCCCCACGCGGGAGCTTGATCGTCTCGCCGTGGCCCTTCGGCAGGCGGACGCCGCCGACCGAGGGAGCCTGCATCGAGTCGAACTCCTGGCGCTTCTGCCGCTTCGACTTGCGACCCTTGCGGGCCGGTCCACCGGGACGACCGAAGGCACCTGCAGCTCCACCGCGACCGCGAGCGCCGCCGCCACCAGGACGACCGCCACCGCCACCGCCGGGACGGAAACCGCCACCCGCGGGAGCACCGCCACCGGGACCACCGGGGCCACCGCCACCGGGACGGAAGCCACCGCCACCGCCACCGGGACGACCACCGGGACCACCCGGACGTCCGCCCGGACCACCGGGACGACCACCGGGACCACCGGGACCACCACGGCCACCGGGACCACCACGGCCACCGGGACCTGCGGCCGGACGCGCCGGCATCATGCCGGGGTTCGGACGCGGAGGCATGTTGCCGGGCGACGGGGGACGCGGGCCTGCGCGGCCGGGCTCACCCGGACGCGGGGCCGAGGGACGGGGCCCACCGGGACGGGGACCGCCCTGGGCGGGGCCGCCCTGAGCCGGACCCTGCCCCTGACCCTGGCCGCCGCCCTGTGCCGGGGGCTGCCCGGGAGCGGGCGGGCCGGGACGCGGCGGGGCCGGACGCGGCGGGGCGCCGGAGCCGACACCGAACGGGTTGTTGCCCACCCGGGGCGTGCGCGGGCCGGGACGCGGGCCGCTCGGCCGCGGCGGCACGACAGTGCTCGGGTCGGCGGCGGCGGGCCGCTGCTGACCGGGCATTGCCGGGCCCTGCGAACCGGGCTGCGGACGCGCGGGCTGGCCGGGTGCGGGCCGCTGCGGCGCGGGACCGGGTGCCGGCCGGGTGGCCGGCTGCGCCGGTGCCGAAGCGGCCGGAGCCTGCGCGGCGGGGGCCTGGGCAGCCGGAGCCTGCGCGGCCGGGGCCTGCGCGGCGGGCTGCTGTGGCTGGCTGCGCTCCGGCTCCTGCCGGGACGGCACGACCGACGGTCCGGGCCGAGGGCCGGGACGCGGGCCACTGGGCCGCGGACGGTCCTGCGACCCGGTCGAGGACGGCGCCGGCGCGGACGCCGCCGGGGCGGCCGGCTGCGGGCGCGGGCCGGGCACCGGAGCGCCGCCCGAGGGCTGCGCCGGGCGCGGCGGAACCCCTGACGGGCTGGGAGCAGAACCCCCGGGCCGCGGCCTGCCGCCGGAGCGACGGCCACCGGAGTCGCCGTTGGACATGGATTCGCGAAGTTTCCGGGCCACGGGGGCCTCGACGGTCGAGGACGGGGACTTCACGTACTCGCCGAGATCCTGCAACTTGCTCAGGACTTGCTTGCTGCTGACGCCGAGCTCTTTGGCGAGCTCGTGCACGCGGGCCTTGCCTGCCACTGCACTCCTTGTTTATCGGAGGCCGGCGGCGGTTTCCGCTCGACCTCGAACCTAGTGTCGAAGCACGTTCATGGTGCGATCTTCACGACTGGCTCATGACGGGTCGACCTTGCTTCCTCGTGTGACGGACCCGGGTCTTTCCCGGGCCCCGCTCGCGGTACTGCCCATCCGCACTGCATCGTTCGCGTGCTCGCTCAGACCCCCACCTTCGATTTCGGACCGCACCGCACCGGTGTCCAGCGGACCCCGGACGCGTAACGCCCGCGGGAACGCCGAGCGCCGCTCGGCACGGTCCAGGCACTCCGGAACCGGGTGCAGCCATGCACCCCGTCCGGGGAGCCGTCGCCGTGGGTCCGGGGTGAGTACCCCGGCCACCACGACGACCCGCAACAGACCGTCGGCCGCTGATCGGCTCCGGCATCCTATGCAGGTCCGAACAGGTCCCGCCACAGATCGGAGATCCGGAGCGGGGATCGGACGAGCGGGAGCCAAACCCGAAGTGTGGGCCGTGGTGGAGTGTAGCGCAGCACCGTTGTGCGTATCGCCCTCGCCGGGTACGCCGCGGCTCAGCCGACCGACTCCGACTCGGGGGCGTCCACTGCCCCGCGGGGGTCGGCGTCGCTGCGGATGTCGATGCGCCACCCGGTGAGCCGGGCCGCCAACCGGGCGTTCTGACCTTCCTTGCCGATGGCCAGTGAGAGCTGGAAATCGGGCACCACGACCCGCGCGGTCTTGGTGCGGGCGTCCAGAACCGTGACCGACACCACCTTCGACGGCGACAGTGCATTGCCGACGAACGTCGCGGGGTCCTCGGACCAGTCGATGATGTCGATCTTCTCTCCGGCCAGCTCGCTCATCACGCCCCGCACCCGGGCCCCGACGGGCCCGATGCAGGCACCCTTGGGGTTGACTCCCGGCACGGTCGAGCGGACCGCGATCTTGGACCGATGGCCTGCCTCCCGGGCCACCGCGACGATCTCCACCGACCCGTCGACGATCTCCGGGACCTCGAGGGCGAACAGCTTGCGCACGAGGTTGGGATGCGTTCGGCTCAACATGATCTGCGTCCCGCGCATTCCCCGGGTCACGCCGAACACGTAGCAGCGGATCCGCGACCCGTGGTCGTACCGCTCGCCCGGCACCTGCTCCGCCTGCGGCAGCATGCCCTCGGTCTGGCCGCTCAGCTGCACGATCACCACACCGCGGGCGTTGGCCCGCGCGTCGCGCTGGATGACGCCCGCGACGATCTCGCCCTCCTTCGCCGCGAACTCACCGTAGGTGCGCTCGTGCTCGGCGTCGCGCAGCCGCTGCACGATCACCTGGCGGGCCGTGGTGGCGGCGATGCGGCCGAAGCCTTCGGGGGTGTCGTCCCACTCGGAGTCGACGGCCCCGTCCGGGCCCATCTCCTGCGCCATGACCCGCACCGCGCCGGTCTTGCGGTCGATGTCGATGCGGGCGTGCGCCTGGTGCCCGTCGGTGTGCTTGTAGGCGGTGAGCAACGCGGTCTCGATGGCCTCGATGACCGTCTCGAACGGGATGTCCTTCTCCCGTTCGATGGTGCGCAACGCCGCGATGTCGACGTTCATGCCGTGTCCTCCTGAGGTGGCTCGGACGCCCCCTGCAGCAGCTGCAGCTCGGCCTCGGGTGCGGGCCGGAACTCCACCTGCACACCGGCGTGGTCCACGTCGGCGTAACGCAGCTCGCGCAGCTCGCCGTCGACGAGGAGCGTGACCGCGTCCTCGCCTGCCCGGCCGACCCGCCCGGTGAACGTGGCGCCATCGCGGGTGCGGACGGCAACCTGGCGCAGATGGGCGCGCCGCCAGTGGCGGGCGCCGGTGAGTGGGCGGTCCACGCCCGGCGAGGTGACCTCGAGCGTGTAGGAGCCGCCGATGAGGTGCTCGTGCTGGTCCAGCTCGACCGAGAAGAGCCGGGACAGATGCGCGATGTCGTCGAGCCCGATGCCGGAGTCGGAATCCACCACGACCTTGATGGTGTGACGACGGCCCGCGGCACGCACGTCGAGCTGGTCCAGCTCGAACCCGGCTTCGCGGACGATCGGTTCCAGCACGCCGTGCAGCTGCTCGGGCGGCTGCCCGGCATCCTGCGCGGGGCGGGGGGAGGGCATCGTGACTCCTGCTCGTTCGGTTCACCGCGTACGCGGCACTGCGGCGGATGCCGCTTCACGGGTGCGGTGGGTTTGCCAGGGTATCGCGCCGCGCCATGGCAGCGGCCTGGCAGGATGGGCGTGCGGCGAGCAGGGTGAGGAGAAGTCGTGAGAGCACCGTCCGGGCCGGCGTCACAGCCCGGGATCAGCCGTCGTCGGGTGCTCGCCGGACTCCTGCTGCTACCTCCCGCACTGGCCGGCTGCTCGATCGGAGACGGCGCGGGCGACGGGCCCGACCCGCTGATCGCGCTCGCCGACGCCGCCCGCAGCGACGCCGCGCTGGCCGCCGCGGCCGTGGCCGCATCCCCCGCCCTCGCCGACCGGGTGCGCCCGCTGGCCGACGCCCGCACCGCGCACGCGGTGGCCCTCGAGGCCGAGGTGGCCCGCGCCGACCCGGACCGGGCCCCGGTGCGGCCCACCACACCGCCGGCCCGCCCGGCCTCGACCGTCACCCTGGCTCAGGTGCGCGCCGCCACGGCCGCCTCCGGTCAGGCGGCGGCAGGCGCGGCACTCACCCTGCCGGTCGACCGCGTCGGGCTCGTCGCCTCGGTGGCGGCGTGCTGCGCCGCGTACGCCGAGGTGCTCGGATGAGAGCGATGAACGCCCCGGAGCCCCCGCCCGGTGGCCCCAAGATCGACAAGGCGGCCATGGCCGCACTGCAGAACGCCCTCGCGGCCGAGCACGCCGCGCTGTGGTGCTACACCCTCATCACCGCGTTCCTGCCGCCCGACCAGATCACGCAGGCCGACGCCGACGCCGACGCGCACCGGAAGCTGCGCGGTGCGGTCGAGCAGACCCTCAGCCTGTACGGGGCGCAACCGGTGTCGGCCCAGCCCGCGTACCACACGCCCCAGCCGGTGGTGGACGGTCCGTCCGCGGCCGCGCTGGCCGTGGTGGCGGAGACCGACGCGCTCGCCGCGTGGCGCTCGGTGGTGGAGCACACCACCGACCGCCAGCTGCGCCAGGCCTCGATCGCCGCCCTCAGCTCGGGCACGCTCCGCTGCGCCCGGTGGCGGGTGGTCGTCAGGACTCCTCCCGCGATCCCGATCTTCCCGGGCCAGCCCTGACCCAGGACTCGTCAGGTGAGGGCCGCCAGGGCGCGGGCGCTGTCGGCCTCGGTGTTGTAGAGGTGGAACGCCAGCCGGGCCGCCCCGGCGCGGCCGCTGGCCGCGATCCCGGCCGCGGTCAGCCGTTCCATCGCCTCCGGCGTGCGGACGGCGACGATCGCCGACCCGGCAGGCTCCATTCCCAGCGCCGCGCGGAACCGGTCGGCGAGCCCGACGCAGTGGGCGTGCACGGCCGACCGGTCGAGCCCGGCGAGCCAGGGCAGGGCGACGGCGGCACCGACGTGGCAGTACCAGGCGGGCGACGTGTCGAGGGACCGCGCATCCGGGGCGAGCCGCATCGGCATGCGGTAGATGTCCGCCCAGCGGTCGGCGGAGGCGTACCACCCCGCTGACGCCGGCACGAGCTCCAGCTCGGGCCGCACCGCCATCCACGCCACTCCCCGTGGGCTCAACAGCCACTTGTAGGCGGCGGCCACGACGACGTCGGCCCAGCTGAGGTCGGCGTCGAACCAGCCGAGGGACTGGCTCGCGTCGAGCAGCACGCGGGTGCCGCTCGCCCGGGCGGCCCGCAGAGCGTCGAGGTCGGCGACCCGGCCGTCGGCGGACTGGACGACGCTGACCGCGACGAGGTCGTGGTCGGCGGCCCGCTCCCCCAGCTCAGCAGGCTCGGCCACCGTGACGGTCACGTCACGGGCGGACTGGGCCGCGAAGGGCCAGCTGACGCTGGTGAACTCCCCCGACGCGACGAGCACCCGCGTCCCGTCGGGCACGCTCGCGGCCACCAACCCGACGAGCTCGGACACCGCCGAGCCGATCGCCACCCGCTCCACATCCACCCCCACGAGCTCGGCGAAGGCGGCGCGAGCCAGCTGAACCGGTTGCTCGAAGTCGCCGGGCCGGCCGGCACCCGTGCGCCAGTCATGTACCGCGGACTCGACGGCGTCGGCGGCCGCCGTGGAGGGGATGCCGATGCCTGCCGTGTTGAGGTAACCGTCGGGGACGTCGAACTCCTGGCCGAATGCACTGCGCATGACGCGGGACACTACGAGCATGGACAGTCAGCTGATCGAGATCCGCACCGGCTCCCGGGAGACCGTGGTGGACCTGACAGACGAGATCGCCGCCTTCCTTCGCTCGACCGGCGCCCGTGACGGCCTGCTGAACGTGTGGGTTCCGCACGCGACGGCGGGCCTCGCCGTGATCGAGACGGGCGCAGGCAGTGACTCCGACCTGCTCGCCGCGCTGCGTGACCTGCTCCCCGCGGACGACCGGTGGGGGCACCGGCACGGCAGCCCGGGGCACGGCCGCGACCACGTCCTGCCTGCGATCATCGCGCCGTCGGTGTCCGTGCCGATTCTCGACGGCCGCCCAGCGCTCGGCACGTGGCAGTCGGTCTGTCTCGTCGACACCAACGGCGACAATCCCGTCCGGTCGGTGCGGCTGTCGTTCCTGACGGGTTGAGCGCAGCGGCCGCCATCTACCCTTGATCCGTGACGACGAACGGTGGACCGCAGCCGCCACAGCCCGGGCCCGACAACCGGCAGTCCGACCGGACGGCGCCATCGGAACCCGTCACCCGCCGGCTGCCGCCGGACCCCGGTGCGGACGCCGCACCGGACACCAACCCGTGGAGCTCGCCGCTGACCACGGACGCGGGGCCCGACCCGGCACCGGAGGCGTCCCCGTGGACGCCGCCACCGTCATCGCCACCGCCGCCGGCGAGGACGACGCCCGACAGCTCGCCCTGGACGCCGCCACCCGCGGCGGAAGCCCCCACCGAGGCGTCCCCGTGGACGCCGCCGCCGTCGCCGCCGACCGCGCCGGACACCAACCCGTGGAGCGCGCCGCCGAAGACGGATCCGGACCCCACCACCGAAGCCACCGCGTGGACCGCGCCACCCACCGCGGCCCCCGAGACCGCGCCGTGGGGCCTGCCCGCGGTGGACGCGCCACCGCCACCGCCCGAGGCCGTCGCGTGGGGGCCGCCCACCCCACCGGCACCGTGGGCAGCTCCGCCACCACCGCCTGCCGCTGGCGCGCCCTGGGCCGGGCCCGCGCCGTCGCCGGGGGCGCCGTCTGCGGGACGGGCCGGAGGGTCGTGGCCACCGGCTCCCGGCCAGCAGCCGTGGCCCGGGAGCGGCCCGCCGGTTCCACCCACCGGTCCGCCCCGGCGCAGCCGGGGGACGCTCATCGCGCTCGTGGCCGTGGGAGCCGTGCTGCTCGCCGGTCTCGGTGTCGGCACCTACCTGCTGATCGGGTCGGGCACGGGCGCGGCAGGCGGCGGACCCGTGGCCGTGATCCAGACCCCCATCCTCAGCTATGACGTCCCGACCGACTGGACGCAGGGCGGGGACCCGCTGACCAACCCCTTCGGGCTCGACTTCACGGGTGTGGCGCGCGGCCCCGAGTACGCGTGCGGCGGCCGGTCCTTCGTCCGCGGGATCGTGGCGAGCGCGGTGCTGCCGGGGACGGTCGCGCTGACCTCCGTCCCGGCACTGACGGAAGGTCTCGCACAGGCCCTCTACACGCCGCCCGACGGCAGCAGGCCGGACGTCACGGCCGGCGCAGCGCGCTCCGTGGACGTGGGAGGTGTCCAGGGCAGCCTCGTGGAGGCGACGGCGCGAACCGCGGCGGACGACGGGTGCCTGGCCACCGCGGGCACCGTCCTCGTGCTCGCCGTGCCGACCACGGGGACGGACGGGAAACCGGCCACGGCGGTGCTCCTGGTGAACGGGGACGACGCCGGCGGTCCGCCGGACGCTCCGCCGTCGCCGTCCCGGGCCACGCTCGATGCGATCGTGGCCAGCGCCCGGCCGGTCACCATCTGACGCGGGCGGCCTCCGGCCGTCGCGGGGAGGCGACGGGTCAGCGCACCCCGGGGGGTGCCTCGAACAGGAACGTCCGGCCGCCGAGCCGCACCCGGGTGCCCGCCACCAGCCAGCGGGACTGCCGTGGTGGCAGTGCCGTCCAGGCCGACTCGCCCGGGCCGGCCACGAACGTGCCGTTGCGGGACCCGGAGTCGACGAGCAGCACGTCCCAGCCGTTGACGCGGATCTCGGCGTGGGCCCGTGACACCGCCCCGGACGGGTCCTCGACGAGGAGTGAGCGCAGCGAACCGGCGCGGACCCGCGGGTCGGCCTCCGGCATCCGGCCCACGAGGTAGTCGCTGTCGACGCTGTGGGTGGCGCCGTCGTCGAAGATCAGCGTGCCCAGCGACGGGCGCGGACCGGAGACGAGCGCGCCACCGCGGTCCTCCACCCGCACCCCGCACGTGAGGCAGGACTGTGAGCGTGGGTCGTTGAGATGGCCGCGCGGGCAGAGGTGGCCGCGCACCTGGGGTGCGTCGGCCCCACCCGGGCCGGCCTCTTCTGCGGCTGCGTCACCGGTGGGGGTGGACCGGGCCGGTTGCTTCGACGGCTCCGGTGGCACGACGCCGGGGACCCGCTCGACCTGCAGCTGCGTCTGCTCCGCAGGGCTCTCCGGCTGCGCTCTGACCGCTGCGACCTTCGAGGTTCCGGTGGCGGACGCGGCCCGGCCTGCCGACTTGTCCTCCTCCGGCCGGCCGTGGCGGGGGCCGCTCCCCCGGGGGGCGGCGTCGGCTTCCGCCACGTCGGAGGCGGCGGCGAACCACGCGTCCGACTGGATCGCCGTCGTGGAACCGCCGTTGGCGCGCCGCCGTGAGGAGTCGGGAGCGAGCGGGTGCACCGACGCAACGCCCGAACCACTGGACTCGGCGCCGGTGGCATCGTCGCGGCCCTGGTTGCGGGGCACCAGCTTGGCCACGGGCGCGAGACCGCCCGGTGCGGCCTCGTCGGCCCCCGGGTCGCGCGTGCCTCCGGGCTCTCCGGCACCACGTCCCGGCTCGGCCCCATCGGCAGGACCGTTCGGGCCGGCGCCGTTCCGACCGGAGCCGTTCGGGGCGGCACCGTTCTGACCGGCGGGATTCTGACCGGCGGGATTCTGACCGGCGCCGTTCTTACCGGGTTCGTTTCTGGGGGCGCCGTTCTTGGCGGCCCTGCCGGCGGACTCGCCGGTGGTGCGGCGCGGATCGAGCTGGCCGGTGTTGCCCCGACCGGCCGCATCGCGGTCCGGTGCACTCCGGCCCGCGTCCTTGCGGTCCGACGCCCGGCCCGCCGCGGCCCCGCCGGAAGACGCGGTGGCCGGCGCGGCCCCGTTGGATCCGGCCCCGTTCAGCCGGGAACCGTTCGTGCCGGCCCCGCTGGAACCGGCACCGTTCGGGCCGGCACCGTTGGAACCGGCACCGTTGACGACCGCGCCGTTCGACCCGGCACTGCCCGCCCCGGTGGTGCCGGACCCTGCTCTCCCCGGCCCGGCCCCGGTGGCACCGGCCCCGTTCGGGCCACCGCCCGGAGCGGCGCCGCCGCCCCGTGGGTCGTCCGCTCGGGCGCGGTTCGCGGTGCCGCGGCCCGGACCGGACCGGTCGGCGCCCGCAGTCCCGGGACCCCCACGGCCCTTGTCGGCTCCGCTCGTTCCCGTGCTCCCGCCGACGGCACGGCCGGTGGCGGCGCGGTCACCGTTGCCACCCGCCGCGGCGTTCGCCGCCGCGGCACGGCCCTGCCCGGTACGGTCCTGCCCGGCACCACGCGAGTCACCGGCGTCCGTTGCCGGACGGCCCTGGTCGGCCCCCGCGGCAGCCGGAGCACGGCCGGTCCCGGCGCCTCCCGGAGCAGCAGACCCGGCCCCGCCGCCACGCGAACCGGCGGAACCGGGGCCCCGGCGTTCCGCATCGGCCCCGTCGGAGTCGGCGCGCGCCGGTGGGCGCTGCGGCTCAGCCGCGCGGGACGCGGTGGAGGCGGTGTCAGCCCGGTCGGACCGCCCGGTGGCCGACCGGGCGCCGGCCGAGCTGTCCGAGGAGGACCGCTCGCTGCTGTGCCTGTCGCTGCCGGTTCGGTCACTGCTGGTTCGGGCGCCCGGGGGCTCGGAGTGACCGGCGTCGGCCCGGCCGGCAACCGCGGCGGACGAGCGCGTGGCGGCCTCACCGGCGCAGGTCTTCCCGGCCTCGGCGCCGTTCCGGCGGTCTCCGCCGCTCCGGTCGGCGCCCTTTCGTTCGGCATCGCTCCGGTCCGGGCCCAGCCCGACGACGTCCGCCTCCGCCGAAGCGCGGGAGTCGACAGCGACGTTGTCCTCGTCGGCCTCGCGGACGGCCGCGCCGGCGGAGGGGCCCGCACCTGGTGGCGCGTCGTTCCCCGCTCGTCCGTCGGACTCGTCGTCACGCTCCCCGTCGGCGCTGCCGCCGGATTCGGGCAGCGCGAAGTCGTGGCTCCCCACCGCCCGCAGTACCGAGCCGTTGGCGCCGAGACCGGACCGGCCGGCACCGACGCGCCCGGCTCGCCCGCGGCGGGCACCCGGTGGGGTGCCGCCGGGCCGCTCGGCACCGGCCCGGCGGGCTCCCGCCGGCAGGCCGGGCCAGGCACCGCTGATCGAGCCGGACGCCGTCCGCCCGGTGGCGGAACCACCGCGGGCGTCCCCGATGTCGGGGCCCAGCAGCTCCGCGCCCAGCACATCGCTGTCCAGCGCCTCGCTGCCGCCGAGCATCCCGTGCCAGGCGGGGCTGTCGTCCGCGCTCAGATCGGCGGATCGCCGGTTGCCCGCCCGGCTGCCTGCCGTCGGTCCGGCGTCGCTCAGGTTCCAGGGGGAGCGCTCCAGCTCGACCGGAACGTCGTTGAGGTCCGGCCACGCCGAGTCGGCAGGTGACCGCGACGCGACCTCCTCCGCGGAGTCGCCCCCGGCGGAGCGGCGCGAGTGGACGAGCACGGCGCCCGCGCCCGGCACGACACCGGACCGCAGGTCGTGCACGCCGTCCACCAGGTCGGACGGGACCCGGCTGCCCTCGAGCACGAGCACCCCGGGGGTCGCCTGCCGCGCCAGCAGCCGGTCGGTCCAGGTGGCGGCGTGGGCACCGGACAGCTCGATGCCGCTCTCGGGGACGACCAGCCCGACCGAGCCGAACAGGAACACCGCCCACTGGTCACCGGTGATCGCGACGGTGCCGAACCGCAGATCCGCCTTGGGGGCGTCCGGGCCACCGAGCCACATCGCCAGCCGCCGGGCCAGGGTGCGGCCCGGGTCCGGACCGGCGGTGCCTGCGCACACGTCCAGCAGACGGCGCAGGACAGCGCGGTCCGCGCAGTCGGCCACGCAGACCAGGCCGGGCCAGCGTCCGACGACCCCGTCGCCGGGCACGACGGCGGCCCGTAACGCGTCGAAGTCCATTCGGGTCAACCTCCTCCCGCGGAACCGCCGGGGCGCGATCTGCCGACGCCGAGGGACGCGGCACGGTTCCGGATCCGAGCGTCACGCGTGGGGAGCGCCGCTCGATCCTCGTGCCGCAGCCTCGCGTCCGCTGCGTCGAGCACCGGCAGACCGCGTTCAGGGCGATACGGAGGACGGCGTGCTCTCGCACACACGCCCTCCGCACCGCCCGACGTCACACGCGGACAGTCGATCATGCGGAGCGCAGTGCCGCTAGGGGCGATTGCTACTGCTTCTGCACCAGATCGGCGAGGTGCGCTGTTGCGCCGTTCAGCGGTATCTCGACACGCTCACCGCTTCGCCGATCCTTGACCTCGATCACCCCGTTGGCCAGACCGCGGCCCACGACGACGATCGTCGGGACGCCGATCAGCTCGGCGTCGGCGAACTTGACGCCGGGCGAGGCCTTGCGGTCGTCGAGGAGCACCCGCAGGCCCGCGGTCTCCAGGTCGGCGGCCAGCGCCTCCCCGCCCGCCAGTAGCTCCTCCGACTTCCCAGCGACGACGACGTGCACGTCGGCCGGGGCGACCACCCGCGGCCAGATCAGGCCGGAGTCGTCGTGGCTCTGTTCGGCGATCACCGCGACGAGCCGCGACACGCCGACGCCGTAGGAGCCCATCGTGATCCGGACGGGCTTGCTGTCCGGACCGAGTGCGTCGAGCGAGGCCGCGTCGGCGTACTTGCGGCCGAGCTGGAAGACGTGGCCGATCTCGATGCCGCGGGCCGCCTCGAGGTTGCCGCTGCCGTCGGGGGCGGGGTCACCCTCGCGCACCTCGGCAGCCTCGATCGTGCCGTCGGGGGTGAAGTCCCGGCCGCACACCAGGTCGACGACGTGGTGGTCGGGCTTGTCGGCGCCGGTGACCCAGGCCGTGCCCCGCACGACCCGGGGGTCGACCAGGTAGCGCACCCCGTTGGCGGCGAGTGCCCCTGGCCCGATGTAGCCCTTGACCAGGAACGGGGCCTTCGCGAAGTCGGACTCGTCGAGCAGTTCGACCTCGGCGGGTTCGAGCGCCGCCTCCAGCCGCTTCATGTCCACGTCGCGGTCGCCGGGCACCCCGACCCCGAGCAGCGTCCACTCCGACTGGCCCGGCCTGCGCGTCTTCACGAGCACGTTCTTGAGCGTGTCGGCCGCGGTGAACGTGCGGCCGAGGTCGGGCCCGGATCCGTTGGCACCGTTGAGGAAGTCGACGAGCGTGGCGATCGTGGGGGTGCCGGGCGTGTGGTGCGCCTGCGCGGCGGGCAGGCCCTCGATCGGCTGCTCCGGCGGCGCGGGCGTGGTGACGGCCTCGACGTTCGCGGCGTAGCCACCGGGGCTGCGCACGAACGTGTCCTCGCCGGTGGGCGCGACGGCCAGGAACTCCTCCGACGCCGAACCGCCCATCGCCCCCGAGGTGGCCGCGACGATCACGTACTCCAGCCCGAGCCGGTCGAAGATCTTGACGTAGGCCTCGCGGTGGCGCCGGTAGGACTCGGACAGCCCCTCGTCGGTCAGGTCGAAGGAGTAGGAGTCCTTCATGAGGAACTCCCGGCCGCGCAGGATGCCGGCCCGGGGCCGCGCCTCGTCCCGGTACTTCGTCTGGATCTGGTAGAGCATCACCGGGTAGTCCTTGTAGGACGAGTACTCACCCTTGACCAGCTGCGTGAACAGCTCCTCGTGGGTGGGCCCCAGCAGGTAGTCGGCTCCCTTGCGGTCCTTGAGCCGGAACAGGTTGGGGCCGTACTCGGTCCAGCGACCCGTCGCCTCGTAGGGCTCACGCGGCAGGAGCGCCGGGAAGTGGATCTCCTGGGCGCCGATGGCGTCCATCTCCTCGCGCACCACCTGCTCGACCGCACGCAGCACCTTCAGCCCGAGCGGCAGCCAGGAGTAGATCCCCGGCGCGACGCGTCGGACGAAGCCGGCACGGACGAGCAGCTTGTGGCTCGGCACATCCGCGTCGGCCGGGTCCTCGCGCAGGGTCCTCAGGAACAGCGACGACATCCGGGTCAGCACCTGGGAAAGGGTAGCGACGTCCCGGCGCCAGGGTCCTGCCGGTTCCCCCTGCACAGCAGCCCGGCGCCGCCGGAGGGGACGGCCCGCTCCCTCACCCCTCCAGCAGATGCCGGTTGACCGCACGCACCTCGGCCGCGAGATCGGACATCTCGATGACCTCCAGCCCCGCCGCGCGCAACAACTCGGCGCCCTCGCAGTCGACGAAGATCGACGGCTCCCGCCAGGCGAACACCACCCGGTCGATCCCGGCCGCGAGGATCAGCTCGGTGCACGTCCGCGTCCGTGACGCCCGCACGCTGCACGGTTCGAGAGTGGTGTAGACGGTGGTGCCCGGCTCGGCCCGCCACCCCTCGCCGAGCGTGGCGAGCGCGGTCTCCTCGGCGTGGTCGTGCGGGTCGCGCTGGCGCGAGTACCCCTCGGCGAGGACCCTCCCGTCCGCCGCGGTGACGAACGAACCCACGGAGAACGCCGTGTCGGACGGCGGGCAGCACCGCGACAGGTCGATCGCGGCCTTCAGCATCGCCCGGTCAACCGTTGGCGTCATCGGTGTCTCCCAGCAGGTACCGCAGCAGCACCACGTCGTCCACGGTCCGCACCTCGGCCAACCGCATCCGGTGCCGGACGTCGTGTGGGAACGCCCCGGCGCCGACGAACCGCGGTGCGTCGGGATCGCCGACGAAGAACGGCGCCACGACGAGGTGGATCTCGTCCACCAGACCGGCGGTGAGGAAGAGAGTGTGCACCGCTGTCCCGCCTTCGACCATCAGCCTGCGCACGCCGCGGGCGTCGAGGTCGGAGAGGATCTGCCTCGGGTCGACGGGGTCGCCCGCGCCGACCACGGTGGCCACGGCCCCGAGCCGGGCCCGGGCCGCGCCGACCGCTGCCGTGGGCACGTAGACGAACCGTTCCCGCGGCCCCGTGGTGAACAGGCGAGCGGCCGGGTCCAGGTCCCCGCTGCCGCTGATCGTCAGCCGGAGCGGATGGGCGCTGCGTCCGGCGGCGACGCGAGCGGCGACCCGCTCCGGGGATCGGATGAGCAGGCGCGGGTCGTCCCGGCGGACCGTGGTGGCCCCCACGAGGATCGCGTCCACCGCGGCCCGCTCGGCGTCGACGCGGTCGAGGTCGGCCGCGCCGGAGAGGATGAGCCGCTGGTCGGACCGGTCGTCGATGCAGCCGTCCACCGAGGTTGCGACGGACAGCAGCACGTAGGGCCGAGAGCTCACGGCCCGATCATCCCCCCGTGAGCGGCGAGACACAGGAAGGGGCGACTCAGCTCACCAGCAGCTCCGTCAGCAGTGAGCTCACGGTGGCGGCCTCGATGAGGAAGCCGTCGTGCCCGTAGGGGGACTCGATCATCCGCAGTGGTCCACTGCCCGGGATCCCCGCGGCCAGCTCGGCCTGTTGGTGGGAGGGGAACAGCCGGTCGGAGCTGATGCCGGCCACGAGCGTCCTCGCGGTGACCCGGGCCAGCGCGGCGGCCACGCCGCCCCGTCCGCGGCCCACGTCATAGGCGTTCATCATCTCGGTGAGCCGGACGTAGGACGCCGCGTCGAAGCGGCGCACCAGCTTCTCGGCGTGGTGGTCCAGGTAGGACTCCACCGCGAACCGGCCGCCGTGCCACGGATCCTCGCCGACCTGGGGGTCGCGGCCGAACCGCTCCGACAGCTCGAAGGGGCTGCGGTAGCTCAGGTGCGCCATCCGCCGGGCGATGCCCAGTCCGAGGTGGGGCCCCTGCCCGGGCGGTGCGGAGTGGTAGTTGCCGCCCCGCCAGCCCGGGTCGCTGCGGATCGCGGCCAGCTGCGGCGCGGCCCATCCGATCTGGTCGGCCGACGTGGCGGCCGGGCAGGCCAGGAGGAACAGCCGTTCGACCCGGTCGGGCTCGACGACCGCCCACTCCACGGCACGCATGCCGCCCATCGAGCCGCCCACCACGCAGGCCCACCGCTCGATGCCCAGCGCGTCGGCCAGCACGGTCTCCGCGGCCACGGCGTCACGGGTGGTGACGAGCGGGAAGCGGCTGCCCCACGCCCTACCGTCGGGCGCCGGTGACGACGGTCCGGTGCTCCCCTGGCAGCCACCCACGACGTTGGGCGCCACGACGAACCAGTGGGCGGGGTCGAGCGCGCGGCCCGGCCCGATCAGGTCGTCCCACCAGCCCGCGGTGGGGTGACCCTCACCGGCGGGGCCGGCCACATGGCTGTCGCCGGTGAGGGCGTGCAGCACGAGGACGGCGTTGGACGCGTCGGCGTTCAGCGTTCCCCACGTCTCGTAGGCCAGCCGGACACCGGGCAGCTCACCGCCCGACTCCAGCCGCAGCGGGGCGGTGAGCGCCACCCACTTCCGCCTGCCCGGGGCGTCCCCCTCCCGCCAGGCACCGCTGGCGGGAGGGAGATCGGTCGTCACCACACTCACGGGGCGCTCCTGCGTGCACCCCGTGGCATTCGTAGGTCGAGAACGGACGTGCTCACGCTCCCTTGGCCGCCCGGAATCCCGCCTCGAGGTCGGCCTTGAGGTCCTCGATGCCCTCCAGGCCCACGGAGAGCCGCACCAGCCCCGGGCTCACGCCCGTGGCCAGCTGCTCCTCGCCGGAGAGCTGGCTGTGCGTGGTGCTGGCCGGATGGATCACCAGGCTGCGGACGTCGCCGATGTTGGCGAGGTGGCTGTGCAGCTCCAGGGCGTCGACGAACCTCCGGCCCGCCTCGACACCACCGCGGATGTCGAACGCGACAACTGCCCCGGCTCCACGCGGCAGGTACTTCTGCCCCAACTCGTACCACGGGCTCGACGGTAGCCCGGCGTAGTGCACCTTTTCGACCTCGTCGCGCTGCTCCAGCCACTCGGCGAGAGCCTGCGCGTTCTGCACGTGACGCTCGATGCGCAGCGACAGCGTCTCGATGCCCTGGATGAGCAGGAAGCTGTTCTGCGGGGAGATCGCCGGGCCGAGGTCGCGCAGCAGCTGGACGCGCAGCTTGATGATGTAGGACTGCGGGCCCAGCGCATCCCAGTAGTTGAGGCCGTGGTAGCTCGGGTCCGGAGTGGTCAGACCGGGGAAACGGTCGGCGTGCTCACCCCACGGGAAGTTGCCGGAGTCGACCACGACGCCGCCGATCGCGGTGCCGTGACCGCCGAGGAACTTCGTGGCCGAGTGCACGACGATGTCGGCGCCGTGCTCGATCGGGCGCAGCAGGTACGGCGTCGGCACCGTGTTGTCGACGATCAGCGGGAGTCCCAGCTCGTGCGCCGCGTCGGCGACGGCGCGGACGTCGAGCACGTTGCCGCGCGGGTTGCCGAGGGTCTCGGCGTAGAACAGCTTCGTGTTCGGACGGACGGCGGCGCGCCACGCGTCGAGGTCGTCGGGGTCGTCGACGAACGAGACCTCGATGCCGAGCTTCGGGAACGTGTAGTGGAAGAGGTTGTACGTGCCGCCGTACAGCGAGGCACTGGAGACGAGGTGGTCGCCCGCCTCGGCGATGTTGAGGATGGCGAGCGTCTGGGCGGCCTGCCCCGAGGCGAACGCGACGGCCGCGATGCCACCCTCGAGCGCGGCGACGCGCTGCTCGAGGACGTCCTGGGTGGGGTTCATGATCCGCGTGTAGATGTTGCCCAGCTCGGTGAGCCCGAACAGCGCGGCGGCGTGTTCGGTGTCGCGGAACGTGTAGGACGTGGTCTGGTAGATCGGGGTCGCGCGCGCACCGGTGGTCGGGTCGGCGGTGGCGCCAGCGTGCACCTGCTTCGTCTCGAAGGACCAGGAGGCGGTCGGGTCAGGGGTGTCGGACACAGTTCTCTCCCTGGAGTCGGGTGGTGTCGAGAGTGCGACCGAAGGTCGCCGGGGGCCGAGTCAGCGGCTGGTACAGGCCGCGCTCGTGACCCGCATGAAGTCCACATGCCGGCGCGCCACGAGGCAGATCACGCGGTGGACCGTAATGCGGGCGTCATCTGCGCACAACCCGGGAGTCAGCAGGTCACCCACATGTGGATCTTCGGTCACCGGGTCCCGCTCGGGCGGCTCGCCTGCTCGTGGGGTGGCCCGCGTTTCTCGGCACTACCCTCGACTCGTGCTCGTCCTGCTACCCCCGTCGGAGACGAAGGTCGACGGCGGCGACGGTCCGCCCCTGCGGCTGGACGTGCTGCCGTACCCCGAGCTCGACCAGGTGCGCAAGGAGCTCGCGCACGACCTCGTCGAGCTGGCCGGGGACGTGGCGGCCTCCCGCACCGCACTGGGCCTCTCGGCCAAGCAGGACGCCGAGGTGGCCCGCAACGCCGCGCTGTTCACCTCCGCGACGATGCCCGCGCTGCACCGCTACACCGGCGTGCTCTACGACGCCCTCGACGCCGGCTCGCTGCGCGGGACCGCGGCCGCCCGGGCCAGGGCCCGCCTGGCCGTCGGGTCGGCGTTGTTCGGCCTGCTCCGCGCGGACGACCCCGTGCCGGCCTACCGCCTCTCGGCGGGCTCGGCACTGCCCGGCCGTCCCACGCTCGCCGCCCGCTGGAAGCCGGTGCTGGAGCCGGTGCTCGCCGGGATCGCCGCGGAGGAACTGGTCGTCGACCTGCGGTCCGGGTCGTACGCCGCGCTGGGCCGGGTGCCCGGGGCGGTGACGGTCACCGTGCTCGCCGAGCGAGCGGACGGCACCCGCAGCGTGGTGAGCCACTTCAACAAGGCACACAAGGGCAGGCTCGCCCGGCTGCTGGCCGGCACCCGGGCGGAGCCGACGGACGCCGCAGGCCTGGCCACCGTCGCCCGGCGCGCCGGCATGCAGGTGGAACGCCCGGGCCCCACGACCCTGGAGATCATCCTTCCGGCCTGATCACCGCCGGCAGGCTTAATCCGTTGCGCCGTCGGGCGCGCGTGCAGCACGCTGGCCGCCGAGCAGCCGGAGGACCGGCCTGAAGGACAGGAGGAGGTGCGTCATGTCGATCGCCGCCCGGGACGTGGCCCGCCCCCGTCCGATCCCCGCCCCGCGCTGACTCCTGCCGCGGGGCGCCTGTCCACAGGAGACCTCGCGTTGCGCGACCCCGAGTACCACCCCGAACCGTCCCGCCGGCGGCGGCGCCGCTTCGACGACGACGACACCTCTCACGGCCGTATCCGCCACCGCAGCGGCCGCATCGACATCACCTCCCTCGACGAGCGTGCGGGCGCCGATCCCGACGGGCCGCCCGTCGGCGAACGATGGTCCACATGGGACGGCGCCGACCACGGCCCGGAACCGTGGCCGTGCTGGGTGGTCACCGAGCACGCCGCGGTCGACGCGGAGCTCGGCGTGCTGAAGACCGGCAAGGAGGCCGACGTGCACCTGGTCGAGCGCTTCGTGCCCGGCGCCGACCGCCGTGTCCTCATGGCGGCGAAGCGGTACCGCAGTGCCGAGCACCGCCTGTTCCACCGCGACTCCGGCTACCTGGAGGGCCGTCGGGTGCGCCGCTCCCGCGAGATGAGGGCGATGGCGAACCGGACGACCTTCGGCCGCGACGTGCTGGCCGGCCAGTGGGCGGCGGCCGAGTTCGCCGCGCTCGGCAGGCTGTGGTCCGACGGGGTGGCAGTGCCCTATCCCGTGCAGCTGAGCGGCACGGAACTGCTGCTCGAGTTCGTCGGGACCGACGGCGCGGCCGCACCCCGGCTCGCCCAGCTACGGCCCGACGTCGATCAGCTGTGTGATCTGTGGCACCAACTGGTCGACGCACTGCTGGGGCTGGCCCGCCACGGGCTCACCCACGGCGACCTGTCGGCCTACAACCTCCTGGTGCACGACGGGAGGCTCGTTCTCATCGACCTTCCGCAGGTCGTGGACGTGGTCGGCAACCCACAGGGGCCCACCTTCCTGGCCCGCGACGTGCAGCGGATCGCCGACTGGTTCGTCGCGCACGGCCTGCCGCCGCACGTCGGGCCCTCCGGTCTCCTCGACGAGTTGCACGTCGAGCTGGGAATGCCACCCGGCGCGGGAGCGTCGGAACACTAGGCCCGGGCAGATCCGGGTCGGCCGGTACTCCGCTACGCTTCACCGCGAGCGCCCGGCCAACCTGGCCCCTAATCGGGCGCACCCGCTTCACCCACCAGGGCGCATGGATGCGCCCGGGCTCGTCTCTGAGATCTCAGCCGCCGTCATCTCGGCGCTGCTTCTCCGTGCGACGTGCCACGTCCCGGAGGTTCGTTTGACATCCCCGTCCCCTCGCCGTGCCCAGTTCTCGGCGAACCCGCGCCCCCGTCGTTCCGACGGCGGTCGCCCCCGCTCCAACCGTGACCGCTCCCGCGGCTCGCAGGACCGCCCCGTTCTCGCCGCCGCACCCCCCGAGGTGCTGTGGACCGTCCCCGAGGCCGGCATGCCCACGTTCGCCGAGCTCGGGCTGCCCGAGCCGATCGTCCGTGCGCTGGCCGCCAACGGCTTCACCGAGCCGTTCCCGATCCAGGCGGCGACGCTGCCCGACACGATCGCGGGCCGCGACCTGCTCGGCCGCGGCCAGACTGGTTCCGGCAAGACGCTGGCCTTCGGTCTCGCGCTGCTGTCCCGGCTCGCCGGTGGCCGCGCACAGGCCCGGCGTCCCCGCGGTCTCGTCCTCGTCCCCACCCGTGAGCTGGCGCAGCAGGTCGTCGACGCGCTGACGCCGTTCGCCAAGGCACTCGGTCTCTCCACCACCTCGGTGGTCGGTGGCATGTCGTTCAACCGGCAGGCCGCCGAGCTCCAGCGCGGCGTCGACCTGCTCGTCGCCACGCCGGGGCGGCTCACCGACCACACCACGCAGCGGACCTGCGACCTCTCCGAGGTCACGGTCACCGCGATCGACGAGGCCGACCGGATGGCCGACATGGGGTTCCTGCCCCAGGTCCGCAAGATCCTCGACCTCACCCCGGCCGGCGGGCAGCGGCTGCTGTTCTCGGCCACGCTCGACGGCGCCGTCGGCGCGCTGGTGCGCCAGTACCTGACCGACCCGGTCACCCAGTCGGTCGCCTCGGCCACCGCACAGGTGTCGACGATGGATCACCACGTGCTCATCGTCGACACGCCCGACAAGCCGCGGATCGTCACCGAGATCGCCGCCCGCGACGGCCGCACGATCCTCTTCGTGCGCACCAAGCACGGCGTCGACCGGCTGGTCAAGACGCTGCGACGCGACGGCATCAACGCCGGCGCGCTGCACGGCGGCAAGGCGCAGAACGCGCGCAACCGCGCGATCTCCGACTTCAAGGACGGCAACACGCCGGTACTCGTGGCCACCGACGTGGCGGCGCGCGGCATCCACATCGACGACGTCAGCCTCGTCGTCCACGTGGACCCGCCCACCGACCCGAAGGACTACCTGCACCGGGCCGGCCGCACCGCTCGCGCGGGCGACTCCGGCACGGTCGTCACGATGGTCACCCCGCCCGAGCGGCGTGACGTCGAGCGGCTCACCCGCCTCGCGGGCGTCCGCGCCACCCACACCGAGGTCTACCCGGGCGACGACGCGCTGGGCCGGATCACCGGGGCGCGCACTCCGTCCGGTGTGCCGATCGTCGAGCCGCCCAAGCCCGCGCAGAACCCGCGCGGCAGCAGCAGGCGCTCGCGCGGCGGCGCGGTCCGTGCGGGAGGCCAGGGCGGACGCCCGTCGGCCGGCCGCTCCGGTTCGCGCGGACGCAGGCGCGACGCGGCCGCCTGACCCCGCTTCACCACGTCGAAGGCGCGGCATCCCCGAGGGGGTGCCGCGCCTTTGTCGTGCCGGGACCGAACCGGGCGACTCGCGCACCCGAAACGGGCGACTCGCGGGGTGGGTCAGATCGTGCGGCGGCCGCCGCGCTGTGCCGCCCGGCGTAGCTGCAGGATGCGCAGTCCGCCCGGGATCGCCACGAGCAGCAGGCCGGCGATCGCGGCGAGGAGCAGCGCCACGCCCGTCGGGAGCGTGCCCGTCCAGACCAGGAAGTTGATCTGCACCGGGGCGTTGTTCTGCAGGATGAAGATCAGCAGGAACAGCAGGACCACCGAGGACAGGATCAGGCCGGTCCACAGCCCGCCGGTGCGGGTGCGCGTGACCGCCGGGCCCGGTACCGGGTCGGGGGTGCTCGAACCCCCGGTCGGGGTCGGCACCGTGGGGCTCTCCGGCTCCGGGACACGAACGGGCTGCATCGCCGGGTCGGTGGCCGGGTCGGCATGCGGATCGGCCGGGCCCACACTGCCGTGCAGGGGTGAGCCCGGACGTGCGGTCGCCCGCGTCGGGTCCTCCGTCATCTGCCTACCTCGCTCCGCTCACAACGTCTCCGTGCTCGTTCGGACGGAGTATTCCGCAACCGGGGGTACGAGGCGGAACACGGTGCGTCAACGCCGCCGGAACGCTGCAGCGGGCGCGGGTCAGCGACCGTCGCGGCGCATCGGCACGTGCGGGACGCCGTCCCAGTCGTAGGCGGGGCCGGTGGGACGGAAGCCGAAGGCGCGGTAGAAGTCGGCGAGGTGCTCCTGCGAGTCGAGCACGCAGCCCTCGTCGCCGACCTCGGCCAGCGCCGCTTCCATCAGTTGCTTCCCGAGGCCACGGCCGCGCGCGGACCGGGCGGTGCACAGCCGGCCGATTCGGAAGTCGCCGTCGGGTTCCTTCAACAGCCGCACGCATCCGAGCACCGGTTCCGGATTGCCGGACCCCCCGAGCCAGTAGTGCCTGGCTTCGTTCTCGAGGTCCCGGCCGTCGAGCTCGGCGTACGGACAGGCCTGCTCCACGACGAACACCTCGACGCGGAGCCGGAGGATCTCGTACATGGTGCGGGGCTCGAGATCGGCCGCCCAGGAACGGTGAACGGTGGCCGCAATAGCCTCGCTGGTCATGACGACTGCATACCAGATGCACGGTGGCCGCGCTGGGCCAGACGAGTGGGGCACGCACTCCACGACGAACGGTCCGCTTACGGCCCGGGCACCCCCTGATGGTCGCGGCTACCGTGAAGTGATGCGCCACCACGATCTCGTCGTCATCGGCAGCGGGTCCGGAAACTCGATCATCGACAGCAGGTTCGATGATCTCGATGTCGCGATCATCGAGCACGGGGTCTTCGGCGGCACGTGCCTGAACGTGGGGTGCATCCCCACGAAGATGTACGTCTACCCCGCCGACGTCGCGGAGGCGGTGCGGCACGCGGCGCGCTACGGCGTCGACGCGAGCGTCGACAAGGTGCGCTGGAGCGACATCCGCGACCGCGTGTTCGGCCGGATCGACCCGATCTCCGCCGGCGGCCGGGAGTACCGGGTGAGCCGCTCCCCCAACGTCACCGTCTACGAGGGCCACGCCCGGTTCACCGGGCACAAGGAACTGCTCGTCGACCGCACCGACGGTTCGGGAACCGACGCCGTGAGCGCCGACCGGATCGTCGTCGCCGCGGGCAGCCGTCCGGTCATCCCGGAACTGATCGCGACCTCCGGCGTCCCGTTCCACACCTCCGACACCATCATGCGGCTCGACGACCTGCCGGAGCACGTCCTGATCGTCGGCAGCGGCTACATCGCCGCCGAGTTCGCCCACGTGTTCTCCGCACTCGGGGCCCGCGTCTCGATCGTCGGGCGCATGATGCGGCTGCTGCGCAGCCAGGACGAGACCATCGCGGAGCGGTTCACCGCTGTCGCCGCCGAACGCTGGGACCTCCACCTCGGTCAGCAGGTGGTGCGCGCGAGCGGCGGCGAGGGCTCGGTAGCGCTGGAACTCACCGACGGCACGGTCCTGCGCGGTGACACGCTGCTGGTGGCCACCGGCCGCACGCCCAACGGGGATCGGCTCGACCTCGACCGGACCGGTCTGCCCACCCACCCCGACGGGCGGATCGTGGTCGACGAGCAGCAGCGCACGCCGGTGGACGGGATCTTCGCCCTGGGCGACGTCAGCTCCCCGTTCCAGCTCAAGCACGTCGCGAACCACGAGTCCAAGGTCGTGGCCCACAACCTGGTGCACCCCGAGTCGCCGTGCACCACCGACCACCGCGTCGTGCCGTTGGCCGTCTTCACCCACCCGCAGATCGCCTCCGTCGGGCTCACCGAGGCCGAGTGCCGGGCCGCGGGCCACGACGTGACCGTGAAGATCCAGGCCTTCGGCGACGTCGCCTTCGGCTGGGCCATGGAGGACACCACCGGCTTCTGCAAGCTGATCGCCGATCGCGCCACCGGGCGGCTGCTGGGCGCCCACATCATGGGTCCGTACGCCGCCACGTTGATCCAGCCACTGATCCAGGCGATGTCGTTCGGCCTCGGCGCGCGGGAGATGGCCACCGGTCAGTACTGGATCCACCCCGCCCTGCCCGAGGTGGTGGAGAACGCGCTTCTCGGGCTCGATCTGTAGGACGTCCCACACGATCCGGGGTGCCGCTGGGCAACAAGAGCCTGGTAGACATCGGACTAGTAAGGTCACCCTTCCTACTAGTCACGAGGTGCATGCGCATGACCCTTGCCGAGAGCCCCAGCCGAGCGGCCGGAACGGCCAGACCGATCTTGGGCGGCACCCGCGGCGTCGCGGCGCAGATCTCCGTGTACGTGTTCGTGATCGTCCCGTTGCTGGCGCTCCTCGCAGCCGTCCCGTTCGCCTGGGGCTGGGGACTGGGCTGGACGGACGTCGTGCTCGCGCTGGTGTTCTACGTGATCAGCGGTCTGGGCATCACGGTCGGATACCACCGGTACTTCACGCACGGCTCGTTCAAGGCCAACCGCCCGCTGCGGATCGCACTCGCCGTCGCCGGCAGCCTCGCGATGCAGGGACCGGTGATCGACTGGGTCGCCGACCATCGCCGGCACCACGCCTTCTCCGACAAGGAGGGCGACCCGCACTCGCCGTGGCTGTTCGGCACCGGGCCGGGCGCGCTGGCCTGCGGCTTCTGGCACTCGCACATGGGCTGGCTGTTCGAGCGTGACCAGACCAACGAGGAGCGCTTCACCCCCGACCTGCTCGCCGACCGCGACATCACGCGGGTCGACCGGCTGTTCGTCCTGTGGTCGGTGGCCACGCTGCTCGTCCCGGCCCTGCTCGGTGGCCTGCTGACCTGGTCGTGGTGGGGCGCACTCACCGCGTTCTTCTGGGCGGGCCTGGTGCGGGTGGCGTTGCTGCACCACGTCACCTGGTCGATCAACTCGATCTGCCACATGATCGGCGACCAGCCGTTCGCGGCTCGTGACCACTCGCGCAACGTGTGGCCGCTGGCCGTGCTGAGCTTCGGTGAGTCGTGGCACAACCTGCACCACGCCGACCCCACCTGCGCCCGGCACGGCGTGCAGCGCGGGCAGGTCGACATCTCCGCGCGGGTGATCCGGATCTTCGAGAAGTTCGGCTGGGCCCACTCGGTGCGCTGGCCCACGCAGCGGCGGTTGGAGAAGCTGGCCCGCGCCCGCTGACCGGCCTGCCCCGCGGGCGGGTCAGCTCGCGGGGCGCTCCTGCTCGACCGCCTTCGCCGTCCCGTTCGCTCCGGCCGTCGCCGGGTCGAAGGGGACGGCGGGCGGCGTCTCACCCCGGATCTCGGCCACCAACCGCGTGACGTCGGCCATGATCGCCGCGGTGGCGCCGTCCAGCGCGGTGCGGGTGCGCGGGCCGCCCAGCCACGCCGAGAGGTCGACCGGCGGGCCGGCCACCACCGTCACGTTCCGGCGGGGCAGCAGCCGGGGGCGTCCACTGCCGGGAGGCAGGACGTCCTGCGTACCCCAGTTGGCCACCGGGATCACCGGCGCGCCGGTGACCAGTGCGATCCGCCCGATCCCGTTCTTGCCCTTCATCGGCCAGCCGTCGGGGTCGGCGGTGTAGGTGGCCTCCGGGTAGAACGCCACGATCTCGCCTCGCTGGATGGCGGCGATGGCGTCGCGGTAGGCGTCGCCCGCGCGTGCGGAGGCCCGGTAGACCGGGATGTGCCCGCCGCGGCCCAGCACCGAGCGGACCACCGGGATGCCCCACAGCTCCGACTTCGCGAGGAAACGCGGCATCCGGCCGTGCGAGATGGTGAAGGCGACGTTGAAGATCGGGTCCGAGAAGGACACGTGGTTGATCGCCAGCAGGGCCCCGCCGGTGCGGGGGATGTACTCGCCGCCCCGCCAGCCGATCCTGGTGCCGAACAGCGCGAACGGCCAGATCACCGCGATCGCGAGCCCGTACCAGAACCCCGAGTCGCGCCAGCGCCGGGACCAGGTCAGCACGACCTTCTGCCATTCCGTGAGCGGCCGGTCCGCTGTCATTCGTCCTCCTCGCGTGGATCCGGCGTCCGTCCCGGATGCCACGGGTGATCATCCCAGGCGGCCGCCGCGCTCTCGCGAAGGCGGTGTGGAGCGCCCACGCGCCCTGGCGGGCTCAGGCCGGGGCTCCGGTGGCAGGCACCGCCACCGGCAGGGCCGGCAGGCCGTCCAGGCTGTTCGCGTTCTTCTGCTCGTGATAACGCGCGATCCGCTCGTCGTCACGGGTCTGCCACACGGCGTCGAGCGTCTCGCGCTCCTCCACGAGGTCCATCCTCGGCACGGCGTAGCCACACGAGTCGGACACCCGGGTGACGTCGACGACGATCACCCCGCGCAGATACCGCCTGCGCCCCTCCCCGGCCTCGCCGAAGCCCGAGAGCATCTCGTCGAACCCGGGATCTCCCGGGGTCACCGCCCGCCCGGTGCCGTGCAGGCGCACGATGTTCGGGCGGCCGTCGAACGCGCAGAACATCACGCAGATACGGCCGTTCTCCCGCAGGTGAGCGATGGTCTCCACGCCGCTGCCGGTCATGTCCAGGTAGGCGAACGTGTGCTCGTCGACCATGCGGAAGGTGCCCATGGTCCCCTTGGGCGAGAGGTTGACGAGGCCGTCGCCTGCCAGCGGTGCGGTGGCCACGAAGAACACGGGCTGCTTCTCGATCCAGGCCGCCATCGCGGCATCGACGCATTCGAAAACCTTCGCCATGCTCTCGACCCTACGGCGGTGACGGCCCGACCTGAAGTTCCCGGCCGCGCCCCCGGACACGGGCGTAGTGGCGCCCGGCCTTCGCGCGGTTGCCGCAGCCGTCCATCGAGCGCGCGTCCCAGAGGGACGACCGGTGCGAGCAGGTCCGGTCAGGGGAGAGTGAGGATCTCCGCGCCGTCGGCTGTGACCAGCACGGTGTGCTCGAACTGCGCGGTGCGGGCGCGGTCCTTGGTGACGACGGTCCACTCGTCGGGCCAGATGTCGTAGTCGATCGTGCCGAGGGTGATCATCGGCTCGATCGTGAACGTCATGCCGGGCTCGAGGACCGTGTGCACGCTCGGCTCGTCGTAGTGCAGCACCACGAGCCCGCTGTGGAACGAGCGGCCGATGCCGTGGCCGGTGAAGTCGCGCACCACGCCGTAACCGAAACGCTTGGCGTAGGACTCGATCACACGGCCCACGACGTTGAGCTCACGCCCCGGGCGCACCGCCTTGATCGCCCGCATGGTGGCCTCACGGGTGCGCTCGACGAGGAGCCGGTCCTCCTCTGCGACGTCACCGGCGAGGAAGGTGGCGTTGGTGTCGCCGTGGACCCCACCGATGAAGGCGGTGACGTCGATGTTGACGATGTCGCCGTCCTCGATCACGGTGGAGTCCGGGATGCCGTGGCAGATCACCTCGTTGAGGCTGGTGCAGCACGACTTGGGGAAGCCCTTGTAGCCCAGCGTGGACGGGTACGCGTCGTGGTCGACGAGGAACTCGTGCACCACGCGGTCGACCTCGTCGGTGGTGACGCCCGGCGCCACCGCCTCCCCGCCGGCCTGCAGTGCCTGCGCCGCGATCCTGCTGGCCACGCGCATGGCCTCGATCACCTCGGGTGTCTGCACCCACGGGTCGTTGCTGCGCGAGGGCCGGTCCTTGCCCACGTACTCGGGGCGCGGGATCTGGCTGGGAACGGGACGGGTGGGCGAGACGGTGCCGGGGGTCAGCAGCGTGCGGGCGGGCATGGAACCAGTCTAGGCGCGCAACGCCTAGCGGACCGCGCGCTGCTCGGCCCGGTGGGACACCAGCAACGACAGCGCGCGCCACCCGAGCAGCAGCACCGCGAGGGAGACGACCGTGACCACCGCGAAGCTCAACGGGAGCCGCCCGGTGAAGGCGGCCCGCACCAGCAGACCGAGCACGGCCGTGCCGCCCAGGACCACGGCGCCCGCGCGCAGGCCGATCGGGTGGGCACGCACGAGTGGCGTGGCCCAGGAGGCGGCGAGGCCGACCAGGAACGGGGCCGCGGTGCCGAGCAGGCCCCACAGTCCGTCGGACTCGTTGTGGCTGATCCGGCCGATGGCGGCGAAGACGACCACCGCGATCACATCAGCCGCTAACGCAAGCGCGGGGACCCGGCGCGAGGACATGGCGTCCAGCGTAAGCGCCCGGACGGCGATCCGGCCCGGGCCGGTGGGTTCCACTCAACCGATCGTGGCCAGGAACCGACCCGCCAGCTCGACGGCAGGCGCCGAGGAGCCGGCGTCGACCACCAGCACCGCGAACGCGACGTCCCCCCGGTAACCGACGAACCACCCGTGCGCGCGGCCACCGCCGGTGAACTCCGCGGTGCCGGTCTTGCCGTACACCTCGCCGAGCCCGGACAGGCGGTTGGCCGTGCCCTCGGTGACCACGGCACGCATCATGGGCCGCAGCTGGTCCAGCTCGGCGGCGCTCGGGCCGGTGGCGGGCCGGAGCACCTGCGTCGGCCGGTCGCGCAGCAGCTGCGGCACCACCGGCGAGCCGTGGGCCACGGTGGCGGCCACCAGCGCCATCCCCAGCGGGGTGGCCAGCACGTGGCCCTGGCCGAAGCCGTCCTCGGCACGTTGCACGGCGTCGGCGGTGGGAGGAACCTCACCCGTGATGGTGGTGAGCGCGGCCACCTCGTAGTCGGCCCCGAGGCCGAACCGCAGGGCCGCCGCGGGCAGCGCATCCGTGCCGAGCTGGGACGCGAGGCGCGCGAACGTGGTGTTGCAGGACCGGGCGAACGCGATGCGCAACGGCACGGTGCCGAGATCGAAACGGTCGGCGTTGGGCACCGCGCGGCCGCCGATGACGGTGGTGCCGGGGCAGGCCACCGGGGACTCCACGGTGAGCCCGTTCTCGGTGACCAACGCTCCGGCCGTGACGATCTTGAAGGTGGACCCGGGCGGATAGCGTCCGGTCAGGGCGAGCGCACCGCCTGCGTCGGCGGCGTCGTTCTGCGCCACGGCCAGCAGGTCGCCGGTGGACGCCGACACCGCGACGAGCATCGCCTGCTGCGGCACCAGCTCGACGGCGTCCTCGCCTGCGGACTGCACGGCGCGGTCCATACCGGTGGCGACCGTGGTGCCGGTGCGGGGCAGCTCCTCCACCAGCGTGTTGATCGTGATGCCGCTCGCGTCGGTGAGCACCACCGACCAGCCCGGTACCCCCTCGAGCTGCTCGGCCGTCGCGGTACGGACAGCCGGCAGCACCTGGCGCCCGAAGCGGGCATCGGGTGCCAGCAGCCGTTGGGAGCTGGTGAAGCGGACGCCGGGCAGGTCGTGGATGGACTCCTTCACGCCCTGGTAGTCGGTGTCGCGCAGCACCGCTACGGGATAGCCCTGGCCGTCCGGGGTGCGCGCGGCCCCGTCGGTGATCGAGGCCTGGGTGATCGCGGGGTCGAGCGGGCCGAGCGCGGTGGCGAGCGCACCGGCGACGGTCGGCAGGTCGCCCGTGGCCCTCCGGTCCAGCACCACCGTGACGACCTGCGTACCCGTGAGGACGGGCGCCCCGTTGCGGTCGACGACGGGGGCCGGCTGGGGCTGCTCGGTGCGCAGCGCCAGCCGCTGCCGGGCGCCCAGGTCGGGATGCACGACGGTTGGCGCCCAGTGCACCAGCCACCCCTCCGCGGCGTCGGGGGCGGGCAGCAGCTCGAGCTCGTTGAGGTAGCTCCAGATGCGGTTCGGCCCCAGCTGCCAGGTCATCTGCACGGACGCGGTGGCCCGTTCGCCGGCGGTGCGCACCTGCGCGAGCTCGGCCACGATCGCGGAGGGCTCGAGCGCGTCACGGGTGGCGACCAGCAGCTGGCCCGCCGCTGCAGGCGCGTCGGTGAGAGCGGCCGCCCGCGCGTCGTCGCCCGCCGACCACGCCGTGAGGAACGCGGTGACCGTCCGTTGCGGGCCGTCGTCGCCGTACAGCCCGCATCCCGCGGAGGCGAGCAGCACCGGCAGCGCGGCGAGCAACACGGCGACGCGCCGGCCCGGCCGAACCGGACGATCAGGGAGCACTTGGTCAGTATGCCGAGCCCACCCGGTGAGCCTTCCGTCGCGGCGACCCTGGCGGCGCACGGCCGTGACCTGGCCCCGTCCGGGCCGCCATTACCATCCCACCGGCGACAGGACGTGACGGCAACCCCGAACGACGTGTAGAGGACGAGCCTCCCCCCATGCAGATCTCCCCCACCCCGCTCCCCGGGTCGGCACTGGTCGACCTGACGCTCCTGGAGGACGACCGCGGCTTCTTCGCGCGCGCCTTCTGCCGCCAGGAGTTCATCGACGCCGGTCTCGAACCTCTGGTCGAGCAGGCCAACATCTCGTTCAACCACAAGGCGGGCACGCTGCGCGGGCTGCACTACCAGCTCGAGCCGAACGCCGAGGCCAAGCTGATCCGCTGCTACCGCGGCGCGATCTACGACGTCATCGTCGACCTGCGCCCGGAGTCGCCCACCTACCTGCAGTGGTTCGGGGCCGAGCTCACCGAGGACAACCGCACGGCGATGTACGTGCCGCGCAACTTCGCGCACGCCTACCTGACCCTCACCGACAAGGCCGAGGTGATCTACCAGGTCAGCACGGCCTACACCCCGGGTGCGGAGCGCGGCCTGCGCTGGGACGACCCGGCGATCGGGATCGAGTGGCCGATCCCCCCGGTGAGCGTCTCGGAGAAGGACGCGAACTGGCCGCTGCTCAGCGACAGCACGGTGGAGGCACGATGATCATCGTCGACACCGCGCTGCGGAAGCGCGAGGCCGAGGGCCGCCCGATCCGCGTCGGCATGATCGGCGCCGGCTTCATGGGTCGCGGCCTCGCCAACCAGATCATCAACTCGGTGCCGGGCATGGCGCTGGTCGCCATCGCGAACCGGACGCTCGCGAACGCGGAGCGCGCCTACGCGGAGGCGGGCGTCGAACCCGTGCGGGTGGAGGACGCCTCCCAGCTCGACACCGCGATCGGCAACGGCACCCCGGCCGTGCTCGAGGACGCGTTCGAGCTGCTCAAGGCCGTCCACCTGGACTGCGTCGTCGACGTCACCGGCGCGGTGGAGTTCGGCGCCCGGGTCACCGTCGCCGCGATCGAGCGCGGCCTGCCGATGGTCACGATGAACGCGGAGCTCGACGGCACCGTCGGGCCGCTGCTGGCCCATCGCGCCCGCGAGGCAGGCGTCGTGCTCACCGGGGCCGACGGCGACCAGCCCGGCGTGCAGGGCAACCTGCTGCGGTTCGTCCGGGGCCTGGGCGTCACGCCGCTGGTCGCGGGCAACATCAAGGGGCTGCAGGACGAGTACCGCACCCCGACGACGCAGAAGGCGTTCGCCGAGCGCTGGGGCCAGGACGCGTACATGGTCACGAGCTTCGCCGACGGCACGAAGGTCTCCTTCGAACAGGCGATCGTGGCCAACGCGTTCGGCCTGACCGTGCCGAAGCGGGGCATGAACGGCTGGGACCACGAGGGGCATGTCGACGAGCTCACCGGCCGCTACGACGTGGACGAGCTGCGCGAGCTGGGCGGCATCATCGACTACGTCGTGAAGGCGAAGCCGGGCCCCGGTGTCTTCGTGCTCGGCACCCACGACGACCCGAAGCAGCGCCACTACCTGGAGCTCTACAAGCTGGGCACGGGCCCGCTGTACAGCTTCTACGCCCCGTACCACCTGTGCCACTTCGAGGTGCCCAACTCGGTGGTGCGGGCCGTCGACTTCGGCGACGCCGCGCTCGCCGCGCCTGCCGGCCCACGCGTCGACGTCGTCACCACTGCGAAGCAGGACCTCAGAGCCGGCCGCACCATCGACGGCCTCGGCGGCTACGACACCTACGGGGTGGCCGAGTCCACGGCGGTCACCCGCGCCGAGGGGCTGCTGCCGATGGGCGTGGCCGAGGGGTGTGTGCTCCGGAGGGACGTCCCGAAGGACGCCGTGCTCACCTACGCGGACGTGACCCTGCCGCCCGGGCGGCTCGTCGACCAGCTGCGCGAGGAGCAGGAGAAGCTCTTCGCCTGACGCCCGGGCTTGATCGGGCCCACCATGACCGTCAGAGTTGAACGGGTCGCCGCAGGAAGGGTGCGGCGGCGGATTCGACGATCACCGGTGGGGCGACCGACGCGGTCGAGGCGGCCATCACGGCCGCGGGCAGGCCCGCCGAGGTGGTGGTGCGGGAGCCCGCTACCGAGCCGACTCCCGCCGTACGTCAGGACACCCGGAGCGAGGCGATCAAACGACGGGTCCGCAACAACGCCGCGGACCTGGTGCTGAAGGCCCGAAAGCTCACGCTGCGACGCTGATGCCGACGCTGAACTGAACTACTCGTTCAGTTCATGCGGCAGGATGATCCCCGTGACCGACGATCCCGCCCTCGCAGCCACCGAGGCCGCCCGTCCGCAGCGGCCGCGCAGCGTACGAGCGCGGAAGGCCGTGCTCGACGCGACCAACGAGCTGCTCGGCGCGGGCGGCCTGCCCGCGGCCACGATCGACGCGATCAGCAGCCGGTCCGGGGTCAGCAAGGCCACGATCTACAAGCACTGGCCCAGCCGCACGGCCGTGGCGGCCGAGGCGTTCGGGCTGCGGATGTCGAGCGCGCTGCCGCTGCCCGACACCGGCTCTGCCCGCGGCGACTTCGGCGTCCAGGTCCGGCTGGTCAGCGAGTTCTACGCGAGCCAGGCCGGCACGGTCTTCGCCCAGTTGCTCGCGGCGTCGGTCACCGACAGAGAGGCCGCGGAGTTCTTCCGCACGTTCTTCCTCGCCGGCCGCAGGCGCGCCATCGGGGAACTGTGGAACCGCGCGCTGGCCCGCGGCGAGGTGCGGTCCGACGTCGACGTCGAGGTCGCCCAGGACATCCTGTTCGGGCCGCTGATCTTCCGGCTGCTGACCGGGCACGCCCCGCTCACCGAGGATCAGGCAGCACAGATCGCCGACGCCGCACTGGACGGCCTGCTCGCCCAGGACTCCACCGGCTAGCTTCGGGCGAGGTGTGAGTTGTCGACGCTCGGTCGCGCACGTCGCCGCTAGACCGCGTATCTCGCGAGCCACCGTCCACACGTGGCTGCCGCCGGCCAGGATCGCAGCGCGGGCACATGTGTCCCCCAGTGATCACAGAGGCTCTGCCGACCGCGCCCATCTGCTCGACCGTTCTTACGCGGCGAGGTGCAGAAGCGGTTTTCGGCGTGGTCTTCGCTGCGGGTCGATCCAGGCGGGTGGGATCAGCTCGGGGAGCCCGTCGCGGATGCGTACTTCCCACTCGGAATGATGCTGCAGGCGGTGACACGCCCGGCAGAGCATCACGCAGTTGTGCAGGGCCGTGTCACCGCCGTCCTGCCAGGCCTTGATGTGGTGGACCTCGCACCACGACGGTGGCCGCCCGCAGCCGGCGCAGCCGCGGTCGCGGGCGGCGATCGCGCGGCGCAGCCCGTCGGGAATGGTGCGGGTGACCCGCCCGACGTCGAGGGGCTGGCCCGTCCCGTTGAGCACGACCGGGACGACCGCGGCATCACAGGCCAGCATCCGCAGCGACTCCGGCGACAGCGTGCCACCGAAGTCCAGGCAGGCGGCGCGGGCCCGGTTCTCCAGGTCCTCCAGCCGGATCAACACGCTCAGGTGCGGGCGGCGCCCGCCGCACTCGGGGACGTCACCGTGGTCGAGCACGTACCCGCACACATCAGCCAGTGCCTCGGCCTGCCGCTGCGCGGCGCTGCGCTGCTCGTCGCCGCGGACCGGTCGGGCGTGGGCGTCGATCACGGTGGCGATGGCGTCGAACATGGCCGCGTCGTCGAACCGGCCCTTCAGGGTGCCGCCGGGCTTGCCGCGGTGGCGGATCAGGTGAAGTTCGTTGACCCGCGCGGGTGGGCGGTCATCAGGCTCCGCACCGTCCTGATCCAGGGCCTCGACCAGCGCGGTACCCCAGGCCTGCAGCTCCGACGGCGTATAGACCGCGGCTTTGGTGGCGAGTTGGGCTTCAGCGCCCGCCCACGCCTCAGGCGCGAGCCGCTCTGCCGCTGGACTCGCGAGCACCCGGGCGATCACCGCGACGTGGCGTAGGCCGGTGTGCCCGGCGGCGAACACCGCGGCGGTGGCAGGCAGCTTCGGGGGCAGTGCGGTGCCGTCGAGGCTCACCCGCGGGCACACCTGCTCGGCGGCGACCACCCGGGTACGGGCCTCGAACCGCTCCCAGCCGAGCAGATCGCCCAGCGCGGCCGGAGTGGACTTGTAGCCCCGCTCGGCGAACGTCCCGCGCCGCTCCAGAGTGGACACGGTGGCCACGACGACCCGGTCCAGCCTCCTGCTCGTGCCCTCGCACAGGGTGAGCACCGACAGCAGCTCGTCATCGGTGGCACCGGACTCAGCGGCCGCGGACAGCGCGTCGATCGCCTCGACCAGGAGGCGATGCGCGGTGGTGAGCGGGCTGTCCGACACCCCATCATCATACTCGAACAAATGTTCGAACATATGCGCCTCGTCGCAGGTCAACGGCCGTTCAACGCTCGTGGCGGTGGCCTGCCGGACTCGCCCGGCCGGCCTGGCTCGACCGCCCCGCCGGCACGGTGATCCGCCGCTGCGGACGCGCTCGCCCGGGCGAGCTGGTGCACGTGGATGCGAAGAAGCTCGGCAGGCTCCGCGACGCCGCACCGGCCCACGGGTCGAGTTCGGCTACCTCCACGCCGCCATCGACCACCACACCCGCCTGGCCTACGCCGAGATCCACCCCGACGAGAAAGCCCACTGCGGCCACCCACTCATCAGCCGGGTCAACAACCCGGCTGGGCAGTACAGCTAGCCACACCCGGGCGCGGGCGGCTCGGGCTGCGCCGGCGGGGCGCTCCCGCCACGTGCCTCGATCAGCACCGCCAGCCCGTCCAGCACCCGCTGCAGGCCGAACTCGAAGCTGTCGAACATCGAGTGGAAGGCCCCCGCCTCGCCCACCTTGGTCAGCATGGGCAGCTTCCCCGCTGCGACGACGGGCCCGACGTACTCGCCCTGGATCTCCCACCACTCGTCGTCGCTGATGCCGGTGCGCTCGGCCGCCTGCATCCCCTCGATCGTGGTCCTGGCGAAGCCTGCGACGAACGAGGTGAGCAGCACCACCGCCGCGAGCATCTCGTGCTCGTCGAGGCCGATGCCGTCCACGGCGCTCACGGTGACATCGGTGGACGCCATCGCGTTGGGCCCGAGCATCGGGCGCCCCTGGGTGATCTGCAGCATCCACGGGTGGCGCATGTACAGCGCCCACTCCTGACGGCCGAACGCCTCGAGGCGCTCCCGCCAGTCGCCCGCGACCAGCTTCGCGGCCGCCACGTCCTCGCCGTACGCCTCGTCTACCATCAGGTCGATCAGCTCGGCCTTGCCCGGCACGTAGCGGTACAGCGACATCGCCCCGACGTCCAGCGCCGCGGCGATCCGTCGCATCGACAGTGCCGACAGCCCCTCCGCGTCGGCCACCTCGATGGCGGCGCGCACGATGCGCTGCACGGACAGCCCGGGGCGCGGCCCGCGGGTGGGCTCCTCCGGCGTGCCCCACAACAGTTCGAGGCTGCGCCGGAGGTCACCGCCACCACTCTGCACAGAAGTCATTTGCCGACGATCCTAGAACTGGGTACGTTGTACGAAGTAACACGTACAGCGTACCCAGTTAGGGGGGATCTCGTGGCAGCAGGACGGGACGCCGTGGTGACCCACGGGCTCGGGAAGCGATTCGGCAGCAAGGTGGCACTCGAGGACTTCGACCTGACGGTGGCCGAAGGCTCGGTGTGCGGACTGCTCGGCCCCAACGGCGCAGGCAAGACCACGGCGGTACGGGTGCTCGCCACCCTGCTGCGCGCCGACACGGGCCGGGCCGAGGTGGCCGGTTTCGACGTGGCGCGCGAGCCGGCGATGGTGCGCAGGCAGATCGGCCTCACCGGCCAGCAGGCCACGGTCGACGACATCCTCACGGGCCGGGAGAACCTGATCATGTGGGGCCGGCTCTTCCACCTCGGCAGCCGCGCGGCCGCGCGGCGGGCCGACGAGCTGCTCGAACAGTTCGGGCTCACCGACGCGGCCGACCGCCGCGCGAAGCTCTACTCCGGCGGCATGCGGCGCCGCCTCGACATCGCCAGCAGCCTGGTGCTGGCCCCGCGCGTGTTCTTCCTCGACGAGCCCACCACCGGGCTCGACCCCCGCAACCGGGGCGAGGTGTGGAACGCGCTGCGCGCCCTCGTCGCGGGCGGCACCACAGTGCTGATGACCACCCAGTACCTCGACGAGGCCGACCAGCTCGCCGACCAGATCGTCGTGCTCGACGGGGGCCGCACCGTCGCCGAGGGCACCCCGTCCCAGCTGAAGTCGGCGATCGGCGGCGACCGGATCGACATCCTGCTCCGCGACGAGGCCGACGTCCCGGCCGCCACCGCACTGCTCGGCCGCATCACGGGAGCAGAGCCCGAGGTCGACGCGCCGCTGCGCCGGCTGAGCGCACCGGTCCGCGACCGCGTGGCCGCGCTCACCGAGGTGGTCAGGGCCCTCGACCACGGGGGCCTGGTCGCCGAGGACATCGGGGTGCGCCGCCCCACCCTGGACGAGGTGTTCCTGCGGCTGACCGGCCGTCCGGCGGAGCCGTCCACCGATCGGGAGCCCGATGCGGAGAAGGCCGGGGTGGCCGCATGACCGCCGTGACCGCTCCCGCGCCCCGCACGGCGAGCCCGCTGCGCTGGGTGCTCTCCGACTCCTGGACCGTCGCCCGCCGCGACCTCATCCACTGGACCCGCAACCCGACGGTGATCATCGCCGGGCTGGCGTTCCCGATCATGTTCGTGCTCCTCTACGGGTACGTGTTCGGCAGCGCGATGATCGTGCCCGGCGGCGGGGACTACCGCGAGTTCCTGATGCCCGGCATGTTCGCCCAGACGATGATGTTCGGGGCGGCCGCCACCATCTCCGCGGTGGCCGCCGACAAGGCCAGGGGCGTCACCGACCGGTTCCGCTCGATGCCGATGGCCCAGCCCGCGGTCGTCGTGGGCCGCAGCGCGGCCGACATCGTCAACTCCGTGCTCGACCTCGCCGTCCTCGTCGGATGCGGGCTGCTCGTCGGATGGAGCTCGAACACCGGTCCGCTGCCCACGCTCACCGCGTTCGGCCTGCTGCTCCTGCTGCGCTTCGCGATGATCTGGGTGGGCATCTACCTGGGGCTCGTTGTCAGCCAGGAGGCGGCGGCCAGCACGCGGGCGCTGCTGTTCCCGCTCACGATGATCTCCAACACGTTCGTCGACCCGTCGCTGATGCCCGCCTGGCTGGGCACCGTCGCCGAGTGGAACCCGCTGTCCGCCACGGTGGCGGCCACCCGCGAGCTGTTCGGCAACAGCGTGCCCGAACTGGTGGGCACCTCGTGGCCTGCGCAGAACGCGCTGCTGCTCGCGGTGGTGTGGCCCGTGCTGATCGTGGCGATCTTCCTGCCCTTGGCCGTGCGCCGGTACCACTCGGCGGCGCGCTGAGCCGGCGACCCGGCGCCGTCGGCTGCGGTCTCTACCTCTTGAGGCCGACGGCGCCGAACTCGTCGACGGGAGCCGGGGCACCCACGTGGCCGTTCTCGGGGCGCCACAACGAGCACGCGACGACCCCGGGCTCCAGCAGCTCCAGACCCTCGAAGTACTGCGCGATCTGATCGGGGGTGCGCAGGGTGTAGGGCAGCGAGCCTGCGCTGTTCCACATCTCGATGGCGGCGTCGAACGGGCCGCCGTCGGTGGTGCCGTCGGCCACCACCAGGTAGCTGCCCGACGGCAGGGCGTCCACCAGCCGCGTGACGATCTCCCGGGCCTGACCGAGCTCGGGGACGTGCCCGAGGATGTTCATGAGCATGAGCGCGATCGGCTGGTCGAACTCCAGGCTCCGTCCGGCGACCTCGAGGATCCTGGAGGTGTCGTACAGGTCGGCGTCGATGTAGGTGGTGGCACCCTCGGCCGAGCTGAGCAGCAGCGCACGGGCGTGCGCCAGCACGATCGGGTCGTTGTCGACGTAGACGATCCGCGACTCCGGAGCCACCCGCTGGGCGACCTCGTGGGTGTTGTCAACCGTGGGCAGGCCCGTGCCGATGTCGAGGAACTGCCGCACACCGGCCTCGCCCGCCAGGTGCTGCACGGCCCGCTTGAGGAAGGCCCGCGAGGAACGGGCGATGTCGACGATCGGCGGGAAGAGCTCCCGGAACTCGTCACCGACGCGCCGGTCGACCTCGTAGTTGTCCTTGCCCCCGAGCCAGTAGTTCCAGATGCGCGGGGAGTGCGCGACGTCGGTGTCGATCGTCGGCGCCTGCTGGACGCCGGACTCTTCCTCCGCCACGAACATGACCTCCACTCGACACGGGACTCCGTCGTGTCCAGCCTATCGCCGGGGTGACGGAGCGGGTGCGCCGTGTGACCTTCAGAAAAGAATGGTGGCGAAGCTGCCGACCTGGGTGAACCCGATCCGGGTGTAGGCCGACCGCGCGACGTGGTTGAAGCCGTTGACGTACAGGCTCGACACGCGGCCCAGCTCGGCGAGGCGCTCGGCCACCGCGGCGGTGCCTGCCGTGCCCAGTCCCTGACCACGACGGCTCGGGTGCACCCAGACGCCCTGGATCTGCCCGACCTGACGCGAGAGGGCCCCGATCTCCGCCTTGAACACGACCTCACCGCCCTCGAACCGGGCGAACGCCCGGCCCGAGGCCACGAGCTCGGCCACCCGCGACCGGTAGCCGACCCCGCCGTCACCGATGCGCGGGTCGATGCCCACCTCCTCGGTGAACATGGCGATGGCCGCAGGCAGGTAGCGGTCCAGCTCGTCGGGACGGACCGGCCGCACGAGCGGGTCGGCGGCGACGGTGGGCAGCCCGGCCAGCGCCATCAGCGGCTGGTCGGCCCGCACCTCGCGGGCCGGGGCCCAGTGCGGCGCCAGGTCGTCCCACAGCGGCATCACCAGCTCGGCGCGCCCGACGACCGACGAGCACGTGCGCCCGTACCGGCGCGCCCGGTCGGCGAAGCTGCGCAGGGCCGAGCGCTCGCCCCGTAGGGGCACGAGGTTGGCACCGGAGAAACAGAGACCGTCGAAACGGGACCCGACACCCCAGAGCTCGCCCCCGAGGCGCCACGGATCGAGCCCTGCCACCTCGACGCGGGCGGCGACCATGCAGGCGGCGACCGGATCACTCTCCAGGACCGCGCATACTCCCGCGCGGTCCCGGTCGTCGAGGAGCCGCGCTCCGGCGACACGAAGCACCCCCTCACGATGCCAGACGGCAGGCGCCGTGCCCACGACGGGATGGGTCTCGGTTCACCGAAAGTCCGCCGAGACCACCGGCGACCCGCGAGGCGTGCCCTGCCGGCTGCTCAGCCGACGGTCACCTGCGGCTCGCCCTCGGCCTCCATCGTCTCGGCGAGCTTCATCGCTTCCTCGATGAGCGTCTCGACGATGGCGTGCTCCGGAACGGTCTTGATGACCTCGCCCCGGACGAAGATCTGGCCCTTGCCGTTGCCGGAGGCCACCCCGAGGTCGGCCTCGCGGGCCTCGCCCGGGCCGTTGACGACGCAGCCCATCACGGCGACGCGCAGCGGCACCTCCATGCCGGTGAGCCCCGCGGTGACCTCGTCGGCGAGCTTGTAGACGTCGACCTGCGCGCGACCGCAGGACGGGCACGAGACGATCTCCAGCTTGCGGGGGCGCAGGTTGAGCGACTGCAGGATCTGCGTGCCGACCTTGATCTCCTCGACCGGCGGCGCCGAGAGCGAGACCCGGATCGTGTCGCCGATGCCCTGGCGCAGCAGCGCCCCGAAGGCGACAGCCGACTTGATGGTGCCCTGGAACGCCGGACCGGCCTCGGTGACACCGAGGTGCAGCGGGTAGTCGCACTGCTGCGCCAGCAGTTCGTAGGCCCGCACCATCACCACGGGGTCGTTGTGCTTGACCGAGATCTTGATGTCGTGGAAGTCGTGCTCGGCGAACAGGCTCGCCTCCCACATCGCCGACTCGGCGAGCGCCTCGGGCGTGGCCTTGCCGTACTTCTCCAGCAGGCGCTTGTCCAGCGACCCGGCGTTGACGCCGATCCGGATCGGGGTGCCGTGGTCCTTGGCGGCCGCCGCGATCTGCTTGACCTGGTCGTCGAACTTCCGGATGTTGCCCGGGTTGACCCGCACTGCGGCGCAGCCGGCCTCGATCGCCGCGAAGACGTACTTCGGCTGGAAGTGGATGTCGGCGATCACCGGTATCTGCGACTTCCGCGCGATCGCGGGCAGCGCGTCGGCGTCGTCCTGGCTCGGGCAGGCGACCCGCACGATGTCGCAGCCCGCCGCGGTGAGCTCGGCGATCTGCTGCAACGTGGCGTTGACGTCGGAGGTGAGGGTGGTGGTCATCGACTGCACGGAGATCGGGTGCTCGGACCCGACGCCGACGGAGCCGACCTGCAACTGCCGGGTCGGCCGGCGAGGGGCCAGGGTCGGCGCGGGCGGTGCGGGCATGCCGAGGGAGACGCTCACGACCCCCAGTATCCCCCGTCGCCGTTCGGTGCCGCTCCCTGCGTGGCCGGAAGCACCCGCACGGGCGGATTCTCCTGTTCGGGCGCCCTGCCGAGCGCGCTCCTCAAGTCCGGCCCTTGTCCTCCTGCGCGCTGCGCAGCGTCGAGGAGTGCGGCAGCCAGGTGGCGAGCTCCACCGGCCACCCGTCCTCCTCCAGCAGGGAGACGACAGCGGGGTCGTCGTCGAGCATCGACACCACCTCCCGGACGGTGGCGAGCCTCCGCAGCACGTCCCGCTTGACCCAGCGAGCCGGCCGGCGGTCGTCGTCGGCGCGCATCACGAGGGGGCCCACCGGCAGGTCGTGCCGCGCCAGCCACTGCTCCGTGAGCGCCCGGGTGCGCTCCGGTCGACCGGTCAGGTAGAGGACGTCGTACTCGGCGAGCGCCGCGCGCAGCCGCTCCGCACCCTCGGCGAGGAGCGGGTCGCGGTCGGCGGACTGGAAGAAGCGCTCCCAGCGCTGCGGCCTGGCCTCCAGGTGGTGCAGCCGGTGGCGGACGTCGGCCAGCACACCGTCGATGTCGAACACGGCGAGAGGGGCCTTCTCGGCGTACGGGTCGCGCAGGCCCGAGTGGGGAGCGGGCAGACCCGCGGAAATACTCACGACTCTCAAGTATCCACGCGGCCACCGATGTGGCCGCAGGTCGTGTCGGTTGCCACGTCCCGGGCCCCCGACCTGCGAAGACGTGATCAGAAGAGCTGTACCGGGTTGATGATGTCGGCGACGAACAGCAGGGCGCTCCACCCGATGAACACCAGCGCCACGACATACGCCACAGGCATCAGCTTCGCGACGTCGACGGGACCGGGGTCGGGCCGGCCACGCAGCCGCGCGATCCGCCGCTTGATGGCCTCCCAGATCGCCGGGAAGATCTGCCCGCCGTCCAGCGGCGGGATCGGCAGCAGGTTGAACAGGAACAGCGAGATGTTCAGCCCGGCCAACAGCTGCAGGAAGACCGAGAGCTCGGCGACCGGCGGCGCGTCGGAGGCGAGGATCTCCCCTCCGATCCGCGAGGCCCCGACGATGCCGATCGGGCCGTTGACGTCGCGCTGCTCGCCGAGGAACACCGCTCCGAACAGGCCGGGCACCCGGGCCGGGAGCTGCACGATCGCGTGGCCCGTGCGGGCGACGATGTCGCCGATCTGGCCGAAGACCGCGCCGACGTCCTTCCGCTCGTACGCCGACACCAGGCTGACCCCGAGGAACCCGCCCTGGACGGTCTGCTGCCCGCCGTCGAAAGCGGCCAGCTCGGTACGGATCGGCGTCGGGTGCAGGTCGAGGCGCTGCCCGTCGCGCTCGACGGTGACCGTCACCGTGCCGGAGGACGCCCGGATGTCCTCCTGCAGGTCACGGCCGTCGAATACGTCGAACGGGCGGCCGTTGAAGGCGATGATCCGGTCGCCGGGGCGGAACCCCGCGGCGGCGGCGGGCGTGGGGGGCGCACCGGCCGGACACTGCTCGGTGGGGGCCGTGGCCGAGACGACGCACGCGCTCACCGCGCCGACCGAGGTGGTGGACGTCGGCACGCCGATCCCCATGAGCACGATCGCGAACAGCACCACCGCGAAGATGAGGTTCATGAACGGGCCCGCGAACATCACGATGATGCGCTTCCACGGTGCCCGCAGGTAGAACTGCCGGTCGGCGTCCTCGGGGCGGACGTCCATCGCCGACTGCTGGCGCGCGTCGTCGATCAGGCCCTGGAACGGGCCGGTGCGCCTGCTCCGGCCGAGCGTCTCCCCCTTGGCGGGCGGGATCATCCCGATCATGCGGATGTAGCCGCCGAGCGGCACCGCCTTGAGCCCGAACTCCGTCTCGCCGACCTGGCGCGACCAGATCGTCTTCCCGAATCCGACCATGAACTCGGGGACCTTGATCCCGAACCACTTGGCCGTGGTGAAGTGACCGAGCTCGTGCCAGGCGACCGAGAACAGGATCCCCACGAAGAAGATCACGATTCCGATCACGGTCATCATGTGGTCACTCCAGGTCCTCCGGTACCGATGCTCGCTCCACCGGCGCTGCGCGAGACGGCTTCGCGGGCGTGGGCCCGCGCCCACTCCTCCGCCGCCAGCACGTCGGCCACGGTAGCGGGATCGGCGTGCCAACCGTCGGCGGCGTCGAGAACACGTTCCAGCACGTCGGTGATCCCGAGGAACGGCAGCGCACCGGCGACGAACGCGCCCACCAACTCCTCGTTGGCGGCGTTGAGCACCGCGGGCAGGCACCCGCCCACCACTCCCGCCGAGCGCGCCAGCCGCACGCCGGCGAAGGCGTCGTCGTCGAGGGGCTCGAACGTCCAGCTCTGCGCCGGGTCCCAGCGGCACGGCGACGCGGCCCCGGAGAGCCGCTCGGGCCAGCCGAGCGCCAGCGCGATGGGCAGCTTCATGTCGGGCGGGCTGGCCTGCGCGAGCGTCGAGCCGTCGATGAAGGTGACCATCGAGTGCACGATCGACTGCGGGTGCACCACCACGTCGATCCGCTCGTAGGGCACATCGAACAGCAGGTGCGCCTCGATCAGCTCGAGTCCCTTGTTCACCAGGGTCGCCGAGTTGATCGTGATGACGGGGCCCATGTCCCACGTCGGGTGCGCCATCGCCTCGCCCACGGTGACATCGGCCAGGTCGGCCCGCTGCCTCCCGCGGAACGGGCCGCCCGACGCGGTGAGCACCAGCCGCTCCACCTCGTCGGACCGGCCGCCGCGCAGGCACTGGGCGAGCGCGGAGTGCTCGGAGTCGACCGGCACGATCTGGCCCGGCGCGGCCGCCCCGGTGACCAGCGCGCCGCCGGCCACCAGCGACTCCTTGTTGGCCAGCGCCAGCGTGGCCCCGGACGCGAGGGCCGCCAGCGTCGGGCCGAGGCCCACCGATCCGGTGATCCCGTTGAGCACGGTGTCGGCACCCGCGGTGGCCGTCAGCTCGGTGGCCGCGTCGGGACCGCTCAGGACGTCGACGCCCGGCAGCAGGTCGCGCAGTGCCGAGGCGGCGTCGGCGCGAGCCACCGCCACCCGGGGCACCCCGTGCGCCCGGACCTGCCGGGCGAGCAGGTCGAGGTCGCCGCCGCCCGCGGCGAGGCCCGCCACCGTGAACCGGTCCGGGTGGGCCGCGAGCACGTCGAGCGCCTGGGTGCCGACGGAACCCGTCGACCCCAGCACGAGAACGGAACGTCTACTCACACTCATCACCGCCCATCATCCCTGCTGCGCCGTTGTGCGACGATGAGGCCCACATCCGTGGACCTGGAGGACGGCGTGGCGAGGAACTCCCGAGAGCTGGCGCGGCGACCTGCGATCGACCCGCTGGACGAGCCGTCGGTGGAGTGGGGCTGGCACGGCGGTTTCCCACGCGGCTCGATGATCGCCGGCTGGGCCACCGTGGTGATCCTGCTGCTGTTCACGATCGGCAACCACGAGGGCAACACCGAGGACATCTTCCTCGTCGGCATCGCCGTCCTGATCGCGTTCAGCCTGATCATGAACACGATCCGGCGTCGTCACGCCTGGCGCCGCTGAGCCACGATGGCCGGTCCCGCCATCGAGCTGGAGGTCGGTGACCGCGTCGTCCGGCTGAGCAACCCGGACCGCGTCTACTTCCCGGCCCGGGGCGAGACCAAGCTCGACCTGGCCCGCTACTACCTCTCCGTCTCCGACGGGATCGTGCGTGCGCTCCGCGACCGCCCGTGCATGCTGCACCGCTTCCCCACCGGCGTCACCGGCGAGAAGGTGCACCAGAAGCGGCTGCCGAAGGGCGCCCCGGAGTGGGTGCGCACCGTCCGCGTGCACTTCCCCCGCTGGAACCGGCACGCCGACGAGCTGTGCGTGCAGCACCCCGCCGACGTCGTGTGGGCGGTGCAGATGTCCACGGTGGAGTTCCACCCCTGGAACTCACGCAGTGCCGACGTCGAGCGCCCCGACGAGTGGCGGATCGACCTCGACCCCATGCCCGAGGCGTCCTACGCCGACGTGCGCCGCGTCGCGCACGTCGCCCACGAGGTGCTCCACGATCTGGGCGCCACCGGATGGCCGAAGACGTCGGGCGGCAAGGGCATGCACGTCTACGTGCGGATCTCCCCCGACCACGGCTTCTCCGACGTGCGCCGCGCCGCCCACGCTTTCGCCCGCGAGGTGGGCCGCCGCTGCGATCTCGTCGATCTGACGTGGTGGCGCAAGGACCGCGACCCCCGGTCGATCTTCGTCGACTACAACCAGAACGCCCGCGACCACACGATCCGCAGCGCCTACTCGGTGCGCGGCGTGCCGGAGGCGGTGGTCTCCACCCCGATCAGGTGGGACGAGGTGGACGACGCCGACCCGCAGGACTTCACCATCGCCACGGTGCCGCCCCGCTACGCCGAGCTGGGCGACCTCCACGCCGGCATCGACGACGCCGTCTTCCTGATCGACGAACTGCTGGAGTGGGCCGACCGCGACGCCCGCGACAGCGCCGAGGAACCGCCTGCCGAGGACGTCCAGGACCTCGACTCCTGACGGTCGGCTCCGCCGCGGATCACGCCTCGGCTGCCGCGCGGAGACGGCCGAACTCCTCCACCATCGCCGGCAGGGACCAGTGGGCGTTGAGGCCGCTCGGGTTGGGCAGGACCCAGATCCGGGTGGAGCCCAGACGCTCGTCCTGCGGCCCGACCGCGGCACGCGGCGCGTCGAACGCGGCCCGGTAGGCGGTCACCCCCACCACCGCGAGCCACCGGGGGGCCTGCTCCCGCACCAGCTCGTGCAGCCGCACCCCGCCGGCCACCATCTCGGCCACCGTCAGCTCGTCGGCGCGTGCCGTGGCCCGGGGCGCCATGTTGGTGATGCCCAGCCCGAGCCCGCGCAGCTCGCCCTGCTCCGCGGGCAGCAGCAGCCGCGGGGTGAAGCCCGCCCCGTGCAGGGCGGGCCAGAACCGGTTTCCCGGGCGGGCGAAGTGGTGCCCGGTGGCGGCCGACAGGAGGCCAGGGTTGATGCCGCAGAAGAGCACACGCAGGGGCGGGTCGGCGGGGCCGGGCAGCACGTCCTCGATCGTGCGGTCCCGCGCCGCCTCCAACTCGGCCCGGGTCAGCCGCGGCATGGGGATGCGTTCACCGAAGCAGTCACGTCCTCGATGATCCCCCGCCTGCCCCACCGCACGTCCGTCGCCCTGGCCGACGGGGGCTCCCGGCCCCGCTCATCGCGGTCGCTCCCCCATCGCGTGCAGCATCGCGACGTCCTGACCGGGGGACGTACCGAATGTCCTGCGATATTCGCGACCGAACTGCGACGGACTCTCGTAACCCACGAGATAGCCGATCTCCGCAACCCGCGCCGGGCCGGCGACCAGCAGGGCTCGAGCCTCTTGCAGACGAATCTGTTTCTGGAACTGAATAGGTGTCATCGACGTCGCGGCACGGAAGTGGCGATGGAAGGTGGACTCACTCATGCCGGCCAGGTCGGCGAGGTCTCCCACCAGCACTTGCTCGGCGTAGTGCTCGCGGATCCACCGTATCGTTCGAGCGATGTGGGCCAGGTTGCTATCGGCGAGCCCGATCTGACGCACGAGCGCGCCCTGTTCGCCTGAGACGAGACGCCAGAGGATCTCCCGCTCGATTCCGGGCGCCAGAACTCGCCTGTCGTCCGGCCGATCCAGCGTGCGCAGCAACCGGACTATCGGATCGAGCAGGTCCGGGGTCGCGTCGCTGACGGCCAGACCGGAGAACGACGGCGTGGATGCGCCGCCTGCCGTCTCGAGCAGCAACGGTGCGATCGCCCCGGCGGTCAGAGTCATGCTGAAGACCACGAAAGGCGCATCTTTGCTGGCCTCGAGCGCTTGCCCGGTGACGGGAAGGTCGACGGACACGACGAGGAACTGGCCCGCCCGATAGTCGTACGGCACGCCGTTCAGCACCGTGCGTTTGACGCCTTGCCCGACAACCGCCAGCGATGGTTCGGCCATCGCAGCGAGCGGGGACGTCGGCTCGTCCGCGACAGTGATGAAGATCCCGTCCGAAAAGTCCATCTTCTTCAGCCCGGTGCCGTCCGCGAGCTGGACGATCAGCTTCCGGAGCTCGGCAAGAAGATCCACTCGCCGACCCAAGCACCCAGCTGCTCCGAGCACAACATCGGCGCCTTCGATTCCCGCCACATTGACAGGATCGTGCCAGCCGACGACGGGATCAGTCTATTGGCCGAGCGGCCGGGCATGTTGTCATTGCGCCACCGGTTGGTCAACACAACGGAAGTGAGCCGAGATGGAATACCGCACGTTGGGAGAAACCGGAGTCAAAGTGAGTCCGCTTTGCCTCGGGGCGATGATGTTCGGCACGTGGGGCAATGCCGACCACGACGACTCGGTCACGATCATCCACTCTGCACTCGACGCAGGTATCAACCTCATCGACACCGCCGATGTCTACTCCGGCGGCGAGTCGGAGGAAATCGTGGGCAAGGCGCTGGCCGGGCGCCGGGACTCGGTCGTGCTCGCCACCAAGGTCAGCAGTCCGATGGGCGCGGATCCGAACCATCGAGGCAGCTCGAGGCGCTGGATCATCCAGGCGTGCGAGAACAGCCTGCGCCGCCTGGGAACTGACTACATCGACCTGTACCAGATCCACCGGCCCGACCCGGGCACGTCGATCGACGAGACGCTGGGGGCGCTGACCGACCTGGTGCGCGACGGCAAGGTCCGCTACCTGGGATCCTCGACATTTCCGCCGTCGGCAATCGTGGAAGCGCAATGGACAGCCGAGCGGCGGGCCCGGGAACGCTTCGTATGCGAGCAACCGCCCTATTCCATGCTCACGCGAGGGATCGAGGCCGACGTCCTGCCCACGTGCGAGAGGTACGGCATGGGCGTCATGGCCTGGAGCCCCCTGGCCGGAGGTTGGTTGTCGGGCAGGTGGCGCACGGGCTCGGACAACCTGTCCAGCCGCCGCGCCGAAAGGATGCCCCACCGCACGACCCGCGAGCACTACGACATGTCCATCCCCGGCAACCAGGCCAAGCTCGAAGCCGCCACGGCGTTGGGTGACCTGGCCGAGGACGCTGGAATGTCCCTCATCCACATGGCGCTGGCCTTCGTCATCCGACACCCGGCCGTCACCTCGGCCATCATCGGCCCCCGCACGTTGCGCCACCTCGAAAGCCAACTGGGCGCGGCCGATGTGGTTCTCGACGAGGACGTGCTGGACCGCATCGACGCGATCGTCGATCCCGGACTCAACCTCAACGCCGCGGACACGAGCTACCAGCCGCCCTCGTTGACCACGGCGTGGCGACGGCGAGCGGCCCGGACGTGACTCGGTCGCTGCCCGCTCCGCCCTGAGCCTTGTCCGAGGTCGTGGGAGGAAGTAGTATCGAACGTATGTTCGAGAAGGCCGCTGTCGCTCCCACACCGGAGGAGCAGGTCCCGGCGTTTCCCGACCGGCCCGAGGGCTGGACGGCCGAGGACGAGCAGCTGTTCGTGGAAGAGAGCTACCGGCGCTGGGCGCTCACGGCTCCCCCCGAACCGCCCCCGGCCCACGAGCAGCCGTCGGGCTGGGCGGCGTTCGAGCTGGACACCGACACGGCCGACCCGTCGCAGCTCCCCGACGCCCGGCTCATCGACACGATGGTCGGGTTCGAGCGCCTCGCCGCCTGGGCGGAGGCCCGCCAAGCGCGGTTGGTGGCGGAGTTCGCGAGGCGCCGCCCGTCCGACGACCCCACGCTCACCGGCTCCGACCGGATCTCGGCCACCAGCCCCTACGCGCCGGACGAGGTCGGGCTCGCCCTGCGGCTCTCCCGATGGAGCGCGAAGGGCCGGATCGGCCGGTCCCTCGAGCTCGTCCACCGCCTCCCCGAGACGCTGCAGGCCTGGGAGAACGGGCAGATCGACGAACGCCGCGTCACCGCGATCTGCGATGCCACCCGCCGCCTCTCTCCCGAGCACGCGCAGGCCGTGCAGCACCGGGTACTGCCGCACGCGCCTGAGCAGACACTCGCCCAGTTGAAAGCTGCTCTCGGCCGCGCCGTACTGGTTGTCGACCCCCATGGTGGCGCCGAACGGCACCGCCAGGCCCGCCGCGACCGCCGCGTCGCCGTCGGCGCCGAGAGCGACGGCATGGCCTCACTCCGGGCACTGCTCACCGCCCCCGATGCCCGCTCGGCCTACCAGTGGCTGTCCCGCCTCGCCCGCGGCATCAGCCCCGATGACCCCCGCGGCATGGATGCCCGCCGCGCCGACCTCCTCGTCGATCTCCTCACCGGCCGGCTCACCCACGCGGCGCCCACCACCGGGACCACCACGCCCGACAGGGCCGCGTCCGCGCCGCCGCGACCGGTGAACCCGGGCAAGCCCCTGGTCCAGGTGATCATGCCGTTCTCCACCCTCGTGGGCGCCGACGACCGGCCCTGTGAACTGGTGGGCCACGGCGCAGTCCCCGCCGACCTCGCCCGCGAGATCGCGGCCGACGCCGTACTGAAACGCCTCGTCTACGACCCGCTGTCGGGGGCGCTGCTCGACCATGGCCGCACCACCTACCGACCTCCGGCCGCCCTCGCCGACTTCCTCCGCGCCCGCGACGTCTACTGCCGCTCCCCGATCTGCCGGCGCCGCGCCATCGATGCGGAGCTCGACCACGTCGTCCCCTATCCCGACGGCACCACCAGCGCCCACAACATGGCGGCCTGCTGCAGCCATGACCACCACATGAAGCACGCCCCCGGATGGCAGGTCCGCGTCCACGACGACGGCGCGCTCGAGTGGACCACCCCGACCGGACACCGGTACCTCAGCCATCCCTACGACTACCGGCCCGATGCCAGTTCTGCCCGAGCGCAGCCGGCACCGCCGGGCCCCGCGACGTCCGATGGGGAGAAATCGCGTCGTCCTGCACCCAACCGGCGCGGTCGAAGAGCCGGCGCACCCGCTCCGAGCTGCTGATCCATCCCCACACAGATGGCTGCTGACGGGCGTATCCACTCGACCCGTGGACCGGTAGTCGCCAGACTGGCCCGGTGCGCCTCCCCGTCATGCCACCCGTGTCACCGATGCTGGCCAAGCCGATCGGCGACATCCCCGCAGGCCAGCTCTACGAGCCGAAGTGGGACGGCTTCCGGTCGATCATCTTCCGGGACGGCGACGAGGTGGAGATCGGCAGCCGCAACGAACGGCCGATGACCCGGTACTTCCCCGAGGTGGTCGAGGCCGTCCTCACCCACTTCCCCGTGCGGGCCGTCGTCGACGGGGAGATCGTCGTCGCCGACACCGCACGCAACACACTCGACTTCGAGGCTCTCCAGCAGCGGATCCATCCGGCGGCGAGCCGGGTGAAGCTCCTGTCGGAGCAGACGCCCGCGAGCTTCATCGCCTTCGACCTCCTCGCGCTGGGCGACGACGACCTCACCGAGCAGCCGTTCGAGGAGCGCCGCGCAGCACTCGAGCGCGCCTTCGCCGGCGCAGCACCGCCGATCCACCTCACGCCGGTCACCCGCGACCTGGACACGGCACGGACGTGGTTCCGGCAGTTCGAAGGCGCCGGTCTGGACGGGCTCATCGCCAAGAAGCTCGACCTGCCCTACCAGCCTGACAAACGCGTGATGAGCAAGATCAAGCACGAGCGCACGGCCGACTGCGTCGTCGCCGGCTATCGCGTCCACAAGTCCGGGCCGGACGCCCTCGGTTCGCTGCTGCTCGGCCTCTTCGACGACCGCGGCGTGCTCAACTCGGTCGGTGTGGTCGGCGCGTTCCCGATGGCCACGCGGCGATCGCTGTTCACCGAGCTGCAGCCGCTGGTCACCACGTTCGACGGGCACCCGTGGAACTGGGCCGCACACGAGCACGGCGAGCGGACGCCCCGCAAGAACGAGACCAGCCGCTGGAACGCCGGCAAGGACCTGTCATTCGTGCCCCTACGCCCGGAGCGGGTGGTGGAGGTCCGCTACGACTACATGGAAGGCGAGCGGTTCCGGCACACCGCCCAGTTCGTGCGCTGGCGCCCGGACCGCGAGCCGGAGTCGTGCACCTACGAGCAGTTGGAACGGCCGGTGCGCTTCGATCTCGCCGACGTCCTCAGCAGCGGCTGAGCACCCCGGGGCGGCTAGGCCTGTGACGCGGCGAGCTGCCCGCACGCGGCGGCGATCTCGCGGCCCCGGGTGTCGCGCACGGTGCACGCCACCCCGGCTGCCTGGACCCGTGCGACGAACTCGTCCTGCACGCGTCGGGGCGAGGCGTCCCATTCACTACCCGGCGTCGGGTTCAGCGGGATGAGGTTGACGTGCACACGCTTCGTGCCGATCTGCTGGCGCAGGAGCTTGCCGAGCAGGTCGGCCCGCCACGGCTGGTCGTTGACGTCGCGGATCAGCGCGTACTCGATCGACACGCGGCGTCCGGTGGCCTGCGCGTAGCGGCGCGCCGCGTCGAGCACCTCGCCGACCTTCCAGCGGTTGTTCACGGGCACGAGCGTGTCGCGCAGCTCGTCGTCGGGCGTATGCAGCGACACCGCGAGGGTGACGGGCAGCCCCTCCGCAGCGAGCTTGTCGATCGCCGGCACCAGCCCGACGGTGGACACGGTGACCCCGCGCGCGGAGATGCCCAGACCGTTGGGGGCCGGCTCGGTGATCCGCCGGACGGCCGCGACGACCCGCTTGTAGTTGGCCAGCGGCTCCCCCATGCCCATGAACACCACGTTGGACAGCCGGGCGGGAGACCCCAGGGCTCCGTCGCGGGCGGCCGCGGCGGCCTGGCGGACCTGCTCGACGATCTCGCCGGTGGACAGGTTGCGCTCCAGCCCACCCTGACCGGTGGCGCAGAACGGGCAGGCCATGCCGCAGCCCGCCTGGCTCGAGACGCACACCGTGGCGCGGTCGGGATAGCCCATCAGCACCGACTCGGCCCGGGTGCCGTCGTGGCCCTTCCACAGCGTCTTGCGGGTGGCCCCGTCGTCGCAGGACTGCTCCAGCACGGGCGTGACGAGGGGCGGCAGGAGCGTCCGCAGCGTGTCGCGCACGCCGGCCGGAAGGTCGGTCATCGCGTCGAGGTCGGCGGTGAAGCGGCCGAAGTAGTGGCGGGCCAGCTGGTCGGCGCGGAAGGCGGGCAGGCCGAGCTCGCCGGCCACGGCCCGGCGGTCGGCCGGGTCGAGGTCGGCGAGGTGGCGCGGCGGGGTGGAGCGCCGGGGCGCGTCGAACACCAGAGGCAGGGCAGTCATGACGTTCCCATTGTGCCAGTTCGCCCGGCCTCGCCCCGGCGGCGGAGTGCGTAGGCCAGCACGGCAGCGCCCAGCGCGGGCCCCCACACGGGGAACGGGAGCAGCAGCAGCACCGGCAGGCCGTCCGCGACCGCCATTGCGGAGAGCGGGAACGCCGCGACCGTGAACAGCGCGGCCACGAGAGTGCCGGGGACGACCGCCGCGGCGACCGGGACCGGCCGCCCCCGCACCACCGGAACCCAGCGGGGCCAGACCTCGCCCCACCGGGAGATCAGCCCAGTGGTGAGCACCGCCCCGGCCAGCGCGGCGAGGCCGAGGAGCAGGCCGTGCAGCCGCATCTCCGGCGACGCGGCCAGAACGTCCGCGCTGCCGCCCACCGGCCACGGTGTCAGCCAGGTGAGCCGGACCAGGCCGTACGGCAACGCACAGGCCGCGGCGATCGCCACGGCGACCTTGCCCCAGCGAGCCGCGGCCTCCGGCTGCATCCAGCCCGGGACCGGTCGCCCCGTCGTGGCCCGCAGCACCGTTCGCGTTCCGAGTACGCCCCAGAGGAGGCCCCCGACGAGGAAGAACAGCAGGACCGCAGGTGGGCCTGCCTTGTCGGCGGTCCCGACGAGGACGTCGAGGTAGCGACGCAGCACTGCTGCATCGGCCAGCCCCGTGGCCCACGCCAGCGCTCCCGCCAGCACGAACACACCCACTGCCCAGGGCCCACCGCGCCACCGCCACGCCCCGGCGACCACTGTCCCGAACAGCACGACCGGCCCGAGCATCGCCATCGCGTAACCGACCAGGGTGAGCGGCTGTATGCCCGGCAGGGCCAACCCGAAGACCGCCGCGTACGCGACCGCCGTACCCACCACGACGGCGGTCACAGCCCGGCTCGGGGCCCGCACCGCGGCGAGTCCCGAAGCCACCAGCCCCCACCCGCCCGCAATGACGAGGGCAGGCGGCACGGCGGCCTCGGGCACCACACCCAGCACCGTGCCGAAGGTGTCGCCCTCGCCCGGGCCGAACGGGTAGCGCTGCGGCTGCCACCACCACCACAGGCCGAGACAAGAAGCGAGCGCCGACCAGATCAGGGGGGCTGTGGACGGGACCGAGGCACGTCTGCGTTCCTGCGCGATGACCATGGGAGAACGATCCGCTCAGCGCGGTGCTACGCCATCCCGGCAGCGAGGGAACCGGGTCCCCCTCAGAGGGGAGTCGCGGCGGCGGTCAGCGGCGCACCCGGCCACGAGCTTCTGCGAGCAGGCCCGTGCGGTGCGCGGCCGCCACCCACAGCAGGGCGCCGGCCACCATCCCGACGAGACCCTGCGAGTACGTGTTGCCCACGGAGTCGAGGGCGAACAACGCGCCTGCCGCCCCCAGCACCATCAACGCACCGCCCACGGCCAGCAGCGAACGTTCGTCCAGCTGCGACGAGAGTGGCACCAGAGCCACCCCGACCATCGCGCACGCGGCCGGGACCGCCAGCTCGCCGAGACCCGTGGAGCCCAGCACCGTGCCGGCCACCGCCACGAGGGCCACGGTGATGCCCAGCAGCCGAAGGAAGCGCCCGCGGCCGCCCGGGGGTAGCGGGGATCCGGTGCCGTACCTGCTCCGGAGGGCGACGATCAGGCCGCCGGTGACGCCGAGTCCGGCCGCCAGGATGACGGTGCCGGCACCTGAGTCGAGCGCTGCCGCACCGACCGTCCACCACACTCCGCCGAGGATCGGCTCGAGGTAGGGCAGGTGGGGCTCCACGGGTCCACGCATGCTCCCCACGGTATCCAGCGGAGGACACGGGGTGGCGGCGGCACCGTCACGCCGAGCGGAAGGTTTCCTTACGCCGCACGTGCACGCGGTAGCCCACCGGCACGGTGACGCCCACGGTCTCCCCGACGGCCCGCTCGGCCACCGCGCGGGAGAACTCGATCCGCAGTACCGCCTCGCATGCCGCACGGTCGGGGAACTGCCACACGGTGGCGACCCGCCGCATCGAGAAGCCCTGCTGCTCGAAGAAGCGCTCGACACGCGCGGGGTCGTAGCGCGGGATGTCGGCGCGCATCCACCGGCCGTACGGCGGCACGGTGGCGTCCAGATCGACGATCGCGATCGCCCCACCCGGCCGCAGCACCCGCTGCGCCTCGGCGAGGCCGGGCTCGCACCCCGGGCCGAAGAAGTACGCGGTGCGCGCGTGCACGAGGTCGACGCTCGCGTCCGGGAGCGGGAGCGCAGCGGCGCCGGCCCGCAGCACCCGCGCGCGGTCCCCGACACGGCGCCGCGCCCGCTCGACCAACGGCGGATGCGGTTCGACGCCCGTGACCGAGGCCGCCTCCGCCGCGAACACCGGAAGGTGGAACCCGTCGCCGCAGCCCACGTCGAGGACGTCCGCACCGGCCCACGGCACGAGTTCGCGCAGCACGCCCCACACGGCCCCGTCGGAGTCCTGTGCGACGTTCTCCTGCTCGTAGACCTCGGGCCAGTTCCAGATGTTGGGGCTCGGGATGGCCACGTCCCCCGCGGCTGCGACAGCAGCGCGCAGCGACCGCATCAGTGGACGGGGACGACGATGCTGAGCAGGGACCAGGCCACGACGGCGGTGGGCAGCAGCGAGTCCAGCCGGTCCATCAGGCCGCCGTGCCCGGGCAACAGCGTGCCCATGTCCTTGATCCCGAGGTCGCGCTTGACCATCGACTCCACGAGGTCGCCCAGGGTCGCGCTGATCACCAGCGCCGCACCGGTGAGCGCGCCGGCCCACCAGGCACCGCCGAGCAGGAAGTGGACGCACAGTGCGCCCGCGAGCATGCCTGCGACCTGGGACCCGGCAAAGCCCTCCCACGACTTCTTCGGGCTGATCGTGGGGGCCATCGGGTGCCGGCCCAGGAAGACCCCGGCCGCGTAACCGCCGATGTCGGACGCCACCCCACAGATCAGGAACGTGAGCACCCGCCCGAGGCCGTCGTCGGCCACCAGCATCAGGACGGCGAAGGAGCAGAACAGTGGCACGTACGCGGCGGTGAACAGGCCCGCCGTGACGTCACGGACGTAGTGGACCGCCCCGGCCCGCATCCGCCACAGCATGATCGCCAGTGCCGTGATCACGAACGCCACGGCAAGGCCACGTAGCCCGAACGGCCACGACAGCCACACCATCGCCTGGCCACCGAGCAGCAGCACCACGAACGGCACCTCGATCCCGGCGCCGCGGCGCAACGCACCCGCGAGCTCCCAGGTGCCGACGGCCGTGGCCACGGCGAGGACACCGATGAAGAAATGTCGTTGGATCAGCAGCGACGAGAGGATCACCACGCCGAGGGCGACGCCGACGGCGATAGCCGCCGCGAGGTCGCGTCCCGCGCGGGAGGGCCGGCTGGCCGGAGGGACCATGGCCGCGGCTTGGGGGGAGGAGGCCGTCACCGAGTCAGACCTCGAGGAGTTCGGCTTCCTTGTGCTTCACCAGGTCGTCGACCTGGTGGACGTACCGGTCGGTGGTGGCCTGCAACTCCTTCTCCGCCCGGCCGACCTCGTCCTCGCCCGCGTCGCCGTCGCGGACGATGCGATGCAACTCGTCCATCGCTTTACGGCGGATGCTGCGGATCGTGACCCGCGCGTCCTCACCCTTGCCGCGCGCGACCTTCACCATCTCGCGGCGGCGCTCCTCGGACAGCTGAGGAATGACCACGCGGATGATCTGGCCGTCGTTGCTCGGGTTGAGCCCCAGATCGGAGTCGCGGATCGCCTTCTCCAACGCCTTGAGCTGGCCGGAGTCGTAGGGCTTGATGACCGCCATGCGGGCCTCGGGCACGTTGATCGAGGCGAGCTGGTTGATCGGCGTCATCGCACCGTAGTAGTCGACGGCGACTCGGGAGAACATGTTCGGGGTTGCCCGGCCGGTGCGGACGCTCGCAAGATCGTCCTTGGCCACCGAGACGGCCCTCTCCATCTTCTCCTCGGCGTCGAAGAGCGTCTCGTCGATCACGGCTGCTCCCTAGGCTCCTGCGGGTAGTCGGGCGTGCTCACCAGCGTGCCGATCCTCTCACCCCGCACCGCGCGGGCAATGTTGCCCTCCACCAGAAGGTTGAACACGATGATCGGCATCTTGTTGTCCATGCAGAGGCTGAACGCGGTGGCGTCGGCGACCTTGAGCCCCTGCTCCAGCACCTCGCGGTGGGTGATCTCGTCGAACAGCTTGGCGCTGAGGTCGAGCTTGGGGTCGGCGGTGTAGACGCCGTCGACGCCCTTGGCGAGCAGCAGCGCCTCCGCCCCGATCTCCAGCGCGCGCTGCGCACCCGCCGTGTCGGTGGAGAAGTAGGGCATGCCCACACCGGCGCCGAAGATCACGACGCGGCCCTTCTCCAGGTGCCGGATGGCACGACGCGGGATGTAGGCCTCCGCGACCTGGCCCATCGTGATGGCGGTCTGCACCCGCGTGTCGATGTGGTGCTCGCGCTCCAGGAAGTCCTGCAGCGCGAGGCAGTTCATGACGGTGCCGAGCATGCCGATGTAGTCGGCCCGGGCGCGGTCCATGCCGCGCTGCTGCAGCTCGGAGCCGCGGAAGAAGTTGCCGCCGCCGATCACCACCGCGACCTGCGCCCCGGTGGCGACGACCTCGGCGATCTGGCGGGCGACGGTCTCGACGACCCCCGGGTCCACGCCGACGGCCCCACCCCCGAACATCTCACCGCCGAGCTTGAGCAGCACGCGGCGGAATCCGGGGTGGGCGCCGGCGGGGCCGGTCCGAAGGTCGGTCATGACGTCCCGTCACTCATCGCGGAGAGGGCGGCCCGATCAGGCCTGGCCGACCTCGAAGCGGGCGAACTCCTTGACGGTGACGCCCGCCGCGTCCAGCAGCGCCTTCACGGTCTTCTTGGGCTCCTGCACCGACGGCTGCTCCAGCAGGACGACGTCCTTGTAGAAGCCGTTGATGCGGCCCTCGACGATCCGGGGAAGGACCTGCTCGGGCTTGCCCTCCTCGCGGGCGGTGGCCTCGGCGATGCGCCGCTCGTTCTCGATCACGTCACCGGGCACCTGGTCGCGGGTGGTGTACTGCGGCCGGGCGGCGGCGATGTGCATCGCGACACCCCGGGCGGCGTCGTCGTCGGGGCCCTCGTAGGCCACCAGCGCGCCGATGGCGGGCGGGAGGTCGGAGGCGCGCCGGTGCAGGTACAGCGCGACCGGCCCGTCGACGTGGATGTAGCGCTTGAGCTCGAGCTTCTCGCCGATGCGGGCCGACAGCGCCAGCACGGCGTCCTCGACGGTGCCACCGTCGAGCGGCGCCGACTTGAGGGCGTCGAGGTCGGCGGGGTGCTGGTCGACGGCGACCCGCAGGACCTTGTCGGCGAGAGCCTGGAAGTCGGCGCTCTTCGCGACGAAGTCGGTCTCGCAGTTGAGCTCGACCATCGTGCCGCCCTCGGCGGCGACGAGGCCGTTGGCCGTGTCGCGCCCTGCGCGCTTGCCGACGTCCTTTGCGCCCTTGATGCGGAGCAGCTCGACGGCCTTGTCGAATTCGCCCTCGGACTCCTCGAGCGCCTTCTTACAGTCCATCATCCCGGAACCGGTGAGGTCCCTGAGCTTCTTGACGTCGGCGGCGGTGTAGTTCGCCATGGTGCTGCCTCTGGTCCGTTTCTGTTCAGGCGGGTTCGGACGAGCAACGTCCGGGGCCGGCCGGTACGGCCGGCCCCGGACGGAGAGCTGGATCAGCCCGCGGTCTGCTGCGTGCCGTTGCTGGTGGTGGCCGGCGCCGGCTCGGAGGCCGGGTTCGGCGCCTCGGCTGCGGGAGCCGCGGCCGTGAGGCTGGCACCGTCGGAACCGGCACCGTTGGTGAGCAGGTTCTGCTCCCACTCGGCCAGCGGCTCGTCGCTGCCGACGCCCGCGTCCGGCTTCTCGTCGCCGTCGCCACGGGTGCGGGCCGCGCGGGCCATGAGCCCGTCGGCGGCGGCGCGCGCGATCACCTTGGTGAGCAGCGCGGCCGAGCGGATGGCGTCGTCGTTGCCCGGGATCGGGAAGTCGACCTCGTCGGGGTCGCAGTTGGTGTCCAGGATGGAGACCACCGGGATGCCCAGCTTGCGGGCCTCACCGACGGCGATGTGCTCCTTCTTGGTGTCCACGATCCAGACCGCACTCGGGACCTTGGTCATGTCCCGGATGCCGCCGAGCGTCTTCTCGAGCTTGGTCTTCTCGCGGGTGAGCATGAGGATCTCCTTCTTGGTGCGACCCTCGAACCCCCCCGTCTGCTCCATCGACTCGAGCTCCTTCATCCGCTGAAGGCGCTTGTGCACGGTCTGGAAGTTGGTGAGCATCCCACCCAGCCAGCGCTGGTTGACGTACGGCATGTTGACGCGGCCCGCCTCGTCGGCAATGGCCTCCTGCGCCTGCTTCTTCGTGCCGACGAACATGATCGTGCCGCCGTGCGCCACGGTCTCGCGGACGAACTCGTAGGCCCGGTCGATGTACGACAGGGTCTGCTGCAGGTCGATGATGTAGATGCCGTTGCGCTCGGTGAGGATGTAGCGCTTCATCTTCGGGTTCCAGCGCCGGGTCTGGTGCCCGAAGTGCACACCTGAGTCCAGCAACTGCTTCATGGTGACGACGGCCACGGCCGGTGCTCACCTCTCGGTCGGGCGTGGCCGCTCGGCGACCACGCGCGCGGTTGCGCGGAGCGCCGGATGGCGGCACCGCCCTGGCGTCGCGCCGGTGTCCGGACCCACGTGATGCTGATGCGGGACCGCCCGTCCACCGTTTCTGCCTGAGGGCCGGACACAGCCGAACCAGGCAAGAACGCGAGCGCGCGAAGTCACCCCTGACAACAGTCGGGGTGCAACAGAAGTGTACGCCGGGGCGGCACAGCACCTCTCCTCGCGTCCCCGGGTTGTCCACATGCACTCCCGGCCGTCCACAGCGACGACGGAACCGGCACCGCGCGCGGACCGCCGGGGCAGGGTGAGGTGTGCCCTGGAACCGAATCGTCATGCGGCCCCGACAGCGCCCGTCCGCCGCTCGCCCGGCGCGGGTGCTGCTGGCGGGCGTGCTGGCGAGCGCCCTGGTCATGGGGGCAGACGGGGCCGGCTCCCCCGCCGGCGGCATGAGGCTGCTCGCCGCACCTGAGGTATCCGCTCCCGGACCGCCCGTTCCGGATCCGCCCCCACCGGATCCCGGCCCCCCGGCTCCCCCACCCGGAGCCGGCGTCCCAGCCCCCGGGGCGCGGTACGCGTGGCCACTGCTGCCCGCACCGGCAGTGGTCACCCCGTACCGGGCACCCGCGCACCCGTACGGACCCGGACACCGGGGCGTCGACCTCGCCGGGGCTCCCGGACAGCCCGTCGTCGCCGCGCGGGCCGGCACGGTCGTGTTCGCGGGGCCGGTCGCCGGACGCGAGATCGTGTCGGTGCAGCACGACGACGGCCTGCGCACCACCTACGAGCCGGTGGGTCCGGTGGTCGACGCCGGGGCCGTCGTCCGGGCCGGGGAGGTGATCGGCCTGCTGAGGCCCGGCCACGCCGGCTGCCCGGCGCAGACGTGCCTGCACTGGGGCCTCCGCCGGGACCGCACCGCCTACCTCGACCCACTCGTGCTGCTCCGCCCACCGCGGGTACGCCTGCTGCCCGTGCCCGTACCGTGGCCCGACGGATGACGGACCGTGGGCGGGTGTCAACCGGCGGCGAGCTCCTCCAGGCGCCCACGCAGCCGCCCCACCAGCCGCGAGTGGAGCTGGCAGACCCGCGACTCGGTCACCCCGAGCATCGACCCGATCTCGGCCAGCGTCCGGTTCTCCAGGTAGTAGAGCCGCACCACGGTGCGGTCCCGTTCGCCGAGCTGCTCCACGGCCACCGAGAGCTGCCGCAGCGTCTCGTGGGCCTGCACGATCGTCATGGGGTCGGGGGCGCTGTCGTCGGTGAGCAGCTCCGACACGCCGCCGCTGTTCTCCTCCAGCGCCTCCACGCTGATCATCTGCACCTGGCGGGTCAGCGACCGCAGCTCGTGCACCGGCACGCCCATCTCGGCGGCCAGCTCCCGATCCGTCGCCGCGCGCAACAGGCGACCCTCCAGCCGTTCCTGCGCGCGCTCCAGCTCGCGGGTCCGCCCGCGCACGCTGCGCGGCACCCAGTCCTGCGCCCTCAGCTCGTCGAAGATCGCGCCGCGGATCCGCTGGGTGGCGTAGCTCTCGAACCGCGGGCAGCGCTGCGGGTCGAACCGCTCGATGGCGTCGATGAGCCCGAAGACCCCGCACTGCACCAGGTCGGCGTGTTCGACGTAGGACGGCAACCCCGCGGCCACCCGATGGGCCACCGACCGGACCAACGGCGTGTAGTGCACCACCAGACGGTCGCGGAGCGCACGCGTGCGCTCCGCCAAGTAAGCGGTCCAGACATCGTCGATCGGAGACCGTTCGACCGGCCCGTTGTCGTCCTCCACGGGGTCCGGGTGCTCGTCCGCAGGCGCGACCGGGGCGGTGACCACCGGGCCCGCCACGGCTCTGAGCTGCACCGATTGGACCAAGACGCCATCACGCCCTGGGGTGCGCCTGCTCATGAACCACCTTCAGCCGCTCGACTGTCACGTGTGTGTAGAGCTGAGTGGTCGCTAGCTTAGCGTGACCGAGCAACTCCTGTACGTAACGGAGGTCCGCGCCGCCCTCCAACATGTGCGTGGCGGCGGCGTGCCGCAGACCGTGCGGCCCGACGTCCGGCGCGCCCGGCACCGCGGTGAGCGCCCGATGCACCACGTCACGGGCCACTCGAGGGTCCAACCGGCCTCCGCGGGCACCCAGCAGCAGGGCAGGCGGCGACTCGCTGCGCACCAGCGCCGGGCGGCCCGTGTCGAGCCATCGGCGCAGCGCGGCCTCCGCGGGCACCCCGTAGACGACCGTGCGCTCCCGGTCGCCCTTACCGATCACGCGCAGGGCCCGCCGGTCACCGTCGACGTCATCGAGGTCGAGGCCGCACAGCTCCGCGACACGCACACCCGTGGCGTAGAGCAGTTCGAGAACCAGCAGGTCGCGCAGTGCGACGGGCTCCCCCTCCGCCGCGCCCGAGCCGGCGGCGTCGAGCACGGCCGCCGCTTCCACCGCCGTGGGCACGTCCGGCAGGGCCGGGCGCGGCCGCGGGGACACGAGACGGGCTCCGGGATCGGTGGTGATCCGACCGGTGCGCCGGGCCCACGCGGTGAAGGTGCGGGCCGCGGCCGCTCGGCGGGCAAGAGTGGATCGTGCCGCGCCTGCCCCGTGCCCGGCGGCGAGCCAGCGACGCAGCACCGGGAGGTCGAGCTCCCGCAGATCGGTGACGTCGGCCAGCAGTCCGGCGAGGTCGGCCCGATAGGCCCGCACGGTGTGGGGCGAGCGACCGCGCTCCAGTTCCAGGTGCCGGAGAAACTCCTCCAGAGCCTCCGCGACACCGGGTGCGAGCTGCGGCGGCATGGTCACAGGTCGACGGTGGGTGGCCGAACGCTCCTGGTCAAGCTCCTGCGGAGATCTTCTGCAATTGCATACAGTAGCCATCGGCGAGCACCGCGAGAGACCGTCGCCGGGCACGCTGCACCCCGTCGCTCGGTGACCTCCATCGGCGGCCCGGCCAATTGCTACGGCCCCTGTTCCACTGCGGGCGCCGCGACTTCTCCCGCCGATCCGGCCTCCAGCGAGCACAGCAGGTCGGCCAGTCCACCTACCGCGCGGCCGCGGAGACGTGCGCTGGTGCGCACCCGTACCGCGGTGGGCCGGGCCAGCACGTGGCCCGCGGCGCGGAGCCGCCGCCAGAGGCCGTGGTCCTCGCCGGAGCCGTCCGGCGGGAAGCCTCCGACGGCGAGGTAGGCGTCGGCACGCACACCGAGGTTGGCGCCGTAGACGTGGGCGTGCCGGTGGCCGTCGAGTCCGGCACGGACCAGCGCCCGATAGCGCTGCTGCGCCATGACCGAGAGATGGTGCGTGCCGGAGAGCTCGGTCAGACCGGCCACGCCGGACACCCCGGACGCTGCGTGCCGCAGGTGGTTGAGAGCCCAGTCGACCGGCACGGTCGTGTCGGCGTCGGTGTGCAGGAGCCACGTGGCGTCGGTGGGATACCCGCGGAGACGCTCCAGCGTGAGCCGAACCCCCAGGTCACGGACGGCACCGACACCTGAGCCGGCCACGATGTACGCCGGTTCGGGACCCACCGTTCCCCCCACGCGCCTGCTCCCGAGCACCGCGATGCGGACGGCTGCCATCTCCGGCCAGCTTCGCTCCCACTCGTCGACGACCGTGGGCGTGTCGTCGGTGCAACGGTCGAGCACGACGGTGACCGCACGAGCGATCCCGACCGGCAGCCCGGCCAGCGCCGTCCGGACGCTCTGCAGGCACGCGCCGATGTGCTCCTGCTCGTTGCGGGCGGGGACGACCACGCCGACCGCGGTGATCGGGCGGACGCTCACCGGCGCCGGAGCACATGCAGGAGGAACTCCTCGTCGGTGTGCTCCAGGAGCACGTCGAGCTCGGGGCGCGCACACAGCACCCGGTGGGTGGCGGCAGCATCGCGAGGCGCCTCGGCCGGCCAGCCGCGCCAGTGCACCACGACGACGTCACCGCCCTGTTCCAGAGCGGTGAGAGTGCGGTCGAGAGTGGCCTCGAGTGCCGCGTCGCTCAGGTAGTAGAGGATTTCGCTGAACACGACGAGGTCCACCACGTCGCCCGGCACGGCGTCCGGGAGTGCCGCGACCGCGACGTGGGCGTTCGGCGCGTCGCGGCAGAGGCTGCGGGCGCGTTCGACGGCCGCCGGCACCGGGTCGGACGCGAGCACCTGCCGGCAGCGGTCGGCGAGGTCGAGAGTGAGCTCGCCGGTGCCGCAGCCGGGTTCGAAGGCTGTGCGGTAGTGCTCCCGGGGCAGGCTCGCCAGCACGACACCGCGTTTGCGGCGCTCGTACCAGGAGTCGGTGTCCCAGGGGTCCTGCCCGTCGTCGTAGAGCACGGCGAACCGCTCGACCGGCGCCGAGTGGGCACGGGGTTCCCGGAACAGGAGGTCGAAGTCGCGATCGACGTGCTCCAACAGGCCTGCGGCCAGTACCGGGGGTGAGCCGTCGGGGCCGGGGCCCACCTGTGACGCGAAGCAGGCGACGGCACGGCGGCGGATCGCCCGGGCCGGCTCGTCGAGCGCCACCACACGAGCCCGCTCCCACGGCACCGCGGGGTCGTCAGGCTCGGTCCATGCCCACGTCCAGATGGGGTAGGACCACCCGTGGGCCGTGACCGGTGCGGCCGCGGCCGCGGCGGCGCCGGCCGCCCGGTGGTCCGGATGCGGGTCGCCGGGCCACGGCGCGAGATACGCGTCTGCGTCGGCAAGCAGCGGTTCGAGCGCCTGCTGCAGGGCGTCGGCATGCTCGTGCAGCGCCGAGTCCGGAAGCCCGAGCCAGTGGACCGGCACCTCGGCGAGGCCCAGCACCTCCAGCGCCGCGGCCAGCTCGGCGCGCCGCACGACCCCGAGCTCGCGCCGCGCCACCTCCCCCAGCCCCGGATACGCGGCCTCGCCGTCGGTGGCGACCACCAGCGTGATCACCGCCCCTGCCGCATGCAGGGCTCGCAGGACGCCTGCGGCACCGAGGGTCTCGTCGTCCGGATGGGCGGCCACGACGACGACGCGTTCGGGTGCGGTGACGTCGAACGGCAGCAGCCGATGCGACCGGATGGCATCGCTCCACGAGGCCGGTGAGGTGATGTCTCGCCCGGCCGCTGTCGAGTCGCTCACCGGCCGGTCCTCGTGGCGACGATGTCGGCTCCCAGAGCCGCGTGGTCGCGCTCGCCGTGGTGCTGCCGGATGTAGAGCGCCAGGTCGGCCAGCGCCTGTGCGAGACCGCAGTCGCGGCTGAGCGGGGCGGCGCCGACCATCCGCGGCACGCGTTCGACCACCTCGCGGGCGATTCGCTCGACCGCACACCGGGCCTCCGCGAGTGCCGGTGAGCTGCCCGGGACTCCTGCGCCGAACGGTGCCGCAACAGGCGAGCCGGCATCGGGTGTTGCCGGCTCGGGTAACGGTGGACCGGGCGCCGTTCCGTTGTGCGCCGCTGCGTCGAGGGCTCGGGCTGTGCGGGTGAGCAGGGCGGACGCCGCCTCCATGAGAGCGTGCAGCTCACCGACGTGGGCGAGCTGGTGGGGGTCAGGCTGCGGTGGGAGGTGGCCGATGGCGCGGTCGAGCACACCTGCCGCGCCGCCCCACCACACGGCCGCGACGCCCCCTCCGCCCGCGAGGAATCCTGGCCGGGCGGTGTACCAACCGTTCTGGGCGACCACCGAACCGGCCGGCACCAGGACGTCGTCGAACCGGACGTCGACGGTGTCAGCGCTCGCCATCGCAGCGGTGGCCCAGGTGCTGGGATCGGGAACGACACCCGGCTGGGCCACCGCGATGTCGACCAGCACCGGGCCGTCGCCCCGCGCGGGCACCGGCGCGTCGGCGACGACCAGTGCACGGTCGATGGTGCGGGCTCCCGAACAGAAGCGGACCGTGCCGTGTAACCGCAGCTCGTCGCCGGAGGCGACGAGCCGGGCCCCGGTGCCGCCCGACCGGGCGGCCCACACGCCGTAGAGGGCGCCGGGGTGCCGGTCGTGGCCGGCCTCGGCCAGGATCGCGACGGCGTCGCTGTGACCTTCCGCGAGCCGGGCCAACCCGAGGTCGCGACGGCCCCACTCCGCGAGCCGGCTCCATCGCTGTGCCGTGTGGCCCGCTCGAGGAAGGGGGAGCTCGAGCGCTCCGGTTGCGAGGAGAGCCCGCAGCTCGCTCGCGAGAGGACCGGCCGCATACGGCCGAGCAGACTCCGGATCCCGATCCATGATCGACCGCACAGCAGGACGTTCCCAGGTGCAGTGACAATCAATCGTCGGCGACGGTGTGCTCCGCTTCATTGCTCGCCACCCCGCGGTCGCCGCCAGCGGCCGTCGCAGTGCTCCACGAGGCCGCGCCGCTCCAGATCGACGAGGGCGACGCGCACCGCGCCGATCGGCACGCCCGCCTCCATGGCGAGCCATCGGGTCTCCCGGTGGGCACGGGCGGGGAGCGCGTCGTGCACCGCGGCCGCGACGGGATCGAGCCCGTCGGTGGGCCGCTCGATCCCGGAACTGGGGGCCTCGGCCAGGTCGAGCCCGAGCCGGCCGACGGCTTCGAGCACCTCCTCGGTGCGGGTGACCAGGAGCGCTCCCTCACGGATCAGCCGATGGCAGCCCGCCGACAGCCCCGACGTGACCGCTCCGGGCACGGCCATCACGAGCTTGCCGAGCGCCATGGCGTCGGCCGCCGTGCGTTGCGCGCCGCTGCGGAGGCCCGCCTCCACCACGAGCGTGCCTGCCGCCATGCCGGCGATCAGCCGGTTGCGTACGAGGAACCGGTGGCGCCCGGGGACGGATCCGGGCGGGTACTCACTGACGACCAGGCCGCTCGCCGCGATCCGCTCGAGCAGCATCTGGTGCGCTGCCGGGTAGGCCCGATCCACCCCGCAGGCGAGGACCGCGACGGTGGGGCCCTCGACGCCGAGAGCCCCGCGGTGGGCCGCGCCGTCGATCCCGATCGCGGCCCCGGACACGACGGTGAACCCGCGGTCGGCGAGGCCTGCAGAGACATTCCCCGCCACATGACTGCCGTAGCTGGTGGCCGCACGGGCCCCGACGACGGCGACGGACTGTTCGCAGAGAGCCGCGAGCCGGCCCGGCCCACGGACCCACAGCGCCAGCGGAGGCGCGAGCTCCCGCAGGCCACTGATCTCGAACGCGGCGAACGGCCACTGCGGCCAGTCGGCGTGCTCCGGGATGAGCAGCCGCGCACCGGCCGCCGCAGCGGCAGCGAGGTCGGCCTCGGCCCGCTGGACGGCCCGGCGGGCACCCGTCTCCCCCGCCACCGGCTCGCTCACCCGCCCCTCGTGCACCCGCCGGGCGGCCTCGACCGCCCCGATCTCGGCCACCAGCCGGGCCAGCGCGGGTGCGGGCGGCTCGGCCACCCGGGAGAGGTACGCCCGCGCGCGGAGCACGTCCTGCGCCACGGGAGGCCCGCCCGTCGGAATCTGCTCGCTCATGCCGCCCTCCGGTCGCGGAAGAACAACGCGGTCTCGACGAGCTCCTGATCGGGCCGCTCACGGCCGGCCAGGTCGGCGAGGGTCCACGCGACCCGCAGTGCGCGGTCGGCGCCGCGCGCGGTGAGCTCGCCGGCGCGCAATCCGGCGTCGAGCGGCCGTACCGCACTGCGCGGCAGGGCGAACCGGGTGCGCAGTACCGGGCCGGGGACCTCGGCGTTGGTGCGCCATCCCTGCCCGGCCCAGCGCTCGGCCGCGGCCGCCCGGGCCGCGAGAACCCGGGCCCGCACCGTGGCCGTGCTCTCGGCGAGGCCGGATGCGTCGGAGAGCGCGGTGACCGGGAACATCCGGGCCCGCAGGTCGACGCGGTCGAGCAATGGGCCGGACAACCGGCCGAGGTAGCGCCGGCGCACCAGTGACGAGCAGATGCAGTCGCGGTCGTGGGCGGGAGCGCAGGGGCACGGGTTGGCCGCGAGCACCAGCTGGAAACGCGCCGGGTACTGGACGGTGCCGTCGGCGCGGGCGAGCCGCACCTCGCCCTCCTCGAGTGGGGTGCGCAGGGCGTCGAGCAGGGTGGCTCCCCATTCCGGCGCCTCGTCCATGAACAGGACGCCCCGGTGCGCGAGCGAGACCGCTCCCGGGCGTGCCAGGCCGCTGCCCCCTCCGATGAGCGCCGCCATCGAGCTGGAGTGATGCGGCGCCACCAGGGGCGGCACGCTGCTGAGCCCGCTCCCGGGCGGGAGCTTGCCTGCCACCGACCGCACGGCGGCCAGCGCGAGCGCCTCGTCGTCGGCCAGCCGGGGCAGCAGGCCGACGAACCGCTGGGCGAGCATGGTCTTGCCGGTGCCCGGCGGCCCGACGAGCAGGACGTGATGGCCGCCGGCCGCCGCGATCTCCAGGGCGTGCCGGGCGTCGTCCTGACCGACGACATCGGCGAGGTCGGGCGGTTCGGGGCCGTCGTGCTCCTGGGCCGGGACCGGGGTGCGCAGGCTGTGGTTGCCTCGCAGGAACGCCAGCACCTCGGTGAGGCTGCGCGCGCCGCGAACGTCGATGCCGTCGACGAGCGCGGCCTCCGGCAGGGCGGCGTCGGGCACCACCACCCGCCGCATCCCGGCGGCGCGGGCGGCCAGCAGGCACGGCAGCACGCCGCGCACCGGGCGCAGCCTGCCGTCCAGTGCCAGCTCTCCGAGCAGCACCGTGCCATCGAGCGCCGACTGCTCCACCACCTCGGTGGTGCGGAGGATGCAGCAGGCGAGCGCCAGGTCGAACCCGCTGCCGGTCTTCCGGAGCGTGGCGGGCGACAACGCCAGCACGATGCGCTCGTTGGGCCACACCCGCCCGGAGTTGACGATCGCGGCCCGCACGCGGTCCTTCGACTCGTGCAGTGCCGCGTCCGGCAGGCCCAGCAGGTGGACGCCCGGGAGCCCGCCACCGACGTCGGCCTCGATCTCGACGACGCGGCCCTCCACACCGAGCAGGGCGACCGACCACGCCCGCGCGAGGCCCATCAGAACGCCGCCTCGTAGTGCTGCACCGTGACGGGCCTGCCCGGCTCGGCGACGACCGCAAGCACGTCGAACCGGATCTCGCACCACCGGACCTGGTGGGCGGCGAGCCAGGCCTGGGTGATCCGCCTGATGCGGGCCGCCTTCCGCCGGTCGACGGCCTCCGCCGGCTCACCGAACCGGACGCTGGAGCGTGTCTTGACCTCGCACACCACCAGCCGGTCGGCGTCGGTGGCGACCAGATCGAGCTCGCCGTGCCGGCACCGCCAGTTGCGGGACAGGACCACCAGGCCCCGTTGCTCCAGGTATCGCGCCGCGAGGTCCTCCCCGTGGCGTCCGAGCACGTCCTTCGCTGCCATGCCGACAACGATCGACGTCCGGGGTGGTCCGGGACAGCCCGTTCCGGGAACTGTGGACAGTCCGGGGACGGGGGGGACAACGTCGTCCCGGCGAGCCCGCACGCGTCCCCGATGTCGGAGCGACGGTGTATGGCGGCCCGCGTCAGGCGGTGGAGTCGTGCACGAGGCGGCCGGCGAACCACGTCTGCAGCACGCGCGTGTCGTGGATGTCCTGCGCGGGGAAATCGAAGAGGTTCCGGTCCAGCACGATGAAGTCGGCCGACCGCCCGACCGCGAGCCGTCCGACCTCCTCGCCTAGCCCCATGGCCCGCGCCGGGTTCGCCGTGTGCGCCTCGACGGCCGTGGCGACGTCGAGGGCCTGACCCGGGTTCAGCGCGCCGGGGAAGGACGGGTCCGGGCTGCGCCGCGTCACCATCGTCTCGATGCTGAGCCACGGGTTCGGCATGGGCATGGCGGCAGGCCAGTCGGAGCCGGCCGCCAGGATGGCGCCCGACTCCGTGAGCTCGCGCAGCGGCCACATGCGGTCCATCACGTGGTCCGGCACCTGCTGCCCGATGATCTCGGTCATCGGGCTGGGGAACCACAGCACGGGCGACGCGTCGGCCACGACCCCCAGTTCGGCGAACCGGGCCACGTCGTCGGGGTGCACGAACTCGGTGTGGGCGATGTGGAAGACCGGTCCGTCGCCGTGCCGGGCGCGCATGATCTCGACGGCGTCGAGGACCTGGCGCACCGTGCCGTCGGCGGTGGCGTGCAGCTTGACGTGCAGCCCCCGCCCGACCGCCTGCTCCATCAGTTCGAGGAGATCCTCGTCGGTGAACCACGACTCGCCGCTGAACGTCCCGGCACAGGCACAGGCCCGCTGCGGATCCGGCTTGTACGGCTCCAGGAACTTCGACGTCCGCGTCATCGGAACGCCGTCGAGCACCGCTTTGACGAAATCCGGACGAACATGGACGGACCGCCGCGAATCCGCGGAATCGAACAGTTCGGGGCCGACCGGGCCGGACTCGATGAATTCTCGCGCCGGCATCGAGCCGACGATCCACGCGTCGAGCTCACCGGCATTGTCGAGCTCGGTGAACACGTCGAGCCACCACCCCATCGTGGCGGCGTCCTGCGTGGCGGTGACCCCGCACGCGTTGAGGATCGACACCGCTGTGCGGGCCGACCGCAGATCGCGGGCGTGCACGTCCGCGGTGCTCCTGCGGACGGCGAGCTCCCCCGCGGTGGACGCGTGCTCGAAGAGCAGCCCGACGAGCCGACCGTCGGCATCGCGGCCGTACCGCCCGTCCTCCGGGTCCGGGGTGCTGTCGTCGACGCCCATGATCTCGAGGGCTCGGGAGTTGACCCACCGGTGGTGCAGGGAGGCCTCCCGCAGCAGCACCGGCCTGCCGTGGCCCGCCGCGTCGATCGCCGCCAGCATCTCCGCGGTCCCGGCCGCGTCCAGCACATGACTGCCGACGACGCCGCCGACCACCCACTCGTCCGGACCGAGGTCCTGCGCCCTGGCCGCGACCGCCGCCAGGACCTCCTCCGGACCGGCCATCGGCGACAGCGCCAGCTCCCACGCCGCCTGCTGTCCCGCGAACCCGACGTGCGTGTGGACGTCGACGAGCCCTGGCATGACCATGGCTCCCCCGACGTCGACGGACCGGGTGCCGGCACCGGCGAGGGCATCGACGTCCGCGTCGTCGCCGACGGCGACGATCCTCCCGTCCCGGACGGCGAGGGCGTTCGCCCAGGGGCGGCCGTGATCGAGGGTGTAGACGACGGCGCCCCGCACGATCAGGTCGGCGGGGCGGTCTCGACGAGCATTCACGACGCTTCGCACCTTTCCTCGTGCACTCCGCTGCGCATGCTATTCAGCAGCTACTGGAAAGGTGTGTCCGGAGCGCCAGCATAAATGACGCGAACCGTCCGGAAAGGATCTCAGGAACCGAACTGGTCACCTTCTGGCAGGCGCAGGTCCGGCTTGTCCAGCTCCTCCACGTTGACGTCCTTGAAGGTGAGGACCCGGACGTGCTTGACGAACCGCGCGGGCCGGTACATGTCCCACACCCAGGCGTCGGACATCCGGACCTCGAAGTAGATCTCCCCGTCGGCGTTCCGGGCGGCCACGTCCACCGAGTTGGCCAGGTAGAACCGGCGCTCCGTCTCCACGACGTAGGAGAACTGGGCGACGATGTCGCGGTACTCCTTGTAGAGCGTGAGCTCCATTTCGGTCTCGTACTTCTCGAGATCCTCGGCGCTCACGGTTCCATCCCTCCTTCGGCACCCACCTCGGACAACCCGTAGGCGAGCGTCCCATTGTGGACCAGGGCAGTGGGGAGGCCGACGGCGGCAGCGGCCTGGAGTGCCGCGACGTCCGCAGTGACGTCGTCGCCGCGGGCGGCCCGCACGTTGACGAACGAGTAGCGGTGCACCCGGCTGGGCCCGTGTTCCACGAGCGCGGCGTCGTGCACCGAGGTGCAGTAGCCCTTGTGCTCGGCGAACCCGTACTGCGGGAACTCGCCGTGCAGGGCGACCATCATGCGGTCCCGGGTGACCTTCGCCAGCACCGACGCCGCCGCGACGCACGCCGCCACCTGGTCGCCCTTGGGCACCGCGAGCGCGGGGCTGCCGAAGCCGCGAACCGGGAACCCGTCGGTGAGGACGTACCCCGGCCGGGCAGTCAGACCGGCCACGGCCCGGCGCATGCCCTCGATGTTGGCCACGTGCACGCCGCGGCGGTCCACCTCCTGGGGCGGGATGACGACCACGCAGTGGTCCTCCGCCCACCGCGTGATCAGCGTGAAGTACTGCTCGCGCGCCGCCGGGGTGAGCAGCTTGGAGTCGGTGAGGCCGTCGAGCCGTTTGGCATCCCCGGGCCGCAGGACGCACGCCGCGACGACCAGCGGTCCGGCGCAGGCGCCGCGGCCTGCCTCGTCGACGCCCGCCACCGGCCCGAGACCGTGCCGCTGCAGGGTGGACTGCAAGGTCCAGCTCCCTGCGGAGCGACGCACGACGGCACGTGCGGGACGGAGCTCGGGGGGCAGGACCGGCCGTGCGGAGCGGCCGGCCGGTGAGCGACGTGGGGCAGGGCGAGCGGACATCAGCTGAGCAGTCTCCACCGGGCGGGCAGGGGCGGGCTACAGGGGTCCGGCGGTCGGACGCCGGGCGGGCGGGGCCCGCTCAGACGCGGGACCGGCCGGGGAGGAAGCCCCATAGCTCCGTATCGGGCCGGTGCAGCCTGCGCCGCCACAGCGCCAGCGGCAACGTGCCCACCAGGCCGAGCCCGAGCGGTGCTCCGGCCGGCACACCCGGCGCGGGCATGCCGACGGCGGTGGACTGCGGGTCGATGGACGGGATCCACCCGAAGCGGGAGAGCGGCAACACGATCACCCGTGCCTTCCCGATCACGTTCGCCACCGGGACGGGCCCGTGGTCGGGGACCCGCGAGTCGGCGGAGTTGTTGCGGCTGTCGCCCATCATCCACAGCTCGCCCTCGGGCACCGTGATCGGCCCGAAGTAGGTCTGCTTCGGCGGCCCGGCGGCGGGCAGGTAGTAGATGTAGGGCTCGTCGAGCGGTTCACCGTCGACCATCACCCGGCCCCGGGAGTCGCAGCACGACACGGTCTGGCCGCCGACCGCGATCACCCGCTTGACGAAGTCCTTCTCGTCGGGCGGGGCGAGGCCGATCAGCGATCCCAGCCCCTGCAGCGCCCTGGTCACCGCGTTGGTGGGCTCCTGGACGGTGATCTCGCTGCTCCAGCTGTCCGGGCCGCGGAACACCACGACGTCGCCCGGTGCCGGGTCGGTGAAGCGGTAGGTGATCTTGTCGACGAGCACGCGGTCGTTGTTGCATCCGGTGCAGCCGTGGAGCGTGGTCTCCATCGAACCCGACGGGATCACGTAGACCTTGGCGAGGAAGGTCTGGATGAGGAACGTCAGAACCAGCGCCACCACGATGAGCAGCGGCAGTTCCTTCCAGAAGGTCGGTCGCCTGCGACGCCCGCTGCGGAGCTTGCCGCTGCTCGGCGGATCGCCGTCGTCGCCTCCGGAACGCGTGGACGGCGCGGCGCCTGCGCGGCGCCGGTGGCGGCCGGGGATCTCCGAGTAGGAGTCGTCGGCCGCGTCGATCACCGCGGGCTGGACGATCGTCGGCTCGTCGTCGGCCGGGTCGTGCCGCCGCGGCGGCACCGGCCGGTCGACGGGACGGCGCCCGCTGGGGGGCGGCCCGGCCGGACGGCGCGGCGGAGGTCCACTGCGGCCGGGAACGCCGTTCTGCGGCCCTCTGGCGGGCTGCTGCCCGTCGTACGGTGACGGAGCCCCGGGTCGTGAGGGCGGCATCCCGGGCGGCGATCCACCCGGAGCCTGCGACCCGACGCGCGCCCCGGGATACTGCCCCTCGGGCCGCGCAGACACCGGCTGGTCCGCCGGCGAGTAACGCCGGGGCGGGGCCCGCCGGTCGTCGGGGAGCTCGGGTAGGGCCACGCCCACGAGGCTACGTCAACCTGACCGGAGTGGTCAGGACGCAGACGGTGTCTCGCGCTTCTCCTTGATCTTCGCGGCCTTGCCGCGGAGCTCACGGAGGTAGTAGAGCTTCGCCCTGCGGACGTCGCCGCGGGTGAACAGCTCGATCTTGTCGAGGTTGGGCGAGTGCACCGGGAAGGTGCGCTCCACGCCCACGCCGAACGACACCTTGCGGACCGTGAAGGTCTCCCGCACGCCGGCACCCTGGCGTCGGATGACGACGCCCTGGAACACCTGGACGCGCGAGCGAGTGCCCTCGACGACCTTCACGTGCACCTTGAGCGTGTCCCCCGGCCGGAAGGCGGGGATGTCGGAGCGCAGCTGCTGTGCGTCCAGGGCGTCCAGGGTGTTCATCGCGAAGATCCGTCCTCGGTCCGTGATAGCGGTCGTGCGGGGGCGCCGTTCCCACTGTCAGGTCTGGTGGCGCCGACGGGCTCGACGAGTCGTCGAGCGCTGGCAACCCGTCCATAGTGCCAGACGCGATCCGGCACGGTGAAATCACCCGTCCGAGATGCGGTCGAGGAACGCTCGGTCGCTGTCGTCGAGCGCATCCTCGGGCAGGAGAGCGAGCAGATCGGGGCGGCGCGCCGCCGTGCGCTCGAGGGCGCGGTCGCGGCGCCAGCGCGCGATCAGGGCGTGGTTGCCGCTGCGCAGCACCTCGGGGACGTCGAGCCCGCGCCAGCTCACCGGCCGGGTGTAGGCGGGCCCCTCCAGGAGACCGTCGGAGAAGGAGTCCTGCTGCGCGGACTCCGGGTTGCCGAGCACCCCGGGCAGCAGGCGCACGATCGCCTCGACCATCACCAGCACGGCCGCCTCGCCGCCGACGAGGACGTAGTCCCCGATGCTCACCTCGTCGACGGGCATGCGGGTGGCGGCGTCGTCCATCACCCGCTGGTCGATCCCCTCGTAGCGCCCGCAGGCGAACACCAGGCGTGGCTCCCCGGCCCAGGCCTCCGCGGTGGCCTGGGTGAACGGCCGGCCGGCCGGGGTGGGCACCACCAGCCGGGCCGGACCGTTCTGCGCCAACACGTCGTCGAGCGCCTGCCCCCACACCTGCGGGCGCATCACCATCCCCGGGCCACCGCCGTACGGGGAGTCGTCAACGGCCTGGTGGACGTCACGCGTCCAGCTCCGCAGGTCGTGCACCGCCAGGTCGACGAGTCCGGCGCCGATCGCGCGGCCCAGCAGCGCCTCCCGCAGGGGCGCGAGGTAGGCCGGGAAGATGGTGACGACGTCGATCCGCACCGGGGCACCGTACGCGGCGGGTCAGCCCGCCCGGCGGCCGCGGACGAGCTCCTCCACGATGATCCGCGTAGCGTCCTGCCGCACTCCCCGCGAGACGAGGATGTCGTGCGCGGCCCCCGTGGCGGAATGCAGCATGCCGAGCAGGATGTGCTCGGTGCCGATGTAGTTGTGCTTGAGGCGCAGCGCCTCGCGCAGGGCGAGCTCCATCACCTTCTTCGCCGTGCGGTCGAAGGGGATGTGCCCCCTCGGACGACGGCCCGCCGCCGCCCGGGTCCGGTCCAGCGCGCCGGGGCCGAAGGCCTCCTCCACCTGGCGGCGCACCTCGTCGAGGTCGATACCGAGCGTGGCCAGTGCCTCGGCGTCGGGGATCGGGGTGCCGTCCGGCCGCAGCTTCCCGACCTCGGCCTCCACGACGTCATTGTCGACGCCGAGCGCGTCCAGGACGGTGACGGCCAGGTTGTCCGGTACGGCGAACAACGCGGCCAGCAGGTGCTCGCTGCGGATGGCGTCCGCCCCGCGCTCTCTCGCCTGCTGCTGCGCGCCGACCACCACCAGGCGCGCCTTCTCCGTGAAACGTTCGAACATCTCCGCTCCCCTCAGAACCCGAACCGGCGGTACTTCTTGTGGACGGCCTGCCTGCTCACCCGCAGCACGTCCGCGATCTGCTGCCAGGACCAGCCCTGCGCTCGGGCGTTGGTGACCTGCAGCTCCTCAAACGACTCCAGCAGCCCCCGCAGGGACGCCACCGCTGCCAACCCGACGGCCGGGTCCCTGCTGGACGCCGCCGCCGCGACCTGTGTCGCATCCGTCATGTTTGTCAACCTACGTTGACAGTCGCGCTATTGTCAACCCTGGTTGACATCCCGGAAACGACAGCGGGGTGGCACCCCCGACGTCGAAACGTCGGCGATGCCACCCCGCTGAGAAAGCAGAAGGCGATGTGGAGGTCAGGTCACGTCGAGCAGGCCCTCGGGTGGGGTGAGCACCACGCGCCCGCCGTCCAGGTCGACGGTGGGCACGATCGGGCGCACGAACGGCACGAGCGCGTCCGGCAGGTCGGGACGGGCCAGCACGAGCAGCTCCCCACCCGGGCCGTAGATCACCTCACGGACCGTCCCCACGACGGAACCGTCCTCCAGCTCGGCCCGCAGACCCTCGAGCTGGTGGACGTGGAACTCGTCCGGATCCGTGGGCGGTGCCACGGCGTCGGTGCCGATCAGCAGGCGGGCGCCACGCATCGTCTCGGCCGCGGTGCGGTCGGGCACCTCGACGAAGCGCACGAGGAGCCTCCCCGAGTGCGGCCGGGCGGACTCGACGGTGAGCGGGCCGTCCGGAACCCCGGTGCGACGTGCGGTGAGCACGGCGCCGGGGGCGAACCGCTCGTCCGGCGAGTCGGTGTGCACGTCGACGACCAGCTCGCCGCGCAGGCCGTGGGCCCGCGCGACGAGCCCCACGAGCAGCTCGGTGGTGCCGGACTGCCGCCGGGTGCCGCTACCGGTCGGTGTCGACGACATCGACCCGCACGCCTCGGCCTCCGATACCCCCGACGACGGTGCGGAGCGCGGTGGCCGTGCGGCCGCCCCGGCCGATCACCTTGCCGAGGTCCTCCGGGTGCACCCGAACCTCGAGGGTGCGTCCCCGGCGTGTGGTGACGAGCTCCACCTGCACGTCGTCCGGGTGGTCGACGATGCCCCGGACGAGGTGCTCGAGCGCGTCCGCGAGGACACTCACGACTCGGTGGCCTCAGTGGCCGAGGTGGCCTCACCCTCGGCGGAGTCGGCCTTCGGCCGGCGGTCCCCGCGCTTGCGCGGCGTGGTGGCCTCGGTGGTGGGCTCCTCGCCCGCCGCAGCGAGCGCCGCCTGGAAGCGCGCGAGCCGGTCGACCTTCTCCTTCTGCGGCTTCAGGGTGCCCTCGGTGCCGGGCAGGCCCTTGAACTTCTGCCAGTCGCCGGTGATCTCCAGGAGGTGCTGCACCGGGTCGGTGGGCTGCGCACCGACACCGAGCCAGTACTGCGCCCGGTCGGAGTCGACCTCGATGAGGCTCGGCTCGTTCTTCGGGTGGTACTTGCCGATGGTCTCGATGGCCCGGCCGCTGCGGCGGTTGCGGGCGTCGGCCACGACGATGCGGTAGTACGGCTGACGGATCTTGCCCAGTCGCATCAGCTTGATCTTGACGGCCACGCTGGTGGGTGCTCCTCGCGGATCATGGTGCTTCGGGTGAGTCCGCGCGGCTCGCGTGGGGTTACGGGCTGCGCTTCGTCGACGTGTGGTGGCCGCGGCACGGTAGAGGGCCAGCCGCAGAGCCGATCCACCATTCTGCCAGACGCACCGGCGCGCCGATGCACGGAGCCGCCCGATCCCCCCGTACGGCCGTCACCCGGCAGGCATGACCCCCAGCAGCCCGAGCATCAGCACGACACCGGGCAGCAGGTTGTTGACCTGGTGGGCGACGATGCTGGGAAGCAGCCTGTCGGAGTAGAGGCGGGCCACCGCGATCGGGATCGCGACCACGAGCAGCAGCGGTGTCCGGGTGAACTCGAAGTGGGCCATTGCGAACAGCAGGGTCGTGACACCGAAGGCGACCCAGCGGTTCGCCAGCCGCTCGACCCCGCCCCACAGCAGGCCTCGGTAGACGATCTCCTCGCACAGCGGCGCGAGGAACACCACGATGAGCAGCACAACCACCGCGAGCACCGGGCCGGTCCTGATCGAACCGAAGACGTCACCGACGGCCGAACTGGCGTCCTGCCCGACGATCGAGACGTACACGAGCGACGCCGGGATCGTCACGGCGAGGCCGCCCAACCCGAACGCCAGGCCCAGCCCGACATCACGCCACGACCACTGCAGGCGGAGGTCGACCCGCGGGCCGTTGCCCCGCAGCACGGTGATCAGCACCGCCGTGCCGGCCGCGAGCACGGTGGGCACCGCCAGCGCGATGATGAGGCTGCCGACCATCGGCACGTCCCCGAGCACGGCCCAGCCGACCAGCACGGAGGTGAGCAGGAACACGGCCTCGACGAGCACGTAGGCGCCGAGACCCCACCGGTGGGTGCGGACCGGGAAGGGGCCGCGGGCCCGGCCTGCGGGGTGCTTGGCCAACGGCCCGGCCGGTGGCGGACCCGGCGGCAGGGCGCCCGGGTAGGGCGCCGGAGGGTAGGCGTTCGCCGGGTAGCCGCCCTGGGGGTAGCCGGCCGGGGGGTACAGCTCCCACGGGTGCGGGCCCGGTGGAGGCGGACCCGGCGGGTACGGGCCGGGGCCGCCCGACGCGTAGGCGCCGGGGCCCTCGGGACGGGCGACCGGTTCGACAGGGGGGCTCGGATAGGTGAGCGCGGCACCCGGCGCAGCAGGTGCCGCCGCGCCCGAGGCCGGCTCCGGAGGCCGCGGGGACCATTCCGGTGCGCTCCAGGGGGAGCCGACCGGCGTGCCGTGGCCGTTCGAGCCGGTGCCGTTGCTGCCGTTCGAGCCGTTCGGGCCGCCGCCGTCCGGGGCGCTGCCGTTGCCGTTCGGACTGCTTCCGCCGCCGAGGCCGCTGCCGGGCGGACCGCTGGTGGGCGGAGTGCCGGCCGGGTCGCTGCTCAGCGAACCGATGTCACTCGGGCCGCCGGTCGGGCCCTCGTCGGCCGGCCCTGTGCGTGCCGGGCCGGTATCGCTCGAGCCGCCGGCGTCCGGGTCTCTCGGACGCTCCTCTGACGGCTCGTTCCCTTCCGCTGCTCCCACCTATCCGACGCTACCGGCCCCGGGCAGGGGGCGTCGCCCTTCACGCTGTGGGTGGTAGACACGGTTTGCGCCCCACAGACGCGCACCGGTTCAGCCGCCGGCGTGCACCGGCCGTCCGCGCAGCATCACGAGTGCGGGTTGCCGCAGGACCGCGAGGTCGGCGCGCGGGTCGGACCGGTAGACGACGAGGTCGGCTCGCGCTCCCGGACGCAGTGCCGGGCGGCCGAGCCAGCGCCGGGCCGACCAGCTCGCCGCACCGAGCGCGTCGACGGCGGACATCCCGGCGCCGTGCAGGGCGACGATCTCGTCGGCGAGGCGCCCGTGCTCGATCCCGCCGCCCGCGTCGGTGCCGGCGTAGACCGGCACCCCGGCCTCGACGGCCCGCTGCACGACCCCCACAGCTCCGGCGTGCAGCTTTCGCATGTGCGCCGCGTAGGTCGGGTACCTGCCTGCCATTGCGGCGATTCCGGGGAACGTGTCAATGTTGATCATCGTGGGCACCAGTGCGGTGCCGCGTGCCGCCATCTCCGCGATCAGGTCGTCGGTGAGGCCGGGACCGTGCTCGATGCAGTCGATCCCGGACCGGATCAGACCGGGGAGGGCGTCGGCCCCGAACACGTGGGCCGTGACCCTGGCCCCCACGGCGTGGGCCGCCTCGACCGCGGCGACCAGCACGTCGTCGGGCCACACCGGCGCGAGGTCGCCCACCGACCGGTCGATCCAGTCGCCCACCAGCTTCACCCAGCCGTCGCCGGCCGCGGCCTGCTCGGTGACCACGTCGGGCAGCAGCGCCGGATCGTCGAGCTCGGCGGCGACACCGGGGATGTAGCGCTTCGGACGGGCGATATGCACGCCGGCGCGGATGATCTCCGGCAGGTCGTCGCGGGCCTGCAACGGGGTGGTGTCGAGCGGTGAGCCGCAGTCGCGGATCAGCAGCGTGCCGGCATCGCGGTCGGTGCGGGCCTGCGCGTCGGCCTCTTCGAGATCGACGGCGCCCGCCGAGCCGAGCCCGATGTGGCAGTGCGCGTCGACGAGCCCGGGCACGATGTAGCCGCCGTCGATCAGCGTCTCCGCGCCGGGGATGTGCTCGACGAGCACACCCGACGCGTCCACGAACAGCTCGACGGACTGCTCGTCGTCAGCCCCTCCCGGACCGAGGAGCACCCCCCGTAGCCGGTACACCGGCTACTTCCCCTTCGGGAACTTCAGCTTGCTCGGGTCGAAGCCGGGCGGGAGCTGGTCGAGCCCCGGCGGGAGCTGGCGCAACGACGGCGGCAGACCCGAGAGGTCGGGGGCGGCGCCGCCGAACCCGGCGGGCAGGGCCGGGCGGGGCGTCGAGGGACCACGCCCCTTGCCCTTCTTGCCCTTCCGTCCCTTGGCCTGCTTGCGGGTGGCGCTGCGGCCGCCGCCGAAGCCGAACTGCCCGGCCATCTGCTTCATCATCTTGCGGGCTTCGAAGAACCGGTTGACCAGCTCGTTCACGTCGGTGACGGACACGCCGGAACCGTTGGCGATGCGCAGCCGGCGCGACCCGTTGATGATCTTCGGGTCGGCCCGCTCGGTCGGGGTCATGCCGCGGATGATGGCCTGCAGCTTGTCGAGGTGCTTGTCGTCGACCTGGGCGAGCGCGTCCTTCATCTGCCCCGCGTTGGCGCCGGGGAGCATGCCGAGGATGTTGCCGATCGGCCCCATCTTGCGCACGGCGAGCATCTGCTCGAGGAAGTCCTCGAGGGTGAGCTCCCCCGTGCTGATCTTGGCCGCGGCCTTGGCCGTCTGCTCCTCGTCGAACGCCGACTCGGCCTGCTCGATCAGCGTGAGCAGGTCGCCCATCCCCAGGATGCGGCTGGCCATCCGGTCGGGGTGGAAGACGTCGAAGTCGGCGAGCTTCTCACCGCTGGACGCGAACAGGATGGGCTCGCCGGTGACCTCACGCACCGACAGCGCCGCGCCACCGCGGGCGTCGCCGTCGAGCTTGGTGAGCACCACACCGCTGAAGCCCACGCCGTCGCGGAACGCCTCCGCGGTGGCCACGGCGTCCTGGCCGATCATGGCGTCGACGACGAACAGCGTCTCGTCGGGCCGGGTGGCGTCGCGGATGTCGGCGGCCTGCCGCATCAGCTCCTCGTCGACACCGAGGCGGCCCGCGGTGTCGACGATGACGACGTCGAACATCTTCTCGCGGGCGTGGGCGACACCGCGCCGGGCGACGTCCACCGGGTCGCCGACCCCGTTTCCGGGCTCGGGGGCGAACGTGCTGACGCCCGCCCGCTCGCCGACGATCTGCAGCTGGTTGACCGCGTTGGGCCGCTGGAGGTCGCACGCGACGAGGAGCGGGGTGTGCCCCTGCCCCTTGAGCCAGTGGGCCAGCTTGCCGGCCAGCGTGGTCTTACCGGAGCCCTGGAGGCCGGCGAGCATGATCACGCTCGGGGGCTCCTTGGCCAGCCGCAGGCGCCGGGTCTCGCCGCCGAGGATCGTCACGAGCTCGTCGTTGACGATCTTGACGACCTGCTGGGCGGGGTTCAGCGCGCCGGAGACCTCCGCGCCCTTGGCCCGCTCCTTGACCCGCGCGATGAAGCCGCGGACCACCGGCAGCGCGACGTCGGCCTCCAGCAACGCGATGCGGATCTCGCGCGCGGTGGCGTCGATGTCGGCGTCGGAGAGCCGCCCCTTGCCACGCAGGTTGGCCAGGGTGCCGCTGAGGCGCTCGGAGAGGGTGTCGAACACCCGGCCCAGCCTACTGGGGCGATGGTCACCCGCGCTGCACCGGAGCGCCGTGAAGGCCCCTCGGTGGGGCCGGGTGCCTCGCCCGTCCCGTGCGCCGCGCGTCGCGGCGGCGGACACTGGAGGCGATGACCGCTCAACCCGGCCGCCAGGAGCGGCTGCGCAGTGCCGTGGAGCGTGACGGCCCCCGCTGCGTGTGGTGCCGGCGCGAGTGCACCGGCCTCGTCCGTGCCACCACCGACCACCTCGTCCCGAAGGTCAAGGGCGGCCCGTCCTGGCTCGAGAACGAGGTGGTCGCGTGCGCGCGCTGCAACCGGGGGCGCGGGCACAGCAGCCCCGCCGCTTGGGTCGCGGAGTGCGAGCGTCGCGGCTGGCAGCCCGACACCGCAGCCGTCACCCGCGCCCTGCGGGCCCTCGACCGGGCCATCGCCGAGCGCGGTGGCAGGCGCCGGGCCCGTCCCTACCTGGCAGCACAGCTGCGTCGGGTGGACCGGGCGGCCTGAGTCCCGCACGGCCACGGGGCGTCAGCGGGCCTCGGGCACCTCCGGCCCGGCGAGCACGGCTCGGGCCGCGGCCCGGCACCGACGGGGATCGGACAGCACGTCGGTGCTGTCGACGTACTGGTCGATCGCACCGACCATCGGCAGGGACCGGATCTCCGGAGCGGTGATGCCGGCACCGAGGGCGACGGCGAAGCGCTCGGCGTGCAGCACCCGGAACGGCCGCTCGTGATAGGGCCGGGTGGCCGGGTCCACCGGTTCGGTGAGCCCCAGCCGGTTGTGCATCCCGGCGATGTCCTCGTAGGCGCGCGCGAGGTGCAGTTCCCGGTCCCGCCATCCGGTGGCGCCCAGCGCCGCGGTGAGCGTGGGCGTGAGGCCCGGCGCGCAACGGAGCCGGGCGAAGGCGCTGCCCAGCCACTTGCTGTAGGGCGGGTAGCTGCAATTCATCAGCAGGCACAGCCGCATCAGGTCCCGGACCAGGCGAGCGCCGACGACGGCCGAGCCGATCTCGTCACCGACCTCGCCACAGCGCCCGACGAAGGCCTCTTCCTGGGAGATGCGCTGCCAGTGGCACGCCAGGACGTAGCGCCACACGTCCGGCGGGTACCACGCCAGCCGGGCGCGGGCCGCCACGAGTTCGGCGAGGCCGTCGTGGAACACCTCTCCTGCCGTCGCCTCGGCCAGTGCCTGCGTGGGGGTGGCCGGCCAGTCGAACACGGTGACGGCACGACGTGGATCGAACCCCAGGTGACCGGAGAACCAGGTGCCGAGGTCGGTGACCTCGACGTGGTGGTGGACCGGTCCTTCGGTGGCCTCCATGCGCCGGACCTGCTCGTTCTCCGTCGGGACGAAGTGGGTGGGGTAGCCGAGGAAGGTCGTGGGCAGGCGGCCGGCCAGCACGTCGACGATCTGCTCGGCGTACCGGTCCGCGTCGTCCGGATGCAGGAACACCTGCAGCCGCGGTCCCCACTCGTGGTCGGCGGAGCGCGCGGTGTCGAAGCCGAGCACCTCCGAGCCTTCCCCGATGCGAGCGGCGGTGTGCGGAACGTGGCCGAAGTACCTGCGGAGCAGCGGCCCCACCGCGTCGTCGTAGTACCGCCGCGACAGGTGCAGGCCGGGAACGAACGCGTGGTCCACGACGCCGAATGGTGGTGGGCGCCCGCGGCCGGAGCGATCGGTTTCGGGACGAACTGGGTCTTGCACTCCCCCGCGATCTCTCGCTACGGTCGCGCCGCTGTCGATGCGTATCGACACCACTGGGGGGCGACGCCGGAATGGTGACCAGCAGGGACGTCGCCCGGGCCGCAGGGGTCTCCCAGAGCACCGTCTCCTACGTGATGAGCGGCAGGCGGCCGATCTCGGCCGAGACGCGCCGGCGGGTCGAGGCGGCGATCGAGCAGCTCACCTACCAGCCGAACGCGGGAGCCAGGGCGCTCGCGAGCCAGCGCACCCAGGTGATCGGCCTCGTCGTGCCGTTCACACCCGGTGTCGACACCACAGGGCTGCTGCCCTTCATCGAGACGATCGCCTCCTGCGCACGGGCGGCCGACCACGACGTCCTCCTCGTCACCGCGGACGAGGGGTCGGCAGGCCTCGAGCGGCTGGCCGGGCGGTCGCTGTGCGACGCCATCGTGATGATGGACATCGAGGCCGACGACGCCCGGATCCCCGTGGCCGCGTCGCTCCGCGTGCCGGTGATCCTCATCGGCGTTCCCCGCGACAGCGCCGGGCTGCACTGCGTCGACCTGGACTTCCCGCTGGCCGGGCGCCTGGCGGTGGACGAACTGGCCGGGCTCGGGCACGACCGGATCGTGGTCGTCGGCCACCCGGCCGAGGTGGTGGAGCGCGACGTCAACTTCGTCCGGCGGTTCCAGCGCGGGGCGACCGAGGCCGCCGATGCCCATCGCGTGGCACTCCACATCGTGGCGCCGGTGCCGCCGGATCGGGCCGGCGCCGATGCCGCCGTGGAGCGGGTGCTCGCCGTGGGCGGCGAGCAGCTGGGCGTGGTCGTGCCGAACTCGCAGGCGGTCCAGCCGGTGCTGCAGGCCCTGCTCGACCGCGGGCTCGTCCCGGGTCGGGACCTGTCCCTCGTCGCGCTGTGGCCCGACGCCGCCGCCGAGGCCGTCACGCCTGCCGTCACCAACGTGTCCCTCGAACCGCGGGACGTGTCGCGCCGCGCCATGCAGACCCTGTTCCAGCTCCTCGACCCGGAGCAGGAACCGCCGTCCGAGCTCGTGCAGCTCATCACCCCGCGCCTGACCCGCCGAAGAACCACCCTGCCCCCTTCCTGACCACCCACCGCGGCCACACCGGTTCCGATGGGCGCAATCGATACGTATCGACAGCAGCACCGCAGGTCGACAACTGAACCGAAGGATGTACGCCGCCCCCGCGGACGGCATCGACGAGAGGACCAGACATGGCTCGACGAGGAGCACGACTGGGCAGGACCGCGCTGGCGACCGCCACCGCACTGGCGGCCGCGGCGACCCTCGCCGCCTGCGGCGGAGGCGGAGCGGGCGACTCCGGTGGCCCCGTGACCAGCCTCCGCGTGCTCGACTACTACAACAACGAGCCGGACAACACGGCCTACGCCGACACCCTCAACGCCTGCGGGCAGCAGGCGGGCGTGACGATCCAGCGCGAGGTCGTGCCCGGCGCCTCGCTGATCGCCAAGGTCCTGCAACAGGCGTCGTCCCGGACGCTCCCCGACGTCCTGATGCTCGACAACCCCGACCTCCAGCAGATCGCGGCGACCGGAGCGCTCTCCCCGATCACCGACTTCGGCCTCTCCACGGACGGCTACGCCGACGGCATCGTCAGCGCCTCGACCTACGAGGGCAAGGTCTACGGGATGCAGCCGGTGACCAACACCATCGGCCTGTTCTACAACGAGGACATGCTGGCCGCGGCCGGTGTGACACCTCCGAAGACCTGGGACGAGCTGAAGGCGGCAGCCGCGAAGCTCTCCTCCGGAGACCGGTACGGGCTCGCGTTCAGCGCGCCGGCGAACTACGAGGGCACCTGGCAGTTCCTGCCGTTCATGTGGTCCAACGGCGGGGACGAGACGAACATCGCGAGCCCGCAGGTGGCCCAGGCCCTGCAGCTGTGGGTCGACCTCGTGGCGTCGGGGTCCGCGTCGAGGTCGGTGGTCAACTGGACGCAGGCCGACGTCAACGAGCAGTTCGGCGCGGGCAAGGCGGCCATGATGATCAACGGTCCGTGGCAGTTCCCCGCGCTCGCCGAGAAGGCCCCCGGCGTGAAGTACGGCGTCGTGCCGATCCCGGTGCCCCAGGCCGGCGCCACCGAGGTCGCCCCGCTCGGCGGCGAGACCTGGACCATCCCCCGCACCGGCGACGAGGCACGCCAGAAGAAGGCCGCGGAGATCGTCGCGTGCCTGAACTCGGACGCCACCCAGATGGACCTCGCCACGAAGCGCAGCACCGTGCCGACGAAGACCGCGCTGCTCGACGGCTTCGTCAAGCAGGAGCCGAAGATGGCGGCGTTCACCGAGCAGGTGAAGACCGCGCGGTCGCGTACCGGCAAGCTCGGGGCGGACTGGCCCGCCGCCGCCACCAAGATCTACACGGCCGTCCAGAGCGCCATCACCGGCGGCGCCACGCCGGATGCCGCTCTGCGACAGGCCCAGAATGGCTGAGCGGGGCCGGCCGGGCGGCACCACCGCCCGGCCGCCACTCCTGACGGTGGCGGCTCCCGACCCGGCGACACCGACGCCCACGCCCGGCACCGATCGGACCGATCGCGCGGGGTGGTGGTCGCCGCGGGGGCGGGAGCGGTTGCTCCAGCTGGGGTTCCTGCTGCCCGCCGTGGCCTACCTGGCGCTCTTCTTCGGCTACCCCGTGGTGCAGAACGTCGTGATGGCGTTCCAGGAGTACACGACGGCCACCTTCTACACGGGCGAGGCGCCCTGGGTGGGGCTCGACAACTACGTGGCGGTCCTGACGTCCGCGGTGTTCGACCAGGCGCTGGTCAACACGGTGCTGTTCACCGTCGGTTCGATCGTGGGGCAGTTCGTGATCGGGTTGGCGATCGCGGTGTTCTTCCAGCGCCGCTTCCCGCTCAGCGGGGTGCTGCGCTCCCTGCTGCTCCTGCCGTGGCTGATGCCGCTGATCGTGTCCGGCGCGGTCTGGCGCTGGATCCTCGACCAGGACAACGGCGTGCTCAACCGGTTCCTCGGCGCGGTCGGCCTCATCGGGGAGAACCCGGGCTGGCTCACGAGCACGTCGCTGGCGCTGATCGCGGTGATCGTCGTGAACATCTGGGTGGGGATCCCGTTCAACACCACGATCCTCTACGGCGGGCTGCAGGACGTGCCCCCGGAGCTCTACGAGGCCGCTGCCCTGGACGGAGCCACCGGCTGGCGGGCCTTCCGGCACGTGACCTGGCCGCTGCTGCGGCCGGTGGTGAACGTGGTGCTGGTGCTCGGCGTCGTCTACACGATCAAGGTGCTCGACATCATCCTCGGGCTCACCGGCGGCGGCCCCGCCAACGCCACCCAGACGATCGCCACGCAGTCCTACCACCTGTCCTTCCAGGAGTTCCAGTTCGGACAGGGCGCCGCACTCGGCAACGTCCTGATCGTCATCTCGCTGGTGTTCGCGCTCTTCTACCTGCGTGCCAACCGGCGCGCCGGACAGGGGTGAGGCCGTCATGGCAGTGATCGCAGGCAGGCGCGTCCGGCGCTCGTGGGGGAACACGGTGGTGGGGATCCTGATCCTCGCCGTGATGCTGTTCCCGGTCTACTGGATGGTCAACGTCTCGCTGCAGCCCAGCGGCTCGGCGGTCGGCACCCCGTGGCTGCCCCTCCACCTGAGCTTCGACGGGTACGCCACCGCGGTGCGCGAGCAGGGTGGCCACCTGGTGACGAGTCTCGTCGTCGCGGTGGGCAGCGTGGTGTTCAGCCTGCTCGTCGCCACCCCGGCGGCGTACGCACTCGCGCAGTTCACGGTGCGCGGGGCCGGCGTGGTGCTGTTCGCGATCCTGATCAGCCAGATGATCCCGGGCATCGTGGTGGCCAACGCCCTCTACAGCGCCTACAACGACCTCGGACTGCTGAACTCGATCCCCGGGCTGATCCTCGCCGACTCCACGGCAGGCATCCCGTTCGCGATCCTGATCATGCGCGCCTTCCTCGGCAGCATCCCGGCCGAGGTGATCGAGGCCGCGCGGGTGGACGGCGCCGGTCAGATCCGCGCGTTCGTCTCGGTGGTGCTGCCGATGAGCCGCAACGCCCTGATCACGGCCGCGCTCTTCACCTTCCTGTTCACCTGGAGCGACTTCCTCTTCGCACTGACGCTCACCACCACCGAGGACGTCCGGCCCGTGACGCTCGGGCTCTACCAGTACATCGGGACCTACGTGAACGACTGGAGCGCGGTGATGGCCACGGCGGTCCTCGCGTCCCTCCCCGCCGTGGTGCTGCTGGTGGTGGCGCAGCGCTACGTCGCCGCCGGCGTGAACAGCGGCGCCGTCAAATGACCTCCATCCCCGAGTTGCACGACGACGAAAGGCAGAACCGGCTGTGACCAACCCGTCCTCCGCCCCCATCCGCGTGACCGTGTGGGGGGAGAACCGCCACGAGCAGATCGAGGAGCACGTCGCGAAGATCTACCCCCAGGGGATGCACACGACGATCGCCGAGGGCATCACCGAGAACCTGGGCGACGGCTGCGTCGTCCGGACCGCCACCCTCGACGACCCCGAGCACGGCCTCACCGAGGAGGTACTGGCGGAGACCGACGTGCTCACGTGGTGGGGGCACGCCGCCCACTCCGAGGTGGCCGACGAGGTGGTGGAGCGCGTCCACCGGCACGTCCTGTCGGGGATGGGTCTCGTGGTGCTGCACTCCGGGCACTGGTCGAAGATCTTCATGAAGCTGATGGGCACGAGCTGCACCCTGCGGTGGCGCAGCGAGCACGACCGCGAGCTGATCTGGACCGTCGACCCCACGCACCCGATCGCCCAGGGCGTGCCCCACCCGTTGATCATCGACGAGGACGAGATGTACGGGGAGTTCTTCGACATCCCGGCCCCCGACGAGCTGGTGTTCGTCAGCTCGTTCAGCGGTGGCGAGGTGTTCCGCAGCGGCTGCACGTTCCGCCGTGGCCACGGGAAGATCTTCTACTTCCGCCCCGGCGACCAGGACTTCCCGACCTACCACCACCGCGACGTCCGCCGGGTGATCGCCAACGGCGTGCAGTGGGCGCGCACCGACCGGCCCGAGCGGGCCCGCCCGGAGCTGCTGCGCTACGAGACCGGCGAGTTCTTCACCGGCCGGACCTACGCGGGGCCGATCGAATGAGCCACCGCACGATCCCCGGCGACGAGCCGCTGCGGGTGGTACTGGCCGGCGCGGGCAGCATGGGCCGGGCCTGGCTCTCCACGATCAGCGCCGCGCCCGACGTCGACCTGGTGGCCGTCGCCGACATCGACCTCGACGCCGCCCGGACGGCCACCGCCGCGGCGGGGCATCCCGACCTCCCGGTCGGCGCCGATGCGGTCGCACTCGCCGCGGCCACGGGCGCCCACGCCGTGGTGGACGCGACGGTTCCGGAGGCGCACCACCCGGTCACCACCGCGGCGCTCTTCGCCGGCCTTGCCGTGCTCGGCGAGAAGCCCGTGGCGGCGACGCTGGCGCAGGCGCTGTCGCTGGCCGCGGCGGCCGAGGTGACCGGCGAGCTGTTCATGGTGAGCCAGTCGCGGCGGTGGAACCCGCAGCTGTTCGCGCTGCGTGCGATGGCGGCGGACCTCGGCGCGATCGGCACGCTCACCACCGAGTTCTTCCGGGCGCCGCGGTTCGGCGGGTTCCGGGAGGAGATGGCGCACCCGCTGCTCGTCGACATGGCGATCCACCCCTTCGACTCGGCCCGGTTCGTCCTCGGCGCCGAACCGGTCGCGGCCTACTGCGAGGCGTACAACCCGTCGTGGAGCTGGTACGACGGGGCGGCCGCCGCCACGGCCGTGTTCGAGATGGAGGGCGGCGTCCGCTACGTCTACACCGGAAGCTGGTGCAGCCCCGGCGCCGAGACCTCCTGGAACGGCGTGTGGCGGGTGAGCGGGGAGAAGGGCTCGGCCCGGTGGGACGGCGACACCGGACCGGTGCTCGACGCCGACGTGCTGCCCGCGGGACGGCCGCCGTCGCCGTACTCGGGCATCGCCGGGGCGCTCCAGGTGTTCGCCGAGGCGCTGCGCACGGGCAGCACCCCGATGGGCGAGGTGCACGAGAACGTGCTGAGCCTCGCCATGGTGGAGGCGGCGGTGCGGTCGGCCGACAGCGGCGGGCGGGTGCTGATCGACGACGTGCTCGACCTGGCCCACGAGCAGGCGCTGCGCGAGGAGACCCACGCGGACGTCCGCGCGGCGCTGGCCGGTTGGACGTCGGTGCGCAGCGCCCTCACGGCCTGACACGGTGCCGGGCCGGACCCAGCGGCCCGGCACCGCTCAGTTCTGGGGGGCTCGCCCGGTGTCCAGCCGCAGGCCGCCCGCGGCCGCTGCCCGGTCGAGCACCGTGACGCTCTCCCAGCCGGCCGGCACGCCCGCGAGGAGTTCGGTGGTGGTGGACGAGGCCCGGTGCGCGTGCCCGGCGAAGGAGCGCTCCGGCACCATCCGGCCCCGTTCGCACTGTCCCCGGCGGGCCTCGTCCGGGTCGACGTGCATCCAGAGCAGATGCGCGCTACGGCCGGTGGCGGCCGCGAGCCTGCCGAGTACGGCGCGGGTGCGCTGGTCGGTGGCGGGCAGGTGGACGACCACCGTGGGCGTGGCCGAGACGGCCGCGGTGAGCACGGCCAACCGGTGCAGCAGATGCACCAGTGGCCGGTACCAGGCGTAGGGCAGCAGGCCGAGGAGGCGCCGCAGCGCCGCGCGCTGGGTCTCGGAGTCGAGCACGGCGCGGCCCCGGTCGGCGGGCAGCCCGGCGAGCAGGGTGGACTTCCCCGCTCCCGGGATGCCTGCCACGAGCAGCAGCGTGCGACCGGGCAGGGCGAGGCGCACGGGCGGGGCGGCCGGTGTGGGGGCTGCGGCGGCCGGTGCGGCGGTCGAGCTCGCTCTCGTCACGAGAGGTGAACGTCCGTTCCGGGTGGTTCGTTCCGATCGCCGGGCCGCTGTGGGCCGGACGGTCGCCCCGTTGCAGCAAAGCCACTTTCACGCAACGACGTTGCGGCAACGTGGCTTTGCTGCAATCCGGAAGGCGCTACCCCGCCGCAGCCAGCACCGCCCGCTCGATCTTTCGGCGTTCCGCCGTGCTCAGTGCTCCCCCGGCGCCCGAGCCGGCGAGGCAGAACGAGTCGACGACGGACGCACCCAGCGTGGCCACCCTGGCCCATCTCAGGTCGGCACTGCACTCCTCCAGCGCGGCGGCCACGCGGTGCAGGAGGCCGATCCGGTCGGTGCCGCGCAGCTCCAGCACCACGGCCCCGGTGGCCTCGTCGTCGAACCACAGCACCCGGGGCGGGGCGGGCGGTTCCCCACTCGGGCTGATCGGGGCGTAGTCGCGCTCCTTGCGCGCCAGCGCGTCGGCCAGCGGGAGACCGCCGTCGAGGACCCGGATCAGGTCCGACCGCAGGAGCGCCGGGTCGGGCAGGCCGCCGAACCGAGGGGAGACGGTGAAGGTGACGACGGCCGCCTGCTCGGCGGACGGCAGCTCGGCCGCGTGCACCTCCAGGGAGTGCAGCGCCAGCACACCGGCGGCGGCCGACAGCGCCCTCGGGCCGTCCGGCACCGCCACGATGACGGTGGCCGGGTCGGCGCGGTCGTCGAGCCGGATCTGTGGTTGCCCGTCGTCGGCGACGGCACCGGCGAGCTCCGCCGCGTCGGCGCTCAGTGCGGCGGGTGCGGGCAGCGGTTCCCCGGCCAGCAGGGCCCGGCAGCGGCGTACCAGGTCCTGGATCAGGGTCTGCTTCCACGGGCTCCAGACCCCCGGGCCGGTGGCGAGCGCGTCGGCCTCGGCGAGGGACTCGAGCAGGTCGAGGACGAGCCCGCTGCCCTCCAGCGTCTCGACGACGCGGGTGATCGTGGCCGGGTCGTCGAGGTCGCGCCGGGTGGCCGTGTGCGGCAGCAGCAGGTGGTGGCGCACCACCTGGCCCAGCACGGCCACGTCGGTGTCGGGAAACCCGAGCCGCCTGCCCACCTGCAGTGCCAGCGACTCCCCCACGACCGAGTGGTCGCCGTTGCGCCCCTTGCCGATGTCGTGGATCAGCGCGCCGACGAGCAACAGGTCCGGACGCGCCACGCGGGTGGTGAGCCGGGCGGCCTGCGCGCAGGCCTCGACGAGGTGCCGGTCCACGGTCCACACGTGCGCACGGTCGCGCGGCGGCAGGTCGCGCACCGCGCCCCACTCGGGAAACAGCCGCCCCCACAGCCCGGTGCGGTCCAGCGCCTCCACCACGTCCACGAGCTGACGACCCGTGCCCAGCAGCGAGAGCAGCTCGCCCAGCGCCGACGGCGGCCACGGCTCGCGCAGCTCGGGGGCGGTGTCGGCAAGCCGGTGCAGCGTGCCGGCGGCGATCGGCAGGCCGGTGCGGGCCGCGGTGGCCGCCACCCGGAGCACCAGCCCGGGATCGCGGGGGGCCGCGGCGTCGCGGGCGAGCGCCACCTCGCCGGCGTGCTCGACGACGCCGCTGTCCAGCGGACGCCGCACGGGAGCGCGCCGCAACGCGGCCAGACCGCGCCGGGGCAGGGCGCTGCGTGCGGAACGCAGCCCCACCTCGGCGGCGAACGCCACCGACCGGGCCGCGCCGGACAGCGCCCGCGCGAGCTCGAACCGGTCGGCGATCTCCAGCGCGCTCGCCACCTCGTCGGCATCCTGCGCCCGGAGCACGTCACGGGCCCGGCCGGCGAGCCGGTGCAGCTCGGTGCGGACGTCCAGCAGCAGCCTGCGGGCCTCCCCCACATCGGCGCCCGGACGGTCGACGAGCTGGGCCGCGGCGAGCGCGTCGAGCAGTTGGATGTCGCGCAGCCCGCCGTGCCCGCTCTTCAGGTCCGGCTCCACGCGGTGCGCGACGTCGCCGACCTTCCGCCAGCGCTCCTGGGCGGAGTCGGCGAGCTCGTCGAATCGACCACGGATACCGGCCCGCCACGCCTGCCGCACCGCGGCGCGCACCTTGTCCGAGAGCGCGGTGTCGCCTGCGATGTGCCGGGCCTCCAGCAGGCCGAACGCGGCACGCAGGTCGGTGGCCGCCACCTGCACGGCCTGACCCGGGGTGCGGACCGAGTGGTCGAGGCCGATCCCCGCGTCCCACAGCGGGTACCACAGCTGCTCGGCCAGCCGTTCGACGTCCTTGCGGCCGTCGTGCAGCAGCACCAGGTCGAGGTCCGACCACGGGGCCAGCTCACGCCGGCCCAGCGCCCCGACGGCGATGAGCGCAGCGCGATCGGCCAGCCCGATGGAGGCCGCCCGCGACGACAGCCAGAAGTCGTGCAGGTCCACCAGTGCCGTGCGCAACGCCTCGGGCCCGAGCCTGCGCTTGCCCGCCCCGGGGTCGAGCAGCACGGCTTTCGCCCGGACCAGATCTCCCGCGTCTCCCGACGCCACAACCACCGCACTCACAGCGCGTCGGCACCCCGCTCGCCGGTGCGGACCCGCACCACGGTGTCGACAGGTGTGACCCACACCTTCCCGTCACCGATCTTGCCCGTGCGGGCGGCCTCGGACACCGCTTCGATCACCTTCTCCACGGCACCGTCGTCGACGACCACCTCGACGCGCACCTTGGGCACGAGATCGACGTGGTAGTCCGCACCCCGGTAGACCTCGGTATGGCCGCGTTGTCTGCCGTACCCCGACGACTCGCTGACGGTCATCCCGGCGATGTCCAGACGCTCGAGTCCAGCGCGGACGTGCTCCAGCGCGAACGGCTTGATGATGGCGGTCACCAGCATCATCACGATCCTCCGATCGGTGACGAACCAGACGGTTCCGGGAAACGCGCCGGAGCCCGCCGCACGATCATGCTGTGCAGCGGGCCCTCGGATTCGACGTCAGATGAAGTGATCAGATGGCGTCTGTGCCGCGCTCACCGGTACGGACCCGGATCACGCTCTCGACCGGAGTGACCCACACCTTGCCGTCGCCGATCTTGCCGGTGCGGGCCGCCTCGACCACGGCGTCCACCACCTTGTCGGCGAGTGTGTCGTCGGCGACGACCTCCACCCTGACCTTCGGCACGAAGTCCACGGAGTACTCCGCGCCGCGGTAGACCTCGGTGTGGCCCTTCTGGCGCCCGTATCCCTGCACCTCGCTGACCGTCATGCCCAGGACGCCGATCTGCTCCAGCGCCCCCTTGACGTCCTCGAGGACGAACGGCTTGACGATCGCCGTGACCAGCTTCATCGCTCAGCTCTCCTTGCCTGCGTTTGCCGGAACGTGCTCCGCGGCCGCGTTCGTGGCTGCGGACGGCCGAGGCGTCCCGAGACCGCCGATGCCGTGGAGAGTGGAGAAGTCGTAGCCCGTCTCGGCGTGCTCGGTCTCGTCGACGCCGGTGGCCTCTTCCTCCGGAGAGATGCGCAGGCCCATGACCGCCTTGACGATGTAGGCCAGGATCAGGCTGACGACGAACGAGAACGCCAGCACCGCGACCGCACCGACCGCCTGCCGCCAGAGTTGGTCGACACCGCCCCCGTAGAAGAGGCCGTCCACCCCGGCAGGCGCGCTGGAGGTGGCGAAGAAGCCGACCAGCAGGGTGCCGGCCAGACCACCGACGAGGTGGACACCGACCACGTCGAGTGAGTCGTCGTAGCCGAAGCGGAACTTGAGACCGACGGCCAGCGCACACAGGATGCCGGCGATGATCCCGACCGCGATGGCGCCGATCGGCGAGACCGACGAACACGACGGCGTGATGGCGACGAGGCCGGCGACGAGGCCGGACGCCGCGCCGAGGCTGGTGGGCTTGCCGTCGCGGATGCGCTCGACCAGCAGCCAGGCCAGCATCGCGGCCGAGGTGGCCACCAGCGTGTTGACGAACGTGAGGCCCGCGACGCCGTTGGCCGCGACGGCCGAACCGGCATTGAAGCCGAACCAGCCGAACCACAGGAGGCCGGCACCGAGCATGACCAGCGTGAGGTTGTGCGGGCGCATGGGCTCGCGCGGCCAGCCGCGGCGCTTGCCGAGCACCAGTGCGAGCGCGAGCGCGGCCGCACCGGCGTTGATGTGCACCGCGGTGCCACCGGCGAAGTCGATCGCCTTGAGGTCGTTGGCGATCCAGCCACCGGTCTCCGCGGTGACGCCGTTGAACGAGAAGACCCAGTGCGCGACCGGGAAGTAGACGATGGTGGCCCACAGACCGGCGAACAGCAGCCACGGGCCGAACCGCAGGCGGTCGGCGACGGCACCGGAGATCAGGGCGACGGTGATGATCGCGAACATCGCCTGGAAGGCGACGAAGACCGTGGCCGGAATCGTGCCGACCAGCGGGATGTCGACGGGCGGCCCACCCTCGGTTGCGAGATACGTGCCGCCGAACAGGCCCTTGAGCCCGGCGAACTCCGCCGGGTTGCCGAGCAGCCCGCCGCCCACGTCGTTGCCGAACGCGATGGAGTAGCCGTAGAGCACCCACAGCACGCCGACCAGCCCGAGTGACGAGATGCTCATCATCATCATGTTCAGCACGCTCTTCGAGCGGACCATGCCGCCGTAGAACAGTGCCAACCCGGGTGTCATCAGCAGCACCAGCGCTGAGCTTGCCAGCATCCAGGCGGTATCGCCGGTATCGAGCACGTCAACTCCCTCCCGTAGTCGCCGCTTGCCTGGAGATGGCGTGTGGAGCGGCAGATGCGGGAACTATCGGATCGGCATGTTTCGCGCATTGTCCGCAACTGTTTCGCGGCGGTGAACGCGCCGACCCGTGGAGTTACATCCGGATTACACACCCGGATTCTTAGGCCAACAGTGCGTCGACGAATGCCGCGGGCTCGAACGGGGCGAGGTCGTCGGGACCCTCACCTAGCCCGACGAGCTTGACCGGCACGCCCAGCTCGCGCTGCACGCGGAACACGATGCCGCCCTTCGCCGTGCCGTCGAGCTTGGTGAGCACGATGCCGGTGACGTCGACGACCTCGCCGAAGACCCGGGCCTGGATGAGCCCGTTCTGGCCGGTGGTGGCGTCGAGCACGAGCAGCACCTCGTCCACGGCGGCCTGCCGCGAGACGACCCGCTTGACCTTGCCCAGCTCGTCCATCAGTCCGGTCTTGGTGTGCAGCCGGCCCGCGGTGTCGAGCAGCACGGCGTCAGCGCCCTCGTCGGTGCCCTGCTTCACCGCGTCGAACGCGACGCTCGCGGGGTCGGCGCCCTCGGGGCCGCGCACCACGGTGGCTCCCGCCCGTTCGCCCCAGGTGCCCAGCTGCTCGGCTGCGGCGGCGCGGAAGGTGTCGGCCGCACCGAGCACCACGTGCCGCCCACCGGCCACCAGCACCCTGGCCAGCTTGCCGGTGGTGGTGGTCTTCCCCGTGCCGTTGACCCCGACGATCAGCAGGACGGCAGGCCTGCCGTCGTGCGGGAGCGCGCGGAGCGAGCGGTCGAGATCGGTGCGCAGGGCGTCGGTGAGGACCTCGCGCAGCAGCTGCCTCGCCTGCTCCGACGTGCGGACGGCACGGCGGGCCAGCTCCGTGCGGAGGGTCTCCACCAGCTCGGACGTCATCTCGGGGCCGAGGTCGGCCTGCAGCAGCATGGCCTCCACGTCCTCCCACGACTCCTCGTCCAGCTCGCCGGCGCCCAGCAGGCCGAGCAGCCCCTGGCCGAAGCCGGAACGCGACCGGGCCAACCGGCCGCGGAGCCGCTCGAGGCGCCCCTCGGCGGGGGCGATCTCCGGCGGGGCGGTGATCGGGGCGGGCGGAGCGGCGCCGTTGGTGGAGGGCGGAGCGGCCGGAGGCGCCACGGGCCGGGCCGCCTCGGGGGCGGGAGCCTCGGGGGCGGGAGCGGTGTCCGGGACGGGCGTGGTCGGTGGTGCGGTCTCGGGCGGCGCGGGCCGGGTGGGCGGCGCCTCGGCAGGCGGCGCGGTCTCGGCCACCGGGGCGGGGCCCGGGGTCGTCTCCGCCGGCGCCGTGTCCGCGGGCGGGGCGGTCTCGGGTGCCGCCGGGGCGGCGTCGGCCGCGGGGGCCCGTCCGGCGGGCGGGGCGGTCTCGGGCGCAGGCGCGGTGTCGGGCGCCGGGGCGCGTTCGACCGGCGGGGCCGTGTCGGCAGGGGGGGCAGTCTCCGGGGCCGGGGCGCGGTCGGCCGGCGGGGAAGTCACGGGGGCCGGGGGCGCCGTCTCGGCGGGTGGGGCGGGGGGTGCGGTGTCCACCGGCGGCAGCAGGTCCGGCGCAGGCGCGCGGTTCGCCGGCGGTGCGGCGGGTTCGGCCCGCTGCTCGGGGCGCGCGGCCGGGGGCGCAGCGGTGTCGGACGGCGGCCGTTCGACCGCAGGCGGCGCGACGGTGTCGGATCCCGCCGTGAAGGAGAAGCCGCTCTCGGCCCGGTAGGTGCCGCCCCGCGGCGGGGCGGTGCCGGGGCTGGTGCCGCCCTCGACCTCCCCGGGCTCGCGCAGGCTTATCCGCCGTCGCCGCAGCAGCACCAGCCCCAGCGCGACGGCGACGAGCAGGACCACCGCCGCGATCGCGATGATGATCCAGAAGGTCTCCGTGGTCACCGGTCCACCCTGTCATGCGCAGCAGCGGCACGAGCGGCAAGCACCCGACGTTCACCATGATCGTTGTCAGATCGACGAGATCGCCCTGGCCAGGGCGATCTCGAGGAGCTCGGCAAGATCAGCTGGGGCCTCCCGCGCCGGTCACGCGCTCGGCGCCACCGGTTGCGGTGTGTAGCGGCAGACGGTGCCGACGCCGACGGTGGCCCGGAGGTGCTCGGCGAGCTCGGGGTGCACCGCGTCCACCCGGCGGAGCGCGTCCCGGATCCGCGCTCCCACGGTCTTGCGCGCGCGCTCGGTCTCGTCCCCGAGCCGCCGGGCGCGTCCGCCGAGGCCCGTGGCGGCGGCGAGCTCGGCCAGCAGCGCGTCCCGTTCCGCCCGGAGCCGCTCGGCACGGTGCGGATCCTGGAACTCGACCGCCTCGTCGATGTCGCCGTCGAGCTCGCCGAGGCGTCGGCGGTACCGGGCCCTCGCCCGGTCGTCGAGCACGGGATCGGACCCCGTCGCCGGCACGTCCCGGCCCAGCAGCGTGAGCACGTGGACGTCCCGGCCCGGAGCGCCGAGGAGGACGGCGAGATCGCGCAGGCCCTTCGCGTCGGGCAAGTGCTCCACGCGGCCCCGGAACGCCAGCCGCCAGGTGCCGCCGTCGCGCTCCACCACCGGCTCGTCCGGTCCGGCGCCCAGGCGGGCGAGCGCGTCGAGACTGCGCCGCGACCACGCCGCGACCCCCAGCCGGTCGCACTGCCGCGCCGCCGCCGTCAGGTGGGCCACTGCCTCGTCCCGCCGTCCGAGGCCTGCGGCCAGCTCTCCGAGGAGGTGGTCCACCGGCCCGTAGTAGGCCGCGCACCCGCCGACCACGACGTGCAGCCCCGCGACCGGGACCAGCCGCTCGTAGGTCCACGTGCGCTGCGCCTCCGAGCCGACAGCCGCGAAGACGGTGGCGGCCACGGCGACCATCTCGAGGTCGTACTTCTGCAGGACGTCCTGGACCGCGAAGTCCCCGAGCCGCTCGGCGGCCTCCTCGTACCGTCCGCTGACGGCCGGAGCGAGCGCCCGGATCAGCGGGAACACCGGCCACAGCGGGTCGTTCTCGTCCAGGCCGCCCAGGTCGAGCGACAGCGGAGCGCCGCCGATCGCCATGAGCGAGGCACGCAGCGTGGCGAAGCAACCGGGCGCGTCGGGCTCGCCGATCGCGGAGCCCAGCTCCAGCGCCGCGCCCGCGACCTCGGTGGCCTCCTCGACGCGGCCGGCGAGCTCGGCGAGGGTCGCCCGGCGGCTCAGCGCGCCCCAGCGGCCGCGCGCGTGTCCGAGCCCCGCCGCCAGGTGCACGTGCCGTTCGAGCTCGAGCCGGCCTGCCGGGTCGCCCATCTCGACGAGTGCGGTGGCCTTCAGCTGGTGGGCCACCGCGACGAGCTCCCGGTCGTCCGCACGGACGGCGGCCGACAGCATCTCGTCCAGCACCGGGAGCCGCTCGGACGCGCGCCCCGGCACCCACAGCACGTCGTGCAGAGCCAGCAGGGCCTCCGCGCGTGAGCGCGGGTCGCCTGCCGCCAGCGCCACGGCCTGCTCAGCGGCCTCGACCGCCTCCGGGTCGACGCGGCGGGGGTCCGCGTGGCGCCGGGCCCGCGCCAGGGTGGCGAGCAGGCTGCAGCGCAGCGCGACGTCGGCCGTGCCCGACGCGGCCAGCGCCTTGTCCGCCTCCTCCAGGACGGAGATCACCGTGGCGTACTCCACCGGGTCGCGGCTGCCCAGCGCGTAGCGGCCCGTCGCCGCCCGCGCCACCGCCTCCCACTCACCACCGGCCCGCCCCAGCCGGACGGCCTCGTCGTAGGCGCTCCGCGCCGCGTCGGCGCTCCCGGCACGCGCCTGCGCCGCTCCGAGCTCCACGAGCAGGCCGGTGCGCTGCGCGGACGCCCCGGGCGGGCGCACCGCGTCGATCACGTCCAGTGCCAGCTCGTAGTGGCGGCAGGCGTCCTCGTGACCGAGCCGGGAGGTGGCGTCCCGGGCGGCGAGCACGGAGAACCGCACCGCCTCCCCGGCCGCGGACGGTCCGGCTGCGACGAAGTGGGCGGCCAGCCGGGACAGCCGGTCCCCCGTGAGCGCGTCCGGCGCCGTGCCGTCGCGCAGAGCAGCGCCCACGGCCGCGTGGAGCTCGGCGAGCCGGGCCGACGGGCAGTCGGCGAGCAGCGTCTCCCGGTAGAGGTCGTGGACGAAGGAGGGCGTCGCCCCGTCCGGAGCGAGGACCCGCGCGGCGACCGCCTCGTCGATCAGCAGCGCGGTCCCGGCGGCGTCGCCTGCCGGGAGCGCCCGGCGCAGCACCTCGGGCTCGACGACGCGGCCGGCCACCGCCGCGGCGGTGAGCATCGCGGCGCACGGCGCCGAGAGACGCCCGAGGCGCCGCCGCAGGACGCCGAGCACACCGTCGGGGATCCGCCCGGCCGCGGTCGCGTCCCAGCCGTCGGAGACGCTGAGCCGGCACACCTCGCGCACGAAGAACGGGTTGCCGCCGCACCGGCGCCGGATCTCCTCGGCCCGTTCGAGGGGCGGGTGCGGGCCGCCCATGCGGCGCATGAGCATGGCGACGTCGTCGGCCGTCAGCCCGCCGAGCTGGAGCAGCTGTCCCGTCTCGGTGAGCCGGCGCAGCCCAGGGCCCGTCTCGGTGTCGCGGAAGGCACCGAGCAGCAGGACGCGGTCGGCGGCGAGCTGCGTCCGGAGGAACGACAGGAGCCGGACGGACGCCTCGTCGGCCCACTGCAGGTCGTCGAGGACCACGACCAGCGGCGTGTGAGCAGACAGCTCGGCCAGCACCCGGCCGACCGCGTCGAACATCTCGAACGGCAGTGCCGCCGCCGGACCGTCGGGGTCGGACCGCTCGACGAGGCGGGCGGCCTCTCCGAGCTGCGCCGTGGAGCGGTCGACGGAGCGCAGGACCTGCGTCCACGGCCAGTAGGGCGGCGAGACCGCCGCCTCCCAGCAGGTGCCGCGCAGCACCCGCGCGCCGTGCGCCACAGCCGCTCGCGCGACCTCTCCGAGCAGCGCGGACTTCCCGATCCCCGGCTCGCCCGACACCAGCAGCAGCTGCCCGGCGCCCCCGAGTGCCTCGTCGAGTGCCACCTGGGCCGCGGCGAGCGCGGCCTCGCGGCCGACGAGCCCGCGGTCCTGATCCACTCCCCCATTCTCGACCCCCGGCCGGACCGACCGGATCTCGCGGCCCGCGAGCCGGAAACTCGCGCCTCCAGGTGGAGGACGCGCCCGCCGGTGCGTCTCCCGCCGACCCACAGGAGCACCCTCCGTGCCGACGACACCCGCCCTCCAGGAGGGCACCCACACCCTCGAGGTGAACGGCGTCCCCATGCGCTACCACGTCGCCGGACGTGGCCCGGTCTGCGTGCTCCACCCGGGAGGTCCCGGCATCGGGTGGGACTACCTGCGCATGCCGCTGCTCGAGAAGAAGCTGACCTGCGTCTACGTGGAGCCGGTCGGCACCGGCGAGTCGGGACGGCTCCCCGAGCACCCCGGCGGGTACTCGGTCGACCGCTACGTGGAGTTCGTCGAGGCGCTGGTCGACCACCTCGGCGTGCCCGACGTGCACCTGCTCGGCCACTCGCACGGCGGCTTCGTGGCCCAGCGGTACGCCATCCGCCACCCCGATCGGCTCGCCGGGCTGATCCTCTTCGACACGGCCCCGCTCGCCGGCCCGGAGATCATGATCGACGCGGCGCAGAACCTGGAGAGGTTCGTCGAGCGCTACGCCGACCGGCCGGAGGCGCAGGAGGCGATGGCCACCTGGAAGACGCTCGCGACCGGCACGGACGAGGAGTACACGGCGTCGATGCGCGGCCTGCTCCCGGCCTACTTCGCCGACTCCCGCAAGGTCGAGGCGTTCGACGTCATGCGCACGAGCCTGCAGGCGTGGGCCGTCACGTCGGACGAGGGACCGTGGCGCCACCACGACGCACTCGCGGCGCTGCACCTGCCCACCCTCGTGCTGACCGGCCGGTGGGGGTTCATCTGCGGCCCGCGGTGGGCGCAGGAGCTGCACGAGACGATCCCCGGCTCGCAGCTCGTGGTGTTCGAGAACAGCGGGCACATGGGGCACCTGGAGGAACCCGAGACGTTCGCCGCCGCCGTCACCGGCTTCGTCGAGCAGAACCTGGCCTGAGCCCCGGCCCGGTCAGCTCGCCGCGCGCAGCCGCTGACTGATGACCGTGGTGATCCCGTCGCCGCGCATGGAGACGCCGTAGAGCGCGTCGGCCACCTCCATCGTCGGCTTCTGGTGGGTGATGACGATGAGCTGGCTCGTCTCCCGCAGTTCCTCCATGAGGGAGATGAGCCTGCGCAGGTTCACGTCGTCGAGGGCGGCCTCGATCTCGTCGAGCACGTAGAACGGCGAGGGCCGCGCGCGGAAGATCGCCACGAGCAGCGCCATCGCCGTCAGCGACCGCTCGCCACCGGACAGCAGCGACAGCCGCTTGACCTTCTTGCCGGGCGGCCGGGCCTCCACCTCGATGCCGGTGGTGAGCATGTCGTCGGGGTCGGTGAGGACGAGCCTGCCGTCACCACCGGGGAACAGGGTGGCGAACACCGTCTCGAACTCCCGCGCCACGTCGGTGTAGGCGATGGTGAAGACCTCGAGGATCTTGTCGTCCACCTCGCGGACGACGGTGAGCAGGTCGCGGCGGGTGTTCTTGAGGTCTTCCAGCTGGGTGGACAGGAACCGGTAGCGCTCCTCGAGCGCCGCGAACTCCTCCAGCGCCAACGGGTTGACCTTGCCCAGCAGGCCGAGGTCCTTCTCGGCCCGCTGCGCGCGGCGCTGCTGGGTGGCGCGGTCGAAGGGCATCGGCGGCGGTGGCACGACCTCCTCGCCGCGCTCCTTCGCCGCCTCGTACTCCGCCATCTCCGCGGCCGAGGCCGGCACGGGCGTGTCCGGGCCGTACTCCGCGACGAGGTCCTCGATGCCGAGACCGTGGTCGGTGAGGATCTTCTCGGTGAGCTGTTCCAGCCGCAGCCGGGACTGCGCGCGCAGCACCTCGTCGCGGTGCACGGCGTCGGTTAGCTTCTCCATCAGCCCCGTGAGCCGCTGGGTGGTGGCCCTGGCCTCGCCGAGGGCCCGCTCCCGGGAGTCGCGGGCCGCCGCAGCGGCGTCCCGCTCGGTGGCCGCGGCGGCCAGCGAGACGGCGATCTGCTCCGAGGCCGCCGCACCCGCGGCCACCACGAGCTCCGCGATCCGGGCTCCGCGTTCACGCGCTTCCCTGGCCACCGCCGCCCTGGCCCTGGCCTGCCGTTCCGACGACGCCTGCCGGCGCAGCGAGTCGGCGCGGCCCGCGATGGCCCGCGCCCGCTCCTCCACGGTGCGCAGTGTCAACCGCGCCTCCACCTCCTCGGCGCGCGCGGCGGCGAGCGACTCGGCGGCGGCGTCGCGGATCTCGGTGTCGGGCTCGTCGTCGACCGGCTCGTCCTCGGCCACGGCGAGCTGCTGCTCGGCGGCCTCCAGCGCGAGCAACGCGTCGGAACGACGGGCCTCGACCGCGTCACGACGCTCCCGCAGCCGCTGTGCCTCCGCCGTGGCCGACCGGACGGCCTGCTCGTAGCGCCCGAGCTGGGCCGACGCCGCGGCGCGGCGCTGCTCGGCAGCCGTCTGCTGCCGCCGCGCGGCCTCGACGTCGCTCAGCCGGGCGGCTTCCTCGGCCCGGGCCCCGTCGAGCGCGGGACGCAGGCCGGCCAGCTCCTCCTCGACGGCCTCCCGCTGCTCGGCGGCCTCCTGCACGGCGGCCTGGACGTCCAGGGCGCTCGAAGCCGAGCCGGAACCACCGGACGCCCGGGCCGCCCCGAGCACGTCGCCGTCGGTGGTGACGGCGGTGAGCTCCGGGTGCTCGGCAACGACGGCACGGGCGGCATCGAGATCGTCGACGACGACCACACCGTGCAGCAGCCGGGCGACGGCCCCGCGAACCGCGGGTTCAGCCGAGACGAGCCCGGAAGCCCAGCGCCCCGCCGGAGGTTCAGGAAAGCCACTTTCCTGCCCGGAGAGGGCCTGAAAGTGGCTTTCCTGAACCTCGCCGGCCCCGACCACCAGGGACGCGCGGCCCGCGTCGCGGGTGCGGAGGAGGCGGAGCGCGTCCACCGCGGCGTCGGGACTCGCCACCGCCAGCGCATCGGCGAGCTCGCCCAGCGCCGCAGCGACCGCCACGCGCGCCCACGGTTCGACGGTGAGCAGGCCGGACACCGCGCCGAGCACGCCGTCGGTGTCGAGCAACGCGCCCGACCCGTCGCGGCGCGCCAGCCCGACCGAGAGGGCGTCGACGCGGGCCCGCCAGTGCGCGCGCTGCTGTTCCAGCTCGCGCTCGCGGGCCACCAGCTCGGCCACCCGCCTGCGGGCGCCGTCGTGGGCCTCGACTGCTTCGGAGCAGCGCTGCTCGAGCTCCCGCAGCGAGCTCGCGAGCGAGCCGTCGGCGGGGTCGTCGCCGCCGAGGCCGCCGAGCTCGCCGCGGGCGAGCTCCAGCTCGCCCGCCGCGGTCTCGGTGCGCTCCTCGGCCTCGGCCAGCGCCTCGGAGAGCCGGTCGATCTCGTCGGCGGTGGCGGCGGCGCCGCTGCGCAGGGCCTCGGCGCGCCCGGCGAGGGTGGCGAGGCCTGCCCTGCGGTCGGCGAGCGCGCGGACGGCGGCCATGTGGGCGCGTTCGGCGGCGGCGAGGGTCCGCTCGTGGTCGGCGCGTTCCTCCAGCACGTCCGACAGCCGTCTGCGGGCCTCGGCGACCGCCTCGACCAGCTCGTCCTCCTGCTCGGAGACGGCGTCGGCCTCGGCGTCCAGCTCGTCGGGGTCGCGTCCCGGGGTGCGTTCCTGGGGGTCGGCGAGGTGGCGGGTGCGTTCCTGGGCGAGCCGGACGGTGCCGGACAGGCGCTCCGCCAGCGCGGAGAGCCGGTACCAGGTGTCCTGAGCCGCGGCGAGCCGCGGGGCGTCCTCGGCGAGTGCGAGCTCCAGCCGCTCCTGCTCGACGCGGGCGACCGACAGCTGCTCCTCGACCTCGGCGCGGCGGGCGCGGGCCGTCGACTCGTCGGCCTCCTCGCGCGCAAGAGCGTCGCGCAGGGTGACGAGGTCGTCGGCGGCGAGCCGTAACCGCGCGTCACGCAGCTCCGACTGGACGGACTGCGCCCGGCGCGCGATCTCGGCCTGCCTGCCCAGCGGTTTGAGCTGGCGGCGCAGCTCCGCGGTGAGGTCGGTGAGCCGGGTGAGGTTGGCCTGCATCGCGTCGAGCTTGCGGAGCGCCTTCTCCTTGCGCTTGCGGTGCTTGAGGACGCCTGCGGCCTCCTCGATGTAGGCCCGGCGGTCCTCGGGCTTGGACTGCAGCACCGAGTCGAGCTGGCCCTGGCCGACGATCACGTGCATCTCGCGGCCGATGCCGGAGTCCGACAGCAGCTCCTGGATGTCCAGGAGGCGGCAATGCGATCCGTTGATCTCGTACTCGCCCGCACCGTCCCGGAACATCCGGCGGGTGATCGACACCTCGGAGTAGTCGATGGGCAGGGCGCCGTCGGAGTTGTCGATGGTCAGCGTCACCTCTGCACGGCCGAGCGCCGCTCGTCCCGAGGTACCGGCGAAGATGACGTCCTCCATCTTCCCGCCGCGCAGTGCCTTCGCCCCCTGCTCGCCGAGCACCCAGCTGATCGCGTCGACCACGTTGGACTTGCCCGAGCCGTTGGGGCCGACCACGCAGGTGATGCCGGGTTCCAGGCGCAGCGTCGTGGCCGAGGCGAAGGACTTGAAGCCCTTCAGCGTCAGGCTCTTGAGGTGCACGGCTGCGTTCTCCAGGGGACGGCGTTCTCCGGGGGGCGGTCGACGAACATTACCGTCAGGCTTCGACGAATCCCCGCAGGCCACCGCGGGCGTGGCTCCACTGCTCCACGACGCCGTCGACGCGCCCCGGCGTGCCGCCGCCCCGGACGGCGGCGCGCAGCCCCTCGCACGACTGCCGGTCGCCTTCCGCGACCACGGCGACGCGACCGTCCGGCAGGTTGCGGGCCGAACCGACCAGCCCGAGCTCCAGCGCGCGGCACCTGGTCCACCACCGGAAGCCCACTGACTGAACGTGACCGGAGACCCACATGTTGAGCCGAACAGCCGAATCGTTGCTTGTGATCACAATCCTGCTACTTTACGCGCCGTGTTCAGCTTCGGGCATCGCGCGGGAACCCTGCTCCTCGGCCTGACGATCGGAGTAGTACTGGCTGGAAGTCTCGCTCTGGCTGTTCCTGAAACCGTTCCCACAGCCGCCCGGGTCGACGACGACGCCGCGCTCGCCGCACTCCCGGCGCCCCGCACGGACGTCGCACCCGTGGCCGCCCCCACGGCCCCCGTCGCCGCACCGGCACCGGCACCGACCACCACCGCTCCCCTCCCGACCACGACCGTCGCGCCCGCCCCGCCGAAGCCCCGGCCCTCGGCCACCGTCGCGGCACCGTCCACCCGGCGTGAGGTCCTGCGGGCACCCGGCCCCGCCGAGGCCGTGATCGCGGCCACCAACGCGGAGCGGAAGTCGGCGGGCTGCGGCCCGCTGGCCCGCGACGCGCGGCTCACCACCGCCGCCCAGGAGCACGCCTCCGACATGGCGTCGCGCCGCTACCTGTCCCACACCGACAAGGACGGCGACACGTTCGACGAGCGGATCCGCGACGCGGGCTACAGCTCCCCCGGTGGCGAGAACATCGCGCGGGGCCAGCGGACGGCGGCCGAGGTCGTGCAGGACTGGATGGAGTCCGCCGGGCACCGGCGCAACATCGAGGACTGCTCGTTCCGGACGATCGGCGTGGGCTACGCCGGTGACTACTGGGTGCAGGACTTCGGTCGCTGACCTCACGTCAGACCTCGAACCGGTAGCCCATCCCGGGCTCCGTGATCAGGTGCCGGGGCCGGGACGGCTCGGGTTCGAGCTTGCGGCGCAGCTGCGCCAGGTAGACGCGCAGGTAGTTGGTCTCGGTGCCGTAGTTGGGCCCCCACACCGCCCGGAGCAGCTCGCGCTGCCCGACGAGCTTGCCGCGGTGGCGTACGAGAAGTTCCAGCACGCCCCACTCCGTGGGGGTGAGGTGGAGCTCGGTGCCGTCGGCGCGCACCACCTTCTTCGCGGCGAGATCGACGCGGAAGTCCCTCGCGTCGACGATGGGCTCGCCGTCCACGGTCGAGACCGCGGCCCGGCGGACCGCCGCGCGCAACCGCGCCAGTAGCTCGGCCATGCCGAAGGGTTTGGTGACGTAGTCGTCGGCGCCGGCGTCGAGGGCGCGGACCGTCTCCGGGGCGCCGGTCCGGGCCGACAGCACGATGATCGGCACGGTGCTCCAGCCACGCAGCCCCTCGATGACCTCGACACCGTCGATGTCGGGCAGTCCCAGGTCGAGGACGACGACGTCGGGATGCCCGTCCGCGGCGGCGCGCAGCGCGGCGCCACCGTCGGGGGCGAGCAGAACGTGGTAGCCGTGCGCGGTGAGGTTGATCCGCAGGGCCCGCAGGATCTGCGGGTCGTCGTCGACCACGAGCACGCGGTGCTCGCTCATCGGGCGCCACCACTCGTCGGCACTGCGGGCTTCGGCACTGCGGGCTTCGGCACTGCGGGCTTCGGCGGTTCGGCCTCCGCCGGGCCGGGGCCGGGGACAGCGGGACCGGGCGCCGCGGGCAGGGAGACCACCACGGTCAGGCCGCCACCGGGAGTGTCCTCCGCGGAGAGGGTGCCGTTCATGGTCTCGGTGAGCCCGCGGGCGACCGACAACCCCAGCCCCACGCCCGCCGCGCCGTCCCGGTCGCTGGGCAGCGCGGAGCCGAGACGCCGGAACGGGGCGAACAGGGCGTCCCGCTGGTGGCGCGGCACCCCCGGCCCGGAGTCGACGATCCGCAGCTCGACGCGGTTGGCGTGCGCGCTCGCGCGCAGGACGATCGGCGAACCCGCCGCATAGCGCAGTGCGTTGTCGACAGCGTTCGCGACGACGCGCTCCAGCAGCCCCACATCGGCGAGGACGTCGGGAAGGGCCTCGTCGATGTCGACGGTGACCCGGTCGGCGCCGGGCAGGCCCACCAGCGCCCGGCCGGCGACCTCGTCGTATCCGATCGGCGCGAGGAGCGGGGTGACCGTGCCGGAGGCGAGGCGGGCGGAGTCGAGCAGGTTGTCCACGAGCCCGGTGAGCCGGTCGGCCGACTCCTCGATGGTGGCCATCAGCTCGAGGCGGTCCTCCGGCGGCAGCTGGAGGTGGGTGTCCCGCAGGCTTCCGGCGGCGGCCTTGATCGAGGTCAGCGGGCTGCGCAGGTCGTGGCTGACGGTGGACAGCAGCGCGCTGCGGGTCTCGGTGGCGTGGGCGCGGCGCCGCGAGTCGTCCGCCTCGGCCGCCGCCCGCTGGCTGCGCAGCGCGAGCAGCGCCTGCCCGCCCACCACCTCGAGCAGCCTGCGGTCCGCCGCAGGCAGCGACCGCCCGCTGCCGATGAGGTGCAGGTCGTCCTCGATCTCGACGTCGACGTCCGCCTCCTCGGGCGCCATGCACCCCACGGGCCCGGACGAGGTGACGCATGTCCACTCGTCCGACGCCGACCCGCCGGTGCGCTCCAGCAGCGCCACCGAGTGCAGCCCGAACGCCTCGCGCACCTTCTCGAGCAGCCGCGGGAGCGGATCGCTCCGGGTGAGCACCGTGCGGGCGAACGACGCCAGCAGGGCAGCCTCGGCCCGAGCCCGCGCGGCCTGCTGGGCCCGCCGTGCGGCGCGGTCCACGACGAGGGCGACGAGCACGGCGACCACCACCATCGCCGCGATCGCCATGAGGTTCTCCACGGTGGCGATGGTGAAGGAGTAGAGCGGTGGCGTCAGGAAGAAGTTCAGCAGCAACCCGCAGAGCACCGCGGCCAGCACCGCGGGCCCGAGACCGCCCACCATCGCGACGACGACCGTGGCGAGGAAGTACAGCACCACGTCGGTGGACATCCCGATGACACCGCGCAGTGCGACGCCCAGCCCGGTGGCCACCAGCGGCATCAGGGCCGCGAGCACCCAGCCCAGCACCTTGCGCGACGCCGGCAGCCCGCTGTGGAACGCCGGGAGCCGCAGGCCACGGCCCGCCCCGTCGTGGGTGACCATGTGCACGTCGATCGACCCGGAGTCCTGCACCACCTGGGCTCCGATGCCCTCCACGAACACGCGAGCCAACCGGGACCGGCGGGAGGTGCCGAGCACGAGCTGGGTGGCGTTGGCCCCGCGCGCGAAGTCGAGGAGGGCGGCGGGCACGTCCTCGCCGCCGACCACCGTGTGGAAGCTCGCGCCGACGTCCTCGGCCAGCGTCCGCAGCCGGGCCACCGCCCCGACCGGCGGCCCGGCGAGCCCGTCGCCGCGCAGCACGTGCACGGCGAGCAGGTCGGCGGCACCGGCGTGCTTGGCGATCCGGGCGGCGCGCCGCAATACCGTCTCGCTCTCCTTGTCCCCGGTCAGCGCGACGACCACGCGCTCGCGGGTCTCCCAGGTCTCGCTGATCTCCTTCTCGCTGCGGTACCGCTGCAGCGCCACGTCCACCTCGTCGGCCACCCAGAGCAGGGCGAGCTCGCGCAACGCGATGAGGTTGCCCGGCCGGAAGTAGTTGGCCAGCGCAGCGTCGACCTTCTCCGCGCCGTAGATGTTCCCGTGCGCCATGCGCCTGCGCAGGGCCTCCGGCGTGATGTCGATCAGCTCGATCTGCTCGGCCCTGCGCACCACCTCGTCCGGCACCGTCTCCTGCTGGTGGACGCCGGTGATGCGCTCGACCACGTCGTTGAGCGACTCGAGGTGCTGGACGTTGACGGTGGTCAGGACGTCGATGCCGACCTCGAGCAGCTCGTCGACGTCCTGCCAGCGTTTGCGGTTGCGCGAGCCGGGAGCGTTGGTGTGGGCCAGCTCGTCGATCAGCACGACCTCGGGGCGGCGCGCGAGCACGGCGTCGAGGTCGAGCTCGTCGAGGCCGGGATGACCGCCGACGCAGCGCCGGGGAACCATCTCGAGGCCGTCCAGCAGTTCGGCCGTCTTCGACCGGCCGTGGGTCTCGACGATGCCGACGACCACGTCGGTGCCCCGCTCCACGCGGCGGCGGGCCTCCCCGAGCATGGCGTACGTCTTGCCCACCCCGGGCGCCGCCCCGAGGTGGATCCGCAGTTCTCCACGCCTGCTCACGTCACCGATTCTGCTCTCCTGCGCCGGCCCGTGGCCGTCCTCGCCCGCTGTGAACAGCTGGGACGGCGGGCGGGGGCTGGGACACTGTGCCGACGAGACCGCGTCGGACATCGGGACCGAGATCGGAAGGACGGACCGGGGTGCAGAACCCACACGTGCTGCAGGTGGTGGTCGTGGTCGGGTGCGCCGTGATCGGTTTCACCTGGCTGGCCGGACGGCTGCGGATCACCCCGCCGATCGTGCTGCTGCTCGGCGGCGTCCCGCTGGCGTTCATCCCGTGGACGGCCGACGTGGTGCTGGAGCCCACGGTGGTGCTGCTCGTGTTCCTGCCCGCACTGCTCTACTGGGAGTCGCTCACCACGTCGCTGCGGGAGATCCGGTCCAACCTCCGGGTGGTCGTGATGTCGTCGGTGCTGCTGGTGCTGGCGACCGCCGCGCTGGTGGCCGTCACGGCGCACGCCCTGCTGGGGTTGAGCTGGCCGCTGGCCTGGGTGCTCGGTGCGGTGGTGGCTCCCACGGACGCCACCGCGATGGCGGCGGTGGCGGGCCGGATGCCGCGGCGCACCCTCACCACCCTGCGGGCCGAGAGCCTGATCAACGACGGCACGGCGCTCGTGGTCTTCGCGCTCGCGGTCTCGGTGGCCACGGGCGAGCAGGTGTTCAGCTGGGCCTCGGCGATCGGCGCCTTCGCGCTCTCCTACGTCGGTGGTGCGCTGGCCGGGCTGGTGGTCGCCCGGCTGGCGGTGCGGGCCCGCAAGCTGGTGCGCGCTCCCCTGTCGGAGGCGGCCATCAGCCTGCTCACGCCGTTCGTCGCGTTCCTGCTGGCCGAGGAGCTGCACGCGTCCGGCGTGCTGGCCGTCGTCGTGTGCGGCCTGACGCTGAGCCAGGTCGGGCCCCGGGTGATCGGTGCCAGGACCCGCATCCAGACCGAGGCGTTCTGGCGCGTCACCACCTTCGTACTGAACGGCACCCTCTTCGTGCTGGTCGGGCTGCAGCTTCGCGGTGCGGTCGAGGGACTGTCCTCGACCTCGGTCCCGGGTGCGGCCGGCCAGGCACTGCTCGTGGCGGCCGTGGTGATCGGCACGCGGCTGCTCTGGATGAACGTCACGCCCTACGTCATCCGCGCGATCGACCGGCGCCCCCAGCAGCGGCTGCGCCGGGTGGGCTTCCGGCAGCGGCAGCCGATGGCGTGGGCCGGGTTCCGCGGCGGGGTGTCGCTCGCCGCGGCGCTCGCCGTGCCGCAGGACGTGCCCGGCCGCGACCTGATCGTGCTGGTCACCTTCGGCGTCATCCTGGTGACGCTGGTCGTCCAGGGCCTCACCCTGCCCGCGGTGCTCCGCTGGGCGCGCCTGACCGACGACGGGAGCGAGGCGAGGGAGCAGGCCCTCGCCGAACGGGCCGCCACCGAGGCCGGGCTGTCCGCGCTGCCCACCATCGCGGAGCGCCTGGGCATCGGGCCGGAGATCGTGGAGCGGGTGCGCGCCGACTACGAGGACCACCTGCACGTGCTGGCCGACCCCACGATGCCCGTCGAGGACCCTGCGCTCGCCGCTGAACGCGGCCAGCACGCCGACGACCAGCGGTTGCGGGCTGCGCTGATCGTCGAGAAGCGCTCCGCGGTGGTGGGGCTGCGTGACTCCAGGAAGATCGACGACATCGTGCTGCGCCGGCTGCAGTCCCGCCTCGACGCCGAGGAGGTGCGGCTGAGCGCCTCCTCGACCGACCTGGAGTGACCCGCCCGGCGGGGACCGTCGGGGCGACGACGGTCCCCGTGTGGGGGGAGCGGGCACAGCGGTCAGTGCCGGGCCTCCTGCACCGCGAGGTTCAGCGTGGTGACGTTGACCGTCGGCTCACCGAGGAAGCCCAGCACGCGCCCCGACGACGACTGCGCGACGAGGCCGCGGACCGTGTCCTCGGACAGTCCGGTCACCCGCGCGACGCGAGCCACCTGCAGCGCCGCGTAGGCCGGGCTGATGTCCGGGTCGAGCCCGGACGCCGACGCCGTCACCGCGTCGGGCGGCACGAGCGCGGGGTTCACGCCCTCCCGCTTCGCGATCAGCTCACGTCGCTGGTTGACGGTGTCGAGCAGGTCCTGGTTGAACCCGCTCTTGTTGGAGCCACCGGACGTGGTGGTGTCGGTCGGGCCCAGCGGTCCGGACGACGACGCCGACGGCCGGGTGTGGAAGTACGGGTCGGCCGCGGGATCGGCCGGCACCGGGTCGACCCCGATCAACGACGAGCCGACAGCCGTCCCGTTGGCGGAATGGATGATCGAGCCCCCCGCCGGGCCCGAGAGCCCGGGGAGCTGCGCCACGCCGAACACGACGAGCGGGTACACGATCCCGCAGAGGATGGTGAACGCGATCAGCACGCGCAGCCCGGTGGCGGTCTGCCGCCACAACATGGTGAGCATTTGTCAGATCCCCGGAATCAGGCGGACGAGCAGGTCGATGACGAAGATCCCGGCGAACGGCACGATCACGCCGCCGAGGCCGTAGATCAGCAGGTTGCGGCGCAGCAGGTTGGCCGCGGTCGTGGGCCGGTAGCGCACGCCGCGCAGGGCGAGCGGGATCAGCGCCACGATGATCAGTGCGTTGAAGATGACCGCGGACAGGATCGCCGACTCCGGCGTCGCGAGATGCATGATGTTCAGCGCACCCAGCGCCGGGTAGATCGCCACGAACATCGCCGGCAGGATCGCGAAGTACTTCGCGAGGTCGTTGGCGATGCTGAACGTGGTGAGCGCGCCGCGCGTGATGAGCAGTTGCTTGCCGATCTCGACGATCTCGATGAGCTTGGTCGGGTCCGAGTCGAGGTCGACCATGTTGCCGGCCTCCTTGGCCGCGGCCGTCCCCGTGTTCATCGCGACGCCGACGTCGGCCTGCGCGAGAGCGGGCGCGTCGTTGGTGCCGTCGCCGGTCATCGCGACGAGGCGACCACCCTCCTGCTCCTTCTTGATCAGGGCCATCTTGTCCTCGGGCGTCGCCTCGGCGAGGTGGTCGTCCACACCCGCCTCGGCGGCGATCGCCCGGGCGGTCCGCGGGTTGTCGCCGGTGATCATCACCGTGCGGATGCCCATCGCCCGCAGCTCGGCGAAGCGTGCGGCCATCCCGGGTTTGACCACGTCGGACAGCCGGACCACGCCCAGCAGGCGCGCACCGGCGCCGTCCGCGGAGGCCGCCTCGGCGACGACGAGCGGGGTGCCACCGCCGTCGGAGATCTCGTCGACGATGGCGTCGATCTCGGCCGACTGCGTGGCCGTCCACCTCTGCACCGCCGATGCGGCGCCCTTGCGCACCGACCGGCCGCCGACGTCGACACCCGACATGCGGGTCTGCGCGGTGAACGGCACGAACTCGGCGACGGCCTCTGATGTTGTGGCCTCGCCGGGCAGGTCGTACTCGCGCGCGCAGAGATCGACGATGCTGCGGCCCTCGGGCGTCTGGTCGGCGAGGCTGGAGAGCCGTGCCGCCACGGCGAGCGTGGCGCCGGAGACCCCCGAGACCGGGATCAGCTCCGTGGCCTGCCGGTTGCCGAAGGTGATCGTGCCGGTCTTGTCGAGCAGGAGCGTGTCGATGTCGCCCGCGGCCTCGACCGCACGACCGGAGGTGGCCAGCACGTTGCGCTGCACCAGACGGTCCATGCCCGCGATGCCGATCGCGGAGAGCAGCGCGCCGATCGTGGTCGGGATGAGGCACACGAGCAGGGCCGTCAGGACGATCAGCGACTGGTTCACCCCGGCGTAGGTGCTCATCGGTGCCACGGCGACCACGGCGAGCAGGAAGATGATCGTCAGCACGGCCAGCAGGATCGTCAGCGCGATCTCGTTGGGCGTCTTCTGCCGGGACGCGCCCTCGACCAGAGCGATCATCCGGTCGACGAACGACTCCCCCGGCTTCGTCGTGATCTTCACGACGAGCCGGTCCGAGAGCACGGTGGTGCCACCGGTCACGGAGCTGCGGTCGCCGCCTGCCTCCCGGATGACCGGGGCGGACTCACCGGTGATCGCCGACTCGTCGACGGTGGCGATGCCCTCGACGACGTCGCCGTCACCCGGGATCGTCTCGCCCGCCTCGACCACCACCCGGTCGCCGATGCGCAGTTCGGTGCCGGGCACCTCCTCCTCCGCCCCGGAGGAGGTGAGGCGCCGGGCGACCGTCTCCTTCTTGGTGCGCCGCAGCGACTCCGCCTGCGCCTTGCCCCGGCCCTCGGCCACGGCCTCGGCGAGGTTGGCGAACAGCACGGTGAACCACAGCCACACCGCGATCCACCACGCGAACACGCTGGGCTGGATGATCGCCATGACGGTGACCACGACCGAGCCGACCCAGACCACGAACATGACCGGGTTGCGCAGCTGGGTGCGCGGATCGAGCTTGCGCAGCGCCTCGGGCAGGGACGCGAACAGCTGCCGGGGACTGAACGCCCCCGCCTTGACGGCCTGCGGAGCCTCTGGTGTCGGGGTGGGACGTTCCTGGAGTTCGAGGGTCATGACAGAGCCTCCGCGATGGGCCCGAGCGCGAGGGCCGGGAAGAAGGTGAGGGCCGCGACGAGGATCAAGGTGCCGCCGACCAGCACACCGAACATGGTTCCGTCCGTGGGCAGCGTGCCCGCGCCGGCTTCGACCCGTTTCTGTTTCGCGAGCGAGCCGGCGAGCGCGAGCACGGCGAGGATCGGCACGAAACGGCCGAAGAGCATCGCGAGCCCCAGCGTCACCTGGAAGAAGTCACTGGTGACCGTGAGGCCACCGAACGCACTGCCGTTGTTGTTGGACGCCGAGGCGTAGGCGTAGAGCACCTCGGAGAAGCCGTGCTCGCCGCTGTTGCCCAGCGCGCCGAGCGTGCTCGGCAGCGCGATGGCCAGCCCGGCACCGATGAGCACCAGAGCAGGCATCGTGAGGATCGAGATCGACGCCGCCGTCACCTGCACGCGGCCGAGCTTCTTCCCCAGGTACTCGGGGGTGCGCCCGACCATCAGACCGGCGAGGAACACCCCGATGATCGCAATCACGAGGATGCCGTACAGGCCCGTGCCGGTACCACCGGGCGCGACCTCACCCAGCAGCATGTTGAGGATCGTGATCCCGCCCGCGCCGCCGGTGTAGCTGTCGTGCCACGAGTTGACCGCACCGGTCGACGTGCCCGTGGTGGAGACGCCGAAGAGGATCGAGCTCGGTATCCCGAACCGGACCTCCTTGCCCTCCAGCGCCGCACCGGCTGCCTGCGCCGCCGGGCCGTTGGGGTGGGCCTCGGAGACCCAGGCGATGGCGATGAACGCCACCCAGATGACGCCCATGACGGCGGCGAGCACGGTGCCCTGACGCGTGCTGCGCACCATCGTGCCGAAGGTGCGGGTGAGGCACACCGGGATCACGAGCTCGAGGAAGATCTCGATGAAGTTGCTCAGCCCGTTCGGGTTCTCGAACGGGTGCGCGGAGTTGGCGTTGAAGATGCCGCCGCCGTTGGTGCCGAGCTCCTTGATCGACTCCTGCGACCCGGCGGGGGCCAGCGGCAGCGTGTGCTGCATGCCGTCGACCGCGCTGATCGTGACGCCGGAGCGCAGGGACATCACCACGCCGGTGGCGATCAGCACGATCGCAGCGACGAAGGCGATCGGCAGCATCAGGCGGATCACACCGCGGGTCAGGTCGACCCAGAAGTTGCCGAGCCGGTCGGTGCTGGAGCGGACGAAGCCCCGGATGAGCGCGATCGCCACCGCGATGCCGACCGTCGCGGACACGACGTTCTGCACGGTCAGGCCGGCCATCTGCACGGTGTTGCCGAGCGTGCTCTCCGGCACGTAGGACTGCCAGTTCGTGTTGGTCACGAACGAGATCGCGGTGTTGAACGCCACCGCGGGCGCCACCGCGCCGTGCCCGAAGGCCATGGGGAGGAACGCCTGCAGCCGCTGGAGCAGGTACAGCAGGACGACCCCGACGAACGAGAAGCCGAGCACCCCGGTCGCGTAGGTGGTCCAGCGCTGCTCGGCGTCGGGATCGACGCGGATCAGCTTGTAGAGGGCCTTCTCCACCCGCCAGTGCTTCTGGGTGGTGAAGATGCGCGCCATGTAGTCGCCGAGCGGCTTGTACACGAGCGCGAGCAGCCCGACCATGGCGACGACCTGGAGGATGCCGGCGAGGGTGTCGGTCATGACCGCGCCTCCGCCGGAAGGATCACGTCGCGGCGCATCAGAAGCGCTCCGGACGCAGCAGGGCGACGAACAGGTAGATCAGCAGGCCCAGAGCGATGAGCCCGCCTGCGATGTACGCAGCGGCGTTCACAGCGACTCGAGCCCTCTCACCATCAGGGCGAGGACCGCGAAACCGGCGATCGTCAGCACCAGGTAGGCCAGGTCGGCCATCGTTTCTCCTCCACCAGGACACACCGGCCCACCATGTGGCGGACCGGTGCGCGAGCATCGTCGGATCCTGGGAGGTGCGGTGGGCTGCGAACGCCCCGTTGACGCGCCGGGCCCGCGACGTTGACGCGATCCTGACGCTGCGGTGGCGGCCCTCACGCGCGCGGGATCAGCCGGCCCCTCTCCGTGGGGGCGCCCGATGGAGGTGGCGGTCCGTGCCGGCGACCCCCGGCACGCCGGCACGGACCGAGGCGGGTCCTACCCCTGGTCAGCCTCTCGGCACCTGGTGGGCGGACCGGGTCTCGTCAGCCGGTGGGCACAGCCGGCGGGACGGGCGGAGTCGGCGGGGCAGGGGGAGCCGGGGGGACGGCCACCGAGGGAGGCGCCACACCGGTGGTTGCGGAGCCGGTGGGCGGCGCGAGGGCAGTCGTCGGGGGTGGGGACGCCGTGGTGGTGGCGCTCGCCTGCGCGGTGGCCGACGGCACCGCCACGAGCAGGGGCCCGGGCGGGACGACGACGCAGTCGCCGGTACGCGGATCGAAGTCGATCGTGCCGCGCGGGTAGGGCCGGGCCGCGTTCGCCGCTGTCTCGGCCGCCCGGAAGTCGGACCGGCAGGCCGAACGGTCGGTGGTGTCGATCGGCCGACCGTCCTGGTCGAACAGGTACACGCCGGTGAGCGGGTTGCCCGCGGCGTCGACCGGGCGGATGTCGTGGATCTGGCGGTCCATGTCCTGCCACAGTCCCGGCTGCTGGTAGAGCTGGCTCGAGTAGTCGTTGGCCGGCCGGGGGCCGCCCAGCAGGCCCACTCCGCCCGAGAACAGCGCGCCCAGTGCCAGCACCGCCGCGATGGTGTTGAGCGGCACCACTGCCCAGAGCAGGCGCCGGTCCCGGCGCGTGCGGTGGCCGAGCCAGACCGACACGGGCACCGTCACCAGCGACAGCACCACGACCACGGGCGGGTCGGCCTGCACGAGCACAGCCAGCATCAGTGCGGCCGCAATGACGCCCCGGACCACCCACCACCCCGGCTGCAGGCTGGCCAGGAAGTCCGCGAGGCCGCGCGCCGGCGCTCCCGCGGCGGGCCTGCTGTCGGCGAGCCGGCGCACCAGTGGCATCGCGGCCACCGTGGGCAGGTCCGGACCGTCGCGGGTGAGCAGCGGGAGCCCGACCAGCGGGAGGAGCAGCCCGAGCAGGACGGCCTCCGGCGCGCGCGCGGCGAGACCGAGCGCCACCAGCAGGACCGACCCGACGAGCCCGGCGACCGCGAACGACGCCGCCGTCGACCGGGAGCGCCCCGACCCGGCGGCCGCGGGCGCGGGCGCGGGCGGGTAGCCGGCGGCGGCCCGCAACTCCCCCGCGTAGACCGCGGGGCTGCCCAGCCGCGCGACGAGCGCCACGTGGCTCGCGTCGGCGCCGAGTTCGGCGGTGAGGTCGGCCAGGTGCGCGCGGACGTCGTCGAGGATCTCGGCCAGTTCCGGCGCAGGCAGGTCGGCGAGCGCCGACCGGATCCCCGCCAGGTACTCCTCGGCCGGGCCGGGGAGCAGCCGCACGGTGCGTCCGCCGTCCGTTGCGCCCGCGGCTGTCGCGCCGCGGTCCACGCCGTCGTTGTCCTCGTTCATGCCGCCCCCACCAGCCCTTCCATCGTCACCGCGAACGCCCGCCAGGTCTTGACCAACTCGCGCAACCGCTCCCGGCCCGGGGCGTTGACGCTGTAGTACTTGCGGTGCGGCCCCTCCTCGCTGGGCACGACATAGGAGGTCAACAGCCCCGCGTTGTAGAGCCGGCGCAGTGTGCCGTAGACGGAGGCGTCCCCCACCTCCTCCAGGCCGGCTGCGCGCAGCCCCCGCACCACCTCGTAGCCGTAGCCGTCCGCGCGGTCCAGCACCGCGAGCACAGCCAGGTCGAGCACCCCCTTGAGCAGCTGGCTCGTGTCCACACCGCCCCCTCTCTCCGGTCGTCCTGCGTACCGCACGGTACTGCGCAAGACACAGTAGTACGACAACCATATGACGGGCGTGTCAGGGGTCGGATCGGTGCCGCCAGGATGGCGTCAACACTCCCCATCGGGCGCCTGCGGCCCGCGCAGGGTCGACGTGTGCTCGCACCTCGGCCCGCCCACGCCACCACCGGCCCCGCCCGGCCCGTCCTGCCCGGAGCGGTCGGTGGTGTCCTCGGCCTGCCCGCCGGAGCCGTTGCCGTGATGGTGGCGTGGGTGTTCGGCGGGAGCCCGACGACAGGACTCGTGCTCGCCACCGCGGCGGCCGTCACGCTGGGCGCGATGGCCACCGCCCCCGGCGCCGTCGTCGCCGCGGTCCTCTGCTGGGCCTGCTACGACGGCTTCGTGCTCCACAGCCTCGGCACGCTCGAGGACGGGCACGCCGACCTCGTCGCGCTCGCGGTCGTGGTGCTGGGCGCCCTCGCCGCCCAGCTGGTCGGCGCCGTGGCTCGGCACCGGGATCACCGCGAGTCGCACCCCGAGGCCCTTCCCGGGGCGCTGCCGCACGGCTCACGACGGGCGTGACCATCTCGCGGGCAACCAGGCGGCGGCGCTACTACGCTGCCTGTGAGCTTCCGGATGTACAGCGGCACACCCGGAGCACTGCCCGGTAGTCCGCACGTCCGCAGGAGCCCGTATGTCCGTGGTCGACAACGCGATCTACATCGACGGCAAGCGTGCCGCCGTCCCCTCGTCGCTCGACCACACCTTCGAGGAGCTCCGCCGGTGCCCCGACGGGGGGCGCAGCTTCTGCTGGATCGGCCTCCTGCGCCCGAGCAAGCAGGAGATCGAGGCCGTCGCCGAGGAGTTCGGCCTGCACGGCCTGGCCGTCGAGGACACCGTCAACGCCCACCAGCGACCGAAGCTGGAGCGCTACGGCGACGTCCTGTTCGTGGTGCTGCGACCGGCGCGCTACGTCGACTCCGTCGAGGTCGTGGAGCTCGGCGAGGTGCACCTGTTCCTCGGGCCGGACTTCGTGATCACCGTCCGGCACGCCGAGGAGCCCGATCTCGGCGCGGTGCGCAAGCGCCTCGAGGCCGATCCGGCTCTGCTCGACAACGGGCCGTACTCGGTGCTCTACGCCGTGCTGGACAAGGTGGTCGACGACTACATCCCGGTGCTCGCCGGCCTGCAGGACGACATCGACCAGATCGAGGTGCAGGTCTTCGGTGGTGACCCCGGGGTCTCCAAGCGGATCTACCAGCTCAGCCGCGAGGTCATCGAGTTCCAGCGCGCCGTGGAGCCGCTGCGGGACATCTTCATCGAGCTGCGCGACCGGCTGAAGGAGCTGGCGGGCGAGTCGGATCTGGAGCTGCGCCGGGCCCTGCGCGACGTGGCCGACCACGCCACACGGGTGATGGAACGCACGAGTGCCTTCCGGGACCTGCTCGCCAACATCCTCCAGGTCAACGCCTCTCTCGTCGGGCAGCGCCAGAACGAGGAGATGGCCCGCATGACCGAGGCGGGCTACGAACAGAACGAGCAGGTCAAGCGCATCTCCTCGTGGGCGGCCATCCTGTTCGCCCCCACCCTGGTCGCCTCGATCTACGGGATGAACTTCACCCACATGCCCGAGCTCATGTGGACCTACGGCTACCCCTTCGCGCTGGGGCTGATGCTGCTGTGTGGGCTGATCCTGTACAGGGTCTTCAAACGGGCCGGCTGGCTCTGAATCGCCCGTAACACGCCCAGTGGTGCGCACCACTCGGCGCTATGGCGGCGTCAGGACGTGGGCGGCGGTCGTCAACGCCGCGGTGAACTCCTCCCATCACGGGACGGTTCGCGGGACAACGGACACCTCGGCGGTCCATCGGCCGCCGTCGCCTCCGGAGACCCCCGGACCAAGGAGAACAGGTGTCCCTCGCCGATCTCATCCCGTCATTGCGCACGACGCTGTCGGCCCGGCTGGCCCCCGGCCTGTGGCCGCAGACCGCCCGCGCGACGTGTGACGGGCAGCTTCTCGTGGGCGGTGTCGACCTCGCCGAGCTGGCGGGACGGTTCGGCACGCCGGTGCTCGCCATCGACGCCACGGACGTGCGCTCCCGCTGCCGGGCCTACCGGGAGGCGTTGCCCGGCGTGGAGATCGCCTACGCCGCCAAGGCCTTCCTGTGCCGGGCCATGGCCCGGCTGGTCGACCAGGAGGGTCTGGCCATGGACGTGTGCTCGGGCGGCGAGGTCGCCGTCGCCGCGGCCGCGGGCTTCCCCGGGGCGCGGATGGTGCTGCACGGCAACGTGAAGACCGACGAGGACCTGAAGACCGCCCTCGCCGTGGGTGTCGGCCGGATCGTGATCGACTCCCTCGAGGAGATCCCCACCCTCGCGGCCCTCGTCCCCACCCGCCAGCAGGTGCTGCTGCGGGTCGTCCCCGGTGTCGACGCCGGCACCCACGCCGGGCTCACCACCGGTACGGAGGACCAGAAGTTCGGGCTGTCGATCGCCACCGGCGCCGCGGCGGAGGCCGTGCGGCGGGTGCTCGCCCGCCCCGAGCTGGAGCTGGTCGGGCTGCACTGCCACATCGGCTCCCAGGTGCGCTCGGTCCGCCGGTACGTCGACGCCGCTGAGCGGATGGTCGCCTTCCTCGCCGAGATCTCCCGCGAGCACGGCGTCGAGCTGCCCCAGCTCGACATCGGCGGCGGCCACGCCGTGGCGTACGGCCCCGACGAGCAGTCCCTCGACCTCGCCGCGTTCGGCCGGACGGTGCCCGCCGCGGTGGCCGCGGCCTGTCGCTGGCACGGCCTGCAGGTGCCCCGGCTGACGGTGGAACCGGGCCGCGCTCTCGTCGCCCGCGCCGGCGTCACCGTGTACCGGGTGGCGGCCGTGAAGCACGGGGTGCACCGGACGTTCGTGGCCGTGGACGGCGGGATGAGCGACAACCCGCGGCCCGCGCTCTACGCCGCGCGCTACCCGGTGCGGCGCTTCGGCCGTCCCGAGCGGGTCCGGTCCGTGCCCGTGACCGTGGTCGGGCGGCACTGCGAGTCGACGGACGTGCTGGCCGAGGAGGCGCTGCTCCCCGAGGACATCGCCGCCGGGGACCTGCTCGCCGTGCCGTGCAGCGGGGCCTACCACACGTCCCTCTCGTCGACCTACAACCAGGTCGGACGCCCGCCCGTCGTGGCGGTGGCGAGCGGCGCGGCCGTGCCGATGCTGCGCCGGGAGACGGTGGAGGACCTGCTGCATCGTGACGCGGGTTGAGGAGCGGTGCGGCGGGTCCGCTGAGGTTGCAGCAAAGCCACGTTGCGGCAATCTGGTTGCGTCAAAGTGGCTTTGCTGCAACTCAGGGGTGCGGGTGACGCGGGCGCGGCTGGCAGCGCGGGCAGCTGTACGAGCTGCGGTTCATGAACGGGTCGCGCCGGATGGGGGTGCCGCAGCGGCGGCACGCCCGGTCCTCCTGGCCGTACACGTCGAGCGAGCGGTCGAAGTAGCCCGACGCCCCGTTGACGTTCACGTAGAGCGCGTCGAACGACGTGCCGCCTGCCGCGAGCGCCGCCGCCATCACCTCGGTGGCGGCGGTGAGCACCTCGCGCCCCTGCTTGCGGGTGAGCGACTCGGTGGGGCGCGTCCCGTGCAGCCGTGCCCGCCAGAGCGCCTCGTCGGCGTAGATGTTGCCGATGCCGGACACGACCGTCTGGTCCAGCAGGGCACGCTTGAGCCCGGTGCGCCTGCGCCGGATTGCGGCGACGGCCGCGTCGAGGTCGAACGCCGGGTCCATCGGGTCACGGGCGATGTGCGCGACCGGTTCGGGCAGCAGCCCGCCCCCGGTGGCGGGCACCAGCGGGTGCACCGACAGCCCACCGAACGTCCGCTGGTCGACGAATCTCAGCTCCGTGCCGCCGTCGGCGAAGCGGAACCGGATGCGCAGGTGCTTCTCGTCGGGACTGTCCTCGCCGGTCACGAGCATCTGGCCGCTCATGCCGAGGTGGGCGAGCACGGCGTCCTCGCCCGCGGCGCCCCCGTCCAGGTCGAGCCACAGGTACTTCCCGCGCCGCCGGGCGCCGGTGATGGTGCGCCCGGTGAGGCGGCCGGCGAAGTCGTCGCCGCCTGCCACGTGCCGACGCACCGCACGGGGGTGGGCGACCGTGACCGCGGTGATCTTCCGTTCGAGGACGTGGTCGGCGAGGCCACGGCGGACGACCTCGACCTCGGGAAGCTCCGGCACGGCGGGCTCTCAGGCGGGGCCGGACGCAGCGGGCTCGCTGCCCGCGGCCGCCTCGGCCGTCAACGTGCGCCAGGCGAGCTCGGCCGCCTTCTGCTCGGCTTCCTTCTTCGTGCGCCCCTCGCCGGTTCCGAGTTCCCGGCCCGCCACGACCGCCGTGGCGGTGAAGATCTTGAGGTGGTCCGGCCCGTCCTCGGTGATCCGGTACTCCGGAACGCCGAGGTCGGCCGCCGCGGTGAGCTCCTGCAGGCTCGTCTTCCAGTCGAGGCCGGCGCCGAGCAGCGGCGCGCTGCGCAGCAGCCCGTCGAAGAGGCGGTGGACCAGACCGCGGGCCGTCTCCAGCCCGTGCTCCAGGTACACCGCTCCGATGAGGGCCTCGGTGGCGTCGGCGAGAATGCTCGCCTTCGTGCGACCGCCCGTGAGCTCCTCACCACGGCCCAGATAGAGATGGGATCCGAGCCCCCCGTTGCCGAGGGTGGCGGCCACCCCGGCGAGGGCGTGCATGTTCACCACGCTCGCGCGCAGCTTGGCCAGCTGCCCCTCGGGCAGGTCCGGGTGGTCCCGGTAGAGCCGCTCGGTGACGACGATGCTGAGCACCGAGTCGCCGAGGAACTCCAGCCGCTCGTTGGTGGGGAGACCACCGTTCTCGTACGCGTACGAACGGTGGGTGAGCGCGAGGGTCAGCAGGTCGTGGGCGATCTCGACCCCGAGGGACGCGAGAAGGGGCCCGCGGTCTTCCACGGGCCCCTGCAGGCCTCGCCCTACCACTACGTCGTCGCCGATTCCGCGCTCCCGGCGATCAGGCCGGGCTGACGACCTGGCGGCCGTCGTAGGTGCCACAGGTGGGGCAGGCGAGGTGCGGGGGCTTGGTGGCCCGGCAGGCGCGGTTCGAGCAGGCGACGAGCGTAGGTGCAGTGGCCTTCCACTGCGACCGGCGCGAGCGCGTGTTCGACCGCGACATCCGGCGCTTCGGAACAGCCACGGTAGATCTCCTAGCGGTACTCGAGGGTGTCAGTCGGCGGACAGGCGCTCACGCAGAGCGGCCCACCGGGGATCCAGTGTCTCATGCCCGTGGTCGGGCGCGAGGTCGGCCCACTTGTCCCCGCAGTCGGGGCAGAGACCCGGGCAGTCGGGGCGGCAGAGCGGGGCCAGCGGCAGGGTCAGGACGACGGCGTCGCGCACGATCTGCTCGACGTCGACCATGTCGTCGAGGACCCTCGGCAGCTCGTCCTCGTCGGTGGTCTCGTCGGTGACGCTGTCGGGATAGGCGAACAGCTCCGCGATCTCGACGTCGATCTCGTCGGTGAGCGCGTCGAGGCAGCGGGCGCACTCGCCGGCGAGCGACGCGTGGACGCTGCCGGAGACGTAGACGCCCTCGGTGACCGACTCGAGGCGGACGTCCAGCTCGATGGGCTCCCCCACCGGCACGGCGATCGTCTCCAGGCCGAGCCGGGCGGGTTCGGCCGGCGCCGGGATGGTGCGCCGGTAGGTGCGCATGTGGCCAGGACGCCTGCCCAGCTCGTGGGTGCTGAAGACCCACGGGCTGGTCGGATCGGGGTGGCCGGGGGTGGGGTGGTGCGTGCTCACACACCCAGGGTAGGCCTGTCCCCCCGTCCGGCGCCGGGGCGCGTCCGCGCGCTCAGCCGTGGGGCACGATCCGGAACCGGGCGGCGCCCGCGCCGGACTCGAGCACGGAGACCTGGTACGGCCCGACGGTGGTGGTCGCGCCCTCTGCCACCGTCGTCGCAGCGCCGTCGGCGCCGGAGAAGGACACCCCGTCCTCGCCGATCGTCGTGATACCCACGAGCGGCCCGGGGCCGCACGACACCGAACTGGCGCCGTTGCGGGTCGACACGCGGCCACTGCCCGTCATGCTGATCCGGCCGGGCCCCTGCACCGTCACGCTGCAGTCGTCCGACGGGGACGCCGGGGCCGGCCCCTGGGGTGCGGGGGGCTGCGCGGGCTGCGCCGGAGCACCGCCCGCCTGCGGTGCCGGTGTGCCGGGAACATCCGTGCTGCACCCGGCGACCAGCAGCGCCGGTGCCGCGACGGCGACGGCCATGACGAGACGCACCCGCATCGTGGTGATCCACACGCCCCGGATCGTGCCGTCGTTCCGGGCCGGTGGCGAGGGCACGCCCCGAATTCCGACGAAATTGTCGCACCGGGTGTGGTATCGGACCCCCACCGCGCGCCCGGCACTGAACGCGACGGTGAACTGCGCGCGTTCCGGTGATCGTTCCCCACTCTGAGCAGCCATCGAGCGCTTCCCCCACCGGGTCGTGGGACGCCTCATCAGGGTCTGTCGGGTCGGCTCGGTCCTTTGCACACTTACCCGGGCCACACCGGGAGACGCGATGACCGACACGACGACACCGTCCGGAGCGTTCGTTGATGTGCTGAGCGGCGCCCACAGCTGGTCCGCGGTCAGTGACATCACCGCTCAGAACCGTGCACGGACGGGGATCGCGCCTGCGATGGTCCGCTTCCGGGGAATGCTGTACCTGATCCACCAGGACGTGTCGGACCGAGGGACCGTGCACTACTGCATCTCGCCGGACGGTTCGCACTGGTCCCAGCGGGTCAATCTCACCCTGCGCAGCCATGCGGTACGCGCTGCTGCCGAGGTGGCGCCGATCGTCTTCCGGGACGAGCTGTACCTCTTCTTCCGGGATGCCGTCGATCCCGCGCTGATCAAGGTGTGCCGCACCGGGGACGGGCAGGAATGGTCGACGGTCACCCCGTTCGCGGTCGAAGGCGCCCGGTGTTCGAGCCGGCCGCAGCCGCTGGAGTACCGCGGATCGCTCTTCGTGTTCTATCGAGCCGACAGCGGGACCAGGGGCCTGGTGGCCTGCGTGAGCGACACCGGCGCGGACTGGGACACCCTGGTGAATCTCGAGCACATGACCGGGACGATCGTGGACGAGCCGGTTCCGGCCGTGCACGGCGACCGGCTGGTACTGGCGTTCCGCCCGGCCCAGTCCCCGTCCGCCGTGCTCACCCTGGTCAGCGACGACGGCGCCGCGTGGCGCTACGGCGGCACGATCACCACCACGTCCTTCGACACCGCGACGCGGCCCGCTCTGATCAGCCACTGGGGCCTGCTGTATGCGTTCTACGTCGACTACGTGGACGAGGGTGCGCTGTTGGTCAGCCACAGTGCCGACGGCGTCTCCTGGTACGGATGGCGGTCGATCAACGGCCACAACCGCAGCCGCGAGACCCCGGTCCCGGCCGTGTGGGACGACCGGCTGCTCCTGTTCTTCCGCGACGAGTCCGAACCGGCCCACGTGAACGTGTGCGCGAAGAACGACCACGACAGCTGGCACCGGTACACGTCGATCTCGGCTCGCAACCACGCCGACGCGAACGGTGCGCTGCAGGTGGTCGCCGACGAGTTCGGCATCGACGTCGGCTACCGCTCGACGGCCTACGACGGCAACGGCCTGGCCGCGTTCCACGCCACCGGGCCACAGCCGTGGTCGATCCGGCTCGCCGACGTGCCGGACGCGGTGGACGCCGTGTCCACCGTGACCGGTGTGGTGAAGCACTGCGTCGTCGGTGATCTCCCCCGGGGCACCGACGACAGCATCACGTCGATGGTTCCCTACCGCGACTGGTTCCTGTTGCTGCGCGACCGCGGACCGGAGACTCCCGGCGTGGTGGACATCGTCGACCGAGTACAGCACCGGGAGGCCCGGGCCGTCGCCCTGCCCGACGACGGGCTCGACCGGCCGGGCGGATGCCAGTCGATCGGCGACTTCCTCGTCGTCCCCGTCCGCAGCGAGGAGACGCACGACGGCTGTGTGCGCTTCTACGACCTGAGCGTCGTGTCCGACACGAGCGGCCCCCTGCTGCTGGACCTGCGCGTCGACACCGGGATGGCGGTGGACGCCGTCGGGATCACCGACATCGGCTCCGGGGACGACCAGCACTACCTGCTCGCGGCGTACGCCGACGGCGTGGTGTCGATGTACGAGTCGAACCCGGTACCGCTGAGCGACCCGCGCTGCCGCTTCACGTTCCGGTTCTCCTGCCCGACGACGGTGCGGCCGCGGCCGGACGCCATGGCCCTGCTCACGGACGCCCGTGGCGACGTGTGGCTGGTCGGTCTCGGGTCCCAGGAGTCGGAGGAGTCGGCCGGCTTCGACGACTGGATCACGCTCTACCGGATCGACCTGGCGGCCGGACGGCTGACGATCTGGAGCCGCGACCGGCTCCGGATGCGCGCGCCCGAGCGGCGGTTCATGATCCACTTCCGGTTCGGGGCCGGACTCGACGTGCTCGACTCCGAGACGCTGCACGTGTTCGCGGCCGACGGGAACGTCGACAACATGGAGCAGGACGGACTGTTGTCCTACACCGAGTTCGGACCGCCAGGCTGACCGAACTCGTCGGCCACGAGCGCCGCCAGTTCGAGCACCGCATCCGCGGTGTCGGGGCGGAGCGCGGCCATCTCGATCTTGCCTCCGACGGCGAGATGCGGGTCGTGTGGAATGTCCACCACCGCCCGGCACCGGGTCGAGAAGTGTGCGCGCAGCCGCGTGGCGTCGACCTCCCTGCTCGTCCGGTCGCCGGACAGCACCACGACAGCCCGGGCGACCAGGTCGCGATGGCCGTGGGCCAGTAGCCAGTCGAGCGTCTTGCTGGCCCGGCTGGCGCTGTCGAGCGTGAGTGCACCCACCACCACGAGGCTGTCGGTCGTGGCGAGGGTGCCGTTCATCGCCGAGTGCATCATCCCGGTGCCCGAGTCGGTGACGACGATGTTGTAGAACCGGTTGAGGACCGTGCACACCTGCTCGTACTCGGTGCGGTTGAGGGCCTCGCTCCGCGCCGCGTCCTGCTCGGAGGCCAGCACCTGCAACCGGCCGGCGAGGCTCGTGAACCGCGCGACGTCGGGAAGCGCCTGTACGGCGTCGATGTGGTCGAGCAGGTCCCGCACCGTCGTGCCGGGCTCGCCGGTCAGCCGATCGGCGAGGGTGCCGGCGTCGGGATCGCCATCGAGCGCGACGACGCGGTCGCCGCGGTGCTCGGCCAGCGCCAGTCCCAGAAGTGCCGTCACGGTCGTCTTGCCCACGCCGCCCTTGATGGAGGTCACCGCGATCTGGTGCGGGCCGTTCAGCTCCCGCCGGATACGCGACGCCAGGTCGTGACGGCGACGCTCGACGGGCCCGGCGCCGAGGTTGATCACGCCACCGCTGGCGGCGTGGACGGCACGCCGCCAGCCCACGGTCGGTGCATCGGAGCGCGGCCGGACGATCATGTGGTCGGCCAGTTCGGCAGCCGTGGCGGCGGGAGGGCCGCCCGCTGCCCCGGTGGGCGGCTCCGCAGGCCCGACGGGAGGCGGCTGCTCCTCCGGCTCGGGCGGGACATCCGATGCGGAACCGGTGGACGACGCAAAAGCTCTCTTCGGCATGTTCCCCCCACCGCGCGGCGATGTCGCTGCTGGATCCGGGCGCTGCGCCGGACGAAGGCGAGATCGAGGAGATCTCGCGTGATCACCGCCAACCGGATCTTACGACCAGTACGTCCGGGTCTGGATGACCGTCAGGCGACCGTCGGGGGCGCCATGTCCCGGTAGGCCTTCACCAGCTGCTCCTCGGCGTCCCGCAGGTACACCGCGAGCGCCTCGGCCGCCGCGGGTCCGGCGCCCCGCTGCAACAGGGCGAGGATCTCCTTGTTGCGCGCCAGGTACGGCTCGTGGAAGCGCTTGGGGTCCGCCATCACGTGGAAGACCAGCCGGAGCTCCGCGAGCACACCGCGCATGAGCTCGTCCGTACGCGGGCTCTCGGCGAGCGCGACGAGCCCCTCGTGGAACTTGAGGTTGGCCGTGCCCAGTGCCTGCCAGCCCTGCCAGCGCAGGGCGTCCTCGCCGTCCGAGACCGCGACGACGAGCTGGTCGATCCCGCGCGGGACCTCCGTGATGCTCCGGACGACGCCGCACTCGACGAGGATGCGTACGCGGTAGAGGTCGATGACGTCCTCGATGCTCAACGTCCGCACGAACACGCCCCGGTTGAGCTCGTGGACGAGCAGCCGCTCGTGCGAGAGCAGCCGGAACGCTTCCCGCAGCGTGTTGCGGGAGACCCCGAGGGCGGTGCCGATGGTGTCCTCCGCCAGGCGGGCCCCTGGCAGGAAGTAGCCCTCGCTGATGCGGCTGCGCAGGATCGCGGCCACCCGCTCGGCGGTGCTCGTGCGGTTGAGCAGCAGCCGGTCCGCCGCCAGGCCATCGGTCGTCACTGCAGGCCTCCAGCCATGGACGTCGGACATGATCCGTCACCACGGGAACACAGGGCCGTGCGACACGTGGATCGTACGGCGATGTCGGTCGTTCCCAGAAGCATGGTGTGAATTGTAGAACAATCCTCTACGCTAGAACGATCACGTCAGGGCGAACCGCCGGCAGTGACGGGGCGTCGACGTCGACCACGGGGGCGAGGTGTCGATCACATGGCACGCATCCCCCGCGTGTGCATCACGGAACCGGGTGGGCACCGGTGACGGCCACGGAGGTGTCCTTCGGCGTGCTCGGCCCGCTCGAGGTCGTGGCCGGTGGACGACCGGTACCGGTGCCGCAGGGCAAGCAACGCGTCGTGCTCGCGGCACTGCTCCTGCGGGCGAACCGGACGGTCTCCATCGCCGAGCTGACCGACCAGCTGTGGGACGGCCCCACCCACCCCGGTGCCCCGTACGACGGCAGGGGCACCGTGCAGAAGCACGTGATGCGGCTGCGGCAGGCCCTCTCCGGCACCGGGGCGCACATCCGGACCGAGCCCGACGGGTACCGGATCGAGCTCGGGCCGGGACAGCTCGACCTCGACCGCTCCGACGCCCTGGTCCACCAGGGCAGACGCGCGGCCGCGCTGGGCGACGACCGCGCCGCGTCCGCCGCACTCACCGAGGCGCTGCAGCTGTGGCGGGCCGTGCCGCCGCTCGCCGACGTCGCGTCGCCCGCGCTGCACCGCAACGAGGTGCCCCCGCTGGTCGAGCGCTACCTGCAGGCACTGGAGCTGCGCATCGACGTGGACCTCCGGCTCGGCCGTCACGCCGAGCTGTCGGAGGAGCTCATCGGGCTCGTGCGCACCCACCCGCTGCGCGAACGTTTCTGGGCGCAGTGGATGCGGGCGCTCTACGCCACGGGACGCCAGGGCGAGGCCCTCGAGGCCTACCGGGACGTGACGCGGCTGCTGGCCGACGAGCTGGGCGTCGACCCCGGGCCCGAACTGCGCGCCGCGCACGAGCAGATCCTGCGGCGCACCGGCCCGCCCGACGCTCCACCGGTGACCGCTGTCCTCCGTGACATCCGGCAGCTGCCCGTGGCACCCACCGGCCTCGTCGGGAGGCGGCAGGCGATCCGGCAGCTCACCGATCTGCTGGGCGCCGCGAAGGACGCCTCGGCCGTGCGGCTGGTGGTGGTGGCCGGCCCGCCGGGAGTGGGGAAGTCGGCGGTCGCCGTGCACGCGGCCCACCGGCTCGCCGACCGCTTCCCCGACGGGCAGCTGTTCGCCGACCTCGGTGGCTACGGCGACACCCCGCCGCAGCCGCCGGAGGAGACGCTCGCCCGTTTCCTGCGGGCCCTCGGCATGCCACCGGAGGAGGTGCCGCCGAGACTCGACGACGCGGTGGCCGCGTACCGCTCGCTGACCGCCGGACGACGGCTGCTCGTCGTGCTGGACAACGCGAACAGCCCGGCGCAGGTTCGCACCCTGCTGCCCGGGGCCCCCACCTGCGGCGTGGTGGTCACCAGCCGCCACGAGCTGGCCGGCCTGCTGGTCTCCCCCGGGGGACGCCGGATGTCGCTCGACATGCTCGATCCGGACGACGCGCGCCTGCTGCTGAACGGCATCGTCGGCGACGAGCGGATGACGCGTGAGCCCGAGGCCGCCGGCCACCTGGTCGCGCTGTGCGGCGGGCTGCCGCTGGCGCTGCGCGTGGCGGCCGCCCACCTCGTGACCCGGCCACACCTCCCGGTCGCCGCCTACGTCGAGGAGTTGCGCGCCGTCGACCCGGTCTCGGCCCTGCGGGTCCCGGGCGACCGGCAGCTGGGGGTGGCCACCGCGCTCGATGCGTCGTACGTGCAGCTCACCGCCGAGCAACGCCACCTGCTGCGCCTCCTCGGTCTCGTGCCGGACGACCGGATCACCCCGGAGGTCGTCGCCGTGCTGACGGAGCAGCCGGCCACGGTCGCAGCAGCCGGCCTGGACCAGCTGGCCGAAGCCGGCCTCCTGCAGCGGCAGATCGACGGCGGCTACCGGCTGCACGGTCTGACCCGGGCCTTCGCCGTGCTGCGCCAGACGCAGGAGGACGACCCGCGCGAGATCCACGCCGCGCGGCGGCGCCTGTCCGAGACCGGGGAACGCCAGCAGGGCGGCTTCCCCCGTAGCGCTCTCCGCCGGCCCACGGCCCGGCGAGCGTGATGTCCGATGTGTAACGGGAAAGGTGGAGTCGGGCGATGAGTGATCGGGTACGGTGCGGGATCTTCATGGCAGTACGCGCTCACCCCAGCATGTCCGCCGGCCGGCGCCTCGGGCTCCGCGTCCCGGCATCGTGCTGGCATCGGCGCGGCAGTGCGGTCGGCCACACTCGCGTGCGTGCGGTGCCGCCGGCTGGAAAGGGCCTCGACGAGGCCTGCGGGGGCAGTGGTGGAGATGCACGGGGGGCAGGTGCGCCGCCGAGCTGTATCGGGCGGCGTTCCCACCACCCGCTGCGGTACGGCGGGGCACGCGGGCACCACGCGAGCGTGACCTCGCCAGGGGGGACGACATGACCGACGAGCCGACCACGTGTGCGCTTCCGGGGTGCAACGCCTCGATCGAACAGCCTACGGACGGCGGGCCGCCCCGTCGGTACTGCACACCGGCCCACCGGGCGGCCGCACGTAAGCAGCGCCACCTGGCCGCCGCCCACACCGAAACCGACACCGACGCGCCGGCCGAGCAGCCGGTTCCGGTGGCATTCGCAGCCCCCGCACCGGAGCAGACACCTGCACCGCCCGCGGCGGAACCGGAACCGGAGCCGCTCGCTCCGCGCCAGGGCCCGGCGCGTCCGTGGAGCGCCGCCGCCGCGTGGCTGGTCACCCAGACACCCCCGCCACCGCCCCGTCCCGAGCGGCCACCCGGGGAGAACCGCCGCGCCGCGCGGAGCGCAGGGGAACGCAAGGGCGCTGCCTCGCTGATGCGCCGGCGGGCGGTGGCCGGCATCGCGGTCGCGAGCCTCATCGCCGGAGGCGGCGGATACATCGTCACGAGCACCCCGATCCCGGTCGTGCCGCAGGCGCAGCCACCAGCCACTCCGCCACCGGCCGTCGACGCGGGCCAGTGGGCAGCCCGTGCCGAGGTCGTGCTCGCCTCGATCACCAAGCAGCTCGACACCGTCGCGCTCACCGAGGCGAGCTGGGCCCGGGTCCCCGAAGCGGCCCGCGCGGGCCAACCGGCCGCGCTGCGAGCTCTCCAGGAGCGCAAGGCGCTCCTCGAACAGCAGCGCGTCACGCTGCAGTCGCAGATCAGCGCGTTCCGCACGCTGTCGGAGGTCACCACCGACCTCGCCTCAGCGCAGGAACAGCTCGACGCCGTGGAACGGGCCCTGCGCACCGCCCCCCAGGCACCCACCTCACCGGACCAGGCCGAGGTTCTCCGCACCCTGGCCGCTCAGCGCGAGATGCACCGGCAGCAGCGGGACTACAACGTGCAGGAGCTCGCCACTCTCCGCAGCGGCGTGGACGAGGCGGTCACCGCCCCACTGCCCGACGAGAGCGACCGCACCACGGCGATCGCGCAGCAGGTCATCGCGCTGATCGAGCGCCGGCCCGACCCGCAGCCGCGGGCGAAGGCACCCGAGCAGGCTCAGGCGGTCGTCCCCCGCCGGGAGAACACCCGCGAGGAACGCCAGACCGTCAGCTCGACCGCGCCACCCGACCCGTCCCGCCCGGGCGCCGCCGGCCGCGCCGCCACCGACCTCGCGATGCTCGGGCGCAGCAACAGCGGCGTGACGAACAATGCCGTGACCAGCAGGGGCGTCACCGGCCGGGGCACCACCGACGTGGTCCGCACGAGCGGTGCCGTCCTCCGCACCGCGGGGCACGTCGTCGACACGGCACAGCAGACCGTCACCGGGCGGCAGTCGAGCTCCGAGGACCGCTCGGAGCGATCGGCGGAGCGCAGCCGGCCGGTCAGCAGGCTGGTCAGCACCATCACCGGCTCGGCGCTGGGTGGGTCCGCGGAGCGCCAGGGCTCCGGCTCGTCGGGGAGCGACTCCGGCAACCGGTCCTCCGCGGGCGAGGCCGAACGCAACCGATCCGGTGATGCCGGGTCCCGCTCCGCGCGCGCCGACAGGTCCCCCTCGCCGGCCGCTCACGACGATCGGTCCCAGGCACGCACCGGGCGGACGGCAGGGGTGGCCGCCTTGCCCCGGGGCAAGGCGGAGCGCGTCAGGGACACCGCGGCGCAGGCCGTGGGTGCGGGGGCGCGGCTCCTGGACCCCGTCCTGAACGCCCGTGACCGGACACCGGACGCCGGCGCGACCACCGGCCGGGGCAGCACCCGACCGGGTGCCGGGGCCACGGCCGGGAAGCCGGACCGGACCGCCGGCACCAGCCGGACCGGGTCGCAGGACAGCCGCAAGGCCGGCACCGCCCGGGGTACCGGCAGGACGGCCCCGAACGCCACCGCACCGGGCCGGACCACCCAGAACAAGGCAGCGCAGAACAAGGCAGCGCAGAACAAGGCGCCCCAGGGCAGGACCGCCCCGGGGAAGACGGCCCCGGAGAAGACGGCCCCGGGGAAGACGACCCCGGGGAAGACGACGCAGAACAAGACCCCCCTGGGCCGTACATCCCAGAACAAGGCAGGGCAGCAGCAGGCAGGCCAGGGGAAGCCGGTCGAGGGGAAGTCGGCCCGGGGGAAGTCGGACCAGGGGAAGTCGGACCGGGGCACGAATTCGCAGAACACCGCAGGCCACCACAAGGCGCAGAGCAAGCCGGCTCAGAAGAAGACCCCGCAGACCAAGAAGGCCAGGACCGGCCCGGGGAGCAGCGGCAACACCGCCACCCGGAGCACCGGCGGTGCCGGTAAGGCCGACAGCGGGAAGAGCGGCTCGTCGAAGTCCGGCGCCTCCGCCGGTGGCAGGTCGTCCGGCAAGGGCTGAGCCACCTGGCGGACGCCGGGCCGCCCCGCACACCGCGGGGCGGCCCGGCGTCGTGCACGAGCAGGCCGCGCCCGCTCGTGGTCCGCTCAGCTCAGCCCGGCACCTGCTCCGGTACCGCCTGCACGGTGGAGGCCCGAGGTCCGAAGCCGTCGGCGAGCAACGCCGCGAGGCCGAGGAAGGCATCGTGGGTGGTCCGCCGCAACAGGGGGAGCTCGATCCGCCCACCGGTGGCGAGATGCGGGTCGTGCGGGATCTCCACCACGGCGCGGCACCGCGCGTCGAAGTGCCCCCGCACCCGCGCCAGGTCGACCTCCTTGCTCATCCGGTCGCAGCTGAGCACCACGACGGCGTCGGCCACCTGCGCCTCGTGGCCGTGCGCGACCAGCCAGTCGAGCGTCTTGCTGGCCCGGCTCGCGCCGTCGACCGTGGGGGCACCGACGATCACCAGACTGTCGGCCAGCGCCAGCGTGCCCTCCATCGCGGAGTGCACGAGGCCGGTGCCCGAGTCGGTGATCACGACGTTGTAGAACCGGGTCAGCACCTCGCAGACCTGCTCGTACTCCGCCCTGTTGAACGCCTCGCTCATCGCGGGATCCTGCTCGGAGGCGAGCACCTGCAGCCGGCCTGCGAGGCTCGTGTAGCGCGCCACGTCGGTGAGCGAGTGGGTGGCGGCGATGTTGTCGAGCAGGTTCCGCACGGTCACCGAGGTCTCGGTGGTGAGCCGGTCGGCCAGCGTGCCGGCGTCGGGGTTCGCGTCGAGCGCGATCACCCGGTCGCCGCGGTTCTCGGCCAGTACGAGCCCCAGGCACGCCGACACCGTGGTCTTGCCTACGCCGCCCTTGAGCGAGCTGACCGCGATCTGGTGGGCGCCGGGCAGCGGCCGCCGGATCCGTCGCAGCTGGTCCTGCCGGACCCGCTCGGCCGCACCGACACCGGGGTTCACCAGTCCGCCGGTCATCTTGTAGAGAGCGCCACGCCAGCCCCGCTGGGGCCGATCGCTGCGGAAGCGGACGATCGAGTCCTCGGTGAGCTCCGCGGCGCTGGCGGCCTCGGGCCGGGAGCCGCTGGACCCCGGCCCGGCAGCCGCCACGGCGCCCGCGGGCCGGTGCGGCTCGGCGGGAGCGCCGCCGGTGCCCTGCGCGGTGGCCGGCTCCGGGTCGTCGGGTGAGGCGTCGGCGCGCGTGTCCACCGGCGCCATCTCGTTCGGCTGCGTCATGCCCGTCCTCGGCCGCTCACGGCCACCTCTCCCCTGCTGCTGTCGATGATCGGCTCTGCCGTCGGGACGGAGCCGGGTGCGTCGCTCGGACGCGGCGCTCAGGTCACGAAGCGGTCGGCCATCAGCGCGGCGAGCCGGTACGCCGCGTCACGCGTGGCGGGCCGCAGCCGGGAGAGCTCCACCCGGCCGCCCGTGGCGAGATGCGGGTCGTGCGGCATCTCGATGACCGCACGGCAGCGGGAGGTGAAGTGCTCGCGGATGCGGTTGCGGTCGACCTCGGCGCTGACCCGGTCGCAGGACAGCACCACCACCGCATCGGACGCGAGTGCCGAGTGCCCGTGCGCATGCAGCCAGTCGAGGGTCTTGCTGGCGCGGCCCGCGCCGTCCACCGTGGGCGCCCCGACGATCACCAGGCTGTCGGCGAGCTCGAGCGTGCCCTCCATCGCGGAGTGCACCAGCCCGGTGCCCGAGTCGGTGATGATGATGTTGAAGAAGCGGTCGAGCAGGCGGCAGATCTGCTCGTACTCCTTGCGGTTGAACGCATCGCTGGACGCGGGGTCCTGCTCGGAGGCCAGCACCTGCAGCCGGCCGGCGAGGCTCGTGTAGCGCGACACCTCGGTCCAGGAGTGGATGCGGTCGATGTCGCGCAGCAACTCGCGCACGGTCACCGACGACTCGCCGGTGAGGCGGTCGGCCAGCGTGCCGGCATCGGGGTTCGCGTCGAGCACGATCACGCGGTCCCCGCGGTTCTCGGCCATCACGAGGCCCAGCAGCGTCGCCACCGTGGTCTTGCCGACCCCACCCTTGATCGAGGTCACCGCGACCTTGTGGGACTTCAGGAGCGGGTGGCGGATGCGGTGCAGCTGATCACGCCACTGCACGTCGGCCGGGCTCGGACCGGGGTTCAGCAGGCCGCCGGTGGCCCGGAGCACGGCGCGGCGCCAGCCCGAGGTGGGCTCGTCGGGCCTGGCCCGCAGGATCGACTCGGAGCTCAGCTCCGACGCCGATGCGGGGCCGCCCTCCTCTTCCCGCGGAGCGATCGAGGAAGCATCTCCCGTCGAACTCACTGCACCCCCTGGCCGAAGGCCCGTCGTCGTGGCGCCCGAGTGCGGTTCGAGCCTGTGGCCGTACCGCTCCCACCAGAGAGAAGGGTCCGGTTCGGCCCGGCGGCTCGCCACCGGCAGAGGGTAACGCGATGACGACTGCTGACCACCCGATAGTGATCGAGCTGTGCTCCAAACGGGGGAGCCGGAGCCGTCCTAGTCGATGAGGTCCATCCCGGTGCCTGAACGGCCGTTGGGGGCCACGTCGGGAGAACCGTTCGGGGAGCTTCCCCGCCACAGCTGGGTCCGGCCGCGGGACACCGTGCGCAGCGCCTTCGTCAGGGCGTCCTCGAACTCGGACAGCTTCGCGTCGACGTAGCCGTCGCACTCCCGGCGCAGCTGGTCCACCTCGATGTCAGCGGCGTCGACGATCCGGGCCGCCTCGGTGTTCGCGGCGCGCACCACCTCGGTCTGCGACACCAGCCGGGCCTGCTCGGCCTGCCCGTCCGCGACGTAGCGGTCGTGGGCGGCGCGCCCGGCATGGGCCAGCCGGTCGGCCTCGGCCTGGGCCCGGTCGGTCAGCTCGGTGTACTGGCGGCGGCCCTCGGTGACGGCCCGCTCGGCCTCGTGCCGCGCCTTCGCGAGGATCTGCTCCGCCTCGGCGCGCGCCTCCGCGACCGCGCGCTCGGCCTCCGCACGTGCCTCGGCGACCATCTCCTCGGCGTCGGCCTGGGCACCCGACCGCGTCTGCTCGGCCTCCTGCGCAGCGTCGTCCACCAGCTCGTCGCGGCGGTCCAGGACGTCCTGGGCGTCGTCCAGCTCGCCGGGCAACGCCTCCCGGACATCGTCGAGAAGCTCGAGCACATCGCCACGGGGGACGACACAGTTGGAGGTCATCGGGACACCCCGAGCCTCCTCGACGAGCGTGACCAGCGCGTCGAGCGATTCGAAGACCCGGTACACCCGGGCATCCTCTCACCGTGAGGCCGTCACGCCGGGTATTGCGACCGCCCGCGTGTCAAGTTCCGAACGGGTGATCAGGAACGCTCGGCGATGCGCTCCAGGAGGTGCCGGTGTACCGACTCCGGCAGCAGGTGGGCGACGTCGCCCCCGTACGTGGCCACCTCTTTCACCAAGGAGCTGGACACGAAGCTGTAGTCGGGGCTGGTGGACATGAACAGCGTGTCCACACCGGAGAGCCGCTGGTTCATCTGCGCCATCTGCAGCTCGTACTCGAAGTCGGTGACCACGCGCAGGCCCTTGACGATGGCCCGGATGTCGTTGTCCCGGCAGTACTCCACCAGGAGACCGTGGAACGAGTCGACCCGGACGTTCGGGTACGGCGCGACGATGTCGCGCAGCATCGCCATCCGCTCGTCGACGGTGAACAGGCTCTTCTTGTTCTTGTTGACCAGCACCGCCACGACGATCTCGTCGAACAGCGCCGACGTCCGGCCGATGACGTCCAGGTGGCCGTTGGTCGGGGGGTCGAACGAGCCGGGGCACACGGCGCGCCTCATCCCGGAAGCCTCACAGGCGCGGACGCTACCGGAGTGCGACGTGTAGCGCCGTATCTCCGTAATGGCGCTCACGTACGCCCTGCAGCGGCTCCGGCCAGGGGAAGGAGCCGCCGCGCGCCGACCGCTCCACCACGACCGTGACGTCCTCGGCCAGCCACCCGTGCGCGGCCGCCGCCCGCAGCCAGCCCGCCACCTCTGCGTCGGGCACGTCGTAGGGCGGGTCGACGAGCACGACGTCGTAGGCGCGGTCGGCGGCCCCTGCCAGCACCGTGCCTGCGGGCGCCGCGCGCACGACCGCGCCCGGCAGCCCGACCGCGTCGACGTTGCGCCGCAGCACCGCGGCCGCCCGCTTGTCCGACTCCACGAACAGCGCGTGCTCCGCGCCGCGCGATAGCGCCTCCAGCCCGAGTGCGCCCGACCCGGCGCACAGGTCGAGCACGGCGGCGCCGTCGAGCCCCGGGTCGTTCTCCAGGGCGCTGAACAGCGCCTCCCGCACCCGGTCGGACGTCGGGCGGGTGCCCTTGGGCGGCACCGTGAGCCGACGCCCGCCCGCGGTGCCCGCGATGATCCGCGTCACCGCGCGAGTGTGGCACCCGCGGAGCGGGCGGCCGGGGCGCGGGCCCCCGGGGATCGGGCTATGCCAGCTCCAGCAGCAGGTCGCCGCCCTCCACCTGCTGGACCGGACCGATGGCGAGGCGGGCGACCCGGCCCGCCTTGTGGCTGGTGATCGACGCCTCCATCTTCATGGCCTCGATCGTCGCCACCGTCCGGCCGGCCTCGACGGAGTCACCCTCGCCCACCGACAGCGTCACGACACCGGAGAACGGCGCGGCGACGTGCTGGGGGTTGGACCGGTCGGCCTTCTCCGCCGCCTTCACGGCGCTGTCCACCGAGTGGTCGCGCACCGAGACCGGCCGCAGCTGGCCGTTCAGGGTGGCCAGCACCGTGCGGAAGCCGCGTTCGTCGGCCTCGGAGATCGCCTCCAGCTCGATCAGCAGCGTCACCCCTGGCTCCAGCTCGGCGGTGTGCTCGACCTCCGGTTCGAGGCCGTAGAGGAAGTCCTTCGTGGAGAGCACGGAGGTGGCGCCGTAGGCCTCCTGGTGGGCCAGGTACTCCTCGGCGGGCCCCGGGAACAGCAGCCGGTTGAGTGTGGTCCGGCGCTCGTCGCGCAGCCCGCGCCGGTCCTGGATCGTCAGCTCCGGCTGGTTCTTCTCCGCGCTGCGCCCCTCCAGCGCCCGGGTGCGGAAAGGCTCCGGCCAGCCACCGGGCGGGTCGCCCAGCTCCCCGCGCAGGAACCCGATGACCGAGTCGGGCACGTCGAACTCCCCCGGCTCGGCCTCGAAGTCCTTCGGCGTCACCCCGGCTCCGACGAGGTGCAGCGCGAGGTCCCCCACCACCTTGGACGACGGCGTCACCTTGACCAGCCGCCCGAGCATCCGGTCGGCCGCGGCATAGCAGTCCTCGATCAGCTCGAACCGGTCGCCGAGCCCCAGCGCGATCGCCTGCTGGCGCAGGTTCGACAGCTGCCCGCCGGGGATCTCGTGGTTGTAGACGCGCCCGGTGGGCGACGGGAGCGCCGCCTCGAACGGGGCGTAGACCTTGCGCACCGCCTCCCAGTACGGCTCGAGGTCGCTCACCGCGGTGAGCGAGAGCCCGGTGGCGCGGTCGGTGTGGTCGGTGGCGGCCACGAGCGCCGAGAGCGAGGGCTGGCTCGTCGTGCCTGCCATGCTCGCCACCGCCGCGTCCACGGCGTCCACCCCGGCCTCGATCGCCGCCACCAGCGTGGCGAGCTGGCCGCCTGCGGTGTCGTGGGTGTGCAGGTGGACGGGCAGGTCGAACCGGCTCCGCAGCGCCGTCACCAGGGTCCGCGCGGCGGGCGGGCGCAGCAGCCCGGCCATGTCCTTGATCGAGAGCACGTGCGCGCCCGCCTCGACCGCCTGCTCGGCCAGGCGCAGGTAGTAGTCCAGCGTGTACAGCTTCTCGCCGGGGTCGGAGAGGTCGGCCGTGTAGCAGAGCGCCACCTCGGCCACCGCCGTGCCGGTGGCGCGGACGGCCTCGATCGCCGGACGCATCTGCTCGACGTCGTTGAGCGCGTCGAAGATCCGGAAGATGTCCATACCGGTGCGCGCCGCCTCCTCGACGAACGCGTCGGTCACCTCGACCGGGTACGGCGTGTAGCCCACGGTGTTGCGCCCGCGCAGCAGCATCTGCGTGCAGATGTTGGGCACCGCCGCCCGGAGCGACGCCAGCCGCTCCCACGGGTCCTCGGCGAGGAACCGCAGCGCCACGTCGTAGGTCGCCCCGCCCCAGCACTCCACGCTGAACAGCTCCGGCACCGTCCGGGCCACGTACGGGGCGACGGCCAGCAGGTCGCGACTGCGGACGCGGGTGGCCAGCAGCGACTGGTGGGCGTCGCGGAAGGTCGTGTCGGTGACGGCCACGGCCTGCTGCGCGCGCAGCCGCGCCGCGAACCCTTCCGGGCCCAGCTCCAGCAGTTGCTGCCGCGACCCGTCGGGGGCAGGCGCGTCCAGGTCGCAGGCCGGCAGCTTCTCCACCGGCTCGACGCCCTTGGGCCGCGGCCCGTTGGGCCGGTTGACCGTGGTCTCGGCGAGGTAGGTGAGCAGCCGGGTGCCGCGGTCGGCCGGCTGGCGGGCCGTGAGCAGCTCGGGGCGCTCCTCGATGAAGCTCGTGGTGACCCGCCCCGCCTGGAAGTCCGGGTCGTTGAGCACCGCCGCGAGGAACGGGATGTTCGTGGAGACGCCCCGGATGCGGAACTCCGCGACGGCCCGCTTCGCCCGGCGCACCGCGGTGCGGAACGTGCGGCCGCGGCAGGTGAGCTTCACGAGCATCGAGTCGAAGTGGGCGCTGACCTCGGCGCCCACGTGCGTGGTGCCGCCGTCCAGGCGCACCCCGGCACCGCCCGGTGAGCGGTAGGCGCCGATCACCCCCGTGTCCGGGCGGAAGCCGTTGGACGGGTCCTCCGTGGTGATCCGGCACTGCAGCGCCGCCCCGCGCAGGACGATGTCCTCCTGCGCCATCTGCAGGTCCGCGAGCGTCTCCCCCGAGGCGATCCGTAGCTGCGCGATCACCAGGTCGCGGTCGGTGACCTCCTCGGTGACCGTGTGCTCCACCTGGATGCGCGGGTTCATCTCGATGAAGACGTAGTGGCCCCGCTCGTCGAGCAGGAACTCGACGGTGCCCGCGTTGACGTAGCCGATGTGCCGGGCGAACGCCACGGCGTCGGCACAGATGCGGTCGCGCAGATCCGGGTCGAGGTTGGGAGCGGGCGCGATCTCGATGACCTTCTGGTGGCGGCGCTGCACCGAGCAGTCGCGCTCGTAGAGGTGCACTACCTCGCCCGCGGCGTCGGCGAGGATCTGCACCTCGATGTGGCGCGGGTTCACCACCGCCTGCTCGAGGAACACCGTGGCGTCCCCGAACGCCGACTCGGCCTCCCGCATCGCGGCCTCGATGGACTCGCGCAGGTCGCCGGGCTCGGCCACCCGCCGCATCCCGCGGCCGCCACCACCCGCCACCGCCTTGACGAAGATCGGGAACCCGACGTCGTCGGCCGCGGCGAGCAGCGTGTCGACGTCGTCGGACGGCTCGGACGAGTCGAGCACCGCCACACCCGCCTCGCGGGCCGCGGCGATGGCGCGGGCCTTGTTGCCCGTCAGATGCAGCACCCGCGGCGGCGGCCCGACGAACGTGATGCCTGCCTGCTCGCACGCCTCGGCGAGGTCGGGGTTCTCCGACAGGAAGCCGTAGCCGGGGTAGATCGCGTCGGCACCCGCTCGTCGGGCGGCGGCGATCACCTCGTCCACCGACAGGTAGGCACGCACCGGATGGCCCGGCTCCCCGATCTGGTACGACTCATCGGCCTTCGCGCGATGAAGCGAGTTGCGATCCTCGTACGGGAAGATCGCGACGGTCGAGACGCCGAGCTCGTAGGCCGCCCGGAACGCCCTGATGGCGATCTCTCCCCGGTTCGCGACGAGCACCTTGCGGAACACGGCAACCCTCCCTGCTGATCAGCGTGGAAGGCGAACGGTACCTGCGGGCACCTGATCGGACCCTGCGAAGCACACCGCGCTTCGGTACGAATGGAGAGGTGCGACACGTTCGGCCCATGGGGCCGGGTGGGCCGCCGTCCCGGCCTCGTTCACCGGCCGGCTTCGTGACGACGAAGGGTGCGACGTGATGCCACGAGTCCGGCCGGGGCAGTCCGCCGCGTTCGCGGAGGGGCGCCGCATGCGGGATGCGGCCGAGATGCGGCGCGGGCGCCGGCGGCACCCGCGGGGCCACGGCAGAGGCGGGCCCCACTCGCGGTCGCCGTGGCTGTTCCTGATCGCCGTACCCGTGGTGGCGGGCGGAGCCGGCGCGCTGGTGATGACGATGGCGATCATCAGCCTCGTCCTGCTCGGCTTGGCGATCGTGGCCGGTTCGGCCCCGATGCTGGTGGCGGGCACGCTCGCGTTCGTCGCCGTGCACCGCAACAGGCGCCACGCGGCACTCCGGCGCCACAGCGCGGTCCCGGCCCCGCAGCCCGTGCCTCCGGCGCCCCGGCCCGCGGCACCGCGGCCCGACGTGGTCTGGGGGCAGGCCCGCGCGCGGTTCCACGCCCTGCGGTCCCGCTACGCCGCGTTCGAGTGCGATCCCATGGAGGTGCTGCGGCTCCCCGCTCTCGCCGACGTGACCGTGCCCAGCACCGCGCGGTTCGTCGACGCGTTCGCCGAGGCGCAGGCCCTCGACACCGACGGGTGCCCGCCGCCGCAGCACGCCGCGGCGTTCGTCGCCGCCGTCGACCGGGCCGAGCGCGCATGGCAGGCCGCCCGCGAGGCCGCGCAGCGGATCCGTCTCTCCGGGCTGTCGGCCACCGAACGCGGCACGGTCGAGCGCGTGATCAAGCTGCTCACCACCGCCCGCGACTCCGACAGCGACCCCGAGCGCCTCGCCGCCTACGCCCGCGCCCGCGCGGAGCTCGGCAAGCTCGACCGCGCCGGGGTGATCCACCTGCCGGTGTCGGCAGGCGCCGCACTCGACGCCGCCGCCCGGGGTGCCCTCCCCGCCTGACGCCTGCGTCAGGCCGTGTCCCGGCCGCGGAGCCGGCGTCAGACCTTGTCGAGGTAGGCCGCGCGCTCCTCGTCGCCCACGGTCTCGCCCACGAGTGCGGCGAGACCGGGACGGCCACGCAGCCCAGGGTCCTCGGCCACGATGCCGGCCGCGTAGACCCGCGCCTTGGCGATGATCTCCTCGTGGCGCAGGAGCGACAGCAGCCGCAGCCCGGACCGGCGGCCGGACTGCAAGGCGCCGAGCACGTCGCCCTCCCGGCGCAGTTCGAGGTCGAGCCGGGCCAGCTCGAAGCCGTCGGTGGTGCCGGCGATCGCGTCGAGCCGCTCCCGCGCCGTGCTCGCCTCCGGCGCCTCGGTGACGAGGAGGCACACGCCGGCCGCGGAACCCCGGCCCACCCGCCCACGGAGCTGGTGGAGCTGGGAGAGACCGAAGCGGTCGGCGTCGAGGATGACCATGCCGGTGGCGTTGGGGACGTCGACGCCGACCTCGATGACGGTGGTGGCGACCAGGACGTCGAGCTCACCGCGCTCGAAGGCCCGCATCACGGCGTCCTTCTCGTCGGGCGGGAGCTTCCCGTGCAGGATCCCGATCCGCAGCCCGTGGAGCGCACCCTCCTCCAGCCGGGGCGCCACCTCCAGCACCGCGAGCGGGGGGCGGCGGGCGGCGCCGTCGTCGGAGTCGGCGCCCTCGTCGGGATCGTCGAGATCCACGAGGTCGGCGTCCGGATCGCCCTTCCCGTTGTCGCCCCCGACCCGCGGGCACACGATGTAGACCTGGTGGCCCGCCGCGACCTCCTCGTGGACCCGCCGCCAGACCCGCTGCAGCCACGTGGGCTTCTCCGCCAGCGGGACCACGGTGGTGGCGATGGGCGAGCGGCCGCCGGGCAGCTCGCGCAGCGCGGAGACCTCCAGGTCGCCGTACACCGTCATCGCGACGGTGCGGGGGATGGGCGTGGCCGTCATCACCAGCATGTGGGGCGCGAGCTCGCCGCGCCCGCGCAGTGCGTCGCGCTGCTCGACGCCGAAGCGGTGCTGCTCGTCGACCACGACCAGGCCGAGGTCGGCGAACCCGACGTGGTCCTGGATCAGCGCGTGGGTGCCGACGACGATCCCGGCCGCTCCGGACTGCGCGTCGAGCAACGCCTGACGGCGGGCCTTCGTGCCCAGCGACCCGGTGAGCAGCGTGACGGCGGTGGCCTGGTCGGCCCCGCCGAGCTCGCCGGAGCGCCCGAGCGGGCCCAGCAGGGTGCGCAACGACCGGGCGTGCTGGGCGGCGAGCACCTCGGTGGGCGCCAGCAGCGCCGCCTGCCTGCCACCGTCGACGACCTGCAGCATCGCGCGCAGTGCGATCACCGTCTTGCCCGCCCCGACATCGCCCTGGACGAGGCGGTTCATCGGGTGCTCGCGCGCCAGGTCGGCGGCGATCTCCGCGCCGACGGCGTGCTGGCCCGCGGTGAGCGTGAAGGGCAGCGCGGCGTCGAAGGCGTCGAGCAGGCCACCGGTCTTCGGCGGGCACGCGGCGGCAGGCCGCGAGACGGTGGCCTGCCTGCGCAGGGCCAGCGCCAGCTGGACGCCCATCGCCTCGTCCCAGACCAGGCGGTTGCGGGCGGCGTGGAAGTCGGCCTCGGACTCGGGCACGTGGATGCGCCGCAGGGCCCGGCCCAGCTCGGCCAGGCCCTCGCGCTGGCGGAGCGACGCGGGCAGCGGGTCGGTGGGGTCGTCGAGCAGGTCGAGCACCTGGCGCACGCAGCGGGCGATCTCCTGCGAGTTGATCTTGCCGGTGGCCGGGTAGACCGACAGGAACGGGCGGATCTCGTCGGCCTCGTCGAGCGGCTCGAACTGCGGGTGGGTGAGCTGCAGCTTCTTGTTGAACACCCCGACCTTGCCCGAGAACACCGCACGCACCCCGGGGTGGATGACGTGCTGCACCTTGTGGCCGTTGAAGAACGTGCAGTCGAGCGTGGCGCCCTTCTCGTCGCGGATGACGACGCTGAGCAGCTTGCCCCGGCGGGCCCGCATGTCGCGCAGCGTGGTCTTCTCCACCTGCGCGACCAGGGTGGCGTGCTCCCCGATCTCCAGCCCGGCGATGTCGGTGAGCTTGCCCCGGTCGACGTAGCGGCGCGGGTAGTGGCGCACCAGGTCGCCCACGGTGTGGATCTCGAGCTGGGCGGAGAGCAGCTCGGCCGCCCGCTTGCCGACCAGCGGCAGGAGCGGGCTCAGCATGTCGACGTCGCTCACTCCACCCCCAGCACGATCGCGAAGCCCGTCTGCCCGCCGCGGTGCACGACGACGTCGACCTCGGGGTGGGAGCGGCGCAGGTCGGCCGCGAGCCCGTCGGCGAGGGCGTCGTCGGCGCCCTCCCCCAGCAGGACGGTGACGAGCTCGCCACCAGCGGTGAGCATGCGGTGAGCCAACCACAACCCACCGACAGCAAGATCCGGGGCGATCACCACGACCTCGCCGTCGCTGATGCCGAGCACGTCGCCGGGCTCGCACGGCCCCACCCAGGTGAGCGCCTCGGACTCGGCCACCACCAGGCCGCCGGTGCGCGTGCCCGCCGCGGCCTCGGCCATCGCGACGACGTCGTCGCCCGCGCGCCGCTCGGGGTCGTGCACGGCCAGCGCCGCGAGCCCCTGCAGCACCGACGCCGTGGGCACCACCAGCACCTCCTGCCCGTCGCGCCGGGCCAGCGCGGCGGCCTGCTCGGCCACGGCGGTGAGCTCCCCGTCCCCGGGGAGCAGCACGACGTGCCGGGCCCGCGTGCCGGCCAGCGCGGCCACCAGGTCGCACGCCTCCACCTCACGGTCGTGCGGCCGTTCCAGCACGGCGGCCCCCGCGGTCCGGGCCAGCTCCGCGAGCTCCGCGCCACCGACGACCATCAGCACGGCACGGTCGCGGACGAACCGATCGGACTCGCCGGCCCCGGCCTCGGTGGCGTCCCGGACCTGGTCGGCGAACCGGATCACCGTGATCCGGTGCGGCCTGCCCGCGGCGATCCCCGCCTCGATGGCAGCTCCCACGTCGGCGCAGTGCACGTGGACGTTCCACAGGCCGTCCCCGTCTCCGACGACGGAGACGCAGTCCCCCAGCGCCTCGAGCTCGGCTCGCAGCGCGTCCACTTGCTCGTCCACCCGGTCGTCGACGGGGCTCTCGAGCAGGTACATCACCTCGTAGTCGTAGCGGGGCGACCCGCCCTCCCGCTCCGCCACGAGGACGTCCCGCCCGCGGGCGGGCTGCCGGCCGGGTGCGCCCGTCGACGGGAGCCGGACCGTGCCGGTGCGCCCGCTCACCAGCCCGGCCAGCGCGTCGAGCACCAGGTAGAGACCGAGCCCACCCGCGTCGACGACGCCTGCCCTGGCCAGCTCGGGCAGCTGCCCCGTGGTGGCCTGCACCGCGCCCGCCGCCGCCTCGGCCGCGGCGCACGCCACGTGGTCGAGCCGGTCGGAGCCCGCGGCCGCCGCCGCGCGCGCCGCCGCCCCCAGCACCGACAGCACCGTGCCCTCCCGTGGCCGCGTGACGGCCGCCGTGGCGAGCCGGTGCGCCCGGCCGAGTGCATCGGCCAGCACCGCACCGGCCGGCGTGGGACCCACGACCGCCGCCACCGCGTCGGCCACACCGCGCAGCACCTGGGACAGGATCACCCCGGAGTTGCCCCTCGCCCCCACGAGCGCGCCCCGCGCGAGTGCCCCGGCCACGGCGGCCACTCCGCGAGCCGGCGCCTCCGCGTTGTCCCGCAGCGCCCGGCGCACCGCCTCCGTGGCGGCCTCCGTGGCGGCGCGCATGGTCAGCAGCAGGTTCGTGCCGGTGTCGCCGTCGGCAACCGGGAAGACGTTGATGCGATCGATCTCGGCGCGGTGCCGTTCGAGCGCCTGCGTGGCGGCCCGCGTCCATCCGGTGAGCAGGGCGGAATCGAGGATCGGGGGCACCCGGAACAGGGTAGCGACCGGGTGGTGTGCACCCCGTCCGGTGGCGCGGGTACTCTGGCTCATCGCGACCGGGGTGAACCCGGCTTCCCCCCATCGTCTACCCGAGGAGTGTCCGACGTGGCTGCCGTCTGCGACGTCTGCGGCAAGGGTCCGGGCTTCGGCATGTCCGTCTCGCACTCGCACCGCCGCACCCACCGCCGCTGGAACCCGAACATCCAGACCGTCCGTGCACGCCTGGGTGGTGGCAACCGCCAGCGCCTCAACGTGTGCACGTCCTGCCTGAAGGCGGGCAAGGTCGCTCGCGCCTGAGCGGCCGACCACAACCAGCTTTTCGCAGAACGCCGCCGTCCGCACCAGCGGACGGCGGCGTTCTGCCGTTCCGGAACCGCGTGGTGACCGGGCTCGCGGTGTGAGCTACCCCGCTTCATGATCGTGCCAGTATCTGGCTCGGGGGTTCCGAGATCAGGTCTCCCGACGTCCATGCGCTCCAGGAGATCGTGATGACACTCGCCCCCGACCCGTTCCGGTCGGCCACCCACGGGAAGCGCCACAGCGCATACACCGTGCTGAACGACCGTGGTCCCGTGCACCTCATGCACCGGAGCCGTTCGCGGTCCACCTGGCTGATCACCGGCTACGACGAAGCGCGCGCCAGCCTGACCGACACCCGCCTGATCAAGGGCGGCGGGAGCGCCAACATCTTCGGCAACCGGCTCGATCCGGCGCTGCTCTCCGCCACCCGCACGGAGATGCTGAGCAGCGACCCGCCCGACCACACCCGGCTCCGGAAGCTGGTGTCGGGGGCGTTCACGATGCGCCGCATCGACCTGCTCGCCCCGCGCATCCAGGACGTGGTCGACGAACTGCTGGACGGGCTCGTCGACGTCGAGTCGGCCGATCTCGTCACCACGTTCGCCTACCCGTTGCCGATGACGGTGATCTGCGACCTGCTCGGCATCCCGGAGGAGCGCCGGGCCGACTTCCGAACCTGGTCGGCACAGATCATCGACCCGGCCGTCGTCGGCTTCGAGGTCTTCTCCGAAGCGGCCGCCGCACTGGTCGGCTACGTGCGCGAGCTGATCGCGACCAAACGCGCACAACCCGCCGACGACCTGCTCTCGGCCGTGATCGCCGTCCGTGACGGCAGCGACCAGCTCTCCGAGGACGAGCTCACATCCCTGGTGATCCTGCTCCTGGTCGCGGGCCACGAGACCACCGTCAACTTCATCACCAACGCCACGTACGCCCTGCTCACCCACCCCGAGCAGCTGGAGCTGCTGCGGTCCGCGCCCGACCGGATCCCCGGGGCCGTCGAGGAACTGCTGCGGTTCGACGGTCCGTTGCAGATCGCCACGCAGCGCGTGGCCACCGAGACGTTCGAGTTCGGTGGCGTCACGATCGCCGCGGGCGACGTCGTGCTCACCGGGCTGCTGGCCGCCAACCGCGACACGTCCCACCTGCCGGGCGCCGACGTCCTCGACATCACCCGCACGCCCACACCGCACCTGGCGTTCGGGCACGGCATCCACCACTGCCTGGGAGCGCCGCTCGCCCGGCTCGAGGCCCGCATCGCACTGGGCTCCCTGATCAGGCGCTTCCCCGACCTGCGGCCGGCCGCCCCCGCTGACGACCTGCCCGTCGGCGACGCCGTGCTGATCAACGGCCTCACCGAGCTCCAGGTCACCACCCGGCCGGTGCCGGCCTCCTGACCGCGATCGTCCGGGTCAGGGCAGCTTCCAGTCCACCGGCTCCCCGCCCAGCTCCTCGAGCAGGGCGTTCGCCCGGCTGAACGGGCGCGACCCGAAGAACCCACGGTCCGCCGACATCGGGCTGGGGTGGGCCGACTCGACGCACGGCACGTCCACGAGCAGCGGCACGAGGTTGCGCGCGTCCCGGCCCCACAGGATCGCGACGAGCGGTTCGCCGTCGCGGTCGACGAGGGCGCGGATCGCCTGCTCGGTGACCTTCTCCCAGCCCTTGTCCCGGTGCGAGCCCGGGTTGCCCGGCTCCACCGTGAGCACCCTGTTGAGCAGCAGCACGCCCTGGTCGGCCCACGGCGTGAGGTCGCCGGTGGACGGGGTGGGGTACCCGAGGTCGTCGCTGTACTCGCGGAAGATGTTGGCCAGCGACCGCGGAACGGGGCGGGTCTGCGGCGCCACGGAGAACGACAGCCCGATCGCGTGTCCCGGCGTCGGGTACGGGTCCTGGCCCACGATCAGCACCCGGACACCGTCGAACGGCTGGGTGAACGCGCGCAGCACGTTCGGCCCCGCCGGCAGGTAACGGCGCCCCGCGGCCAGCTCGGCACGCAGGAACTCCCCCATGTCGGCCACGACCGGCGCGACCGGGGCCAGCGCCCGTGCCCAACCGGCCTCCACGACCTCCTCGAGCGGCTTGGCCATCAGATCCTCCGCAGCTCGGCGCGGAACCGCTTGCCGCGCTGGACGTAGCTCTGCACGGCATGGTCGAAGTAGCCGTCGGGCACCTCGTGGCCCTCACGCACGCGCGCCGGGACGCCCAGCGCCATCCGGCGCGGCGGGACCTCCGCGTTCGGCGAGACCACCGCGCCCGCCCCGACCACCGCTCCCGCCCCGATCGTGGCCCCGTTGAGCACCACCGACCCCGACGAGATGAGCGCGCGGTCCCCGATGGTCGCGCCCTCGATGTGGACGTTGTGCCCGACGGTCACCTCGGCCCCGATGATCGTCGGCTCGTGCGGGGTGCAGTGGATGATCGACCCGTCCTGCACGCTGGTGCGCGGCCCGATCTCGATGCGGCCGTCATCCCCGCGGAGCACCGCGGACGGCCAGACCGACGCCTCCGCACCGATCGTCACGTTGCCGATCACCACGGCGTCGGGATGGACGTAGGCGTCCGGATGGATGGCGGGTTCGACGTCGCCGAGCGCGTAGAGGGGCACGCGGGCGAGCGTAAACAGCGGCCGCTGACCTCCGCGAGCCGCACCTGCCCGCCCCCCGCGGGGCCATCGCGTACATCTCACGGCGATCATTCCGGGAGAACTCCCCCGAGCCGCACCCCTCGGCCCCCACCAGGGCGATCCCGTACATCTCGCGGCACGCTCCCACGAGCCGCACCTCTCGGCTGGCCCCCGGCGGGGCGATCCCGTGCGGCTCGCAGCGATCAGTCCGACGAGAGCACCCCGAGCCGCACCTCCCCGCCCCCAGCAGGGCGATCCCGTACGTCTCGCGGCAGGGCTCTCCCGAGCCACACCTCTGCGCCCCCGGCGGGGCGATGGTGTGCGGCTCGGGCGATCAGTCCGGGGGGAGCTCCTTCGCCAGCTCGTCCACCACCAGCAGGTCGCGCCGGACGCTGCCGCTGCGGTAGGCGGACCGGCCGGCGAGCTGCGAGATCACCGGGGCGGTGATCACCTGGAACAGCGCGACGAGCGCGAGGGTGACGGCGCTCTCCAGCTCCACGCGGAGCGCCGTACCCGCGAGCACCAGCAGCAGGCCCAGCGTCTGAGGCTTGGTGGCCGCCTGCAGCCGTGCGAGCACGTCCGGGAGCCGGACCATGCCGATCGCGCCGAGCAGGCACGACAGCGCCCCGAGGAGCAGCAGCACCGCGGAGACGACGTCGAGCGCGGTGTCGGGTGCGGGGGTCACCGGTGCCGCTCCCTGCGCTCGGCCAGCCGCATCGCGGCAGCCGAGCCGACGAACCCGAGCAGCGCGACCGCGGCGAGCAGCGGAATGTTGGAGCCGTCCTCGTAGAAGGCCACGTACACCGCGGTGGTGGCGACGAGCAGCACGACGAAGGCGTCGAGGGCGGCGATGCGGTCGAGGGTGTCCGGCCCCAGCAGCAGCCGCACGAGGGTGAGGGCGCCTGCGAGCCCGAGCATGCCCAGGACGACCACGAACACGGTGTTCATCGCGGTGCTCCCGCCTCTGCGATCCGCCGGTGCGCCTCTGCCAGCTCCTCCGGACGGCCGAGCGCCGCGAGCACCCGCCGCTGCATGTCCATGGCGCGGAGCCGGGCGCGTTCGGCGCCGTCCCGGTCGCGGGGGCCGAGGGCGTAGATGTACCAGATCTCGCGCGCGTGATCGATCTGCAGCACCATCGCGCCCGGCGACAGCGACAGCGCGTTGGCCATGACCGTGACGACCCGGTCCGACCCGGAGAGCAGCGGCACGGCCACGATCGTGCCCTGCGCGCGCCGGCCGTGCCGCAGGATCTGCCAGCTCACCTCCACGCCCGAGACCACCAGGTCGTAGAGGAGGAACGCGCCGAGCCCGAGCAGGGGCAGCGGCCGCACGGGCAGCCGGTCAGGCAGCGGCGGCATCCGGAACAGGGCCGTGACGAGCACCGCCACCACCACCCCGCCGACGACACTCAGCGGGGTGAACGTGCCCCAGAGCAGCACCCACACCAGCGTCAGCCACACCACCGACGGCAGCCGGGCCCGCACGGCGTGCACCCCGCGCCTCCCGGTGCGCCGGCCGTCGCTCCCCATCCCGGTCATCGGCCCTCCTGTGCGCCCAGCACCGCGTCGACGTAAGGCGTCCGGTCGATCAGGTCCGCCCCCGCCCGCCCGGTCAGCACCGTGAGCGGGCCCGCGAACACCGCGATCGCGACGCTGACCGCCACCAGGCCCGCGGTCGCCGTGTACATCGGCATCGACGTCCGTGCCGTGCCCACGAGGACCTCGTCGGTGGGGTCCTCGTCGGGGCGCGGTGGCCGGGGCTCTCCCCAGAACACCCGCACCCACACCCGGACCAGCGCGTAGAGCGTCAGGAGGCTGGCGAGGATCACCACGCCCGCCACCACCTGGGGACCCAGGCCGGCGGCCGCCCCGGCCTGCAGGAGAGCGAGCTTCGCGACGAACCCCGCGGTCGGGGGGATGCCGGCCAGCGTCATCGCCGGTATCGCGAAGAGGACGGCGAGCCCGGGAGAGCTGCGGGCCAGCCCACCCATCTCGTCCAGCGCCACGGTGCCGGTGCGGCGCGTGATCAGGCCGCTCACCAGGAACAGCGTGGCGAGCACCGTGATGTGGTGGGCGGCGTACAGGGCCGCCCCCGACAGTGAGGCCGCGTCGAACACCGCCAGCCCGAACAGCATGAACCCGATGTGGCTGACGAGCAGGAACGACAGCAGCCGGTTGAGGTCGTTCTGGACCAGCGCGCCCAGCGCGCCGACGAGCATCGTGGCCACCGCCAGCACGAGCAGCAGCGTCCACGGCTGGTCCCGGCTGAACAGCAACGTCTCGGTGCGCAGCAGCGCGTAGAAGCTCACCTTCGTGAGCAGGCCTGCGAACAGCGCGGCCACCGGGCCCGGAGCGTTGGGATAGCTGTCGGGGAGCCAGAAGTGCAGCGGCACGATCGCCGCCTTGATCCCGAAGACGACCAGCAGCATCAGGCCGAGCACCGACTGCACGCCGCCCGGCAGCGCCCCGATCCGCTCCGCGAGGTCGGCCAGGTTCACCGTGCCCGTGGCCGCGTACACCAGGGCGATCGCGGTGAGGAACAGCAGCGACGACAGCAGGCTGACCGTCACGTACGTCATGCCCGCCGGGATCCGCGACGCGCCGGTCCGCCGGGTGATCAGCACGTAGGACGCGGTGAGCATCAGCTCGAACGCCACGAACAGCGTGAACAGATCCCCGGTGAGGTAGGCGAGCGAGACCCCGGCGCAGAGCATCAGGTACATCGGGTGGAACGTCGTGCTCGCGGTGCCGCGGCCGTAGTCGGCGATCCGCTGGTCGATCGCGTACACCAGCACGGCGAGGGTCACGAGCGTCGAGACCAGCAGCAGCAGGGCCGAGAGCCGGTCGGCCACCAGCGCGATCCCGACCGGGGGGGCCCAGCCGCCCAGCTCGGCCACGACCGGGCCGTGCTCGTCGGCCGCGACGAGGAGCACCGCGGCGAGCACCGCGACGGCCGTGAGGACGACGACACCGACCACGCGCTGCAGTGCCGCCGACCGGCTGCCGATCACCGTGACGGCGGCCCCGAGCATCGGAAGCAGCACCGGCAGCGTCAGGACCGTGGTCACGAGCCGTCCCGGCCCCGGCCGGCTTCCGCCTCGACCTCGTCGTCCGCGCGTTCGAGATCCTGCTCCGGATCCTCGGAGCCGTCGCCCGACTCGAGCGGGGCGGACGGCGCCTTCTGGCGCGCGATCCGCCGGTCCTCCACGTCGTCCTGCACCTCGTCGTGCCCGACCAGCACGAAGGCGCGGTAGCCGAGCGCGAGGAGGAAGGTGGTGAGCGCGAAGGTGATCACGATGGCGGTGAGGGCGAGCGCCTGCGGCAGCGGGTCGGCGAACGACTCCGGCGGCGCGGTGCCGATGATCGGCGGCCGGCCAGGGGGCCCTCCCGCGAGCTGTAGCAGCAGGTTGGTGCCGTGGCCCAGCACGACCACCCCGATCAGCACGCGCATCAGCGACCGCGACAGCAGCAGGGTGAACCCGACCCCGTAGAGGACGCCGACGGTCAGCGCCATGACCACGTTGATGGTGATCACGACGCCTCCCCGGCGTCGTCCATGTCGCGTTCGATGCCGTCGCCGAGTGCACGCAGCAGGTCCAGCACCACGCCGATGATCAGCAGGTACACGCCGACGTCGAGGAACAGGCTGGTCTGCAGCTCCACCGGGCCGAGCAGCGGCAGGTCCGCGGCGAGCTTCGCGGTGGAGAGCACCGGCGCCCCGAACGCCGCGGGCACCAGACCGGTGACCAGCGCCACCGCCAACCCGCTTCCGATGAGGACCGGTGCGCGGGGATGGACCACGGCCCCGAAGTCGGCGTTCCCACCCGCGATGTAGCGCAGGACGAACGCGAGCCCGGCCACGAGGCCTGCGGAGAACCCACCGCCCGGCCCGTAGTGCCCCACCAGCAGCAGGTAGAGGGAGAAGACGAGCACGGTCGGGAAGACCGCCCGCGTGGTCATCTCCAGCAGCAGGCTCCGCTCACCGGGGCGCCGGCAGTCACCCGACAGCAGCCACTCCCCCCGCGGCCGGTCCCACTCCTCGAAGGGCACCGGGTCGCGGCCGTCGTTCAGCCTGCTCGTCGTTCCCGGCCCGTCCGTCATCGCCTGCCCTCCGTCTCGCCCGCCGGTGCGCCCGTCGGGTGCCATCGCCTGGTGTCCGTCACCCGAGGAGGTCCTCCTCGTGCTGCGGGCTGTTCTGCCCGCTCTCGACCGGCCCGCGGCGCCCCCGCCGGTCGTAGCGGGTGGCGAGCACGAGGCTCGCCACCCCGACCGCCGCGACGGCCAGAACGCCGATCTCCCCGACGGTGTCGAGCGCCCGGAAGTCGACGATGATGGCGCTGACCACGTTGGTCGCCCCCGCCTCGGCCGGCGCGAGCCGGACGAACTCCGCGGTGGTCGCCGACGGCGCGGTGCGGGCTCCCGACATCACGATCGCGAACACCGCGACGGCGGCCCCGCCCACCGCCCCGAGCACCGCCTTGGGCAGCCGCACCCTGCGGGGTGACGGTTCCTCGGTGAAGTCGGCCGGCAGCCTGCGCAGCACGAACACGAACGCCACGAGCGACAGCGTCTCGACGAGGAACTGCGCGAGCGCGAGGTCCGGCGCCCCGTCGATGATGAACAGCCCACCCACTCCGTACCCGATCACGCCGACCAGGAGCACGGCGGTCAGGCGACGCCGGGCCCGCACCGCGGCCAGCGCCGCGATCACCACGACGATCGCGAGCGGAACCTGCGTGAGCGAGTGGTAGATCGTCTGGCCGGTGGGCCATGCGCCCCCCAGGACCGTGGCCGCGCCGGGCAGCAGCACGAACGCCACGAGGATCGTGGCCAGGTAGGCGGGGAGGGAGCCGACCTGCAGGCGTCCGGTCACGGCCAGCGCGAGGCGCGCGATGGCCGCGATGGTGAGCTCGTAGCCGCGCTGCGCGTCGAGCGGGCTGCGGGAGGACAGGGCGACCACCCGAGCCCGCCGCGCGTGCAGGAGCAGGCCGCCGGCGATCGCCACCGCGGTGAACAGCAGCGGCAGGCCGAGGCCGTGCCAGAGCGCGAGGTGGTAGTCGGACTCGTCGGGGTACTCGGCGGCGTAACCGGCGCCGAGCGCGTCGACCACCGGGTAGGCGATACCGAGGGCCAGGCCGGCGATGGAGCAGATCCAGACGGGCACGGTCAGCAGCGCGCCCGGGCGGTGCACCGTCCGCGGCTCGACCCCGGGCTTGCGGGCGAACGCCCCCCACAGGAACCGGGCGCTGTACGCCGCGGTGAGCACCGACCCGAGCAGCAGCCCGAGCGCGACGATCCACCCGCGCAGGCCGCCCTCGTCGAGGAAGCCCTCGAACGCGGCCTCCTTGCCGACGAACCCCAGCAGTGGCGGGATCCCGGCCATCGACGCCACGGCCAGGGCCGCTGCGACGGCCGTGCCCGGCAGAGCGGTACGCAGGCCGGAGAGCTTGCGCAGGTCACGGGTGCCGGTCGCGTGGTCGATGGTGCCGACGACCATGAACAGCGGTGCCTTGAACAGCCCGTGCGCGAGCAGCAGCGCGATACCGGCGAGCGCGGAGATCTCCCCCAGCGGTCCGCCGCTCCCGAGCAGCACCGTCAGGAACCCGAGTTGGCTGACCGTGCCGAAGGCGAGCAGCCGTTTCAGGTCGGTGGCCGACAGCGCCCGCCAGCCGCCCACGAGCATCGTGCCGAGCCCGATGACGACCACCGGCACCCACCAGACGGCCTGGTCGGAGAAGCCGGGCGCGAGGCGCCCCACCAGGTAGACCCCGGCCTTCACCATGGACGCCGCGTGCAGGTAGGCGCTCACGGGTGTCGGGGCGACCATCGCGGCGGGCAGCCACGGGTGGAACGGCAGCTGGGCCGACTTCGTGAACGCCCCGAGCAGGATCAGCAGCAGCGCTGCGGTGACGGCACCGCCGTGCAGGCTGCCCGCCTGCCCGGCGGCCACGATCTCCGAGATCCGGTAGGTGCCGGCCGCTCCGCCGATGAGCACGAACCCGAGCAACATCGCCAGGCCGCCGAACACGGTGACCAGCAGGGCCTGCACCGCGGCCCGCCGCTCCTCACCCTGCTCGCCGCCCTGCCCGACCAGGAGGAACGACGCGATCGAGGTCAGCTCCCAGAACACGTAGAGCGTGAGCAGGTCGTCGGCCAGGACCAGCCCCAGCATCGCCCCGGCGAAGGCCAGCAGCAGGGCGGCGCTGCGCGGCGCCTCCGTGGAGTCGCTCCCGAAGTAGCCGACGCAGTACACGAGGATCACGGCGCCGAGCCCCGACACCAGCACGATCATCGCCAGTGCCAGCGCATCGAGCCGGAAGCTCAGCGCCAGACCGAGCGTGGGCGCCCATGCCGTGGTGGCGGTGACGCCGCCCGCGAGCGCGGGGCCCGCGTTGGCGAGCGCCCACAGCAACGTGGCGGCAGGCAGGACGGCCGCCACCGCGAACGCCGCGCGCCTGTTGCGGGCCGACACCAGCGGGAGCAGGGCCGCCACCACGAGGTGTGCGACGACGAGCGCGAGCAACGGCGACTCCTCCCGATCCCGGAGAGCGGCGACGACAGCCGGGCCTCCTCACGGGGAGCTACCCCGGAACAGCGCGATCATCGCCCGGCCCCGAGCGGCCCGCGGGGGCCGGGCACCGGAGATCCGGGCGGCCGAGCGCGGGGACGACCTTACCGGGCCTTCCGTTCCGTCCCCTCCGTCCCGGATCCACAGGTGGCGTGAGGGGTCTCACGTCTCGATCTGGAACGATCCAGAACATCGAGGCGATGTACAGGATGCAGGCCCACAGCGCGCCTGCCGCCCGCAGCGAAGCGGAGTCGGAAGACAACTCGAGGAGGACAGCATGACCAGCACCACCAGGCGTATCAGTGCCGGGCTTCGGCAGGCTCTGCGTCGCCTCGACGACTGGACCTTGTTCGCGTTCAACCCGCGCTACCCCACCCCGGGGCGCGACTGAGCGTCGACCTGCCGGGCGGGGCCGCTCCTCAGCGGCTCTCGCTCGGCGGCACCAGTGGTCGCAGCCGCGCCCACAGCACGAACAGCGCGGCGACGACGATCATGACTATCCCGGACCACAGGTTGATGTCGATGCCGCCCGCTTTCTGCAGCTCGGCCTCGCTCTCGAAGAACAGGCCCATCACCGCCAGGATGATGCCGTAGATACCGAGCAGCACGGCGACGATCGTGCGCAGGTCGAACAGCTGCGACGCGGCGCTGGGCGGGGCCACGGTCGCGCCCTGGTCGACGGCGGTCTCCTTCGGTTCGGTCACGGATGCCTCCTGTCGGGACTCACTGCTGGTCTGTCTCTGGGTCAGGCGAAGAGCAGGTAGAGCACGATGGTCAACGCGATCACGATCGCGCCGAGCACCACCGGCGACTGCCACCAGCTGCCCTCGTCCTCACCGGTGCGACCCCGCTCCCGGGGAGTGAGCGACCAGGTCAGCCCGACCAGTTCGGCCTCCGGCCTCGGCGCGGTGAACATCGTGACCACGACGCCCACCGCGATCCCGACCACGAACGCGGCACTCGCGGCCATGAACGACCCCGCCTGCGACGAGACGGCGATCACCCCGCCGCGCACGAGCGAGTCGACGATCACGGCCGCGATGGTGCCGCCGATCAGCCCGGTCCAGCCGGCCGTCCCGCTCATCCGCTTCCAGAACAGGCCGAGGATGAAGACCGCGAACAACGGCGCGTTGAAGAAGCTGAACAGGGCTTGGATGTAGTCCATCAGGTTCTCGAAGCTGCCCGCGATGAACGCCGTGCCGATGGCCAGCACGCAGCCGATCACGGTGACCGCACGGCCGACCCGCAGGTAGTACGCGTCCGGCCGGCCGGGGCGAACCCAGTCCTGCCAGATGTCGTAGGTGAACACGGTGTTCAGCGAGCTGACGTTGGCGGCCATGCCGGCCATGAACGACGCGAGCAGGCCGGCCAGCGCCACCCCGAGGATGCCGTTGGGCAATACCTCGTTCATCAGCAGCGTCAGCGCGTTGTTGTAGGTGACGTCGGTGGTGCCGCCCTGCTTGAGCGTGGTGAGCTGCGGCACCAGCACCCCGGCGATCATGCCGGGGATCACCACGACCAGCGGGATCAGCGCCTTCGGGAACGCGGCGATGATCGGCGTGCGGCGGGCGGCCGACATGCTGCGGGCCGACAGGGCGCGCTGCACCTCGGCGAAGTTGGTGGTCCAGTAGCCGAACGAGAGCACGAACCCGAGCCCGAAGACGATGCCGAGCACCGAGAGGAACGGGTTGGCGATCTCGGTCAGCGACGTGCCCGGCCACGTGGACACCTGCTCAGGGCCCGGCGGGAGCCCGCTCACCTGCTGCTTCAACCCGTCCCAGCCGCCGACGCGGGCCAGCCCGGCGACGGTGAGCGGGATCAGCAGGGCGAGGATCACGAAGAACTGCAGCACCTCGTTGTAGATCGCCGCCGAGAGCCCGCCCAGGAACGTGTAGCTCAGGACGACGAGCGCCGCGACCGGGATGGCGACCTGCGGGGGCCAGCCGAGCAGCGCCTCGAGGATCAGTCCGAGTGCGTACAGGTTCACCCCGGCGATCAGCACCGACGCGAGCGCGAACGTCACGGCGTTCACCCGCTGGGTCGTCTTGTTGAACCGCATCCGGAGGAACTCCGGGACGCTGCGCGCCTTGCTGCCGTAGTAGAAGGGCATCATCACGATGCCGAGGAAGACCATCGCGGGGATGGCGCCGATCCAGTAGTAGTGGAACGTGGCCACGCCGTACTGGGCGCCGTTGGCCATCATCCCGATGAGCTCGATCGCCCCGAGGTTCGCCGAGACGAACGCCAGCCCCGTGACCCAGGCCGGCAGTGACCGCCCGGACAGCAGGAAGTCCAGGCTGGAGGCGATCGACCGGCGGGCCATCACCCCGATCCCCAGCACCAGCACGAAGTAGAAGACGACGAACACGTAGTCGATCGCGGTCGTGTCGAGCCGCAGATCGGTCTGCGCGAGCACCTCCACCGTTGTTCCCTCCACCGCTCATCGAACCCGTGGTGAGCGGATCATTCGCCCTGCGGCCCGATCACGCCATCGCTAGCGGTGGGTAACCATCCGATCGACACCCTCTTGTCGCCCGGCCCCCCACCAAAGCCCCGCGAGTCGCCCGAAATCCGCCCGCGAGTCGCCCGATATCCGTCCGCGAGTCGCCCATCCTCGGTGCGCGGTCGGTCGCGGCGTGCCGTCTCACTGAGCGGCGGATGCCGCCGTCGGTCCGCTCGGCTCGAGAAGTGGCTTGGCGAAGAACCGGCTGTTCGGGGAGTCGCGGTAGTGCCCGAACGCCGGCACCGGCTCGTACCCCGCGCTGGGATAGAGGGCCATCGCCTCGGGCTGCGCGGTGCCGCTCTCCAGCACCGCCCGGCGCCGCCCGGCCGCGGCGGCCGTGCGCTCCAGCTCGGCGAGCAGGGCACGGGCGTACCCCCGCCCCCGATGCTGCGTGGCGACGAACATCCGCTTGATCTCGGCATCGCCCGGACGCAGTCCCGGGTCGTCCCGGTCGTCTCGGGCGCGCCAGCCACCGCAGGCGACCGGCTCCCCGGCCACGTAACCGACCACGAACCAGCCGTCCGGCGTGTCGAACTCCCGGGGATCGAGCGGGGTGGCGTCCTCGTCGCCGTACCGCACGCGGTACTCCTGCTGCAGCCCGGCGACGAGCGAGACGGCGTCGGGGTGGTCGATGGGCAGGTGGCGCAGCCGGAGCACGGGCCCGAGGTTACGTCCCGCTGGGGCGACCTAGACGGGGCCGGGCTGCGGCGCGGGCTGCCGTCCGGTGCGCACGACCACGGCCAGGCTGAGCAGCGCGAGCGCGGCGGGCCCGAGCAGCAGCACGGGGTAGCCGGCCAGCGGGGTCAGGGCCGCCAGCACCACCGGGATCAGGAACCCCACGTAGGTGAGCGTGTAGTAGACGGCCGTGAGCCCGCCGAGGTGCTCGGGGGCGGCCATGCGCTGCACCTCGAGCAGGCCGGCCACCAGGCACAGGCCGTAGGCCGCGCCCAGTACCGCCGCGGCCGGGACGGCGAGCCACGGGGAGTCGAGCGCCACGGCGCCCGCGGCGAGCAGGATGCCGGTGACCGTCGCGGCGAGCCCCGCCCTGGCGGCGAGCACGGGGGAACGCCGGTCGAGCCGGCGCGCCCACGGCTGCACCGCCACCCCGGTCGCCAGGGTGAGGGAGGTGAGCACCGTGGCGTAGATCAGGCCGAGGCCTGCGACGTCGTGTTCCAGCGCGGCAGGCTGCACGGCGAAGGAGATGGCCGGGCCTCCGAACACCCACGGCGCCATGGGTGCCACGACCCGCCGGAACCTGGCGGGCAGGGGCACCCGGAGCGACCCGCGGAGGCCGTGCCGCCGCGTCGCGTCCACGACGCGCGTCTCGGGCACGCGCAGCAGCGCGCCGATCACCACGACCGTGATCACGATGTGGACCACGTACGGCAGCTCCATCGGCAGCGGCGCCCACTGGGCCAGCACCCCGGCCACGAGCGGCCCGCCGCCGAAGCCCGCCGAGAGGGCCAGCGCCGCCCGGCGCGCACCCGCCCCGGCGTCGGCGGCCGGGTCCCACGGTGCCTGCGAGAGCTCCTTCACCCACGTCGTGCCGACGGCCATGGCCATGCCGGTGACCACCCCGAACAGGAAACGTCCGGCGTAGAGCGCCCCCTCCGACACCGCGGGCACGCCGCCGAGGGCGAGCACGGCGCTCGCCGGCACCGACACGACCAGTGCGGGCAACAGGAGCTTCCGGCGTCCCCACAGGTCCGACGCCGGGCCGCCGAGCAGCAGCCCCGGCGCGAGCCCCGCGGCGTAGACGCCGAAGAACGCCGCGACGGTGACGGCCGAGTAGTGGCCCTGTTCGCGGTACAGCACCATCAGCGGGCTGAACTGGTTGGCCCCGTAGCCGATCGCGAACAGCGCAGCCGCCACCCGCACCCATGCCCGCAGCACGCTGCGCCCCTCCGGTCGTGCTCGTGCGCGGGTAAGGAGTACTCCGCACTCGTCCTCGTGCCGGGACGCGGATCAGCCGGCCTTGGCCTTCTGCCGCCAGGTGGTGAGCGCCCGCTCGGTGTAGCCGTTGGGCTCCGAGCGGCCGGTGAACACCAGGTCGAGAGCCGCCTGGAACGACGGGCTGTTGTCCAGGTCCTTGGCCATCGGCGCGTAGCCGGGCTCGTTGGCGTTCTGCTCGTCGACCAGGGCAGCCATGCGGGCGAACGTCTCCCGCACCTGCGCCTCGTCGGTCAGGCCGTGGTGCAGCCAGTTGGCGATGAGCTGGCTGGAGATCCGCAGCGTGGCCCGGTCCTCCATGAGCCCGACGCCCTCGAGGTCGGGCACGGTCGAGCAGCCGATGCCCAGCCCCACCCAGCGCACGACGTAGCCGAGGATGGACTGCGCGTTGGTCTCCAGCTCGTGACGCTTCTCCTCGTCGGTGAGCTCACCGGTCAGCAGCGGCACCCTCAGCAGCTCGCGCCGGTCGGTCTTGCGCCCGGCGAGCTCGCGCTGGCGGGCGGCGACGTCGGTGCGCAGGTAGTGCAGCGCGTGCAGCGTGGCGGCCGTCGGGGACGGGACCCACGCGGTGTTCGCGCCTGCCTCCGGCTGTGCGCCCTTCGTGCCGAGCATCTCGCGCATCGCGGCAGGCTTGGCCCACATGCCCTTGCCGACCTGCGCCTGCCCCCGGAACCCGGCACGCAGCGCGACGTCGACGTTGCGGTCCTCGTAGGCGATCAGCCACGGGGTGCTCTTCATGTCGTTCTTGCGCACCACCGGGCCGGCCTCGAAGTCGGTGTGGATCTCGTCGCCGGTGCGGTCGAGGAACCCGGTGTTCACGAAGATCGTGCGGTCGGGCGCCTGCGCGATGCAGGCCTCGAGGTTGAGCGACGCGCGCTTCTCCTCGTCCATGATCCCGATCTTGAGGGTGGCCGGCTCCAGGCCGAGAGCCTCCTCGATCGCAGCGAACAGCTCCACCGTGAGCGCCACCTCGTCGGGCCCGTGCTGCTTGGGCTTCACGATGTAGACGCTCCCGGCGCGGGAGTTGGAGAACCGTCCGAGCCCCCGCAGGTCGTGCAGCGCTGCCGTGGCGGAGACGAGCGCGTCGAGCACGCCCTCGCCGATCGGGTCGCCCGCTGCGGTGCGGACGGCGTCGGTGCGCATGTGGTGCCCGACGTTGCGCACGAGCAGCAGCGAACGGCCGGGCACCGCGAGCTCGGAGCCGTCGGGGGCGGTGTAGTGGCGGTCGCCGTTGACCTTGCGCTCGACGGTCTCGCCGCCCTTCTCGAACGTCGCGGTCAGCGCGCCGGTCATCAGGCCGAGCCAGGTGCGGTACGCGGCGGTCTTGTCCGGGCCGTCGACCGTGGCCACGGAGTCCTCGAAGTCGACGATCGTGGTGACGGCCGACTCGAGCGCGACGTCGGCCACATCGGCGTGGTGCTGGCGGCCGACGCGGTGCTCGGCGTCGATCGTGAGCTCGACGTGGAGCCCGTTGCGCTGCAGCAGGACCGCCTGCACGGCGTCGGGGTGCCCGTCGTCGGAGCCGGCCCGGTGCCCGGCGAACTGGCTGGGATCGGCCAGACCGAGGTCCCCGTCCTTCGTCTCGACGACGAGTGCGCCGTCCCGCACGCGGTACGCGGTGGCGTCGGCGTGGCTGCCCGTGGCCAGCGGGAAGAGCTCGTCGAGCAGCGCGTCGGCCTCGGCGATCACCTGAGCGCCGCGGCGCTCGTCGTAGCCGGGCTCGAGGTCGTGGTCCAGCGGGAGGACGTCGGTGCCGTAGAGCGCGTCGAAGAGCGAGCCCCACCGGGCGTTGGCGGCGTTCAGCGCGTACCGGGGCACGGTGGAGGGCACCACCAGCTGCGGGCCGGCGATCTCGGCGATCTCGGCGTCGACACGGGAGACCCGAACCTTCGGCGACTCCGGCGGCACCAGGTAGCCGATCTCGGTGAGGAACGTCTCCAGGGCCTCGACGTCGCCTGCACCGTGCTCCCGGTGCCAGCCGTCGATCTGCTCCTGCAGCTCGTCACGCCGCGCGAGCAGCTCCTCGGTCCGGCCGGCGAACCGCTCGTGCAGCGCTGCGCAGGTGGACCAGAACCACTCGGGCTCGAGGTCCAGGCCAGGCAGCAGCTCGTCGGCCACGAACGCCCGCAGCGCCGGGTCCACCTGCAGATCCGTCACGTCTCCACCATCCGCTCGTCGTCGGGCCCGGGGTCACGACAGGCATACCCCGGTGAGCCCCGTCCTGGAACATTCTTCTACCAGACGGACTGCGGATTCCGCATTGCGGAAGTATCAGGGAGACACCACGGCTGCGGGGGGAACCGGAGCGGCCGCGGCGGGACCGACCGCGCCGGTCAGTGCGAGCAGCAGTGCCAGTGCAGCGGCAACGACGAGACCCAGCTGCAACTGCCGACGTGGACCCAACGCTTCCAGCCTCCTGAGGCCTAGGCACCGCTCGAACGACGGACGGTCTTGCCAGGATGACGACTCCGCGCGGTGAGCGCGGGCGCACCCCGCGCCGAACCGGGTCGTACCGTACGCGGCCACCCAGATCACCCGAACGGCCCCTACCCCCGGCGCCGTGAGCAGGGAGATCCCGGTCGCAAGACCGACGATCTTCCCCAGGTCGTCGTAGTCTCGTCCCGGCATCGACGCATGTGACCGAAAGGGCGACCAGTGGCTCTGGACGGCGGAGTGCGGCAGGCGTTCGAGCGGGCGCTCGACCCGGCCGACGTGATCAGCAATCCGGTGAAGTGCCGGGCATACGAGTGCGACGGCCTCACCGGCTACCGGGTCGTACCCGAGCTCGTGCTGCTCCCCCGCGACGCGGCCCAGGTGGCCGAGGCGGTGCGGGTGTGCGCCGAGCACCGGGTGCCCTTCGTCGCCCGCGGCGCGGGCACCGGGCTGTCGGGCGGGGCACTCCCGGTCGCCGACGGCGTGGTGATCAGCCTCGCCCGGCTCAAGCGGGTGCTCGAGGTCGACCCGGTGAACCGGCGCGCCGTCGTCGAGCCGGGCGTCACCAACCTGGAGATCACGGCGGCCGCCGCGCCGCACGGGCTCTACTACGCTCCCGACCCGTCCAGCCAGCAGGTCTGCACGATCGGCGGGAACGTCGCGGAGAACTCCGGCGGCGCCCACTGCCTCAAGTACGGGTTCACCACCAACCACGTGCTGTCCTGTGAGGTCGTGCTGCCCGACGGGTCGCTCGTCACGCTGGGCACCGACACGGGCGAGCAGGCCGGCCCCGACCTGCGCGGGGTGTTCCTCGGCTCGGAGGGCACGCTCGGGATCACCACGAAGGTCACCGTCCGGCTGCTGCGCGCCCCCGAGTCGGTGCGCACCCTGCTCGCCGACTTCCCGTCCGTCGAGGCCGCGGGAGACGTGGTCTCCGACATCGTGGCAGCGGGGATCGTGCCCGCCGCCGTCGAGATGATGGACACGCTCGCCATCGAGGCCGCGGAGGAGGCCGTGCACGCGGGCTACACGGTCGGTGTGCCCGCCGCGCTCGTCGTCGAGCTGGACGGCCCGGTCGAGGAGTGCGACGTCCAGTTCGAGCAGGTCAAGGAGATCTGCGACCGCCACGGCTGCACCCGGCTGCACATCGCGGGCTCTCCGGAGGAGCGGGCCGCGATCTGGCGCGGGCGCAAGGCGGCGTTCGCCGCCGTCGGCCGGATCTCCCCCGACTACTTCGTCCAGGACGGGGTGGTGCCGCGCACGCGGCTCGCCGAGGTGCTCGGCCGGATCGCCGACATGGGCGCCGACGCGGGGATCCGGGTGGCCAACGTGTTCCACGCCGGCGACGGCAACCTGCACCCGCTGGTGCTCTACAGCGCCGCCGCCGGGGAGACCGAGCGCGCCGAGAAGCTGTCCGGGCAGATCGCCGAGCTGTGCGTCGAGCTGGGCGGCTCGCTCTCGGGCGAGCACGGCATCGGCACCGACAAGGCGTGCTCGATGCCGAAGATGTTCTCCCGCGACGACCTCGCCGTCATGGCGCGGGTTCGTTCGGCCTTCGACCCGCAGGGCATCTGCAACCCGGGCAAGGTGCTGCCCACGCCCCGGCTCTGCGGCGAACGCCCCGGGAAGTACAAGCCGCACCCGCTGGAGGAGGCGGGCGTGATCGAGCGCCTGTGACCGCGGAACCAGCACCATCAGCCACCACACGAGGAGGGACCGTGACGACGTCGACGACGCTGCGGCCGGATGACCTGCGGTCCGTCCGCGATGCACTGCTGGACACGGCAGGCACCGTGTCGATCACCGGCAGCGGCACCGCCGCGGACTGGGCAGGCCCGCTCGACCCCGTGGACGCGGTGCTCGACACCACCGCGCTGACCGGCGTGCTCACCCACAACCCCGGCGACATGACGGTGTCCGTGCTCGCGGGCACCCCGCTGCGCTCGCTGGCCGAGGAACTGGCGTCGCACGGGCAGCACGTGTCGTTCGACGCCGCGCGCGTCGCCGCCGGGGCCACGGTCGGCGGTCTGATCGCCACGGCCGACGCCGGCCCGGCCGCGCTGGTCTTCGGCTCGCTGCGCGACCTGGTGATCGGCGTCACCGTGGTGCTCGCCGACGGCACGGTGTCCCGCAGCGGCGGGCACGTCATCAAGAACGTGGCCGGGTACGACCTGGCGAAGCTGCTCCACGGCTCCCACGGCACGCTCGGCGTGCTCGTCGAGGTGGTGCTGCGGCTGCACCCCGTGCCGAAGCGCTCGGCCACGCTCGTGGTCGACTGCTCGCTCGACGAGGCACGCGAGCACGCGGCGAGCCTGCTCGGCGGGCAGTACGAGCCCGCCGCGCTGGAGTGGATCTCGGAGGACGGCGACGGGCAGTTGCTCGTCCGCATCGACGGCACCGCGGACGCCGTGTCCGGTCGGCTGGAGCGGCTGCGCGAGGTACTCGGGTCCGGAGCCAGGGACGCGACGGACACCGGACCGAACGCACCCTCGGAGTCGGGACCCGACCCGTGGGCCCGGCACGCCGCGCTGGTGCGGGGCGCTCCCGGGCTCGCGGTCCTGCGGATCGGGGCCCGGCCGAGCGTGCTGCCCGGGCTGCTCACCGACCTGCGGGCCGACACCGTCACCGCGGGTCTCGGCACCGGCGTCGCCACCCTCGCGCTGGCCCCGGAGGCCGTCGCCGACGCCCACGCTCTCGTCCACGCGGCAGGAGGCACGTCCGTGCTGCGGGGCCGCCCGCCAGGGTCGGGCGTACCGGCGTGGGGGCCGCCGCCGTCCGCACTGGCCGTACTGAAGGCCGTGAAGAACGAGTTCGACCCGCTGGGACGGTTCGGCCCCGGCCGCTTCGCCCCCTGGCTCGTGACCCCCCACGATGCGGAAGGTTCCCGATGACGACCCCCGCCGGCTCCGCCGACACCAATCTCCCGCAGACCGGGCCGTCCGCCTACGACGACCGCCGCCCGCCCGAGCGCGAACTGCTCGACGACTGCGTGCACTGCGGCTTCTGCCTGCCCACCTGCCCCACCTACCAGCTCTGGGGCGAGGAGATGGACTCTCCGCGCGGCCGGATCTACCTGATGGACCTCGCGAAGAAGGGCGAGATCGGGCTGGAGGGGCCGTTCACCGAGCACATCGACCAGTGCCTCGGCTGCATGGCGTGCGTGACCGCGTGCCCGTCCGGCGTGCAGTACGACCGGCTCCTGGAGTCGGTGCGCCCGCAGATCGAGCGCAACGTCGAGCGGACGCCGTCGGACCGGCTGTTCCGCAACGCGATCTTCGCGTTGTTCCCCTACAAGCGCCGGCTGCGCGCAGCGGCCCTGCCCGGGGCGTTCTACCAGCGGCTGCGGCGGGTGCCCGCCATCGCGAAGCTCGCGGAGAAGCTCCCCGGCAGGCTCGCCGCGATGGAGTCGCTGCTGCCACCGGTCTCGGTGCGCGAGGCGTTCGCCCGGCTGCCCACCTACACCCCTGCTGCCGGTGAACGGCGCGCGCGGGTCGCGCTGCTCTCGGGCTGCGTGCAGGACGTGTTCTTCCACCGCGTCAACGAGGCCACCGTCCGCGTGCTCGCGGCCGAGGGCTGCGACGTGCTGGTGCCCGCCGACCAGCAGTGCTGCGGCGCGCTGGAGCTGCACTCCGGCCGGGAGGAGAGCGCGCTCGTCCGGGCCAGGCGGGAGATCGCGGTCTTCGAGAAGCTCGACGTGGACCACGTGGTCACCAACGTCGCGGGCTGCGGTTCGTCGATGAAGGAGTACGGCCACCTGCTCTCCGACGACCCGGAGTGGGCCGAGCGGGCTGCGGCGTTCAGCGCCCGGGTGCGCGACGTGCACGAGGTGCTCGCCGACCTCGGGCCACGGGCGCCGCGCCACCCGTTCCGGGGCCGGGTGGCCTACCACGACGCCTGCCACCTCGGGCACGCCCAGAAGGTGCGCGCGCAGCCCCGTGCGGTGCTGCGGTCGATCCCGGACCTGCAGCTGGTGGACCTGCCGGAGGCCGAGCTGTGCTGCGGCTCCGCCGGGATCTACAACATGGTGATGCCGGACGCCGCGGCCGAGCTGGGGGCCCGCAAGGCGGCCAACGTCCGCTCGGTGTCACCCGATGTGATCGTCACCGCGAACCCCGGGTGCCTGCTGCAGATCGGCAAGCACCTCGGGTCCACCGACGGCGCGGCGGACGTCGGCGGGCCGATCCCGCTGCTGCACCCGATGCAGCTGCTGGACGCGTCGATCCGAGGGGTGCCGGTACCGCGCAGCTGACCGTGCTGCCGGATTTGTCGGTGTCGGGGCCTACGGTCGTGCGCCATGGGCATCGACTGGACCACGCAGCTCGTCGAACAGCTCGAGTGGCACTGGCAGGGCCTCGTGCGCCCCAAGCTCGACGGTCTCACCGACGAGGAGTACTTCTGGGAGCCCGCTGCGGGGCCCCGGAAGGGCTCGTCGTCGTGGAGCGTGCGCCCGCGGGGCACCTCGAGCGCGCCGGTGCAGGCCGGGAGCGGTGAGTTCACCATCGACTTCGCGTTCCCCGCGCCCGAGCCGCCCCCGTTCACCACGATCGCGTGGCGGCTCGGGCACATCATCGTGGGCGTCTTCGGCGCCCGCGCCGCGTCCCACTTCGGTGGCGCGGCGGTCGGCTACGACGACTTCGCCTACGCGGGCACGGCGAAGGAAGCGCTGCGCCAGCTCGACGTGACGCATGACGCGTGGATCACGGGTGTGCGCGGCCTGGACGCCGACGGGCTCGCCCGGGCGGTCGGTCCGGCGGAGGGCCCGTTCGCCGAGCACCCGATGGTCGCGCTCGTGCTGCACATCCACCGCGAGGCGATCCACCACGGAGCGGAGATCCTGCTGCTGCGCGACCTGTTCCGGGCCAAAGGGATGTAACGGACAGTGACGGCTGGTCGGTTAATCCGAATGGGCTAGCTCGTTGTGCCGGACCAGGAACGGCACCGCACACTGCGCCACCATGTGGGCCACCGTCGATCTGCTGATTCCCTCCGCTGTACCAAGACCACCCGGCCCCGTGCTGGCCTTCTACCAACAAGATCCCGAGGCCGTCGGAGGGTCGCTGGGACTCTCCGCACTCGTCTCCGTGGTGCCGCTGGCCGTCGTGCTGGTGTTGCTGGGCGTGCTGCGGATCCGCGCGCAGTGGGCGGCGCTGGCCGGCCTGGCCGCGGCACTGGTGGTGGCGATCATCGGCTTCGCGATGCCGGTGGGCATGGCACTGTCGGCCGCCGCCCACGGAGCCACCTACGGGCTCTTCCCGATCCTGTGGATCGTGGTGAACGCCCTCTGGGTGTTCAACATGACCGTGGCCACCGGCCACTTCGACGTGCTGCGCCGCAGCTTCGGCGCGCTGTCGATCGACCAGCGCACGCAGGCGATCCTGGTGGCGTTCTGCTTCGGCGGCCTGCTGGAGGCCCTCGCCGGGTTCGGCGCGCCGGTCGCGATCACGTCGGTGATGCTCGTGGCTCTCGGCTTCCAGCCCCTCAAGGCCGCGGTGGTCGCGCTGGTGGCCAACACCGCGCCCGTCGCGTTCGGGGCGATGGGCGTGCCGGTGATCACGCTCGCCCGCGTCACCGGCCTCCCGCTGGACCAGGTGGCGTCCATGGTCGGACGGCAGACCCCGCTGCTCGCGCTGTTCGTCCCGCTGGTGCTGGTGTTCATCGTCGACGGCAGGCGCGGCGTGCGGGAGGCCTGGGTGCCTGCCGTCGCGTGTGGCGTGGTGTTCGCCATCGGACAGTTCCTGACGTCGAACTTCTTCTCCGTGGAGCTCACCGACATCGTCGCGTCGCTGCTCGGTGCGATCGTCGTGTTCGCGCTGGCGCGGATCCGGCCGCAGGCGGTGTGGGCGGCCCGGCAGCCGACGATGGCCGCGGCAGGCGGCCCGGGCACGGCGGCGAAGCCCGACTCTCCCACCGAGGTGCGCAAGGCCTACGCGCCCTACGTGATCATCGTGGTGGTCTTCGCACTGGCCCAGCTGCCCGGACTCAAGCCGCTGATCGACTCCTTGAAGATCGCGTTCACGTGGCCGTTCCTCGACGTGGTCGGGATCGACGGCAAGCCGCACAGCACCACGATGTTCTCGCTGACCTGGCTGTCCTCGGCCGGCACCCTGATGGTGATCGCCGGGGTCATCGTGGCCGCGGTGCTGGGCGTGGGCGCCCGGAAGGCGCTCGCCACCTGGGGCCGCACGGTGGTCGACCTGAAGTGGGCCATCCTCACGGTGGCCTCGGTGCTGGCGCTGGCCTACGTCATGAACGCGTCGGCGCAGACCACCTCGATCGGCCTGTTCGTGGCCGGCGCCGGTGGAGCGCTGGTGTTCCTGTCGCCGGTGCTCGGCTGGCTCGGGGTGGCGGTGACAGGGTCGGACACCTCGGCCAACGCGCTGTTCGGCGCCCTGCAGGTCACCGCGGCCCAGGGCGCCGGGCTGCCCCCCGAACTGCTGGCCGGGGCCAACTCCTCGGGAGGCGTGCTCGGCAAGATGCTCTCGCCGCAGAACCTCACGATCGCCGCGGCCGCCGTGAAGCTCGAGGGCCAGGAGGGCGTGCTGCTGCGCAAGGTGATCGGCTGGAGCCTCGGGATGCTGGTGGTGCTGTCGGCGCTCATCGCGCTGCAGGCCACCCCGGTGCTGGGCTGGATGCTCCCGTAGTCGCCGCTACGCGCTCTTGACCTGGGCGCGTTCGATGACGGGCCCGACGTCGACGCCGGCCGGGAGGGTGCCGAGCACCTGACCCCGGTCGGCGTCGAGCCGTGAGGCACAGAAGCCGTCGGCCACCGCGGGGTGCCCGTGGCGGACGAGGAGCGACGCCTGCACCGCGAGCGCCATCTGCTCGACCAGGCGCCGGGCTCCGAACTGGACGCCCGGGTCCCGCGGGTCGGCCGCCTCCACCACGGCGAGATCGGTGCGCAGGCGGGCGACGGCCGAGTCGTAGCGGCGGTCGGCGCCCAGCGCGGCGTCGAGCTCATCGAGGAAGGCCGCAGCCGCCTCCGGCTCGCGGCGCAGCACCCTCAGGACGTCGAGCGCGGCGACGTTGCCTGACCCCTCCCACACGGAGTTGAGCGGCGCCTCCCGGTACAGGCGCGGCACGCCGGAGTCCTCGACGTACCCGTTGCCGCCGAGGCACTCCAGCGCCTCGGCGGCGTGGATCGATGTCCGCTTGCAGATCCAGTACTTGCCGACCGCGCCGGCGAGACGCCGGAACGCCGCCTCGGTGTGGTCGCCGCGGACGGCGCGGTCGGTGGCGCCCGCGAGACGCATCGCCAGCGCGACGGCGGCCTCGCTCTCCAGGGCCAGATCGGCCAGCACGTTGCGCATCAGCGGCTGGTCGCGCAGGTAGGCACCGAACGCCTGGCGGTGCGTGGCGTGGTGCACCGCCGCCACCGTGGCCGCCCGCATCCCGGCAGCGCTCCAGATGGTGACGGCCAGGCGGGAGAGGTTGACCATCTCCATGATCACGCGCAGGCCGTCGCCCTCCCCGGCGATCAGCCACGCCACGGCGTCGTCGTACTCCAGCTCCGCCGAGGCGTTCGACCGGTTGCCCAGCTTGTCCTTGAGCCGCTGCAGATGCATCCGGTTGCGGGTGCCGTCGGGCAGGATCCTCGGCAGCAGGAAACAGGAGAGGCCACCGGGCGCCTGGGCGAGCACCAGGAACACGTCGCACATCGGCGCCGAGGTGAACCACTTGTGGCCGGTCAAGCGGTAGCTGCCGTCCGCTGTCCGGACCGCGCGGGTGGTGTTGGCCCGCACGTCCGAGCCACCCTGCTTCTCGGTCATCGACATCCCGGCGAGCAGCCCCGGCTTCTCCGCCGGGGGCCGCGAGCCCGGCTCGTACTCCCGGGACGTCAGCAACGGCTCGTAGCCGGCTGCCAGCTCGGGAGCGTGCCGCAGGCTCGGCACCACCGCGTAGGTCATCCCGATCGGGCACATGTGCCCGGCCTCCACCTGGCTCCAGGCGTAGCTGGTCGCGGCGTGCGCGACGTGCGCGCCGGGCCGGTCGTCCCGCCACGGAGCGGCGGTCAGACCCAGCCGGACCGCGGTGGTGGTGAGCTCGTGCCACGCCGGGTGGAACTCGACCTCGTCGATCCGGCGCCCGACGCGGTCGTGGGTGCGCAGCACGGGATGGTGCTCGTCGGCGAGCCGGCCCCACTCCCGGGCCTGCTCACTGCCGGCCAGCACGCCCGCTGCGTGCACGTCGGCCTCCGCCCAGCCAGCACCCTCCCGGTGCAGCGCCTCGAGCAGTGCGGGATCGGCTGCGGTGTCGACGTCGTCGAGCGGGGGAACCTGGTTGAACACGTCGTGCGTGGCAGACATTCAGCATCTCCGAAGAGTTCAGGACGGCAGGGAGTCGGCCGCCAGCAGCGACCGGACGACCTGCGCCCACTGGTCGATGAGCGGCTCGTCCTCCTTCACGCGCTCGTGCAGCGCGGCGCTGATCGTCAGGCCGCGCATCAGCTGGACGGTCAGCTCCACCACGAGCGGGTAACAGGGCGCGGCCACGATCTCCGGGCCGAACACGCCGTCGATCACGGAGTAGAGCTCCTTACGGGCTCCACGTTCGGCCGCCCGCAGGGCTTCCCGCAGGCGGTGGTCGGTGCGCGCGGCGCCCCACAGCTCGAGCTCCGCGCCGAACGACGGGCGTCTGCTCGCGCGGCGGAGCACCCACATGCCGCGGGTGACCGGGTCGGTCCCGGCCGGGGCCGCGGCCAGCTCCGCCCACATGGCTTCGAGGTTGACCTGCACCAGCCGATGGACCGCCGCGGTGAAGAGCTGCTCCCGCGTCGGGAAGTGGTGCAGGAGCGCGCCACGGCTCAGGCCGGCGCGGCGCTGCACCTCCACCGTGGTCGTGGCGGCGAAACCCTCCTCGATGAGCGACTCGACCGCCACGTCGACGATCCGACGGTAGGTGGCGGCGCGCTGGTCGTCCCGCGACGTCATGAGCAATGCCACCCTTCACCGTCAGTACTGACGGTGAAAATCTAGCACCGGACTGCCGGGATGTCAGTGGACGTGCCGACGATCACCCGGGGCGGCGAACTCAGCGCGTGAAGTGATCCCAGCCGCCGGGGCCGCCGTTGTAGAGCCTGCCGTCCACCAGCACCGCGGGCTCGCCCCGCCGGACCGCACCGATGGTGGTCCAGCCGTCGGGGACCTCCGGACCGGGGAACGTGGCCGCGAGCGCGTGGTCCTCGCCCCCGGTGAGCAGCCAGTGCAGCGGGTCGACACCGAGCGCGGCACCGACGTCGACCAGCCGGGCGGGCATGTCGAACGCCCGGCTGCGCACATCGAGCAGCACGCCGGACGCCCGCGCGACGTGCCCGAGGTCGGCGATCAGGCCGTCCGAGATGTCGATCATGGACGTGGCACCGGCCAGCGCGGCCTGGGGTCCGGCCGCATAGGGCGGCTCGGGCACCCGATGCGCGCCCACCACCGCGGCGGGCGACCGGAACCCGCGCGCCAGCACGGCGAGCCCCGCCGCCGACCACCCGACCCGCCCGCACAGGGCCAGCACCTCACCCGGACGCGCTCCGGAGCGCGTGACCGGCTCCCTGCCCTCCAGCGATCCCAGCGCTGTGACGGAGAGCACCAGCGCCGGAGAGGACGCCACGTCGCCGCCGACCACCCCGACGCCCGCGAGCTCCGCCTCCGCCCACAGCCCGTCGACGAGGCCCGTCAGCGTCTCGACGGCCGTGTCCTTGCGGCACGCGAGCCCGACGAGCAGCGCCGTCGGTACCGCGCCCATCGCCGCGACGTCCGCCAGGTTCGCCGCCGCGGCCTTGCGTCCGACCTGGTCGGGAGCCGACCAGTCGAGCCGGAAGTGCACGCCCTCGACCAGGACGTCGGTGCACGCGACCACCCGGCCGTCGGGTGCGGCCACCACGGCAGCGTCGTCCCCCGGCCCGAGCAGCGTGCCCGCGGGCTGCACGCGGCCGGTGGTCATCCGGCTGATCAGACCGAACTCGCCGATGCCCGCGAGTGTGTTCTCCGCCTCGGCGTCGCCGATGGGGGGCGGGAACGATGTCGGCACAGTGGCCACCTCCGGTACGTTCGGCTTCCGACTTTCCTACCCCGGAGAGCTCGACCGATGTGGAAGGGGCACGCCGTGGTGCAGGCTTACATCCTGGTGCAGACGGAGGTCGGCAAGGCCGCAGCCGTAGCTGCGGAGATCTCCGACATCGCCGGCGTGGTCTCCGCGGAGGACGTGACGGGCCCCTACGACGTCATCGTCCGCGCGGAAGCAGAAGACGTCGACCTACTTGGTCAACTCGTAGTTGCCCAGGTCCAGGGCGTCGGAGGCATCACGCGGACCCTCACCTGCCCGGTGGTCCACCTCTCCTCCTGACCATGCCTCCGTCAGTTCGCTCCCGGCCCTCCACCCCGGTCGTCATCGCGATCGCGTTGCCGTTGCTGCTCGCCGTGGTGGTGGCCGCGATATCCATCACAGCGCGGGCCCGCGGGCTGGGCGAGCCCGCGCCGCCCGCGCCGGCCACCGGTCCGCTGGCCGTCGTCCCCGTGGACGCCCCGGACGCCACCGGCCCGGACTGCGGCAAGGTGCTCGCCGCGCTCCCCGCCGAGCTGGGCGACCCGGGTGACGCCCTGCCGACGCGTCCGCTGGCCGAGCCCGTGCCGCCGGGGGTGCGGGCCTGGGTGGCCGCCCCTCAGCCGGTCGTGCTCCGCTGCGGGCTTCCGCGTCCCGTCGAGCTGACCCCCACGTCGGCTCTCCTGGAGATCAACGGGGTGCAGTGGCTCCAACTCTCCGACGATGCGCCCAATCCGCAGGTGGTCAGCTACGTCACCGTGGACCGGCCGGTGTACGTGGTGGTCACCGAGCCGGTCGACTCCGGCAGCGGACCGCTGCAGCAGGTGTCCGACGTGGTCCGGGGAGCCCTGCCGGCGGTACCGGTGAAAGTGCGCTAGCCGGAGCTGTTAGTCGCGTCTAACATCAGTCGTCATGGTGACTATGTCGCGCGCCACCGAGGACTACCTGAAGACGATCTTCAACCTCGCCCACCGCGCGGAGCCGGTCACCGCCAGCCTGCTGGCCCACGAGCTGGGCGTGTCCTCCCCGTCGGTCTCCGCCATGGTCAAACGCCTGGAGGACGGCGAGCTCCTCACCCGACCGGACCACCGGTTCCTGCAGCTCACCCCCACCGGGGAACGCGCCGCACTGCGCGTGGTGCGCCGCCACCGCCTGCTGGAGACCTTCCTCGCCCGCATGCTCGACGTTCCGTGGGACGAGGTGCACGCCGAGGCCGAACTGCTCGAGCACGCTCTGTCCGAGCGGCTCGAGGAGCGCATCGACGCCGCGCTCGGCCACCCCACCCACGACCCGCACGGCGACCCCATCCCGCCGCGCGACGGGCCGCACGAGGAGGACTGGGGCGAGGCGCTCGCCGCCGTGCCGCCCGGCCGCCGGTTCCGCGTGGAGCGCGTCTCCGACCGCGACAGCGCGGCGCTGCGCTACCTCGGCGACCTCGGGGTGCTCCCCGGCGTCGTGATGACGGTCGAGGAGCAGACCCCCTTCGGCGGCCCGCGCTGGGTGCGGATCGGCGACCAGCGCCACCCCCTCGGCGAGCCGCTCACGCACCTCGTGCACGGCCACGTCGTCGGCGAGGACGCCTCGTGACCACCACGAAGGGCGCCACGCCCACCGTCGACGAGCTCAGGGCTCGCGGCGGGCTACGGGGCAGGCTCGCGTTCTTCGGGCCGGCCATCGTCGCGGCGATCGCCTACGTCGACCCCGGCAACTTCGCCACCAACTTCTCCGCCGGTGCCGAGTTCGGCTACCTGCTGCTGTGGGTGATCGTCGGCGCCAACCTGCTGGCGATGCTCATCCAGACGCTGTCGGCCAAGCTCGGGCTGGCCACCGGGCGCAACCTGCCGGAGATGTGCCGGGAGCGGTTCCCCCGCCCCGTCACGCGCGTGATGTGGGTGCAGGCCGAGCTCGTGGCCATCGCCACCGACCTCGCCGAGGTGATCGGCGGGGCGATCGCGCTGCACCTGCTGTTCGGCATCCCGCTGCTCACCGGCGGGGTGATCACCGGGATCGTCGCGTTCGCGCTACTGGCCCTGCAGGGCCGCGGCTACCGCCCGTTCGAGCTGGCCATCGCCGGGTTGTTCGGCGTGATCCTGCTCGGGTTCCTCAGCACCGTGCTGCGCATCGGCATCGACACGAGCGACGCCGTCGCCGGGCTCGTCCCCCGCTTCGAGGGCACCGACAGCCTCCTGCTGGCCACCGGCATCCTCGGCGCCACCGTGATGCCCCACGTCATCTACCTCCACTCCGCGCTCACGAACACCCGCATCCCCGCCACGTCCGTGAGCGACCGCCGGTTCCTGCTGCGCTACCAGCAGTTCGACGTCCTCATCGGGATGGGACTGGCCGGGCTGATCAACGCGTCCATGCTGCTGATCTCCGCCGCGCTGTTCTTCGGCTCCGACGTGCCCGCCACCGACACGCTCGAGGGCGTCCACGCCGGCCTGGCCCGGGTGCTCGACCAGCCTGCGGCGTTCGCGTTCGCGCTGGCCCTGCTGGCGTCGGGCTTCGCGTCGTCCGGAGTGGGCACCTACGCGGGGCAGGTGGTGATGCAGGGGTTCATCCGCCGCCGGATCCCGCTGCTGCTGCGCAGGCTCCTCACCATCACCCCGGCGCTCGTCGTGCTGGGCGTCGGCTGGGACCCCACCAGGGCCCTCGTGCTCTCCCAGGTGGTGCTGTCGTTCGGCATCCCGTTCGCGCTGGTACCCCTGGTTCTCCTCACCCGCCGCCGGGACGTGATGGCCGAGCTGGTCAACCGGCGGATCACCACCTGGGTGGCCGGACTGGCCGCGGCGGTGATCATCGGGCTCAACGCCTTCCTGATCTACCGGACGGTCGCCGGGGGCTGAGGGCCCCCGCGAATCTCAGCGCAGGCCGGTGCCGCGGGCGACGGCCGTCTCCACGAGCGTGGTGAGCAGCGTCGGGTAGTCGATCCCCGTCACCGCCCAGGCGCGCGGGAACATCGAGATCGACGTGAAGCCGGGCATCGTGTTGACCTCGTTGACGGTCAGCTCCCCGCTGGGACCCACGAAGAAGTCGACGCGCGCCAAGCCCTGGCCGTCGAGCGCCCGGAACGCGGCCACCGCCATCTCGCGGAGCCGTTCGGACTCCGCGTCGCCGAGCTTCGCGGGAATGTCGAACTCGCAGACGTCGTCGAGGTACTTTGCCTCGAAGTCGTAGAACTCCGGCGCGCTGCCGTCGGCGCCCGTGCCCACGATGCGGATCTCGGCGGGCACGCTCGCCCGCACCGCCCCGTCCGGGAACTCCAGGACGGCGACCTCCACCTCGCGGCCCACCACCGCCGCCTCCACCAGCACCTTCGGGTCGTGTTCGCGCGCCAGCGCGATCGCGTCGTCGAGCGCCGCCCACTCGGTGACCCGCGTGATGCCCACCGACGACCCCGCCCGCGCGGGCTTCACGAACACCGGCAGCCCCAACCGGTCGCGCTGCTCGGGGGTGAGCGTGGGGGTGCCCGGCCGGAGCACCACGAGATCGCCGACGGGCAGGCCGTCGGCGGCCAGCAGCTTCTTGGCGAACTCCTTGTCCATCGCGGCCGCGCTCGCGAGCACCCCGGCCCCGACGTAGGGCACGCCCGCCATCTCCAGCAGCCCCTGGATGGTGCCGTCCTCCCCGAACGGCCCGTGCAGCACCGGGAACACCACGTCGATGCCGGAGAAGACCTCCCCCGCCCGGTCGGGGTCGAGGACCACGAGCCCACCGCGCGTCGGGTCGCCGGGCAGGGCGAGCGCCGTGCGCGACTCGTCGACCGACGGCAGGGCGCGCCCGGACAACGCCAGCTCACGCGGGTCGTCGGTGCCGAGCACCCAGGCCCCGCTGGTGGTGATGCCCACCGGCACGACCTCGAAGCGCTCATGGTCGAGGTGGGACAGCACCGACCCAGCGGAGATGCAGGAGATCGCGTGCTCGCTGCTGCGGCCACCGAACACCACGGCCACCCGCACCTTGTCCCGGCTCATGGCGCCCGAGAGTAGGCGGAGTGGCTCGACCGGGCAGACGGGGGCTCCCGCGAGCCGGGCGGCACATTCCCCACCCGTTCGGGGGGCCCGGGTCGGCGGGCCGCCGGTACGCGAGGCGAGTACGACGGTGTCCGATTTCTCCCGCGTCAGGCGCCGAAGCGCTGCTCGAGGTCGCCGATCTCGGGCAGGCCGATGAGGTCGGTGAACTCGCCGAACGCCGGCAGCCCCGGCAGCGCCGCCGCCGGGGTGCCGTCCGCCTTGAGCGTCGCCAGCAGGGATCGGATCCCCGCCGTCGCGGCGAGCAGCGTCCCGATCGGGTACAGCACGAGCGCGAACCCGAGCTCACCGATCCGCTGCAGCGGTAGCGGCGGGGTCCGCCCACCCTCGGCCCAGTTGAACACCAGCGGAGCCACGCCCGCGAGCTCGCTCGCCACCCGCGCGATGTCGTCCTCGCTGGTCGGAGCCTCGACGAACAGCAGGTCGGCACCCGCCTCGGCGTACGCCCGCGCCCGGGTGACCGCGGCGTCCAGGCCCTCGACAGCAGCGGCGTCGGTGCGGGCGATGAGCACCAGATCGGGGTCGCGACGGGCGGCGACGGCGGCCCGGATCTTCCCGGCCATCTCCTCGGCGGGGATCACCGCCTTGCCGCTCATGTGGCCACACTTCTTCGGCGTCACCTGGTCCTCGAGGTGGATGCCCGCCACCCCGGCCTGCTCGTAGGCCTGCACCGTGCGCAGCACGTTGATCGCGTTGCCGTAGCCGGTGTCCGCGTCCGCGATCACCGGGACGTCCACCGCGGCGACGATCCGCCGGGCGTTGTCGATCATCTCGGCACCGGAGAGCAGCCCCACGTCGGGCCGTCCGATGAGGGAGGCCGTGGTGCCGAAGCCGGTCATGTAGACGACGTCGAACCCGGCCTGCTCCACGAGCCGCGCCGACAGTCCGTCGTAGGCGCCCGGCGCGAGCACCGGACCCGATCCGTCCTCCAGCAGCTCGCGCAGCCGGGCTCGGGGCGCGCTCGGCCCCCGCAACAACGTGCTCACATCCGATCCCTTCGCCGACTGGTTCTCTGCCCACAATGACGGCTGCTCCGCGCGCGAGTCGCCCGTTCCCCGCCCGCGAGTCGCCCGTATTTAGTGCGCGAGTCGCCCGTTTTTCGTGTGCGAGTCGCCCCTCTCCGGAGTTGTCCACAGGTTCGACGAAACGGCCCCGCCGGAGGGGGCCGGTCGCTCACCCTCGTGGGCATGTCGATCCCGAACGCCGCTGACGCCCCACTCCTGCTCACCGACGCCGACGTGCTGCAACGCGTCACCGACCTGGTCGGAGCGGCCGCCGCCGTCCGGCAGCTCTGGCTGATGTTCGTCGACGGGGACGGCCGGCAGGCGCCGGTCGTCGTGCCCATCGCCGACATGCCCCGGCGCCCGCAGGACGGTCCGCTCGCCGGTCTCGCCCAGATCCTGGCCGGGCTGCGCGGCCAGCTGGACACCGATCTGGGCCCGGGCTCGGTGATCCTCACGCTCGAACGTGTCGGCGCCGACACGGTGTTCCCGGCCGACAGCGAGTGGGCTGCCGCACTGGCGCTCACCTGCGAGCAGGCCGGGATGGCGCTGCGCGGCGTGTTCCTCAGCACCAGCGGAGGTGTCCGCAGGTTGAGGTGACGGAGTGCGCCGGGTGCCAGACTGGGGCTCATGGCTGGACCCGACGCCGCACCCGACCTCGCCCCCGTCCACCGCATCGTGCCCCAGGAGAGCGGGCTCGCGAGCGTGAGCGTCGTGCGGGCCGACGGCAGACCACACTCCTCGCTGGTCAACGCGGGGGTGCTCGACCATCCGATCACGGGGCGCCCCGTCGTCGGCTACGTCACGTACGGCCCGGTCAAGCTGCGCAACCTGCGCGCGCGGCCGGCCACGTCCGTGTTGTGGCGGGCCGGCTGGAAGTGGGCGGGCGTCGACGGCACCAGCGAGCTGATCGGGCCCGACGACCCGGCCGCCGGGATCGACGCCGAGGGACTGCGGCAGCTGCTGCGGGCCGTGTTCGCCGCCGCGGGCGGCAGCCATGACGACTGGGACACCTACGACCGCGTGATGCTCGAGGAGCGCCGGGTGGCCGTGTTGATCGAGCCCCAGCGCGTCTACGGCAACGCCTGACCCCGCTCCCGGGACATCCCCCGGATCCGCTCAGCCTGCTCGAGCTGCAGCGCCCGGCCGCGCTCGAGGAACTCGGCGATCACCTCGAGCTCGGCCACCGTCCGGCGCTGCAGCTCACGCACGCCCGCGTCACCGACGGGCTCGTAGATCCGCATCGCCTGCTCCCGCGCCGACGGCGTCAGCTCCACGACGGCGCGCCTGCGATCGTCCGGGTCGGGATCCCGGGTGAGGTAGCCCCGGGCCACGAGCCGCTGGATCGCCGTGGTGGCTGCGGCAGGGCTGAGGCCGACGGCGTCGGCCACCTGCCCGGCGGTGAGCGGGCGTTCCACCACCGCGCCGAGGATGCGCAGGTCGGTGCGGTTGACGCTGAAGAGGTCGGCCGCGGCCGCGTCCACCGCGTCGGCCGCGCTGCCGAACCGCTCAGCGGCACGGGCAGCTCGCTCGACAGCAGATTGCTTCGACACTCGAAGGAGTTTACCCTGGCACCATTATTTCGACGATCGAAGGGATTTTCGTGCAGACACAGCAGCTACCGTCGTGGCTCCCGGTGGCCAACCGCATCGTGCGGACGTTGCACCGGATCGGGCTGCCGCTCGGCACCATCCACCTCCTGACCGTCCCCGGCCGCCGCACGGGACAGCCCCGGACCACACCCGTCTCACCACTCACCGTGGAGGGGCACCGGTACGTCGTGGCCGGGCTGCCGCAGTCCGACTGGGCACGCAACGCGCGGGCAGCCGGCCGCGGCGAGCTCGTGCGCGGCAGGCGACGCCGCGACGTCACGCTGCCGGAGGTGGCCGACCCCGACCTCCGCCGCGCGGTCATGCGGGCCTTCCCCACCGAGGTGCCGCACGGGGTGGACTTCTTCGTCCGCATCGGGCTGGTCGAGAGCGCCGATCCCGATCAGTTCGCCGCGGCGGCCGAACGCGTGGCCGTCTTCGAGGTCCGCGACGTCCCCACCCGCCCCTGACCCGCCGTGCCCGGACCGGGCGACTCGCGCGCGGATTCCGGGCGACTCGCGGAGCGGAAGCGGGCGACTCGCGGGCCGGTTCCGGGCGACTCGCGGGCGGGGAACGGGCGACTCGCGGGGCGGGGGCGGGGCGGGGGCGGGGGCGGGGGCGGGGGTGCGGGGTTGACCCTGACGCAGCGTCAGGGCCCGAGCATGCGCCCATGGTGATCAGTTATCTCGCCGCCACCGCGCTGTCACTGCTCGGCAACGCCGTCGCCGCGGTGGCGCTGCCGTGGCTCGTCCTGGTCCGCACGGGAGACGCGGCGGCGGCCGGGGTGATCGCTGCCGCCGCTGCCGTGCCGATGCTGCTCGCCGCCGTCGTGGGCGGGCTGGTGATCGACCGGTTCGGACGCCGCCGCATCGCGGTCGTGTCCGACCTGGCCTCCGCGGCCGCCGTCGCGGCGATCCCCCTCGTCGACACCGCGATGGGCCTGACGCTCGGGGCCTTCATCGTGCTCGCGGTGGCGGGCGCGCTCGCGGACGTGCCGGGGATGACGGCACGTGAGGCGCTCGGGCCCGATGTGGCGGCCGCGGCGGGCATGCCGCTGGAGCGGCTGGTGGGGCTCCGTGAGGGCATTGCAGGCGCGGCGATGATCGTCGGTCCGGCGGCGGCAGGCGGGCTGCTCGTCGTGCTGGAGCCCACGACGCTGCTGTGGTGCACCGCGGCCTTCTCGGCGCTGGCGGCCGTCGCCACCGCCACCCTCCCCTCGCGGGTGGGCGCGGGCGCAGTCCCCCAGAACGCCATGGGTCGCCGCAGCGTGTTCGGCGACCTCGCCGAGGGCGTCGCCGTGCTGCGGGGCGACCGGCTGCTCATGACGTTCACCGTGGTGTCCGTGGCCGGCCTCGCCGTGCTCGCTCCGTTGCAGGGACTCCTGCTGCCGGTGCACCTCGTGGCGCAGAACGCTCCCGGCGTGCTCGGCCTGGTCATCCCCTGCCTGGCGCTCGGCGGCATCGCCGGTGCCGGCCTCTACGCGGCGGTGGGCCCGCGATGGCCACGCAGGCGGGTCTTCGTGTCGGCCCAGATCCTGCTGGCCGCAGGCGTCGTCGGGCTGGCCCTGATGCCCCCGACGCCGCTGTTGCTGGGCGCCGCGGCGCTCGCCGGGTTCGGTTCGGGCCCGTTGCCCGCCCTGCTGATGGTGCTGATCACCGAACGGATCCCGGACGCCGTGCGCGGCCGGGTCCTCGGCCTGCAGAACGCGATCACGCTCGCGGCGGCTCCCGTGGCGCTGCTGGGTGCGGGGGTGCTGGTGGAGTCGATCGGCCTGCGGCCGACCGGCGTGCTGCTGGCCGCGGCATGGGTCGTTCTCGTCGTGGCCACCCTGCTGGCGCCCGCGCTACGGTCGCTCGAGCCGCTGGAGGTGCGTGGTGCTGACGATCGGTGAGGTCGCGCGGGTCGCGGGCACGACGGTCCGGGCGGTACGGCACTACCACGCCGTCGGGCTCCTGCCCGAACCCGAGCGCGACCGCTCCGGCTACCGCCGCTACGGCGCTGCGGAGCTTCTGTGCCTGCTGCGGGTGCGGCGGCTGCGCGAGCTCGGCCTGCCGCTGGAGCGGATCGCCTCCCTGCTCACCGGCCCGGACTCCGGGCTGGACGACGCACTCGACGCTCTCGACGCCGAGTTGGCGGCCCAGGCCGAGCGGATCGCGGCGAGACGCGCCCAGCTCGCCGCGATCCGCGCGTCCAACCCGCACCCGGACCTGCCGGAACGGCTCGGGCGCATCTTCGCCGACGCGGCCGCGCGCGGCACCCCCCGGCGCGCACTCGAGCAGGAGAAGGAGGTGCTGCTGCTCGACCTGGCGCTGCATCCCGAGCAGACCGAGACGATCATCGCCGGCTACGAGCGGCTGTACGCGCACCTGACCGGGGACCCCGGCCACAAGGAGCTCACCCACCGGTTCGACGCGCTCGCCGACGCCGATCCGGAGGACCCCGCCGTGGACGAGGTGGCCGCGGCGTTCATCGCGGTGCTCCGCGACGAGATGGCCGCCACCGCGGAGGGCTGCCGCGTCCCCGACGTCCCGCACTCCGAACGGATCTTCCGGGACTGGGGCGACTCGCTGCCACCCGCACAGCGCCGGCTCATGGAGCGGGTGGCGGAGCTCGCCGAGCCACCGCCGGCGGGCAGCGCGGTGCCCGAGGAGCCGTAGGCGCGGCCGGATGCCGCTGCGTCGCGGCACCGCGGGCCGGGCCGTCAGCGGTGGTAGCGCTCCGCGGGGACGTCTCGCGACAGGGTGGGCGCGAGGATGCCGCGAGCCTTCTCGTAGTCCTCCCAGCTGCCGATGTCGGCCAGCGAGGGAATGGTCACGGCCTCGCCGGCGTCGAGTCCGGCGAGTGCGGCATCCACAGCCACCTCCGGAGACATCAGGTACTCGTCGGCGAACACGGAGATGTCGATCCCGGAGCCGTCCCAGAAGTCGGTGCGCATCGCGCCGGGGACCACAACCTGCACCGTGACGCCGCTGCCGGCCAGTTCCTGCTGGAGCGCCTGGCTGAAGGTCAACACGTAGCTCTTGGTGGCGCTGTAGACGGAGCTGACCGGCTGGTGCCAGAACGCCATCGCGGAGGCGACGTTCACGATCGTGCCGCGGCCGCGCCCGGTGAGACCGGCCAGCGCGGCGGTGGTCAGCCTGGTCGCGGCGACGACGTTGAGCCCGATCATCTGTTCGGTGGCGGCCGCGTCGAAGCCCGGGCTCGGCGCGAACACGGCCGCGCCGGCCGCGTTGACGAGGAACTCGACCGACTCGTCCGTACGGAGCCGCCCCTCGATATGTTCCAGGTCGCGCGTGGAGGTCAGATCCGCGACGAGGATCTCGGCGGTCACGCCGGTCTGCTGCGCGATGGTGGCGGCGACGTCCTTGAGCCGTCCCTCGGTGCGGCCGACGAGGACCGGCGCGTATCCCCGCTCGGCGAGCCTGAGGGCGTAGGCGGCGCCGAACGGGGAGGAGGCTCCTGTGACGACGGCGGTCTTCACTGCATTCGTGGCCATGATCTCGGTCCCATCTCGCTTCTGAATTCCTGGCCCGCTCGGCGGTCCGGCGGGGCCGATGCGGTCCACATCAGGTTTGAATTTCAAACCAGACTGGCACTGCGGGACGCTAGCACGCCGTGGTTTGATTTACAAACCACTCCCGATGTAAACTCGGTGCATGGCCGCTGAGCACATCGATCCGAACTCCCTGCCCGGCCGTCCCTGCGGGCTCGGCGTGGCGCTGGAGCTGGTCGGCGACCGGTGGGCCCTGCTGGCGATGCGCGAGGTGTTCTTCGGCAACCACCAGTTCAACCAGATCGCCCGCAACACCGGCGCCCCGCGCGACCGCATCGCCGCACGCCTGAAGTCCCTCGTCGAGGCGGGGATTCTCGAGCAGCGCCCGGGCCTCGACGGCTCCCGCTACCAGGGCTACTACCTGACCGAGGCCGGCCGGGCGCTCGGGCCGGCCATGCTGGCGCTGATGGAATGGGGCGACAAGTGGGTCGTCACCGAGCCCGCCATGCGCAATACCCACCGCGACCACCCACTGGTGATCACGACGGTCTGCGAGACGTGCGGCGAGCCGGCCGACGAGCGCCACATCACCCGCGAGATGGTCGCGCCCAACTGGAACCTGGCCGGTCCGCGAGCGCCCCACACGCACCCCGAGGACGCGGCGTAGCGCCGACGACGCAGCCGGCGGGCCTACCGCCTGCTCGAGGTGTTCAGCCGCGGGTCAGCAGCGACCGCGCGAAGAAGGCCAGGTTGGCCGGACGCTCGCCGAGCCTGCGCATGAAGTAGCCGAACCACTCGGTGCCGTAGGGCAGGTACACGCGCACCCGCAGCCCCTCGGCCGCGAGCTCGGACTGCGCCCGCGGACGCACCCCGTACAGCATCTGGAGCTCGTAGTCCGCCGCCGAGCGGCCGTGGCGTCCGGCCAGGAAGCGGGCGATGTCGACCAGACGCGGATCGTGGGTGGCCACCATCGGCAGGCCCTCCCCCGCCATCAGCACCTTCAGGCATCGCACGTACGAGCGGTCCACCTCGGACCGGCTCGTGAACGCGACCGCGGCGGGCTCGTCGTAGGCACCCTTGCAGAGCCGCACCCGTGAGCCCGGTCCGGCGAGGTCACGGCAGTCGGCCTCGGTCCGGCGCAGCTGGGTCTGGAGCACGGCGCCGACCCACTGGTGGTCGACCCGCAGGTCACGCACGATGCCCAGGGTGGAGTCGGTGGTGGTGTGGTCCTCCATGTCGACCGTGACCGTCGTGCCGGCCGCGGCCGCCGCCTCACAGATCTGCCGCGCCGACTCGAGCGCGATCTTGTCGGCGTCCACCGGCAGGGCCTGGCCCAGCGCGGAGAGCTTGACCGACACCTCCACCCGGTCGGCGAGGCCGCCGTCGGCAAGGCGCTGCAGCAGCGTGCGGTAGGCCGCCACCGTCGACTCGGCCTGGGCGCGGTCGGTGGTGTCCTCCCCGAGGTGGTCCACCGTCACGAGCCGGTCGGTGGTGATCGCGCAGATCGCCGTGAGGGCGTCGTCCACGGTGGTGCCGGCCACGAAGCGGTTGACCAGCGGATCGAACGGTCCGGCTTCCACAGCGGCGCGGACGGCCTGGGACCGGGCTGCGGCGAGCAGGACGTTCCGAATCATGCGCAGGACGGTAAGTGGCGATTCCGTCCCTGCGTCTTGTCCGATCAGCTAAGGTTCTGCCACTCCGCTCGTCCGAGCCGACGATGAGGCGCCCCGTGGAGACCACCCTCCGGCAGGTACTGGCCGCTGTCGGCGAGCCCCTGGTCGACGTGGTGGAGTCACCCGCGGGGCTCGACGTGCCCGTCACGGGTCTCACGATCGTCGACCCGGACGACGGGCCCGACCAGTACGCGGGGCAGCTCGTCCTGGTGATCGGGGCGCGGGGCCGCGACGCGGTGGCGATCGTGCGGATCCTGGCCCGGGGCCGAGCCGCCGCCGTGGCCGTGAAGGCCGGCGACGCCGTCGACGAACTCCGTGCCGCGGCGGTCGCCGCGGGTGTCCCGCTGCTGGTGGTGCGCCACGACGTCCGGTGGGAACGGCTCGAGTCGCTGGTCAGGGACGTGCTCGACGGAGGCGGCGGCAACGCCGAGGACGGCCCGGGCGACCTGTTCTCGCTGGCGCAGACGGTCGCGCTGCTCACCAACGGCATCGTCAGCATCGAGGACACGGCGAGCCGGGTGCTCGCCTACTCCCGCTCCGACAGCGACGCCGCGCAGGTCGACGAGCTGCGGAGGCTGTCCATCCTGGGCTGGCAGGGTCCGCCGGACTACCTGCGCATGCTGCGCGACTGGGGGGTGTTCGACCGGTTGCGCAAGGGCGAGGAGGTCGTGCACGTCGACGAGCACGCCGACCTGGGAGTGCGCCGCAGGCTCGCCGTCGGTATCCACGCGGGGCAGCGCCAGCTCGGCACGATCTGGGTGCAGGAGGGCGCGTCGCCGTTCGCCGAGCGGGCGGCCGACGTCCTGCTCGGGGCGGCGCGCGTGGCGGCGGGGCACCTGATCCGGCGGCGCAGCCGGGAGGCACCCGGCGCGGGCTGGAGCCGGGACCTGATCGCCGGGCTGCTCGACGGGCGCACCAACCCGGGCCTGGTCGCCGGCGTGTTCGGTCTCGACGAGCAGGGGCCCGCGCTGGTGGTGGCCTTCGCCGTCCGCGATCGCGGCTCGCTTCCCACCGGTGACGGCGCCGTCGACCGCGCCGTCGACCGGGCGACCCACGAGCTGAGCCTGGCCGAGCTCACCGACGTGGTCTCGGTGCACGCCGCCACCTACCGGCGAGCCGCGCTCACCGCCTCGCACGGCGCCCGCGTCTACGCCGTGCTGCCCGATGTCCCGCAGGACGCCACGGAGCCCGCCCTGCTCGCCATGTGCAGCGAGGTGGCGGCGATGACGCTGCGGCGCACCGGCGTGCGCGTGCAGGCCGGGATCGGGTCGGCGGTGGCCGGTCTGGCCGGAGCGGCGACGTCGCGCGGGGAGGCCGACCGGGTGCTCGACGCGATGCCGGACGGTCCCGACGACCCGACGGTGGCCGCGTTCTCCGACCTGCGGGCGGAGGTGCTGCTCAACCAGACGCTCGATCTGCTGCAGGCGAGCCCGGACCTGCGCGATCCGGCGGTCACGCTGCTGGTCGGCTACGACCGTGACCACGGCACCGACCTCGTCGGATCCGTGCTCGCGTGGCTCGACGCGATGGGGGACGTGCGGCTGGCGGCGCAGCGGCTCACCGTGCACCCGAACACGTTGCGGTACCGGATACGGCGGGCGGTCGCCGTGGGCGCACTGCGCCTGGGCGACCCCCGGGCCCGGTTGATGCACCACCTGCACCTCCTCGCCGCCGTCCGCTCCGACGTCGTGGAGCGGGCCGGCCCTGTCCGATCGGACAAGAGCCGGGCGCCATCGTCATCCGGTTGAACGACCCGCGCGGGCGCGCACCTTCCTAGGGTTCTGGGCACCTGACCCGGGGAGGCACCACCATGGACGCGATCACCAGCACGCCGCCGCCGCGCAACGAGACCGTGCGCGACTACGCCCCGGGCTCCCCGGAGCGGGCGAGCCTGCAGGCGGCCCTGGCCGAACTCGGCGCACAGCACCACGACCTGACGGTCACGATCGACGGCCGCCGGCACATGCCGGGCGGCCCGCGGATCGACGTGGTGGCCCCGCACGACCACGGCCACGTCCTGGGCGCCTACGCCAACGCGGGCCACGAGGACGCCAAGGCCGCCGTCGAGGCTGCGCTCCGGGCCGCTCCCGCGTGGCGCGCGATGCCGTTCGACGAGCGTGCCGCCGTGCTACTGCGGGCCGCCGACCTGCTCTCGGGCCCGTGGCGCGACCGGCTCAACGCCGCCACGATGCTCGGCCAGTCGAAGACCGCGATCCAGGCCGAGGTCGACTCCGCCTGCGAACTGGCCGACTTCTGGCGCTTCAACGTTCACTTCGCCCGCCAGATCCACGAGAACCAGCCGAACAGCGGGCCGGGCGTGTGGAACCGCATGGACTACCGCCCGCTGGAGGGCTTCGTCTACGCGATCACCCCGTTCAACTTCACCGCGATCGCCGGCAACCTGCCCACCGCGCCCGCGCTGATGGGCAACACGGTGATCTGGAAGCCGTCGCCGACCCAGGGCCTCGCCGCGCATCTGACGATGCAGCTGCTGGAGGAGGCCGGTCTGCCACCGGGCGTGATCAACCTGCTCACCGGGGACGGACGCGACATCTCCGAGGTGCTGCTCGCCGACCGCGCGCTCGCCGGGATCCACTTCACCGGCTCGTCCGCCACGTTCCAGCACCTCTGGCAGCAGGTCGGCGCGAACATCGGGTCGTACGCCACCTACCCGCGACTGGTCGGGGAGACCGGCGGCAAGGACTTCGTCGTCGCCCACCCGTCCGCCGACGTCGACGTGCTGCGCACCGCGCTCGTCCGCGGGGCGTTCGAGTACCAGGGGCAGAAGTGCTCCGCGGCCTCGCGCGCGTTCGTCCCGCGCTCGGTCTGGACCCGGCTGCGCGACGACCTCGTCGACGAGGTGGAGGCGCTGCCGATGGGTGACGTCACCGACTTCCGCAACTTCCTCGGCGCCGTGATCGACCGGCGGGCCTTCGCCAAGGTGTCGGCTGCGCTGCAGGCTGCGCACTCCGACCCGTCGCTCGAGGTCGTCGCCGGGGGCACGGCCGACGACTCGACCGGGTACTTCGTCCGGCCGACGATCGTGGTCGGCTCCGACCACGACCACGAGGTGTTCCGCACCGAGTACTTCGGTCCGCTGCTCGCGGTGCACGTCTACGACGACGGTGACTTCGAGCAGGTGCTGGCCCACGTCGACAACGGAGCGCCGTACGGCCTCACCGGCTCCGTGGTGGCCCGGGACCGCGCCGCCGTCGTGCGCGCGACGGAGACGCTCCGGTTCGCGGCGGGCAACTTCTACGTCAACGACAAGCCGACCGGGGCGGTCGTCGGCCAGCAGCCCTTCGGCGGCGGGCGAGCCTCGGGCACGAACGACAAGGCGGGGTCGATCTACAACCTGTTGCGCTGGGTGAGCCCGCGGACCATCAAGGAGACCTTCGTGCCGCCGACCACCTCGGGGCACCCACACCAGCGCTGACATCCCCTTTACCCCGTCGGAACATCCCTCCCGGCCAATGTGGTTAGCATGGGACAAGTAATTGCTCATGGCGCTGGCGGGAGTGGTCTAGGTGGAAGCGGCAGTCAAGCAGCGTGAGCCGGCGGGCGGGCCGTCACACGCGGAGCCGGACTCCGGCTACAAGTGGATCGCCATGTCCAACACGACGCTCGGGCTGCTCATGGCCACGATCAACTCGTCGATCGTGCTGATCGCACTGCCCGACATCTTCCGTGGCATCGGTCTCGACCCGCTGGCCCCCGGCAACACGAGCTACCTGCTGTGGATGATCATGGGCTTCCTGGTCGTCACCGCGGTGCTGGTCGTGGGCTTCGGCCGACTCGGGGACATGTACGGCCGCGTGCGGATGTACAACATCGGCTTCGCGATCTTCACGGTCGCCTCGGTGTTCCTCGCGATCACGTGGCAGAGCGGCGGCGCGGGCGCACTCTGGCTCATCGGCTGGCGCGTCGTGCAGGGCGTGGGCGGCGCGTTCCTGTTCGCCAACTCGAGCGCGATCCTCACCGACGCGTTCCCCGTGCACCAGCGCGGCCTCGCGCTCGGCATCAACGGTGTCGCGGCCATCGCGGGCTCGTTCATCGGCCTCGTCCTCGGCGGCGTGCTCGCGCCGGTGAACTGGCACCTGGTGTTCCTCGTGTCTGTGCCGTTCGGCGTCTTCGGCACGTTCTGGGCCTACGTCAAGCTGCGCGACACCAGCGCCCGCACCCCGGCGAAGATGGACTGGTGGGGCAACATCACCTTCGCGGTCGGCCTGGTCGCGCTGCTGGTGGGCATCACGTACGGCATCCAGCCCTACGGCGATCACGTCATGGGCTGGACCAGCCCGCTCGTGCTCACCTGCATCATCGGCGGGATCGTCGTGCTGGTGCTGTTCGGGATCATCGAGAAGCGGGTGGCGAGCCCACTGTTCACGCTGTCGCTGTTCGCGATCCGGCGCTTCACCTACGGCAACGCCGCCAACCTCCTGGCGTCGCTGGGCCGAGGCGGCCTGCAGTTCGTCCTCATCATCTGGCTGCAGGGCATCTGGCTGCCCCTGCACGGCTACAGCTTCGAGCAGACGCCGCTGTGGGCAGGCATCTACATGTTGCCCCTGACGGTCGGCTTCCTCATCGCGGCGCCGGTGTCGGGGGTGCTGTCCGACCGCATCGGCGGGCGCGGGCTGGCCACAGCGGGCATGCTCATCTCGGCACTGAGCTTCGTGCTGCTCCTGGTCCTGCCGATCAACTTCCCCTACTCGGGCTTCGCCGCCATCCTGCTGGTCAACGGGGTGGGCATGGGCCTGTTCACGTCGCCCAACCGGGCCGACGTGATGAACAGCCTCCCCGCCGGATCGCGGGGCGCGGGCGCCGGGATGACCGCGACCTTCCAGAACTCGGCCATCGTGCTCTCCATCGGCCTGTTCTTCGGCCTGATGATCCTGGGGCTCTCGGAGAACCTTCCGTCCGTACTGCACGCGGGGCTGCTGCAGCACGGGGTGCCCGAGGCCGACGCGAGCCGGATCTCCTCGCTCCCGCCCGTGGCCGTGCTGTTCGCCGCCTTCCTCGGCTACAACCCGGTGCAGCAACTCCTCGGCGGGGTGCTCACCACGTTGCCGCCCGACCAGGCCGCCTTCCTGACCGGTCGCAGCTTCTTCCCGCAGCTCATCTCCGGGCCTTTCGCCAACGGCCTGGAGGTGGCCTTCTGGTTCGCGATCGCCGCCAGCCTCCTCGCGGCGCTGGCCTCGTGGCTCACCGGAGGGCGCACCCCCACGGACCGGGCGTCCTCGGTGGGCGCGGAGCTCGCCGCGGTCGGGGGCGAGGCGGGGTCCGGCCCGAGCGAGCTCGTCGAGGACATCTCCCTCCGGCCCGAGCCGGACACGGCCCCGTCACCGCGGATGCCGGTGCCGGTCGCCGGTGAGATCATCGGTGAGGTCCGGACGGCCGCGGGCAGCGCGGTCCCCGACGGGGTCATCACCGTGACCGACGCGAACGGGCGCCAGGTGGCGCGCGCAGGCGTCGACCAGGACGGCCGGTTCTCCCTGCGCGGGCTGCCGCCCGGCTCGTACATGGCCGTGGCCACCTCACCCGGCTTCCGCCCGGAGGTGACGTCGATCGTCCTGAACGGCGCGGGCACCGTGCACCACTTCGCCCTGCGCGGCGACGGCACCGTCACCGGCACCGTACGAGCGGCCCGCAACGGCGTCCCGCTCGCCGGTGCCATGGCGCTGGCCACCGACGGTTCCGGCCGCGTCGTGGGCAGCACTCGCACCGGGGAGGACGGCACGTTCACGCTCGCGGGCGTGCCCGCCGGCCGGACCACGGTGACGGCGAACCTCCCGGGGCACCTCCCCGGCGCCGCCGCGGTGGAGGTCACCGCAGACGTGCCCACGGTGGTCGACGTCCTGTTGCAGTCCACGATCGCCGGCGTCAGCGGCCGGGTGACCGGAGCCGACGGCGCGCCGCAGGCGTCCGCCACGGTCGCCGTGAGCGGAGCCGACGGCGAGGCGCTGGCCGCCGCCACGACCGGGCCGGACGGGACGTACGAGATCTCGGGCCTGGAGCCCGGCCACTACACGGTGGTGGCCACGATGCAGACCGCGGTGCGGGTGCAGCTGCCCGCGGGAGAGCAGTCGAGGGTCGACCTGCACCTCACCGGCCCCGCCGTCGCGCCCGAGGTGGGCGCGGGCTCAGCGGTGCGCTAGAGCCAGCACGTCACGAGCCACCGCGAGGCCGCGCTCCAGCTCGGCCCGCGGTGGCTTCGCGTATCCGAGGACCAGGCCCGCCCGTCCGGGGTGGCCTGCGTGGTGCCGGGCCAGCCCGTCCAGCTCGACACCCCGAGCGGCCGCGGCGTCGACGACGGTCCGTTCGGCGCCGGCGTCCGGGAGCGGGACGAGCCCGTGGGCACCGGCGGCGTCACCCTCCAGGACGTGGCCGGCCGCGTGCACCGCAGCGGCCACCGCCGCCCGTCGCTCGGCCAGCTCGCGGCGTAGTCGGCGCAGGTGCCGGGCCAGGTCACCGTGCGCGGCGAACGCCACGAACACCCGCTGACCGGCTCGGACGGGCCGGATGCCGGTGCGGTCGCGCAGCCCGAGGACCGCGGCGCGCACGGCAGGGGGAGCCACCAGCCACCCCGCGCCGAGGGTCGGGGTGAGCAGCTTGCTCGTGGTCCCGAGGTGCGCCACGACGTCCGGGCCCAGGGCGGCGAGCAGGGGCAGCGGGGCGACGTCGTAGCGCAGCTCGCCGTCGTAGTCGTCCTCGATCACGAGGAAGCCCTCGGCGCGGGCGCGCTCCACCAGCGCCAGCCTGCGTGCCGCGGAGAGCCGGGCGCCCAGCGGGTACTGGTGCGCCGGGGTGCAGTACACCGCCGCGAGCCCGGGCGGGACGGCCTCCACCACCAGGCCTGCCGCGTCCACCGGCACGGGCACCACGGTGAGCCCGGCGGCCCGCAGCGCGGCGACCGCCCGCTGGTACCCCGGCTCCTCCACCGCCACGCGCGCTCCGGCGGGCAGGGTGCGCGCCAGCTCGGCGACGGCCGCCGTGCTGCCGCCGGTGGCGAGCACCTGCGCGGGATCGGCGGCCAGCCCGCGGTGCCGGAGCAGGTGCTCCACCACGGCCACCCGGAACGCCGGGAGCCCGACGGGGTCGGGCCCCACGTCCGGTGCCGGGTCGGCGGCGGCCCGCCAGGCCCGGCGCCACGCGGCCCGGTCGAGCACCTCGAGACACGGGGTGCCCGGGCGCAGCGAGATCACGCCGGACCGGCGTCTCCCGGCCGGCGGAGGCGGCGCGGCCGGGCGCGGGTGGGCCGGGGGTCCGGCAGGCGCGCCCACGACGAACGTGCCCGCCCCGCGCCGTCCGACGGCCCAGCCTTCGGCGAGCAGCTGGTCGTAGGCCGCGGCGGTGACCGTGCGGCTCACGCCGAGGGTGGCGGCCAGCTCGCGGGTGGACGGCAGCCGGTCCCCCGCACGCAGGGTGCCCCCGGCGGTGACGGCCCGCAGAGCGTCGGCGAGCTGCACCGCGAGCGGCCGGTCGGCGTTCCGGTCGAGGTGAAGCGGCGGCAGCTCCATGAGTGGCCTTCCGAACTCGGGCGGGATTGGCCCTGCCACGATGCCACTGGCCGTCCCACGATAGGGGATGTGAGCCTCTCCCCCACCCCCCGCAGCACCATCACACGACTTCGCGAGCGGGCACGCAGCACGCAGGCCGACCTGCACGCGGTGCTCGACGCCGGGCTGGTGTGCCATCTCGGTCTGGTGCGCGACGGCGCTCCGGTGGTGCTGCCCACCGGATACGGGCGGATCGACGACACCGTCTACGTGCACGGATCCACCGGGGCCGGCTACCTGCGCATCGCGGACGGCGCCCCGGTCTGCCTGACGGTGACCCATCTCGACGGCGTCGTCTACGCCCGTTCGGTGTTCCACCACTCGATGAACTACCGCAGCGCGGTGGTGCACGGCACCGCCAGGGCCGTCACCGATCCCACCGAGCGGCTCGCCGCCTTGCGCGCGATCGTCGAGCAGCTCTCCCCCGGCTCCTGGGAGCACGCCCGCCAGCCTTCGCCGCGCGAGCTGGCCGCCACCGCGGTGTTCGGCATCGACCTCGCCGAAGCCAGCGTCAAGGTGCGCACCGGGCCTCCCGGCGACGACGACGAGGACATCGCGGAGGGCGGCCGGTGGGCGGGCGTGCTGCCGGTGCGCACGGTCTTCGGAGCACCCGAAGCCTGCCCGACGCTCCCCCCGTCCGACGCGCCCGCACCGGAGCACGTCGGCGCCCGCCGAGGGCCCCGAGGGCACTGAGAAAGCGGGCGACTCGCGCACGCGTAACGGGCGACTCGCGGGGCCCCCCGCGAGTCGCCCGGTTTTCGTGCGCGGTCGCCCGCTTCCTGCCGCGCACCTGACGACGGTCATTCGCTCGGCGCCCGGCGACGGCCCGGAGGGGGCGGGGGGCACTGATCCCGGTGACGTAACCTCGGCCCGCGTGGACGCTCCCCGCCCCTACCCCGACGCCGAGCGGCTGGGCCTCGTCGAGGACCTGCACGGGCACCGGGTCGCCGACCCGTACCGCTGGCTGGAAGACCCCGAGGACCCCCGCACTCAGGCCTGGTCAGCCGCCCAGGACACCCTGACCCAGCAGCATATCGACGCGCTCCCCGGCCGTGCCGCTCTCGCCTCGACCCTGACCGACCTCCTCTCCGCCGGTTCCGTGTCGGCGCCGCTGTGGCGGGCGGGCCGGTCGTTCTCCACCCGCCGCGAGCCCGGTCAGGAGCACGCCGTGCTCCACGTCCGGGAGGCCGACGGCACCGAGCGGGTGCTGCTCGACCCCACGGTGCTCGACCCGACCGGCCTCACCACCCTCGACAGCTGGGTGCCCGACCTCGAGGGCAGGCAGCTGGCCTACCAGCTCTCCAGCGGCGGCGACGAGCACTCGGTGCTGCACGTGCTCGACGTCGACACCGGCGAGGACGTCGAGCCGCCGATCGACCGCTGCCGTTACTCCGACGTGGCGTGGCTGCCCGGGGGCGACGAGTTCGTCTTCGTCCGGATGGTCGGTGAGAACGATGCGCCCGACGGCGAGCAGGCCCTCCACCGGCGCATATGGCGCCACCGGGTGGGCACGCCCACGGAGTCCGACGAGCTCGTCGACGGCCCCGGGCTCTACGAGGAGCACACCTACTACGGGGTGCGCGTCTCCCGGGACGGGACGTGGCTCGTCGTCACCGGCAACGTCGGCACGGCGCGGCGCGACAGCGTCTGGATCGCGGAGCTCGGCGAGAAGACCGGCCCCCTGACGCCGGTGCTCACGCAGGACGACGACGTGCAGTGCCACGCCTGGGTCGACCGCGACGGGCTGCTGTACGTGCACACCACCGACGGAGCACCGCGCTGGCGGCTGGCCGTCACCGACCCGCGTACGCCCGGCCGGGAGCACTGGCGCGAGCTGGTCGGTGAGGACCCGCAGTCGGTACTGCAGGCGGTGCGGCGGCTGGAGCCGGGCGAGCCAGGGGGCGACCCGCTGCTGGTGCTGGCCAGGGCCCGGCACGCCGTGGCCGAACTGGCGCTGCACGCCGCCGACGGGGCACCGCTGAGCACCGTGCCGCTGCCCGGCACCGGTTCGCTCACCGGTCTCTCCGTCGCCGACAGCGACACCCCCGAGCAGGCGGGACGCGTCTGGTTCGGCTGGACGGACCTGGTCACCCCGCCGCAGGTGCACCGCTTCGACCTCGCCACCGGCCAGAGCGTCCTCGATGTTGCGGCCCCCGGCGCGGTCACCGTGCCTGCGGTGCGCACCGAGCACCGGACGTTCACCTCGGCGGACGGCCAGACCGTGCGGATGTTCGTGATCACCCCCGCGGGCCCCGCCCGCTCCCGTCCCGCGCTGGTCACGGGTTACGGCGGGTTCGGGATCAGCCGCGAGCCCGCCTACAGCGCGCAGGCGCTGGCCTGGGTGGCGGCCGGTGGCGTGTACGCGCTGGTCTCGCTACGCGGGGGCGGTGAGGAGGGCGAGGACTGGCACCTCGCCGGCAACCGGGCGAACAAGCAGAACGTGTTCGACGACCTGCACGCCGCGGCTTCCGCGCTGATCGACGCGGGCGACACCACGGCCGGCTCGCTGGCGATCATGGGTGGCTCCAACGGCGGTCTGCTCGTCGGGGCCGCCCTCACCCAGCGACCCGAGCTGTACCGGGCCGTGGTCTGCTCCGCCCCGCTGCTCGACATGGTGCGGTACGAGGAGTTCTCGCTGGGCCGCACGTGGAACGACGAGTACGGCACGGCCGCCGACCCGCAGGAGCTGGGCTGGCTGCTGTCCTACTCGCCCTACCACCACGTGCGGCCGGGCGTCGCGTACCCCGCGGTGCTGTTCACGGTGTTCGAGTCCGACACCAGGGTCGACCCGCTCCACGCGCGCAAGATGTGTGCCGCGCTGCAGCACGACACCACGGGTGACCCTCAGACCCGCCCCGTCCTGATCCGCCGCGAGACCGACGTCGGGCACGGCGCCCGGTCCGTGTCGCGCACCGTCGCACTCGCCACCGACCAGCTCGCCTTCCTTGCCGCGCACACCGGACTGGAGCTTTCGTGACCGTGCTCGCGACGATCCCCGACGGCATCTCCGGTGAGAACCTGCTCCCCGTGCGCCCGGCCTGCGCCGACGACGCCGGCTCCTGGTGCGCGGCGATCTACCGGCTCACCAACAACGACTTCCTGTCCCGGTCGGCCGACACGGTGGTCACCGCGGCGCTGCACGTCGCGCTGATCATCGTGCTGGCGTGCACCGCCCGGTTCCTGCTCCACCGGGCCATCAACCAGGTCGTCGACGGCGCCACCAACTCCCGGATCACCCGGCTGGTCGGGCGGGCGCCGCGGCGGCTGCGGACCGGCGACAACGGCGGTCCGGTGTCGCAGCGGCGGGCGCAGCGGGCTCGCACGATCGGGTCGGTGCTGCGCTCGCTCAGCTCCGCGGTGGTGCTGCTGATCGGCTCGGTCATGGTGCTGGCCGAGTTCGGGGTGGCGCTGGGGCCGATCCTGGCCTCGGCCGGCATCGTGGGCGTCGCGGTCGGCTTCGGCGCGCAGAACCTCGTCCGCGACTTCCTGTCGGGCGTGTTCATGCTGCTGGAGGACCAGTACGGCGTCGGCGACATCGTCGACCTGGGCGAGGCCAGCGGTGTGGTCGAGTCGGTGGGGCTGCGCATCACGACGGTCCGCGACGTCAACGGCACGGTCTGGTACGTGCGCAACGGCGAGATCCTGCGGGTCGGCAACAAGAGCCAGGGCTACGCGGTCGCCGTCATCGACCTTCCACTGGCGCACAGCGCCGACATCGCCGAGGCCACCGAGGTCGTCTCCGACACCGCCAGGGAGCGGGTGGCGGGCAAGGACGTGGCCGAGGCCGTGCTGGAGGCACCGGAGGTGCTGGGGGTCGAGCGCGTGGGACCGGAAGGAATCACGCTGCGGATGACGGTGAAGGTCAAGCCGGGCCAGCAGTTCGCCGTGCAGCGCGCACTCAACGCGGCCATCGCCGACGCGCTGGACGACGCAGGCGTGCCCCGCCCCGGCCTGCTACCCGCGCACGTCACGCGTCCGACGGTGCCCTGAGCCGCCGCCCGCGCGGCAAGGAATGATGGACCTGTGACCGATCCACAGAACTTCTACGCCGAAGTCGGCGGAGCGCCGGTCTTCGACAAGATCGTGTCTCGCTTCTACGAGCAGGTCCGCGAGGACGAGGTGCTGCGCCCGCTCTACCCGGAGGAGGACCTCGGCCCGGCCGAGGTCCGGCTGCGGATGTTCCTCGAGCAGTACTGGGGCGGTCCGCGCACCTACTCCGACCAGCGCGGGCATCCGCGGCTGCGGATGCGGCACGCGCCGTTCAAGGTCGGGCCGATCGAGCGGGACGCGTGGCTGCGCTGCATGCAGGTGGCCGTCGACGAGGCGGGGCTGGACGACGCGCACCGTGCGCAGCTGTGGAAATACCTCACATACGCCGCCGCGAGCATGGTGAACAGCGACTTCTGAGCGAAGGACAGGCGGCGATTCGTCCCCTTGTCGCCCGGGGTTTGGCAAGATCTCCCCCGTGCAGTGGTGGCGGGACGCCGTGGTGTACCAGATCTACGTCCGGTCGTTCTCCGACTCGGACGGCGATGGCGTGGGCGATCTCGAGGGCGTCCGGTCGCGGCTGGGCTATCTGGAGCTGCTGGGGGCCGACGCCCTACGGCTCACGCCGTTCTACACCTCACCGATGGTCGACCACGGCTACGACGTGGCCGACCCGCGCAACGTCGACCACGTCTTCGGTGGCCTGGACACCTTCGACGGTCTCGTCACCGACGCCCACGAGCACGGGCTCCGCGTCACGATCGACCTGGTGCCCAACCACACGTCCAGCGAGCACGAGTGGTTCCGCGCGGCACTCGACGCCGCCCCGGCCAGTCCCGAGCGGGCGCGCTACCACTTCCGGCCCGGCCGCGGACCGGACGGCGAACAACCGCCGAACAACTGGACCAGCATCTTCGGCGGCCCCGCGTGGACGCGCGTGCAGGACCTCCACGACGACGGCGAGTGGGGCCCCGGGGAGTGGTATCTGCATCTCCGGTCCCCCGACCAGCCCGATCTCAACTGGACCAACCCGGAGGTGTGGGCCGACACGGAGAAGACGCTGCGCTTCTGGCTGGACCGCGGCGTCGACGGCTTCCACATCGACACCGCACTCGGCATGAGCAAGCCGGACGACCTGCCCGACGACTCCGAGGACACGCCCGGTGCCGACGTCCTGTTGACGGCGACCCTCGACGAGGATCCGCGGTTCGACCACGACGGTGTGCACGACGTCCACCGCATGATCCGCGCGGTGCTCGACCACTACCCGGGGCGGGTGCTGGCGGGCGAGGTCCGCCTGCGCGACGTCGAACGGTTCGCCCACTACCTGCGTCCCGACGAGCTGCACCTCGGCGTCGACATCCGGCTCCTGCAGGCCTCGTTCGACGCCGACGCTGTCCGGGAGGCCATCGAGAGCTCGCTGGCCGCCGTCGAGAAGGTGGGCGCACCGCCGACGTGGACGCTGTCCACCCATGAGGTGTCCCGCCCGGTCACCCGCTACGGCGGGGGGCCGGCCGGGCGCGCGAGGGCGCGGGCGATGGCGCTCGTCGAGCTCGCGTTGCCCGGCGTGGTGTGCCTGTACAACGGCGAGGAGCTCGGACTGCCCGATGCCGAGCTTCCTGACTCCGTGCTGCAGGACCCGATCTGGGAACGCTCGGGCCGCACCGAACGCGGGCGGGACGCCTGCCGGGTGCCGATGCCGTGGGAGGGTGGCGCGCCCGGTTTCGGGTTCACCAGCGGCGAGCCGTGGCTCCCGATGCCGCCCGGGTACGGCGAGCTCACCGCAGCCGACCAGCTGGAGGACACCGCGTCCACGCTGTCCCTGATCCGCCGGGCCGTGGAGCTGCGCAAGACGCACCCCGCCTTCCACGGGCGCAGTGTCGAGTGGTTCGGGGCGCCTGCCGGCTGCCTCGCGTTCCGCCGCGCCGGTTCCACCCTCGTGTGCGCGCTCAACGCCTCCGCCGAGGCCGTGCCGCTCCCGCCGGGCGACGTGCTGCTGGCCAGCGGGCAGCTCCAGGGCAACCTGCTGCCGCCGGACACGGCGGCCTGGCTCACCTGACCGGCCCCGGGTCGGCGTGATGCCCGCGACAGCTGTCGCATTGCGGCGCCGGCACCGACCTACCATCCGGACGTGCTCCACGAACTGGCGGTGTTCCTCGGCACCTGCCTGCTGCTCGCGATGGTTCCGGGTCCGGGAGCAGCGGTGATCCTGCGCCAGGCGATGCGGGACGGCCGCCGGTCCGCGCTCATGACGATGCTGGGCAACGAGACCGCGCTCGTGCTCTGGGGCGTGGCCGCCGCCGCCGGCCTCACCGCGCTGATCACGGCGTCCGAGGTCGCGTACAGCGTGCTGCGGGTGGTCGGTGCGGTGGTGCTGATCGTGCTCGGGGCCCAGGCGCTGCGCACCGCATGGCGCGGCAGCTCGACGTTCGAACAGCCAGAGGCCACAGCCGGCACCGGCCCGTCGGGGTGGCAGTCCTACCGCACCGGCGTGATCGCCAACCTCACCAACCCGAAGGCGGCGGTCTTCGCGCTGTCCTTCCTCCCCCAGTTCGTGCCGGCAGGCTTCTCGGTGCCCGCCACCCTCCCGCTGCTGGCCGTCCTGTGGGGAGTGGTCGACGCCATCTGGTTCACGCTGGTCATCTGGTTCATCAACCGGTCCAAGGAGATCTTCGCGCGCTCCTCGGTACGGCGGCGCCTGACCCAGCTCTCCGGCGTGGTGCTGATCGGGCTCGGCCTGCGGCTCGCCCTCGACAGCCAGTGACGCGAGTCAGGCCAGCAGGAGCGGAAGGGCCGTGACGCGGCGGCGGACCACGGCGCCGTAGCGGGCGTCGAGCCGCATCCAGCTGCCGGTGGCCGACACCCGCACCGTGCTGCCCGCCTCGTCGCCTCCCGTGTCACCGAGGAACCCCATCCCGGACAGCGCGAACAGGCAGCGCAACGGGATCCGGACCGGCGGCCCCGACCCGGCGCTGACGGTGAGGACGGTCTGGTCCAGCAGGGATGCCGGTGGGCCCAGCGGCCCGGCGTTCTCCCTCGCCAGCACGAGCCCGCGCTCGGTGAGTCCTTCGAGCTCCGCGGCCGGAACGTCGTCGACGGAGGCCCAGCCCTCGTCAGGGGGGAGCTCACCCTGCCAGAGCCCACCCGCGCCCGGGTCGACCGTCTCGGCGCGTTCCACCGTCAGCGCGGTGAGCAACCCGGCGGCGGGCACCGTGACGTCGGCGGGTTCGAGCACGCCGTGCACCGCGCGCGAGGCCAGCACGTCGAACGGGGTGGACGCCCAGGCCGTGACGGTGCCTCGGCTGGCGCGCAGCCGCACCGTGGCCATCTGGTCGAGCCGCACCACCCGCGCCACGAAGGCGCCGAGGTCGCCCCGCTCGTCGGCGTCGGGCACCGTGAGCGCGGTCATGCCGACCACCGCTCCAGGAAGCCGCGCTCGTCGTCGGCCAGCCGCCGCGGCCGCTGCGCGTCGAGGTTGTAGGTGGCCATCCGCGTCCAGGCCACGACCGCCACCGGGTCGTCCTCCGCCGGTCCCTCGTGCATCTCGTACCAGATCCGGAACGCTGCAGCGCGCACCTCGTCCACCCACATCCCCACGCGCAACGGATGCGGCCGGTACGGGACCTGCCGCCGGTAGTCGACGTTCAGCCCGGCGACGAGCAGCCCGTGGGTGAAGCCGTGGAGCCCCTCGGCCGCGGCGGTGTCGAAGAACAGGTCGATCCGGGCCTCCTCCAGCAACGTCACCGCGCGGGCGTGGTTGAGATGCCGGTAGGAGTCCTGATCGGTCCAGCGCAGGGGCACCTGCGTGACGAAGCGAGCCACATCGCCCACCCTCTCAGCATCGGACCGGTGGCCGGTGGCCGGGCACCCTGGGTGCCCGGCCATCGGACGGTGCGGCTAGGAGCGCGCTGAACCTAGCGCGCTAGCCCGCGGAGCTGTCGCGAGATCACCGACAGGGTCGCGAGGTCGAGCTGTCCCGCCGTGCCCACCTCGTGCAGTGCGGCCCGGGCCCGCACGAGCCGGGAGGCGTTCGCCTTCTCCCACTGCACGATCGCCGCGTCCACCGGAGTGCCCGGCGCGGCCTCGCGCAGAGCGTCGAGGGTGATCGCCCGCAGCGACCCGTACAGGTCGTCGCGCAGCGCCAGGCGGGCCAGCGCGTGCCAGCGGTCGCCGCGTTCCAGCGCGCTGACCGACGTCAGGGCCACGTCGATGCCCAGGTGCTCGGACAGGCCGTAGTACAGCGCGGCCACCTCGCGTGGCTCGCGTGGCTCGCGGTCGCGCTCGGACAGCTCGGTGAGCTCGACGACGTCCAGCAGCCCGAACCCGTACATCAGCGCCCCGGCCCGCATGGCGCAGCCCCCGTCCACCCCGGACGACCGCAGCTCCGCCGACAGCTTCTCGACGGTGGCGAGCTCGCGGCCGCGCAGCAGCGTCGGCAGCTCGGCGCGCAACTCCCGGACGGTGGCGGCGAAGCGAGCGGTCTCGGCACCGACGGCCAGTGGCTGCGGCCGGTTCGTGAGGAACCAGCGCGACACGCGGTCGAGCAGCCGCCGCGTCTCCAGCACGATCTGGTCGGACACCGCCGTGGGGATCCGCGGGTTGCGCACGTCCTCCCACAGCTGGGGCAGGTCGAACACAGCGGTGGTCACGGCGTAGGCCCGCGCCGCGTCGGCCGGTCCGGCGGAGAGCTCCTCCCCCAACCGGAACGCGTACGTCATCCCGGCGCCGTCCACCATCTCGTTGACCAGCTGGGTGGTGACGATCTCCCGGCGCAGCGGGTGCCCGGCGATCGCCGCGGGGAAGCGTTCGCGCAGGGGCCGGGGGAAGTACGCCGGCAGCCGACCGGTGAAGGTCGAGCTGTCGGGCAGGTCGGTGGCCAGCAGCTGGGTGGTGAGGTCGAGCTTGGTGTGCGCGAGGAGTGTGGCGAGCTCCGGGCTGGTCAGGCCCGCCCCCGCGGCCTCCAGGGCGGCGAAGCCCTTCTTGTCGGGCAGCACCTCGAGCTTCCGGTCCAGCCCGTGGCGCGCGACGAGGTCGGTGGTGAGCCTGCCGTGCACGTTCACCATCGACGACGCGTGCGCCCGCGCGATGCCCAGCACCACGTTCTGGTCACGGTTGTCGTCGAGGACGAGGTCGGACACCTCGTCGGTCATCTCGACGAGCAGCGCGTTGCGTCCGGTGCGGTCCAGCTCGCCCGCGGCCACGAGCCGGTCGAGCAGGATCTTGATGTTGACCTCGTGGTCGGAGCAGTCCACGCCGGCCGAGTTGTCGATCGCGTCGGTGTTGATCTTCCCGCCGCGCCGGGCGAACTCGATGCGCCCACGCTGGGTGAGGCCGAGGTTGCCGCCCTCACCCACCACCTTCACGCGCAGCTCGGAGCCGTCCGCCCGCACGGCGTCGTTCGCCTTGTCCCCGGCGGCGGCCTGGGACTCGTCCGACGCCTTGACGTAGGTGCCGATCCCGCCGTTCCACAGGAGGTCGGCCCGGGCGCGCAGGATCGCTGCGATCAGCTCCGGCGGGCTGAGCTTCGTCACGTCGTCGGCAATCCCCAGAGCGGCCCGGATCTCCGGCCCGACCGGTACGGACTTCGCCGTGCGCGGCCACACCCCGCCGCCGGGGCTGATCACCGAGCGGTCGTAGTCGTCCCACGACGAGCGCGGCAGCGCGAACATCCGCTGCCGCTCGGCGAAGCTGCGGGCGGCGTCGGGCGCCGGGTCGACGAAGACGTGCCGGTGGTCGAACGCCGCGAGCAGCCGGATGTGGGGCGACAGCAACATCCCGTTGCCGAACACGTCGCCCGACATGTCACCGACGCCGACGACCGTGAACTCCTGGCTCTGCGTGTCGATCCCCAGCTCGCGGAAGTGGCGCTTGACGCTCTCCCACGCACCCTTCGCCGTGATGCCCATCGCCTTGTGGTCATAGCCGACGGAGCCGCCGGAGGCGAACGCGTCGCCCAGCCAGAAGTCGTAGGATGCGGCCACCTCGTTGGCGGTGTCGGAGAACCGCGCGGTGCCCTTGTCCGCCGCGACCACCAGGTAGGAGTCGTCCCCGTCGTGGCGGACCACACCGGGCGGCGGCACCGTGACGCTCGGCCCACCGTCCTGGACGACCAGGTTGTCGGTGAGGTCGAGCAGGCCGGAGATGAACGTCCGGTAGCAGTACTCGACCTCGTCGGGACCGGCGTCGTCGCGGCGCACGATGAAGCCGCCCTTGGCCCCGACCGGCACGATCACCGCGTTCTTGACCGCCTGCGCCTTGACCAGACCGAGGATCTCGGTGCGGTAGTCCTGCGGCCGGTCGGAGAAGCGCAGGCCGCCCCGTGCGACGGACCCGAACCGGAGGTGCACGCCCTCCACGCGGGGCGAGTACACGAAGATCTCGAACTTCGGACGCGGCGCCGGCATGTCGGGCACGACAGCCGGGTCGATCTTGAAGGAGAAGAAGGGCCGGTCGCGGAACCAGTTGGTCCGCAGGGTGGCGGTGACCATCCCCAGGTACGCACGGAGGATGCGGTCGGCGTCGAGGCCCGTGACAGCGTCGATCAGCCGCCGCACCTCCACCAGCGCCGCCTCCATCTCCTGTTCGCGGTCCTCGATCGCCGGGTCGAACCGGGCCCGGAACAACGCGACGAGGGCCCGGGCCGCCGCCGGGTGCGCGAGCAGGGTGTTGGCCATGTACTGCGCCCCGTACGGCGCGCCGAGCTGGCGGGCGTAGCGGGCGTACGCGCGCAGCACCGCGACCTCCCGCCACGGCAACCCGGCCCGCAGCACGAGCGCGGAGAACCTGTCGGTCTCGACGTCACCGCGCCACGCGGCGCTGAACGCCGCGCAGAAGCCCCGCTCGACGGCATCGTCGCTGCGCTCGGCCAGCGTGACGCGCGTGGCGTCGTCCACCCGGATGCCGAAGTCGTAGAGCCAGCAGCGCAGCCCGTCACCGCGGACGAACTCCGAGGGGCGCTCGTCGAGCACCTCCACGCCGAGCTGCTGGAGCAGGGGCAACACCGAGGTCAGCGTCGCAGGCGCCCCCGCGAGGTAGAGACTGAACCGCCGCTCGTCGGGCCCCGCCCCGGGAACCGCCGCCCCGTAGAGCCGCACGTCGAACGCGCCCGGACCGGCGAGTGCGGCGATCCGGCGCAGGTCCTCGACGGCGTGCTGGGGCGCGACGGCCGCCTTGTACGCCTCGGGCACGCCGGGCAGCAACGTGGTGAACCCTGCGCCGTCGCGCTGGGTCAGCAACCGGTCGTCCCAGGTGCGGGCGGCCTCGGTCAGCTCGTCCTGCAGCGCGGGGACGTCGACGTCACCGAACCCGGACGCGCCCGCGTCGGTGTGCACCGTGAAGTGCACGAGTGCGAGGTTCGACTCCGAGACGCGCGCGGTGTGGTCGACGCTCCGCCCACCCAGCCTGCGCTGCAGCACGTCGGCCATCCGCAGGCGCGACGCGGTGGTGTAGCGGTCGCGGGGCAGGTAGACGAGGCAGGAGATGAACCGGCGGTAGGGGTCGGGGCGCAGGAACAGCCGCACGGCCCGCCGGCCGGCGACGGCGAGCACACCCACCGCCGTGTCGTGCAGGCGCTGCTCGCTCGCGCTGAACAGCTCTTCCCGCGGCAGCTCGGAGATCACCTCGAGCATCTGCTGGCCCGAGTAGGACTCGAGCGGGAAGCCGGCCCGGCGGATGGCGTTGTGCACCCTCCGTTCGATCACCGGGATGTCGAGGACGTTCTCGTGCAGCGCCGCCACCGTCAGGGTGCCGAGGAACCGGTGCTCGCCGACGAGCCGACCATCGGCGTCGACGGTCCGCACCGCCAGGTAGTACGGGTGCACGGGACGCAGCGGGCTGAGTGCGTTGGCGCGGGTGAGGACCAGCAGGTCGGCTGGCCGGTCCGCCGCGTCGACCTGCGGCGCGAACGCGGCGGTGACGCCGTTCTTACCGCGCAGCACGCCCAGCCCCGAGCCGGATTCGGCGCGCAGGTCGCCGCCCTCGTCGGGTGCGGTGTAGCAGCGGTAGCCGAGGAACGTGAAGTGGTCCTCCGCGAGCCAGCGCAGGAGCTCCGCGACGTCCGCGGGCCGGGTGCTGCCGGGCACGACGGGCTGCGCAGGCAGGGCGTCGGCCACCTCCCTGGCCTTGGCGACCATCGGCTCGGCGTCCTCCACCACCTCGCGCACGTCGCGCAGCACCCGGCCGAGCTCGCGCTCCAGCTCGGCGACGTCGACGGGCGTCGGGGTGAGATCGAGCCGGATCCACGACTCCACGAGCGCGTCCGGGGGCGGACCGGCCGGGTCGGCCGAGGTGAGGACCTCCGTCAGCTCGCCCGCGTCGGAACGGCGCACGACGACGATGGGGTGGATCAGCCGCGCGACGTCACCACCCGCGCGGCCCACTCCGGCGAGCAGCGACTCCACGAGGAAGGGCATGTCGTCGGTGACGATCTCCACCACGGGCCCCAGCTGGCCGCCGGCGTCACCCTCAGCGGCGGCGGGTTCGGGGTCGCGCACCTGGATCAGCGGCTCCCCCCGGGCGCGCAGGTGGGCGAGCTTCAGGTGTCCGCGGGCTGCGGCCTTCAGCATCGGGAGGTGGTCGCCCGTGACCCTCTCGAGGTCGGGAGCGTGGCGGGCGTAGAGCGCGCCCAGGTCGGTCAGCTCGGGGTCCGGCGCGGGAATTTCGTCCCGTTCACGGGTCCGGCTCGTCACAGTGCAACTCCGGGGATAGACGGCGGCCAGGTCATTCGGGCCGGTCACCATGGACGGTTCTCGTCGGCGACCCGGCCACCCTAGCCCTGGCCATCTGCCAGGACGGTGCCCATCGGATGCCCCCCGGACGCCCGGGGCGTGCCCCGATCAGACCCCCAGCTCAGATGCCCCGGTACGCGGCGAGCGCGCCGGCGAGGAGGTCGGCGATCCCCAGCCCCTCGGTCGACGCGGGTTCGGCCGCGCTCTCCGTGCTGTGCCGGTGGCGCTTGGTCCCGTTGCCCGAGCCGTCCTCTTCGCCCGCGACCTGGAACGGCGTCCGGCCCGCGGCGTCGTGCCGCCCGCCCGGTTCGGCGCCGTTCTCCGCGGTGCTGCTCGCCGCGCTCCCTGCCGCGGAGGTGTCTCCGGCAGAACCTTCCCCGGCAGAACCCTCGGCCGCCGAGCCCGCACCCGCGGAACGAGCGGCCACGGAACGGCCGCCCGCGGTGCCGTCACCGGAGTCATCCCCCGCCGGACCCGCGGCGCCCGCCCCCACAGCACCCGTCCCGGCAGAGCCGCCGCGTGCCGAGCGGCGAGCCGTGGAGTCACTCCCCGCCGAACCCGCCTGAACCGACCGCTCCGAGGCGGACGGGACGGCTGCGGCGCCCACGGCGCTGTTCGCCGCGGTGCTGGTTCTCGCGGTTCTGTTCTTTGCGGTGCCGTTCTTCGCTGCGCCGTTCTCCGCAGGGCCGTTCTTCGCAGGGCCGTTCTTCGCGGACCCGTTCTCCGCAGCGCTGTTCTCCGCCGTACCGTTCTTCGCAGGGCCGTTCTTCGCGACGCCGGCGGTCGTGTCGCTGTCTCCCCGGGTGCCATTACCGGCAGTACCGCTCCCGCTCCCTACCGAGCCGCTGCCTACGCGCCCGTTGCCCGTCGACCCGTTCCCTGCTGACCCGTTGTCCGCCGACCCGATGGCTGCGGTGCCACTACCTGCGGAGCCGTTCCCGGCCGAACCGTGCCGAGCAGAACCGCTCCCTGCCGCCGAACCGTTACCCGCCGACCCGTGCCGCGCGGACCCGTTCTGTGTCGAATCTTTGCCGGCCGACCCGTTCCGCTCCGAACCGCTATCCGCGAACGCCTTCCCTGCGGATCCGCTCCCGGCCGACCCGTTCCCTGCGGACCCGTTCCCGGCCGATCCGGGCCGGGCCGAACCACGATCCGCGGACCCGTTCCGAGTGGATCCACTCCCGGCCAACTCGTTCCCTGCGGACCCGTTCCCCGCCGATCCGTGCCGAGCAGAACTGCTATCCGTGGCCCCGTTCCCCGCCGACGATCCGTTGCCTGCTGACCCGTGCCGCACCGAACCGTTCCCCGCGGAACCGTTGCCCGCCGAACCGTTCCCCGCGGAACCGTTGCCCGCCGAACCGTTCCCCGCGGAACCGTTGCCCGCCGAACCGTGCCGCGCAGAGCCGTTTCCTGTCGAACCGCTGCCCGCAGAACCGCTCCCGGCAGAACCGGTGCCCCAGGAGTAGCCGGTCGTGTCGCGCGCTGCGGCTCGACGCTCCGCTTTCCCACCACCGGGGCCGCGCATCCAGTCCGCGCCCGCGTCCGTGTCCCGATCCGCATCCCGGCCGTGCGCGGCAGCACCCTCGGCAGTGTCCGGTCGCGCAGCGGCTGCCGCTGCCCGCGACCGGTCCCATCGCGAGCCGGCCCGACGCGTCGGCTCCAGGGGGTCGGCCCCGCCCCACAACAAGTCGGGATCGCTGTCCGACGATGCGCCACCGAACGGCCCGGCGCTCCGCATCGCGTCCCAGTCGCTGTCCTGGTCCGGGTCGGTGCCGCCCTCGCGGGCGCGCCGCCGGCGCGAGCCGAAGGGCGCCGCGTCGGCCTTGCCTGCCGAGCGGGCGGCGGCGCCGAGATCACCCCAGCGCTCGTGGGCGGCGCGGCCGTTGCCGGAGCGAGCTTCCCCGTCGCGCTTCCCGCGCCTGCTGTCGCCGCTGTCCAGCCGCTGCAGGATCTGCGCCCCGACCGGACCTCCGGCGTCGTGCACCGCGGCCCGGAGGTGCGTGCCCGGCAGGTCGCCGTCCACCTCGAAGCCCTCGAGGAGACCAGGCAGCGTGCGGTGCATCCACTCCGCAGCCTCAGCACGCTCCCGGCCCGGCATCACCACAGAGAGAGCGTCCGCGTCGTCCAACCGGAGACGGGCGCCCGGCGGCAGCCGATCGGTGAGCCGGTCGGCCAGCGCCCGCACCACGGTGCCCGCGCTCCCACCGGTGAAGCGCTGCCCCTCCCTCACGAGGTCGATCGCGACGGCGGTCCCCTCGACGTCGGTTCCGACTGGCTCCGGGACCGGTGCCGAGCCGGTGGGCTTCGCGCGGTGCCGCACGCGGTCCAGATCGATGAGTGCGGCGTTCAGCCAGGCCTCGGCAGTCGAGACGGCGGGAACGGCGGGCTCCCGCGCCGGCGGCTCCGCCGCATCCCGGACCGGCTCCGTGGGCTTGGCCGCGGGGGGCACCACCGACCACTGCCCGGTGGCCCAGGGATCGTCGAGCCGGTGCTTGCGGCGTCCGTTGCTGGGTGGATCGGTGCGTCCCCGGTCCGGCTCGTCACGACGTCCGTCCGGCGCAGCGCGGTCCTCACCGCGCCGGCCACCGCCAGCTTCGTCGTCGCCGGGCAGATCCTCGAGCACTCGCAAGGGCCGGTGGGCACCCGACCGGCCACCCTCACGCCGCGGCGCACGGCGCGAGGCCTGTGCTCTCCCCTCCCGGCGGGAGCGCTCCTCGTCGCGGTCCGCCCCGTCCTTCCCGACGGGACGACGCGGCGCTCGGTCACGCACGGACCCGACACCGCCGGCCAGCCAGTCCGCTGCGCTCAACCGGCGCCGGTCCGACCCGGTGTCATCGGTCCGAGATCCGCCGCCCGCCACGTCGTCATCGAGGCCACGCGAAGTACCGCTCAGCGCGGTGTCGTCCGCGTGCTCGTCATCCCGGCCACGGCCGCCGATGCTCAGCACTTCGCCGCCGACGCCACCGGCCAACCAGTCCGCGGCGCTCAGCCCACCGTCGTCCGTCCGTTGGTCACTCGCCCGGCTGCGGCCGGTCCGCCTGGCGCTCACCGCGTCGGCGTTCAGGCCGGGAAGCCAACCGACAGCGCTCGGGCGGCTGTCGCCCGGCTGCTCACCGCTCCGCCGGCGGCGTCCGCTCGCACCGTGCCCCAGCACGTCGTCGCGCAGGCTGCTCATCAGGTGGTCGTCCAGACGACCACCTTTGAAGAGGTCGTCACTCAGGGAGCCGCGGGCACCGCCCTTCAGCCAGTCGGCACCCAGCCAGCTGTCGTCCAGCCGGCTGGAGGCGGCGCCCGTCGCTTCGCTCCCCGGCAGCCCCCCGGCGACTCCGAGCGGGTCCTCGTCGACGGAACCGCCGCCGGCGCCCCTCAGGTCGTCGGCCGACCGCTCGTGACTGCGTCCACCGGGCCGCAGGCTCCGAACCAGCAGGTCACCGATCGGGGACTCACCGGAGAGCTCGTCCCACGGGATGACCCATTCGCCGGCACGATCATCGCTCGGCGGAGCACCCGTGACATCGGGCGTGTCGGGTGGCGTGGTCGGCGCTGGCGCGGTGCGGCGAGCCCGCAGGGCCGGGAGGCCGGCCGGCGGCTCCAGTGCGAGTGTGGCGAGCGCAGCCCGGAGCCTGCGGGACCGGTCGTCGTCACGGCGTTCGGCGGCGTCGGCGGCGCGCATCGACTCACGCGTCCGTTCGGACCTGCCGGCCTTCTCGTGCACCGCACCCAACGCCGCATGGCACACGGCCTCGAGGTCGGGGACGTCGCTGTCCGAGGCATCGCTCGCGGCCTGTTCCAGCGCCTCCACCGTGGTGGCCGCGGCCTCGACGGTCGCCACCGTCCTCGCGACCGTCAGCCGAAGGCGGGCGAGGTGCCGGCTCGCCCGGCTCGGCGCCGTGAGGCGGGGCATCAGCGGGACGCATCCTTCGCGGGCCTCGGCAACGCGACCTGCGTCGAGCAGCGCCGAGATCCACTCCGCGGCGAGCGCCGCCGCGAGATGTGCCGACGGGGTGCCTGCTGTGCCCGACTCCCGGCCGCGTTCCAGCCGGGTGAGCCCCTCTGCAGCGTGGTCGACCGCAGCATCGGGCCGGCCTGCCTGCCGCTCCGCTGCGGCCCGCACGAGCGCCACGGACGCCGCACCGATCTCCCGGCACGGCGGGTCCACCTTCGACCACGCGGCATCGGCGTCGCGCAACGCGGCGGCGACACGGTCCGGGGCGTCGTCGACGGCGCACCGCGCGAGCACGCAGAACGCCTCGGCCCGAAGCTCCGGCACTGCGTCTTCCTCGGTGACCGGTGCGACGAGCGCCCGGGCAGCACCCCGTTCGCCCACCCGACCGGCGACGAGCGCCAACTCCACCCGCAGCCGGTGAGCCGCGGGGCCGGCCAACGGCGCCGAGCCCCACCGGGGCAGGGCCTCGACGACGGCCGATGCCGTGTCGCGCCCGTCCCCGGTGGCCTGGCGCCCGTGCAGGGCCCAGCCGGCAGCGGTGAGCCAGATGTCCCGCTCACCGGCCGCCAGGGCCCACTCGAGGACGTGATCAGCGAGCGCCGCTGTGAGATCCGGCCGCACCCATCGCAGCGATGCGGCGGCCGCGAGGAGATCGGGCTTTCCGGATTTCTCGATTCCGCCCGTCAACCCCACGTGACCTCCTGACGTACCACCTCAGCCGATCGTGATCCGCCAGCCGGGTGAGCGTGAGCGCTCAGTCGCGTGTGAGCTTACGGTGGGTCACCCGATGAGGACGCGCGGCATCAGCCCCAAGTCGTTCGATCTTGTTCTTCTCGTAGGCCTCGAAGTTGCCCTCGAACCAGAACCAGGACGCCGGGTTCTCGTCCGTGCCCTCCCAGGCGAGGATGTGGGTGACGACCCTGTCCAGGAACCAGCGGTCGTGGGAGATGACCACGGCACAGCCGGGGAACTGCTCCAGCGCGTTCTCCAGCGACGACAGCGTCTCCACGTCGAGGTCGTTGGTGGGCTCGTCCAGGAGGATCGTGTTGCCCCCCTGCTTGAGCGTCATGGCCAGGTTCAGCCGGTTGCGCTCCCCACCGGACAGGACACCTGCGGGCTTCTGCTGGTCGGGCCCCTTGAAGCCGAACGCGGCGACGTAGGCGCGCGACGGCATCTCGGACTGCCCGACCTTGATGTGGTCGAGCCCGTCGGAGACCACCTCCCACACGTTCTTCTTCGGGTCGATGCCTGCGCGGTTCTGGTCGACGTACGACAGCCGCACGGTGTCGCCGACCCGGACGGTGCCGGAGTCGGCCTCCTCCAGTCCGACGATCGTCTTGAACAGCGTGGTCTTGCCGACGCCGTTGGGCCCGATCACGCCGACGATGCCGTTGCGCGGCAAGGAGAAGGAGAGATCCTTGATCAGCACCCGGCCGTCGAAGCCCTTGTCGAGGTTGTTGACCTCGACAACGATGTTGCCCAGGCGCGGGCCCGCCGGGATCTGGATCTCCTCGAAGTCGAGCTTGCGGTGCTGCTCGGCTTCGGCCGCCATCTCCTCGTAGCGCTGCAGACGCGCCCGGCTCTTCGCCTGCCGGGCCTTCGCCCCGGAGCGCACCCACGCGAGCTCCTCCACGAGGCGCTTCTGCAGCTTCACGTCCTTGCGGCCCTGGACCGCGAGGCGTTCGGCCTTCTTCTCCAGGTAGGTGGAGTAGTTGCCCTCGTACGGGTAGGTACGTCCGCGGTCGATCTCGAGGATCCACTCCGCGACGTTGTCGAGGAAGTACCGGTCGTGGGTGACCGCCAGTACGGCCCCGGCGTAACCGGCGAGGTGCTGCTCCAGCCACAGGACGCTCTCCGCGTCGAGGTGGTTGGTGGGCTCGTCGAGGAGCAGCAGGTCGGGCTTGCTGAGCAACAGCTTGCACAACGCGACCCGGCGCCGTTCACCACCGGACAGCTGGCTGACCGACGCATCGGGCGGCGGGCACCGCAGGGCGTCCATCGCCTGCTCGAGCTGGGAGTCGAGCTCCCAGGCGTCGTTGTGGTCGAGGATCTCCTGGAGCGTGCCCATCTCCTCCATGAGCTCGTCGGAGTAGTCGGTGGCCATCAGCTCGGCGATCTCGTTGTAGCGATCGAGCTGCTGCTTGATCTCACCGAGCCCTTCCTCGACGTTGCCGAGGACCGTCTTCTCCTCATTCAGCGGCGGCTCCTGCTGGAGGATGCCGACCGTGGCACCGGGCGCCAGCATGGCGTCGCCGTTGTTGGCCTGCTCGAGGCCTGCCATGATTTTCAGTACGGTCGACTTGCCCGCACCGTTCGGCCCCACGACACCGATCTTCGCTCCCGGCAGGAAGTTCAACGTCACGTTGTCGAGGATGACCTTGTCGCCGTGGGCCTTCCGGACCTTCTGCATGCTGTAGATGAACTCCGCCACGACAACGATGGTAGTTCCGTCCGGCTCACGCACCGACGCCCGCCTCTGCCGGCCTCGGCCTGGCGGCGCCCACGTCACCGCCGGACCGCGGGAAACCATCGCTGTTCGGCGCCGCCGACCGCTGCTTTTGAACCACCTGCTCGTTCCGTGACAGGCCCGCTGCACCGTCGTCGTCGGGCTCACCGGGGGGAAGATCCGCAGGGAGAGCCTCCTCGGCACCGGAAAGCTCCGGACGGTTGGTGCGCCGTACGGCGGCCGTGGAGCGGGCGAGGTCGGGCCCCACCGCGTAGCCCTCCATCTCCGTCATGCTCTGGCGCCTGCCGTCCTTCTCCCAGCTTCTGGTGAACAGCCTCCCGTGAACGATGATCGGATCGCCGACACCGAGTGAGGCGTGCACGTTCTCGCCCAGTGCGCGCCAGCACGTGACGTTCACGAAGAGCGAGTCGCCGTCGCGCCACGACCCGGTGCCCCGATCACGCCGGCGCTCGTTGGTCGCCACTCTGAAGCTGGCGAGCGGCGTCCCATCGGGAAGGCTCCGGAGATCCACGCGGGTGGCCACATTGCCGACAACGGTGGTGTAGGTCTCGTGCATCGCACTCTCCTCGCTCGCTGGTGATCCTCGCGAGAACGAGCGTGCGCCGGCGGGCATCGCCGGACCAGACTGTCGGCGGATCTGTGGACAGGCCCAGCACAAGGTGGACAAGTCCGCATTCCGCCGCACCGACAGGCGCAGACCGTCGGTGCGGAGTGGCATACGTGCCACTAAAAACGCACAAAAAAGTGGGCCCCCGCCAGACGGCGGGGGCCCACAAACAGTTTGATGTCGGCGGCGACCTACTCTCCCACACC